>CAVYWH010000001.1:0-129565 GCA_963772085.1 Ilumatobacteraceae bacterium
GCGACATCACCGGAACCGTCGACCTTCGCCGCACCCAGCACGATGAAGTCCGTGCCCGTCCCGCCGCAGTCGAGCCACAACTGGTAGGTCCCGAGGAACTCGGTGTTCTGGTGGGTCGACTGACCGCCGTGAGTAGAATTCGTCGGCGCGAACATTACCGGTTCCCCAGGATGTCAGCGTCGGGGACGGATGTGAAGAAGATTCCAGGTGCTTCCCAACCGGAGTAGTACACGTCAAGATCCGGCAACCCGATGATCTGCGGGAGCACCCTGGCGTCGGCGAGGGTGATCGGCGCGGCATCGAGTGAGGTCCATGCGGTCGGGAGCTGGATCGTCAAGGCTCCGGTGTCGTCGACGATGGTGGCGTAGCTGTCGTAGGTGGTGGTGGCTTGGTCGACCGTCGTGGTCTCCTCGACCGCCTGGGCGGACGAGAACGTCTGCTCGAGCGGCTCGTCGCCGTTGATCTCGCCGGTGAGGATCTCGGAGGTGTCGAAACGGAGCACCTCGATCGTGATCGGAGTCTCCCCCGAGGTCCGGATCACGTCGCAGTAGTCCGCCATGGTTCCGTCGGCGCCGATCGGGAGTCCGTTCATCGACTGGATGATGTCGCCCGGCACCAGGCCGACCTCAGCGGCCGGAGAACCGGGCGCCACGCCGGACACCCACACGCCGTGGATTCCCGCCTCCTCGTCGACCACGGCGTAGCCGTTGATCCCGAGCGACTCGAAGTCGCCGTCCTTCAGCCTGTCGACGACCTCCTGGGCGTGATCCTTGTCGATCGCGAAGAATCGCCTCATGGTGCCGGATCCGCCGCCGCCGGCGTAGTTGATCCCGACGACCGCCCCGTCGGGGGTCACGAGGGGCCCACCGGAGTTGGCCGATTGGATGTTGGCGTCGTGCTCGAGCGTCGAGTCGAGCGACGAAGAGCGCGTGTCGGGAGTGGCCTCGGTCTCGGAGATGATGCCGCGAGTCAACGTGAACTGCGAGTCGCCCAGCGAGAAGCCCACGGCAGCGACGTCCATGCCCACGGTGATCTCGCCGTCGTACCACACGAGCGGGGTCAGGGGGCCGTCCTCGTCGATGTCGATCAACGCCAGGTCGTTGCACTCGGACACGCCGAGCACGGTGGCGTTGTAGCTCGTGCCGTCGTCGCCTCCGATGAACACCTCGAGCGTGTCTGCCCCGGTGACGACGTGGTTGTTCGTGACGGCGAGGCCGTCGTCGCTGATGATGAAGCCGCTGCCGCGGCCTGCGCCGTCGGACGACCCGACCTCCGGGTCGCGGATCGTGCCGATCGCCTCGATCCGGATGATCGACGGCTGGATCGCGTCGACGCCACCCCCCGGTCGGGAGTCGCCGGGTTCGGTGTCGGATGGCTCGGCGTCGTCCGAGTCCGTCGCTGGTCGGCTGTCGGCGTCGCGTTCGTCGGCATCCGCCGCCGGCGTCGCAATCGAGGAGGGGTCCGCATCGGAACCATCTCCAGCACACGCGGCGAGGCCGATTGCGGCGAGCGCGATCACGGCGACCGGACGATGCCCGAGTCGTTGTGCCATGGCTGGGGACCGTAGTGCAGGGTCTGCTCCCGCTCGGTTCGCGGGACTGCGATCCTGGCTGGTCAGCAGGGCGAGCTCACTCAAGCGTCGCGTAGGTCGTCGACCGGTCCGCCACCCGTGTCGATCCGACCTGATCGACGCTCGCCGCGAGGTCGGCGAGGTACTCGTCCATGACTCCCGTGTTCGTGTTGCTGACCGTCGAGTGCAGATTGTCCGGCGGTGTCTGCCGGTCGTGGTACCAGCCCTTCGCCAGCAGCGCATCGCCGACGGCGAACATGTCGACGTCGCGCTCCGCGGCCGGATCCGCGGCGATCGCGACCAGGTGGAACGTGCCGTCGCCGAGGATGCGAATGCCATCGATCGCGGCGATCCCCGATCGCATCCGGTCGGCGTTCTCCAGCGTCTGGCGTGTCAGCTCGACGTACCCGTCGATACCGAGGTGCGACATCACCGCCCACGCGCAGGCCATCGGCAGGCCCGACCGAGTGCCCTGCATGTTCGGTGACGCGTAGAAGCCGCCGAGCCAGTCGTCGAACACGAACGTCTGGTACCGGCGCGATTCCTTGGTGCGATGCAGGATGACCGAGACACCTTTGGGCGCATATCCCAACTTGTGGATGTCGGCCGAGATGGTCGTCACCCCGTCGACCCGGAAATCCCAGGGCTTCACGTCGCGGCCGAGCATCTCGGCGAAGGGCAGCACGAACGCACCCATGCAGGCATCGACGTGACAGTTCGCCCCGACCGACGTCGCCAGGGCGGCGATCGCCGGGATGTCGTCCTGCACACCCTGCGGGTACTGCGGAGCTGACCCGACGACGAGCGCCGTGTTCGGACCGACGAGATCGCCCATGGCGTCGACATCGGCGGTCCAGTCGGCCCGCACCGGGGCCTTGCGCACGGTCAGGCCGAAGTTGTGGGCCGCCTTGTGGAACGCGGCGTGGGCCGATGCCGACAGCACGATCTCCGGCTCGGTGATGCCGCGCTCGTGCGCCGCGCGCTCGCGGGCCGCCAGCACCGCGCACAGGATCGATTCGGTGCCGCCGCTCGTGAGGAAGCCGGCCACCTCGGCATCACCGTGGAGGAGGCTCGCCGTCCACCCCACCGTGTCGGCCTGGATCTGCCGGAGCGACGGGAACGCCTGCGTGTTCAACGCGTTTTCGTGGAGGAACAGCGTGGCGGCCGCCTCTGCCACGGCGTGGACCGAGGGTCCTCCGTCGTACACCAGACCGAACGTGCGACCGTTCCGCCAGCGAACGTCGTCGGCACGAAGCGCGACGAGATCGCCGACCACGTCGTCGACCGGGCGGCCCTGCTGTGCGAACGCACTCATGCCGCCCAGTGTTCCACGGCGCGGGCTCACGCGATGCGGTGGCCCGGCGCCCTACCCTGCGCGCATGGAAATCGCCGACCTTCGCATCTTCACCGAGCCCCAGCAGGGAGCGACGTACGACGATCTGCTCGCGGTGGCGCAGCGCGCCGAACAGCTCGGCTACGGCGCGTTCTTCCGCAGCGACCACTACCTCGCGATGGGCGACGCATCGGGCCTTCCCGGCCCGACCGACGCATGGGTCACGCTCGGTGCGCTGGCCCGCGAGACGTCGACCATCAGGCTCGGAACGCTCGTGACGTCGGTGACGTTCCGCCACCCCGGCCCGCTGGCGATCTCCGTGGCCCAGGTCGACCAGATGTCGGGTGGGCGTGTCGACTTCGGCCTCGGCGCCGGGTGGTTCGAGGCCGAGCATGACGCGTACGGCATCCCGTTCCCGCCGCTCGGCGAGCGCTTCGACCGGCTCGAGGAGCAGCTCTCGATCATCACCGGTATGTGGTCGACCCCCACCGGCGAGACGTTCGAGTCGCCGGGTGGCCACTATCCGATCACCGCATCGCCCGCCCTGCCCAAGCCGGTGCAGTCGCCGGTGCCGATCGTCATCGGCGGGGGCGGCCCGAAGCGCACGCCGGCGCTCGCCGCACGGTTCGCCGCGGAGTTCAACACGCCGTTCGTCGACGTCGGGTTCTTCGCCAAGCAGCACGATCGTGTCGTCGCCGCCTGCGAGGCGATCGACCGCGACCCGGCGACGATGACGTTCTCCGCCGCGCTGGTGCTGTGCTGCGGGTCCGACGACGCCGAGGTCGAACGACGGGCGGCCGCCATCGGACGCGAGTCGGCCGAGCTGCGTCGGAACGGTGCCGCCGGCACGCCCGACGAGGTCGCCGCCACGCTCGTGCGTTGGCGCGAGGCGGGCGCCGAACGGATCTATCTCCAGGTGCTCGACCTCGCCGACCTCGATCACCTCGACCTCGTCGCCACCGCCGTCGCTCCCCTGCTCGCCTGACCCGTCCGATCGCTCGATCCCCCTCGAGGTTTACGGCAGACACATCGACCGCGGGACCGTCGATGTGTCTGCCACAGAGCGGCGGCCGCGGATCTGTGGCAGACGATCTGACCGCGGGACGGCCAACGTGTCTGCCACAACACCGGCCGGGGATCAGTGGCGGGTGGCGGGTACGTTGCCGGGATGAGCGAGACCACCGTCTTTCCGGCGCGCGCGATCGTCACGATGGATCCGTCACAGCCGGTGGTCGAGGCCGTCGCCGTGCGCGACGGGCGGGTGCTCGCCGCCGGGTCGATCGACGAATGCGCCGGCTGGGGTCCACATACGATCGACCGGCGGTTCGCCGACCACGTGATCGTCCCGGGGATGATCGAGGCCCACGCCCACACGTTGGAAGGTGCGTTCGCCCTGCTCCCGTACGTCGGCTGGTTCGATCGGCATCGCGTCGACGGAGGAATCGCACGAGGCATCCGTACCTACGACGCCCTGCTCGACCGGCTGCGCGAGCTCGACGCCGCCACCGCCGGCTCCGCCGAACCGATCGTGGTCGGCGGGTTCGACCCGATCTACTTCCGCGACGAGGCACGGCTCACGCGGGAGCATCTCGACAGGGTGTCGACCGAGCGACCGATCTTCGTGTTCCACGCGAGCGCCCACCTCGCCACGGTCAACTCGGCGATGCTCGAACGACATGCGATCACCCGTGACGCCACGACGCCGGGTGTGGCCCGGGACCCCCACGGCGAACCGAGCGGTGAGTTGCAGGAGATGCCGGCGATGGCGCTCGCCGCATCGGCCGTCCAGGTCCTGTTCCGAGTGCTCAACGACCCGGCGGCGATCGAGGCGCTCGGCCAGATCTGCGCCAACCAGGGCGTCACGATGCTGTGCGACCTCGCCGCCTCCGGCATCGGACACCCCGATGGGCAGGCGACGTGGCACGGTGTCGTCGATCGGCCGGAGTACCCGGCACGCATCCTGCAACGACACGTCGCCGCGCTGCCGGCGGGCAGCACGGACTGGGCCGACGCGGCCGACGCCGTGGTCCGCCTGCGCCATGGCGACACCGACAAGCTGCGCACGGCCGGTCTGAAGGTCGTGCTCGACGGGTCGATCCAGGGCTTCACCGCCAAGATGGGCTGGCCCGGCTACTACCGCGGCACCGACCACGGCCAGTGGATGGTGCCGCCCGCCCAGTTGGTCGAGATGTGCCGGCCGTTCCACGAACGCAAGATCAACATCCACGCCCATTGCAACGGCGATCTCACGATCGACGCCTGGATCGACACGGTCGAGCAACTCGTGATCGAGTACCCGTGGCTCGATCACCGGCACACGGTGCAGCACAGTCAATTGACGACCGCCGCCCAGTTCCGGCGGATGGCCCGGCTCGGGATGTGCGCCAACATCTTCGCCAACCATCTCTGGTACTGGGGCGACGAGCACCACGACATCACGATCGGCCCGGAACGGGCGCGGCGCATGGAGCCGGCGGCGACCGCCGAGCGCGAGGGCGTGTCGTTCTCGCTGCACAGCGACGCCAACGTCACCCCGCTCGGCCAGCTCCACACGATGTGGTGTGCGGTGAACCGAGTCACCCCGTCGGGTCGCGTCCTCGGTGAGCACGAGCGGATCTCGCCGGAGTCGGCCCTCCGGTCCGTCACCCTCGGGTCGGCCCACCAGCTCCACCTCGACGCCGAGTTCGGCACGATCGAGTGCGGCAAGGCGGCGGACTTCACGGTGCTCGAGGACAATCCGTTGACCGTCGACCCGCTGGCGATCCGCGACATCGGCGTGTGGGGCACGGTCGTCGGCGGCCTCCCCTACCCCGCCGCCCGCCCGTCCCCCGCGCGCTGATCTCGCTCCCGCCGTTCGCCGTCCCGCCGTTCGCCGTCGCGGTCAGGAGAGGTGGGCGTCGGCGAGGCGGGTGAGGGTCCCGGTATCGACGACGTCGCGGATGCCGATCGCCACGAGCACGCACTCGTGGTCGGAGGGGCCGGTCGGGTGCGGCTCGACGGTCGAGCGGCCGCCGACACGCTGGACGACGACCGTCGAGCCGTCGGTGAGCGAGATGAAACCCTTGAGCCGCAGCACGCCGGGCGGCAGGTCCTCCAGGAACGCGTCGAGGCCCGCCCTGCTCACGGCGGCTTCACCCGTCCACTCCCACGTCACGTACCGATCGGTGTGGCCGCCGTCCTGGAGCCGGCGCACCGGGCTCGCTCAGCCTCCTGCCCGTCGGCTCCCACCCCAGCAGGACCGACGTCGGCACGGCGCCATGATCGACCGACACCCGTGGCGTCCCGCCGGTGGTTTCGTCGAGCCAACACTCGACGTCGACGACGTCTGCCGGACGCGCAGAGGTCGGACTTCGTCACCAGGATCAGGTCGGCGCCGGCCAGTTGCCGCACCACCTCCTGACCGACGAATCGGTCCCGGGCCATCGAACGGACCGAGTCGGCAGCGGCGAGCACGACCACGCCCCCCGGTGCGAACGGCGGCACCGTCGCCCACGCCGCGGCACTCGCCGGATCGGCGACACCGCTCACCTCCACGACGATGTGGTCGGGCGCCGGCGCGAGGGCGACGAGCGCCGTCAACGCGTCCTGCAGGCCCGAGCCGATCGTGCAGCACACGCAGCCGTTCGGGAGGCTGACGATCCGGCCCGAGCCGACAGCATCCTCAGCCGACGCCGCCAACAGTTCGACGTCGATGCCGACCGATCCGAAGTCGTTCACGATCACCCCGATCCGGCGACCCTCGGGGTGGCGCAACAGCTGGTTGACGAGCGTCGTCTTGCCCGCCCCCAGATATCCGCCGATGACGGTCAACGGAATCGATGGCGCGCACGGGCGCGGTCGAGACGGACACGGTCAATCCGCCACGAGCGGGGCACCCGTGACGAACCCACCGGCGACGAGCGCATCGTCGACGATGCCGGCCAGTTCGCCGGTTTCGCTCGGATACTCACCGCTGACCGTCAGCGCCCAACGTGACCCCGTCGTTGCGGTCGAGCACCATCGCATGCGTGCTCTCGATGGTGCCGGTGTGACCGTAGGCCCCGCCCCCGAAGAGGATGAGTCCGAGGCCGTACCCGCGGTCGGGCACGAGCGGATCGTTGACGCTGGTCTGCATGGCCGCGAGCGTCGGGTCGTCGAGCGGCTTCCAGCCCGGCTTGGAAGGATCGAGCGAGTCGATGATCGTCACCAGGTCCGACGGCGTCGCCACCCACGCGCCGGCGCCGCCGAGCACCTCCATGTAGTTGCGGCCGATGACGGTCCGGTGATCGACCTCGTCGGGGCCGGGGTCGTAGGTCGGGGCCAGCCGCATTCCCGAGATCCCCAGCGGCGTCAGCAGCCGCTCGTACACCGCCTGTTCGTACGGCTCGCCGGTCAGCTCCTCGATCAGCAAGCCGACGATGCAGTAGTTCATGTTGCTGTAGCGGAACCCCGCGCCGGGCACGCCCTGCAGGCCCCGGGTGAACCCGACGACCGCGGCATCGTGGCACGAGTCGACCTGGCGCCCGAAGAAGAGGTTCTCGGATTGAGCGAACCCTGATGTGTGGGTCAGCAACTGGCGCACGGTGATGTCGGCCGTTCCGCCGGGCACGGCTTCGACGCCCAGCGACGATGCGACGAGGCCGCCGACGGGATCGTCGAGACCGACGACGCCTTCCTCGACGAGCTGCAACATGGTGATCGCCGAGATCGTCTTGCTGATGCTGGCGATCCGGAACCTGTCGCCCGGCTCGGCCGGGTCGGATTCGGTGAGCGACCGGACACCGAGCGCCACGGTGTGGACGATCTCGCCGTCGATGCTGATCGCGAACGAGGCCGCCGAGTCTCCGTTGCCGATCAGCCGCCGCAGGAGATGGGCATCGGTCGCGTCCCACCCGGTCAGCGGCACCTCGGTCGTGGTCGCCGCCCGAACCGTGCTGGTCGTCGTCGACGCTCGAGTCGTCGCCGTCGTCGCCGTCGCGGTCGGCACGGGCACCGGATCAGGCCCGTGCCGAGACGTCAACGAGGTCCCGGTGGCGAGCGCTCCGCCCGCGCCGGCCCCGTCGACGAACGAGTGCGCCGCCGGACTGCGTCGAGCTGGCGGTGCACCCGGCGACGACCGCGGCACGCAGCAGTCAGGAACGCGCCGAAGGCTCGTCGCCGAACTCGGGAAGTCACCGCCCCATGATGACCGCCAGCCGCCCCCGAACCACGGCACCGCCTGGCCATCGCGTGAACAAACTGCGGCTGACGCCGCAGTTTGTTCACGAGAACCACCGGACCGGGCCGGCCAGGGGTCTCAGCCCGACGATCGGGGGAGCTCCTGCTCGGTCGTGAGCACCGGCTCGAAGAGGTCGCCGTACTCCTCGACCCGGAACAGGACGTCGGCCGCCTCGAACCGCAACTCGACCCCACTCGCCGCACACTCCGCCACCTCGTCCCACGTCACCGGCGTCGACACCGTCGGATCCGGGCGGGCGCGCAACGAGTAGGGAGCGATGGTGGTCTTGTGGTGCGCGTTCTGGCTCCAGTCGACGAAGATCTTGCCCGGTCGCTCGACCTTGGCCATCACCGTCGTGACCTTGCCGGGCATCTGTCGCTCCATCACCTGGCCCACCGCCAGCGCGAAGTCGGCGGCGGCGTCGTGGGTCACTCCGGGCGTGTTCAGCGGGACGTACATCTGCAGGCCCTTGGAGCCCGACGTCTTGCACCATCCTTCGAGCCCGACCGAGTCGAGCACGTCGCGGATGCCGAGCGCCACGGCGCAGCACTCGACGATCGACGTCTTCGGCCCGGGATCGAAGTCGAACACCAGCGTGCGGGGGGTGTCCAGATCGGCGGCGAGCGCCATGGGTGCGTGGATCTCGATCGCCGCCATGTTCGCCGCCCACACCATCGCCGCCGGCTCCTCGATCCGGCAGTACTCGATCCCGCCCTGACGGTCGCCGGGCCCGAGCGCCACCGGCAGCCAGTCGGGGCGGTGCGACGGGCACCGCTTCTCGAAGAAGCCCGTGCCGTCGGTGCCGTTCGGGAACCTCCGGAACGTGAGGCACCGGCCCGCGAGATGCGGGATGACCCACGGCGCGATGCGGGCGTGGTAGTCGACGACCTCGGCCTTCGTGAACCCCGACGGGTAGAGCACCTTGTCGAGGTTCGACAGCCGCAGCGTCCGGCCGTCGACCTCGACGTCGACCGGAGCAGCCATCGATCGTCAGGTTCCGGTGGTGCGCTGATCGGTCAGGCGGACTTCGAGGTCGGCTTCTTCGCCCGGCTGGCCGCCGACGATTTGGCCGCCGCCGTCTTGGCCGCCTTGGCCTTCTTCGTCGGCGCACCCGACGGGTGGTTGGCGCGGGCGTTCTTGGCCGCCGCGACGCTCGCCTCGAGCGCCGCCATGATGTCGATGACCTTGGGCTTCTCGGTCGATGCCTCCGGCATCTCGAACTCCTCGCCGTCGGCCTTCATCTGGATGAGCGCCATCACCTGCTCGCGGTACTCGTCGTGGTACTTCTCCGGCTCGAAATCAGCCGCCAGCGACGCCACGAGCGATTCGGCCATGGCGATCTCCTTGCTGCTGACGTCGACACCGTCGAGGCCCTGCAGCTCGGAGATCTCCGAGGGGTCGACGACCTCGTCGGCGTACGCCAGCGAAGACATCACGAGCCGGCCTTCCTCGGCGCGGATCGCCGCGGTGTACTGCTTGTTGCGCATCACGAAACGGCCGATCGCCACCTTGCCGCTGGCCTCCATCGCCCGCGCCAGCAACACGTACGGCTTCGGCGGCCCGTCGGGTGCCAGGTGGTAGGCGGTGTCGAAGTAGACGGGGTCGATCTCGGTGAGGTCGACGAACTCCTCGAGGTCGACCGACTTGGTCGCCACGGGCATGAACGGCTCGAGTTCGTCGGGGTTCACCACGACGTACCGGCCCTTGGAGATCTCGTACGCCTTGACGATGTGGTCGTCGCCGACCTCCTCGCCGGTTTCGGCGTTGACCTTGCGGTAGCGGATGCGCGCCATGTTGCGCTCGTCCAGCTGATTGAACGACACGCTCTGGCGGCGCACCGCGTTGAACAACTTGACGGGGATCGCCACCAACCCGAACGAAATCGTGCCGCTCCAGACAGGACGTGCCATGTGCCAAGTCAATCACATGCCCTCCACCGCGCCACCACAACGGCGGGTCTCCCCGCAGCAAGCACGTTTGCGTCGCGCTCTGGCACGCCCTGTCGCGCCCATTTCGCGACGCAAACGTGGATGTGGCGCCCTCAGGGATGCGGTCAGCCGGGGGCGAGCACGGCGCGGGCGATGATGTCCATGCCGAACGCGGTGAGGATCGCCAGGTAGAGCAGGCCGGTGGCCGCCATCACCGCGGAGTAGTACCGCTCCTTGAGCGCGGCCCGGGTGACGTAGATCAGCACGATGGTGGTGGCGGCGCAGCCGATCCACATCCAGCCGAGCAGGCCGTTCCAGCCGTCGTCGACGTCACCGGTGATCACCGCGACCATCCCGACCGGGAGCAGCAGCGACAGCATCTCGAGCGGCCACAGCACCTGGAGCGCCACGACCATCTCGTTGAGCAGGCGTCGCGGCAGGCCGGGCTGCACGAGGTACCAGTGCCCGAGCAGCATCGCGTCGGTGATCGCTCCGATGAACGCGGCGCTGACGAGCGTGCGGATCAGCGGCCGTCGCGGTGTTGCCGCCGGCGTCGAGCGCCGCCGCGATCAGACCGATCGTGCCGATGATCACCGGCACGAGGTCGAGCACCGGCGGGAACTCCGGGCCGCGGTCGGCGCGACCGGCTTCGGTCGGCGCCTCGGTGACGACCGTGCGCTCGATGCCGGTCATCGCGGCCACCCGCTCGGAACGCCGATCGAACTCCTCCTGCTGCCCGCTGACGCCCGCCTGGCGACGCACGATCGACACCCCGAGCGCGGCGAGACAGGCGATCGCGACGCCGGCCGATGCCGCCTCCCGGACCGGTACGACGCCGAAACGGAGGCCGGCGGCGAGCGCACCGAGCGGCGAAGCAGAGGTAGACGCCCCGCAGCAGCCAGCCGTAGCCGAGCCCGATGATGCGCCGACGCGTGGTGAACCAGCAGAACAACATGCCGCCGGTCGCCCATTGCAGAAGCACCGTGGCGGCGTCGAGGCGGATCACGTTCGAGCAGGGTAACGCCGTAGCCTGACGCCGCCATGGCCGCCTCCGCCGCTGATCCCATCTCCGCGCCGAATCAGGCGTTTGCGTCGCGATTTCGGACCACCGTGCCGGAAAAAGCGCGACGCAAACGTGGAATCGTCTCGGGAATCGTCGGAGCCGTGCTGGCGAGCGTGGCGCTGGCCGGGTGCTTCACGGGGCAGCGGCCGAGCTTCGAGCCGACCGAACCGCTGCCGACCGAAACGGGCAACGCCGACATCGACGCCGTGTTGGAGCGGCTCGACTCGGTGAGCAGTTCGATGTTCACCGCCGACTACGACATCCTCACGAAGATGGGCGACGTCAACTCCACGGCGACCGTGGTCCAGGCCCGGCCGGATCGCCGATCGATCACGATCAACGACGTCCGCTTCCTCTACGACGACGCCGCCGTCGCGACGTGCGATCTCACGGCCGCTGAATGCGAAGCGACGATCAACGACGCCAGGGTGAGCAACGTGTCGATCGGCCACGAGTTCTACGGGCAGAGCTTCGCCCAACGTCTCCGCGTCGACGCGAGCCGCCGCGTCGGCGAACCCACCGGCTCCACGATCACCCAGGCCGACCAACAGGCGCGGTGCGTCGATGTGCCGATCACGGGCGGCACCGTGAGCTACTGCGCCCTCGAGAACGGCGCCCTGGCGCGATACGACGGCGCCGACCTGTTCATCGAGATGACCAACTTCAGCGACGTCCCCGACGAGTCCAAGTTCGCCACCAGCTGACTGAAATCCCCTCGGCCTGTTCGGACCGGGTCCGAAAAGGCCGAAAAGGCCGGGTCGTCGGTCAGACGCTGACGAGGTGGTGGTCGGAGTTGTTCAGCGATCGCGGGCCGTCGGCGGTGGCCACGACGATGTCCTCCAGCCGCATGCCCCACTTGCCGGCCACGTAGATGCCCGGCTCGACGCTGTAGGCGTGCCCGGGCGCCAGCGGCAACGTGTTGCCCTCGACGATGTACGGATCCTCGTGCTCCTCCATCCCGATGCCGTGGCCGGTGCGGTGGATGAAGTACTCGCCGTAGCCGGCATCGTCGATCACCTTGCGCGTGACGCGGTCGACGTCCTCGCACGGCGTTCCCGCCGCGCCGGCGGCGACACCGGCCGCCTGCGCCTCGTAGAGCACCGCGTACGCCTCCGCCACCTCGGGCGTGACGTCGCCGGTGAACACGCATCTCGTGGTGTCCGAGCAGTAGCCCGCCATGGTGCCCCCGAAGTCGCACAGCACGATCTCCCCCGCGCGGATCACCCGGTCGCTCGCGTGGTGATGCGGGCTGGCCGCGTTCTCGCCGGCCGCGACGATGGCGAAGTTCACCTTGTCGTGGCCCTCGGCGATGATCCGCCGGCTCAGCTCGGCCGACACCTGCGCTTCGGTCCGACCGACCAGTTCGATCTCGCCGCGCTGCAGCTCACCGGCGATCTTGTCGACCGCCGCTCCCGCCGCGGCGAGCGCGTCGATCTCCGCCTGATCCTTCGTCATCCGCAGCGCACCGACCACGTCGACCGCACGGACGTACTCGGCGCCGGGCACGTGCGGGAGGAGCTCGACGAGGAAGCGGGCCCACATCTGATCGCCGACCGCCACCCGGTTCGATCCCGACGACAACGTGCCGACGAGCGCCGTCGGGTCTTCGGTCTCACCCCACGGGAGCAGGCTGAACACGCCCGGCTGCTCGACGACCCGCGGCGCTTCGAGCCGGGGGATGACCATCGTGGCGTCGCCGTCGCGCGGCACCACC
The DNA here is from genome assembly GCA_963772085.1 of Ilumatobacteraceae bacterium. Lineage (GTDB taxonomy): Bacteria > Actinomycetota > Acidimicrobiia > Acidimicrobiales > Ilumatobacteraceae > Sva-07. Next base: position 12,806 of record CAVYWH010000001.1, read on the forward strand.
AGCATCGTCAGACGCTCGAGCGGCATCGCCGTGTAGCCGGTCAGGTACGGCAGGTCGTGCCCGACCGACAGCAGCAGCGTGTCGATGTGTTGCTCGGTCATCGCCGCCCGCACACGAGCGAGACGGTCGAGGAAGACGGACGTGTCGACAGCTGGTGCACTCACGATGCCAGTCTGCCATCGACACGGGCTCAGTCGCCGACGGCCGGTTCGCTCATCCCGCTCGGTCCACATGCCCGATCTGCATGCTCGGCGGTTGCACCATCTGCCAGCCGCCGCCACAGTCGCCGCCGGCCATCGAGAGGTCCTGGCAGACCGTGTCGCGCGTGACCCGCCAGGCGCCGCCGGTGAACCTGGCGATGCCGTACCGGTCGCTGAGACCCACGCCATCGGTGTCGACGCGGTACCGGAACCACGCCTCGGTCGGCGATGTGAACACCAGCTCCTCGATCGTCGGCCTGCGCGCTGGAGGCCTCGGCGGAGAAGCTTCCCTCGGCCACCTGCGCCCGAGCGTCGGCGATCCCGGTGTTGTCGTCGACCAGCCCGTCCTCCCCCGTCACCGTGCCGTCGTACAGCCGGGTCATCACGTCGACGATCTGCGCCTCGGCGAGCGCCGGATCAGCCGGCTGCTCACCCGGATCGGGCAGGGCGGGAGGTGGCGGTGAGCACGACTCCTGGAACTCGGGGTCGGCCCACGTTCCGACGTCGCCGGAGGTCACCGACAGCGGCTCGCTTCCGCCCTCGAACGTCACCTCGAACGCCGGTGGCACCGGCATCGGGGAGTTCATGTCGTCCGGCGCAGCTCCGGGCGCGGCGGCGACGGCGAGCACGGCGATCCCGTTCTGCGGCTCGACCGAGTCGGTCGCACCGTCGGCGAACGTCACGGCGACGTTCGTGGCACCGGCCGGTACCTGGGCGACGACCACCCAGTGCGGCTGGCTGTCGGCGCCGCCGAGCATCATCCACGACACGGACCGGCCCTTGAACGGCTCGCGGTACCAACCGGACCCGCCGACATCGACGGCACCGTTGCCGGCGAGCGACACCCGCAACTGTCCGGACTCGAAGCACCAGGGCGGTGGCTGCCAACCGCCGGCGCCGAAGTCGCCACCGGTCGGCGGGTCCCACGTCTGGCCCATCTGTGCCCGCAGGACCATGCCACCGGACGTCGTGCGCTCGAACAGCGTTTCCAACGGCTCGTTTCCGAACATCGAGTAGCCGAATCCTCCCGACGCCGAGATCGACGAGGTGGCGGCGACATCGGAGACCTCCGTCAGGAGTACGACGAGTCGTCGTCACCCGGCATGGTCCCCACCGGTGGGAGCACGACCGTCGACACCGTGCTCTCATCGGTCGGTGGAGGCGTCGGTGGTGGCGACATCGCTCTCGACGGGAGGCAACGTCTCGGGCGCCTCCGCTTCGGACGCGGGGGCGAGTTCGTCAGCGCCGGCGTCGTCCTGGTCGTCGGCGAAGCTGTGGCCGAGTCCGTACCCGACCCCGCCGGCCGCGGCGACGAGCACCACCGCCGCGAGCCCGACGCCGACCCGCCGACGGGTCCCGGAACGGCCGGAACCCTCGTCGGCCGGCTCGAGTTGCATGCCGTCACCGTCCATGCCGTCACCGTCCATCCCGTCACCGTGCACTGCGTCACCGTCGTCGCTGTGTTCGGACATCGATGTCCCCTCCCTGTCGTCGTTCGATCGCTCGGTCGATCCGTCGCGGATGGCCGTGCGCCGACGAGTACCCCTGCGGACTTCGACGCCCGCCGGGGTCACGCGGTTCCCCGCCCCACAGATTGTCACAAAGATTGCCAGATCGACGGCGACGCTCGAGCGCGAGATCTCGAACACCGCCTCGCGGCGGAATATCTCGGCGAGTTGATCGTTTCACACCACATGACCGAAGCCCCCAGCACCGAGCCCGTCCAGATCGATCTCTACTGGCGACCGGGGTGCGGATTCTGCTCCGGTCTGCAGCGCGGCCTCGACAAGCTCGGCATCGAGCGCGTCGAACACAACATCTGGGACGACCCGCCGATGCGGCGATCGTGCGCCAGTACGCGAACGGCAACGAGACCGTCCCGACCGTGGTCGTCGACGGCGTCGGGCTCGTCAACCCGTCGCCGAACGAGCTGTTCGCGTTGCTCGCCGAGCGGGCTCCGCACCTGCTGCCGGCCACCTGACCGGTACCGCTGAAACCCGAACGGGGGTACTGTCGACCCCATGACCGAACGCGCCGACGACATCCTCGTCGCCATCGTGATGGTGCTCCGGTGAGCGATCCTCGCCTCGCCGGCACGGAGATCGCCGATTCCGTGATCGACCTGATCGGCAACACGCCGCTCGTGCGCATGAAGCGGGTCAGCGAGGACCAGGGCATCGAATGCGTCCTGGCCCTGAAGGCGGAGACCGCCAACCCGGGAGGGTCGTCCAAGGACCGTCCCGCGCTGGAGATGATCCTCGCCGCCGAACGCGACGGTCTGCTTCGACCGGGCGGAACGATCGTCGAGCCGACCAGCGGCAACACCGGCGTGGGGCTGGCGATCGTCGCCGCCCAGCGCGGCTACACGTGTGTGTTCGTGATGACCGACAAGGTCGCGCCCGAGAAGGTGTCGCTGCTCGAGGCCTATGGCGCAGAGGTCGTGGTGTGTCCCGTCGCGGTGGAGCCGGCCGATCCGCAGAGCTACTACTCCGTCGCCGAGCGCCTGACCAACGAACTGCAACGCGTTCCGCCCGAACCAGTACGGGAACCCGAACAATCCGCTGTCGCACGAGCTGACCACCGGCCCGGAGTTGTGGCGCCAGACGAACGGCCGCATCACCCACTTCGTCGCCGGGGCGGGCACGTGCGGGACGATCACCGGCGTGGCCCGCTACCTGAAGTCGATGAACCCGGCGATCAAGATCATCGCCGCCGACCCCGAGGGTTCGGTGTTCTCCGGAGGCTCCGGCCGGCCGTACCTCGTCGAGGGTGTCGGCGAGGACTTCTTCCCGGCGGCGTGGGAGCCGGAGCTGCTCGACGACATCATCGCCATCAGCGACGAGGAGAGCTTCCTGACCGCTCGGTACGTCAGCGAGACCGAAGGCATCCTGATCGGCGGATCCGGTGGCATGGCCGCCGCCGCGGCGATCAAGGTGGCCAAGCAGGCCGGCCCCGACGACATCGTCGTCGTGCTCAACCCCGATTCCGGCCGCGGCTATCTGTCCCGCGTGTTCGACGACGCCTGGATGGCGAACTTCGGCTTCCTGAAGGAATGCGACCAGTGCGTCGGCGCGGTGCTCGACACCCGCAACGCGTCGATCGACACCCTGCTCTACGTCAACCCGCACCAGCTCGTGTCCGAGGCGGTCACGATCATGCGCACGAACGGCATCAGCCAGCTGCCCGTGTGCAAGAACACTCCCCCGTTCGCCGCCGCCGAGGTGTCGGGTGCGGTCGATGAACTCGATCTGATGGAGGCGATCCATCGCGATCCGAGCGTGATGTCGACCCCGGTCGAAAAGGTGATGAGCCCCAAGCTGCCGACCATCGGGGTCGGCCAGAAGGTCGAGCTGGCGGTCCAGATGTTGGAGTCGGCGCCGGCGCTGCTCGTGTTGTCGGGGGGTCGCCCGTTGAGCGTGCTGACCCGCACCGACGTGCTCGCCTACTTCGGCGCGATCGCCGACGCCAAGCTGTCGACCACGTCGGGTCACTGACATGGGCGACCTCGAAGCGATCGACGTCGACCGCGGCAGCGCGCAGGGATTCGCCACGCGAGCGATCCACGCCGGCCAGGGGCCCGACCCGACCACCGGCGCCGTCGTCACCCCCATCTCGTTGTCGACCACGTTCGCCCAGGAGGGCGTCGGCGGACACAAGGGCTTCGAGTACTCCCGCTCGGGCAACCCGACCCGCTCCGCGCTCGAGGTGCAGGTCGCCTCGCTCGAGCAGGCGCGACACGGCCTGGCGTTCGCGAGCGGCCTGGCCGCCGAGGACAACGTCCTGCGGCTGCTGCGTCAGGGCCAGCGCACCTTGCTCGGCAACGACGCGTACGGGGGCACGTTCCGGCTGATCTCGAAGGTGTGGGGCCCGCTCGGATTCCCGTGGTCGGCGGTCGACCTGACCGACCTCGACGCACTGCGGGCCGAATGGCCCGACGACGTCGGCATGGTGTGGCTCGAGACGCCGACCAACCCGCTCCTCACGTGCTTCGACATCGAGGCGATCGCCGACATCGGCCACGAGCGCGGCGCCCTCGTGGTCGTCGACAACACGTTCGCCACGCCGTACCTGCAGCAGCCGCTCGCGCTCGGCGCCGACATCGTGGTGCATTCCTCGACGAAGTACCTGGGCGGGCACAGCGACGTCGTCGGTGGGTTCATCGCGGTGAACGACGACGAGCTCGCCGATCGACTGCGATTCACCCAGAACGCCGCCGGCGCGATCCCTGCCCCGTTCGACTGTTATCTCGTCTTGCGCGGGGTGAAGACCCTGGCGCTGCGGATGGACCGCCACTGCGAGAACGCGCGGGCCGTCGTCGATCTGCTCGTCGCCCACCCCGCGGTCGAGCGTGTGTTGTACCCGCAGCTTCCCGACCATCCCGGCCACGCCGCCGCGGCGAAGCAGATGCGCGACTTCGGCGGGATGGTTTCGTTCACCGTCGCCGCGGGCAGGGACGCGGCCATGCTCGCCGCCGACTCGACCCGGATCTTCACGCTCGCCGAGTCGCTCGGGGCGGTCGAGAGCCTGATCGAGCACCCCGCGGCGATGACCCACGCGTCGGCGGCCGGATCGCCGCTGGAGGTGCCGGACAACCTCATCCGCCTCTCCGTCGGGATCGAGGATGCCGCCGATCTCGTCGCCGACCTGGGCCAGGCGCTCGACCGGATCTGACCGCCGCGCTCTGACCCACGTATCAGCCACGGACCACACGATGAACCACCCCCACCACCCCCCGCAGCAGACACCACTGACCGCAACCAGCGATCGACCGCAACGCCACCAGCAACCCCAACCGCGGCCAGACGGAGCTTCCGACCGACCGCCCGATCGTCATCGCCGCCAACCGGCTGCCGGTGATGCGCACCGACGACGGCTGGGCGCCGAGCCCTGGCGGGCTGGTGCGGGCGCTCCTGCCGATGGTGCGGGCGACGGGCGGGCTGTGGCTCGGCTGGACGGGCGACCCCGACGACGCTCCCGAGCCGTTCGAGATCGAGGGCGTCGCTCTGCATCCCGTGAGCATCAGTGGCGACGAGGTCGAGCGGTACTACGAGGGCTTCTCCAACGACGGGCTCTGGCCGCTCTACCACGACGCCCTGCGCGAGTCGACCTTCGACAGCGACCAGTGGGACGCCTACGTCGCCGTCAACGAACGCTTCGCGCGACAGCTCGCCGAGGTGGCGCCGCCGAACGCGACCGTCTGGGTGCACGACTACCAGCTGCAACTCGTGCCGGCCATGCTCCGCCACCAGCGGCCCGACGTGACGATCGGGTTCTTCCTGCACATCCCGTTCCCGCCGTTCGAGCTGTTCTCCCGGCTGCCGTGGCGCTCGGAGATCATCCAGGGGCTGCTCGGGTGCGACCTCATCGGCTTCCAGACCTCGAGCGGCGTCGCCAACTTCGCCGCGTGCGCACACCAGCTGCTCGACCTCCAACTGCGCGGCGGGGTGATCGAGCACTCCGGTCAACGGACGAGGCTCGGCGTGTTCCCCATCTCGATCGACATCGACGAGGTCGAGGAGATCGCGGCAGGGCGCGCCACCCGCCAGCGGATGAGTCAGATCCGCGCCCGCCTCGGCGACCCGGAGGTGATCCTGCTCGGCGTCGACCGGCTCGACTACACCAAGGGCATCGGCCTGCGGCTGCGGGCCTTCGCGGCCCTGCTCGAATCGGGCGTGCTCGACCCCGAGCAGCATGTGCTCGTCCAGGTGGCGACGCCGACGCGCGAGGGCGTCGAGCACTACCAGGACGAGCGCCACGAGATCGAACGGCTGGTCGGCGAGATCAACGGGCGCTACAGCAGGATCGGCCTGCCCGTCATCCACTACCTGTACCAGTCGCTGGCGTTCAACGAGCTGATCGCGCTGTACCGCGCCGGCGACGTCATGCTGGTGACGCCCTTCCGCGACGGCATGAACCTCGTGGCCAAGGAGTACGCCGCGGCGCACATCGACGGCGACGGGGTGCTCGTGCTCTCCGAGTTCGCCGGTGCGGCCGAGGAGTTGACCGACGCGGTGCTCGTCAACCCGCACGACGACCGGGCGCTCCAGCAGGCGATCCGCGATGCCGTCGAGATGCACCGGCGCGAACGGCGCCAGCGCATGGCCGGGTTGCGCGATCAGATCCGCAAGCGCGATGTTCGCGGCTGGGCCGCCGACTACCTCGCCGAGCTGGCGGCGGCGGGCGGCACCCAGTTCGACGATCCCGCGGCCCTGGCCGATCAGGTCGCCGCACTGCCCCGCCCCTTGCTGATCGGTCTCGACGTCGACGGCGTGCTCGCGCCGATCGTCGCCCACCCCGATCACTCGGCGCTCACGAACGGTCTGCTCGACGTGCTGGCGTCGATCGCCGGCCGAACCCGACGTGCACGTCGCCGTGCTGTCGGGACGGACCGTCGCCGACCTGGCGCGCTTCGACTTTCCCGACGCGGTCGATCTCGTCGGCAGTCACGGGATGGAGACGGCGGAGAGCGAGCTGCGCCCACTCGACGCGGTGGAGCACGATCGCCTCGACACGCTGCGCCGGCTGGCGATCGACGCCGCAGAGGGTGCCGGCAGCGGCGCCTGGGTGGAGCACAAGCCGGCGAGCGTCGTGCTCCACGTTCGTCAGGTCCCCGACGAGCGTGCCGACGCCGCACTCGGCACGCTGCGGGACGCCGCTTCGGCCATCGAGGGCACCACCGCCAAGGAAGGCAGCGAGGTGCTCGAGTTGTTCACGAGATCGGCGAACAAGGGCGACGCTCTGGACCGGCTCCGATCCGAGCTCGGTGTCGCGTCGACCGTGTACGTGGGCGACGACGTCACCGACGAGGACGCGTTCAAGGTGCTCGGTTCGAGCGATGTGACGGTGAAGGTCGGCCATGCCGACACGGCCGCCGTCAACCGCCTGCAGGACACCGACGCCGTCGCCCAGTGGCTGCAACGCCTGGCGGAGAACCTCGCCGCCGGCTGAACCGACCCGCCCACCGCAACCACCCGCCGCAACTTGTCACGTCGGTGCCTGGCACCGATGTGACAAGTCGGGTCAGAACAGGGCGGTCTGGCCGGCCGGAGGGACCCGTTTGATCGCCGTCCAGGGGACGTAGTGATCCATGAACACCCAGGTCCGTCGATGGATGGTCGACGGGCCGTAGCCGACGAGCGCCGACTTGTGCACCGGGCAGGGATACCCCTTGTTGGTGTCGAACGACCAGTTCGGATAGTCCACCGCATGGCGGCGCATCTCCCGGTCGCGCACGACCTTGGCCAGGATGCTGGCGGCGGCGACGCTGAGGCAGCGCAGGTCGGCCTTCACCGCCAGTTCGACGTTGGCGACCGAGGGGCTGACGAAGTCCCACTTCCCGTCGGTCACCGCGACATCGGGGACGATCGTGAGGCCTTCGATCGCGCGGCGGGCGGCGAGCTTCTGGGCGGCCGACATCCCGAGCTGGTCACACTCCTGCTGGCTGGCCGCACCGACCGACCACGACACGCACCAGGCGGCGATGCGGTCGAACAGCGCTTCGCGTTCGCGTTCGGTGAGCAGCTTCGAGTCGCGCACGCCGTTGACCCGCGTGTCACGTGGCAGCACCGCCGCCCCGACCATCAGCGGACCGGCCCACGCGCCTCGCCCGACCTCGTCGATGCCGACCACCACGTCGTGGCCCCGGGCCCACATCTCCTGCTCGATCGCCCGTGTCGGTGCACGCTTCTTCGACACCTTGAAGGTCTGGCGCGTCACCGTCGAGCGGACGGCCGGGGTCAGGCCGGCGATCGCGGTCGGCGGGCGGGGTGACGGTCATCGCAGCAGCAGTGCCGGTTCGCCCGTCGCCACCTCGCCGGCGCGCCACCAGCCGGCGCCGACCAGGTCGTCGGCGGCCGCCGGATCGACCGCGGCCAGCAGACCGCCGGACGTCTGCGGGTCGAAGCACAGGGCCTCGGCGCCCGGTTCGGCGGTCGTGTCGAGGTGGCCATCGAGGTAGTCACGATTGCGCTGGTCGCCGCCGGTGCGATGGCCGGCGTCGGCGATGCGCTGGGCGCCCGGATAGGTGACCAGCGTCGACGTCTCGATGATCGTTGCCGCACCGGTTCGCTCCGCCATCTCCCAGGCGTGGCCGGCCAGCCCGTACCCGGTCACGTCGGTCACGGCGTGCACGGCGGTGCCGAGCCCGATCAGCGTCTCGGCGGCTGATCGGTTGAGCCGGCGCATCCCGGCGATCGCCGCCGCCTTTTCGGCGTCGGTGCCGTGGGCCAGCGTCAAGCCGGTGCCGACCGGCTTGGACAGCATGAGCACGTCACCGGGGCGGCCGCCGGACTTGCGGAACACCTTGTCGGGGTGGACCACTCCCTGCACCGCGAGCCCGAAGATCGGCTCGGGGTTGCGGATCGTGTGGCCGCCCGCGATCGATCCGCCCGCTTCGGCGACCACCTGTGCGGCCGCCTCGAAGATGGCCGTGATCGCGGCTGGCGGGAAGTGCTCCGGGAACGCGGCGACGTTGATCGCCATCACGACCCGTCCGCCCATGGCGAACACGTCGCTACAGGCATTCGCCGCGGCGATCGCCCCGAAGTCGGACGGGTGATCGACGAGCGGCGGGAAGAAGTCGGTCGTCGAGACCAGGGCGACGTCGTCGGAGACCCGGTAGATCGCCGCGTCGTCGAACGGAGCGAGCCCGACGAGCAGCGCGGGGTCGGTCGACACGGGGAAGTCGGCCACGAGCCCCTTGAGCAACGCGGCCCCCCACTTGGCAGCACACCCTCCGCACGACGTCCACTCGGTCAGGCGGAGATCGGCGAAATCGTCGGGCCCGGCGCTCATCCGAAGCTCACCGACTCGTCGCCCGGCGCGGGCCGCACCGGCAGTTCGGTCTGCTCGGTCGGTTCCGTCCGGGTCGGTCGGTTCCGTCCGGGTGGGCGGTGCCCCCTGGGGTTGCCAGAGCGCCTCACCCTGCGCGTCGTCGCTGCTCCACGACGGGTCGAGCACGCTCGCCGTGAGCGTGACCGCAGGGCCCGACTGCTCCCACAGCACGGCCGGGCGGTCGCCGTGCCACCGCACGGCGTACGAGATCGTCGATCGGGCCGACGTGGGCAGCCCGTGAACGTCGAAGTTCGCCCCCAGCCATGCGGTGGGCAGGCCGCCGGGCAACAGGTCGCCACCGGTGGCGATCGTCCGCTCGATCCGGTCGAGGTAGGCGCCGCGCGACTCGGTGGCCAGTTCGAGCGCGATCGGCGAGCCGGCCCCGACCGACGGAGCGGCCCCGCCGAGGCCATCGGTGCGTCGGCGAGCGGCCAACCCCGCCAGGTCCTTCGCCGCGCGGTCGTCGTGGGCGCTGAGCGCCAGACGTTCCAGCGCCACGAGCACGTCGTCGACGCGCCGGTCGGCGAGCCGTGCGACCTGGGCGACCGGCTCGACGATCTCCGGCAGCCATGCGTCGGCGCCGTCGCCGAGACGGGTCAGTTGGGCGACGTCGAACAGGAACCCGAGCGGATCGATGTCCGGGTCGACCGGGCCCTCGAGCAGCAGATCGGCAGCGCGCGGCGACGATCGCCTCGGCGAGGCTCGGGTCGGGCAGCACGAAGCGGCTCGGACGTTCGCACACGGTGACCCAACCACTGACGACCGCCGGGGCGGGGGCGGCACGTCCGAGCCGCTCGGGCGCCCCGGAGTGCTGCGGTGTGGGGGATCGCGACCCGCACGCTCGAACGATGTCCGACGGGCAGCACGATCGTGTCCGCGGGAAGGTCGATGCCCTGGATCGGCACGTCGGCCGTCGGCCGTTCGGTGACGAGCCCACCGCCGCTGAAGGCGACGGCGAAGGGTCGTGACGACTCGTTGTCGATCTCGATGACCGTGAGCCCGCCGCCGTCGGCGACCGACCAGACCCGTTGCACCGCGTCACCGTCCGGCACGCGGACCCGGGTCTCGACGACCGGGGTTCCGTCGATCCGGCGCTGCCGCACCGCCGTTTCGTCGGCGGGCACGTGCCAGCGATCGTCGGCGGCGATGAACCACCGGATGGCGGTGGCATCGACCGCACCGGCCCACGGGTGGACGTCGCCCCACGGCGTGACGGTCGCCCGCCACCGTTGTCCGGTGACTCCGGTCGTCACACCGGCGGCCACGTCGGCCGTGGTCGCCGACCGGGAGCGTTCGGCGTCGGAGACGGTACGGATGTCGACGGTGGGCCTGGTCACGATTCGAATTCGGTCGTGCTCGTGCGTTGCATCAGCATCGACAGCGCGTCACCGGCCGACCTGCCCTCGTGACACACGGCGACGACCTGTTCGGTGATCGGCATCTCGATACCGTATCGACGCCCGAGCTCGAGCACGCTGGGGCACGACTTGACACCCTCGGCGACCATGGTCATGTCGGCGAGGATGCCAGCGATCGGCTTGCCCTCACCGAGCTGGATCCCGACCATGTTGTTGCGGCTCTGCCTCGACGAACAGGTGGCGATGAGGTCGCCCATCCCGGCGAGCCCGGCGAACGTGAAGATGTCGCCGCCCATCTCCATGCCGAGCCTGGTCATCTCGGCCAGGCCCCGGGTCATGAGCGTGGCGCGGGTGTTCTCGCCGAAACCCATCCCCTCGGCCATGCCCGACGGCGATGGCGATGACGTTCTTGACGACACCGGCCACCTCGCACCCCACCACGTCGGAGTTGGTGTAGACCCGCAGGCTGGGGCGGCTGAAGATCCGTTGCAACTCGTTGGCGATGGTGACATCGTCGATCGCCACGACGCTCGCCGCTGGTTGGCCGGCGAGGATCTCCTTGGCGAGGTTGGGTCCCGTCAGCACCGCCACCGGGTGCCCCGGCATCTCGTCCTCGGTGACCTCGCTCATGCGCTTCAACGTGTCGCGTTCGATGCCCTTCGACAGGGTCACGACCGGGACCCAGGGACGGATGTACCGACTCGCCTCGGCGGCGACGGCGCGATAGCCGTGCGACGGGACGGCCATGACCAACACGTCGGCCGACGACACCGCTTCCTCGAGCGAACTCGTCGATTCCAGCTGCTGCGGCAGCGCGAACGCCGGGAGGTACTCGGGATTGACCTTGGCGTTGTTGATCTGGTCGGCGAGCGAGGCCCGGCGGGCCCAGAGCACGGTCGGGGTGTTGACGCTGGCCAGGGCGGCGACCGTGGTTCCCCACGACCCGGCCCCGATCACCGCGACGCGGATCTCGTTCGGATTGGTCATCGATCCCCTACGTTCGGTTCCCACGTCGAGTCATCCGCCATCCGATCTCCGCATGACTCCGGTCACGATCCCGCCGGCATCGACGCTCCCCGGCATGCCGGTCACCCTACTTCGGGGTCGATCGAGCATCGTCCTCTACAGTCTCGACCAGTGCACGTGGCCGTTCTCGTCCCGGTGAAGCGGTTCAGTGCCGCCAAGGGCCGTCTCGTCGGCACCCTCGACGACGACGACCGGCAGCGCTTCGCCCGCTGGATGGCCACCGGGGTGATCGGCGCCGCTCGCGAGTTCCCGACGTTCGTGGCCTGCGACGACGACGAGGTGGCCGAATGGGCGGAGCAGCACGGCGCGCACGTGATCTGGGGTGAGGGGCTCGGCCTGAACGGCGCGGTCGACGACGGGATCGAACAGATCGCCAAACACGACGTCGAACACATCATCGTGGCGCACGCCGATCTTCCGCGACCACGCAACATCGTCTCGGTCGCCCGAGCGGGATGCATCACGCTGGTGCCCGATCGGCGCCGCGACGGCACCAACGTGATGGCGTTCCCGGCATCGTCGCCGCTGCGGGCGAGCTACGGCGGCGGTTCGTTCGGTCGCCACCTCGCCCAGGCCCTCGAGCTCGGTGCGGTCCGGACCAGCGGTGTCGGGCGGCGTGGCCGTCGAGGTGCGGGCGGACCCCGACCTGTCGCTCGACCTCGACACGCCAGGCGATCTCACCCACCCACTGATACGCGAGGTGCTGCCCGAATGGCTGCGAACGAACCTGGACAACCCCCGAGTCCCCCGGCTGCATCCTTCGCGTCAGCCCTGAGCGAGGGGTTCACGCACGATCTGCCGACGCCGGCGTCGGCGCTCGCGATCGGCGCCCACCCGGACGACGTGGAGTTCGGCTGCGGTGGCCTCCTCGCGAAATGGGCGGCCGACGGGTGCATCGTCCACCATCTGATCTGCACCGACGGCTCGAAGGGCACGTGGGACGTCGAGGCGGACGTCGAGGCGCTCGCCCGGCGGCGCCAGGAGGAGCAGCGCCGCGCGGCGCAGCTGCTGAGCGGGCCATCGGCCGGCGAGGTGCGGTTCCTCGGCCGAGTGGACGGCGAGCTGGTGAACGACCTCGCCACGTGCAGCGAGGTGGCCCGGGTGATCCGTGAACTCCGGCCCGAGACCGTGCTCGGCCACGACCCGTGGAAGCGGTACCGGTTGCACCCCGATCATCGCAATGCCGGACTGCTCGCGTGCGACGGCATCGTCGCCGCCCGCGATCCCCACTTCTTCGCCGAGCACGGCATCCCCCATCACCGGCCCGACCGGTTGCTGCTGTGGGAGGCCGATCAACCCAACCACGTCGAGGACGTGACCCGTGGCGTCGACGCCAAACTCGCCGCGCTGCGTGCGCACGAGAGCCAGTTCGAGTCCACGATGCACGCCGTCGACGACCGGGAACTCGATTCGTTCGACGAGCGCATCCGTTCCCGTCTCGCCGATCTCGGCCGCCCGCACGGGTTCGCCGCGGCGGAGATCTTCCATCTGATGACCGATCTGTAGATCGAGCCCGGACGCGACAGCGGGAGGCCCGAGGGCCTCCCGCTGTCATTCGCTGTTCGTGACCGGTCCGTCAGCGACGACGGGGAACGGCCTTGCGGTTCGAGGGCGTCGGAGCCGCAGCTGGGACGGCTGGCGCCTTCTTGGCCGGAGCCTTCTTCGCTGGCGCCTTCTTCGCTGGCGCCTTCTTGGCCGGCGCCTTCTTGGCCGGAGCCTTCTTCGCTGGCGCCTTCTTGGCTGGCGCCTTCTTGGCCGGCGCCTTCTTGGCCGGCGCCTTCTTCGCCGGCGCCTTCTTCGCTGGCGCCTTCTTGGCCGGCGCCTTCTTGGCCGGCGCCTTCTTCGCTGGCGCCTTCTTGGCCGGAGCCTTCTTGGCCGGCGCCTTCTTGGCCGGAGCCTTCTTCGCCGGCGCCTTCTTGGCCGGAGCCTTCTTCGCCGGCGCCTTCTTGGCCGGAGCCTTCTTCACGACCATCTGGTCACTTCTTTCCTGGGTTGAGCGATGCCTTGAGGGTCGAGCTCGCGGTGAACTTCAGCGCCGTCGAAGCGGCGATCTTCACGGGAGCACCGGTCTGCGGGTTGCGACCCGTGCGGGCGCTGCGCTTGGTCGTGCTGAACGAACCGAAGCCCGGCCACGCGACCTTCTCGCCCTTCTTCGCCACGGACACGACGTGGTCGAAGAATGCACCGAGCGTCCGCTCGGCGTCGGCCTTCGAGACTCCTGCAGCGTCTGCCACTGCGTCGATCAGTTCTGCCTTGGTTGCCATGTGAGTCCTCTTTCGGATGGGCGTTTCGGCTGGGCGTGGTTGCCAACCGCCCGGCGCTGCGAGCGCCGAGACCGTTCCTCGACGGCGGGATTGCTGACGAGATGGGTCCATGTGACCGGCCGCGACCCGTCGCGTTCAAGCATAGAACAAATTGCATTTGCAATAACTAACCCCGCTGGCCCTTGTGGGGCATGGCCTCGTCAATCGGTGAAGCGTCCGAAACCGGCGCGTAACCGACCCGCGACGACCTCGGCCTCCCCTTCCGCGTACTTGGTTCGCGGCCAGAAGAACCCGCGCAACCCGTCACCACGCCGCCTCGGCACCACGTGCACGTGGAGGTGGGCGACGCTCTGGCTGACCACGTTGTTGTTGGCCACGAACGAGCCTTCTGCGCCCAGCGCGAGCGGCAGTTCGCGACTGATGTGCTGGACGCGCCGCCAGAACGGCCCGACCCGGTCGGGCGCGAGGTCGGCGAAGGTCACGACGTGGTGACGCGGCACCACGAGGGTGTGACCGTGGAACAGCGGCGATCGATCCAGGAACGCCACGACCTCGGCGTCGGCGTACACGATGTGGGCATCGACGGAGCCGTCGACGATCCCGCAGAACGGGCAGTGCGGGTCGTGGACCGACGTCGCCATGGCGCCCATTGTTGCCGCTCGGATCTGTTCACGAACCGTTCACTCGCAGCATCCACCAACAGCGGCGAGCGGTTCCACTACAACAGTGACTCGTCGGGTGCTCGTGTCAACGGGGACGCAGCATCGGCCGAAGCCACACTCCAGGATCACCATCCAGCCACACCAAAGGGAGCGACGTTGACCGATCTTCTTCCGTCTACTGGCAAGCCGTCCGACCTCGCGTCGAGTGCGAACGGCTCCGTGGCACTGGAAGGGAGTTCCGCACCGCCCACGCCGACCGGGCAGCGCATGCGACTGGTGCTCGACACCTCCGTCCTGATCGCCGACCCGACGTGCGTGCTCGAATTCGAAGATGCCGACGTCGTCGTGCCGCTGACCGTCGTCGAGGAGCTCGACGGGCTCAAGACCCGCCCCGACGACGTGGGCCGATCCGCGCGCACCGCCCTGCGCACCCTCGAGGAACTCCGCGTCCGCCACGGCGGGTCGCTCGCTGCGCCCGTGCCGACGGGGAACGGCACCGGCACCCTGCAGATCGAGATCAACAACATCCGCCGCCACCTGTTGATCGAGCACGGCCTCGACCCGTCCGTGCCCGACAACCGCATCATCGGCGCGGCGATCGGCCAGTCCGACTTCGGGCCGACCACCATGGTCAGCAACGACGCCGCCCTGCGGATCAAGGCCGCCCACCTCGGGGTCAGCGCCGCCGAACACCGTCTCACCCGCAGCGATCACAACCGTCCGGCCGTCGGCTGGACCACGATCGACACCACCTACGAAGCGATCGACTGCCTGTACGCCGCCGGCGCCATCGCCGCTGACGCCGTGTCGAGCGACGCCCCGATCGAACTCCGCGAGAACGAGTTCGCCGTGTTGCGCTGCGGCTCGCAGTCGGCGCTCGTGCGAGCGGCCGACGACGAGTTCGTCCTCCTCCCCCAGGCGATGCCCGAGGCGTGGGGGTTGCGGCCACGCAGCAAGGAACAGCGTTTCGCTCTCGAGCTGTTGCTCGATCCGGACATCTCGGTCATCGCCCTCGACGGGCGGGCGGGGACGGGCAAGACCATCATGGCGATCGCCGCCGGGCTCGAGCAGGTCGTCGAGCACGGTCGATTCGAACGCCTGGCGGTGTACCGCCCGCTGGTGCCGGTGGGCCGGGCCGACGTCGGTTTCCTGCCCGGCGGGCTCGACGAGAAGCTCGATCCGTGGATGGCCGCGATCCACGACGCCGTCGTCGCGCTCACCGACCGCGGCAGCATCCACGACGCCCGCAACCTCGTCGACGAGCTGACCACCCGTGGCCAGCTGTCGCTCGAATCGGTCACGTTCCTCCGCGGCCGGTCGCTGCAGCGTCAGTTCGTGGTCATCGACGAGGCGCAGAACCTCGAGCCGACCACGTTGCGCACGATCCTGACCCGCGTCGGCGACGGCACGAAGGTGATCTTCACCGGCGACACCAGCCAGATCGACGCGCCGTACCTGGGCGAATACAACAACGCCCTCAGCGTGCTGGCGTCGGCGTTCCGTGGCCAGCGGTGCTTCGGACACATCACGCTCACCGCCTGCGAACGCAGCGACGTCGCCAGCCTCGCCGCCGAACTGTTGTAGTCGGTGCTCGGCTCGTCACGGCCGTGCCTCGTCGCGGCAACCGAGGTCGGCCTCACTCGCGCTCCAACTTCGGCCTGTCGTACCCCCTGTCTAGGGTGAGGGTGTGGCACTCCCGCGCTTCGCCGTCGTCGATCTCGAGACGTCCGGGCTGTCGACGCGCTGGAACCGGATCCTGCAGATCGGCATGGTCACGGTCGAAGCCGACGGAGCCGTCGTCGACGAGTGGTCGACGCTCGTCAAGATGCGCTGGCCGCTCCAGCGCGTGGGGCCCACGCACGTGCACGGCATCACCCGCTCCACGCTGAAGGGCGCGCCACCGCTCGACACCGTGCTGGCCGAGTTCGGCAGGCGGCTCGACGGTGCGATCTTCACCGCCCACAACGCCGAGTTCGACGGCGGTTTCCTGCAGCGGGCGGCGCGGCGCCGGCCGCTCGACGACCCGATTCGGCGGAGCCTCGAACATCCGCTGTGCACGCTGCGGATGTCGCGGCGGCTCGACCCCGAGCGGCAGCGTTCGCACCGTCTCGGCGACCTGTGCGAGCACTACGGGGTGGCGCTCGACCGGCCGCACGACGCACTGTGCGACGCCGCCGCCACCGCGGCGATCCTGCCGCGCCTGCTCGACGAGTTGGGCATCACCGACGTGGGCGAACTCGAGCCGTTCTACCGATCGTTGTCGCCTCGCACATCCTGACGGTCCGTCGTGACGGTCAGGCGTATCGGTCGAGGAGTTCCCGCGCCAGCGCGACCGCCTCGTCGGCGGCGCTCGACGGTTCGACCAGCACGGCGTTCGGTCCGAGCCTGATCAACAGTCGGTGCAGCCAGCGCCGGCTCGCCACCGGCAGGCGGACCTCGACCCAGCCGGCGGGCGCGTCCAGCGCGATCACCTCGTCGACCGGGTACTCCTCGGTGATCCACCGGGCCGGGGGCGCCAGCCGGAGCACCGCCCGCGGGACGTCGGCGTCGGTGAAGAAGCCGGCGGGGGCCGACACGCGGTCCTCGGTCGGCACGTGTGTGCCGGTCGGCACGACCCGCTCGATGCGATCGATCCGGAAGGTTCGCCGCTCGCCGGAACGCCCGTCGTCGGCGACCACGTACCAGCGACCCGATTCGGCGAACACGTGACGCGGCACGATCGTGCGCTGGGTCACCTCGTCGCGGTCGGGCGAGTAGTGATCGATCGTCACCTCGGCCCCCGTCGCCGTGTACTCGGCCAGTTCGTCGGTGAGGGCAGGGCGTTGCAGGTCGAACGCCACGCCGGCGGTGATGTCGCCCGTCTGCAGCCCCACCTCGTCGAGCACCGCGGCGAGCTTGGCCAAGCCCGCGGCCGAGCGGGCCGCTCTCGTCCGCCCCGGGCAGCTCCATCGCCGCGCGGGCCGACGCCAGGAGCGCGAAACCCTCCGGGGCGGTCAGGCGCAGCGGCCTCGTGAACAACCGCGGGACGCCGACGAACACGACGCCCTCGTCGACGAACACGTCGATCATCTCGTCGACGAACGGTGGCAGCCCACACATGGCGACCAGTTCGAGGTTCTTCTGCACGTCGGCCTCGGTCATGTCGAAGCGCCGGGCGACGTCGGCGAGGGGCACCTCACCGACCTCCATCAGCCACGGGAGCATCACCAGCAGCCGCTGCAGGCGCTCTTCGGCGTTGCGCGGCGGTTTCATCGGGCTCGCTCTCCGTCGACGACCGCGGTCAGCCACTCGACGACATGACCGCGTACGTCGGCCGGCCCGAGCACCACCGCGTGCTGCAGCATGCCGAGCAGCCACGACCGGAACGCATCGAGGTTGGCCGCCGGAACCAGCAGCTCGACCGAGCCGTCGGGGTGACGCCGCACCACCCGGCCCTCGCCGAGTTCGCGAACCGCGGCCGGGGCGCGGAGTGCATCGATCAGCACGGTGGCGTCGACCGAATCGTCGGGCCGCTGGCCGATCTGCTTGGGGTCGGCGGGGAACGCCGCACGGGGGTCGAACGACGCAGGGCGTTCGAAGGTCTCGGGCGGTCCCACCACGATGCCGCCCACGCCGCCGTCGAACCGGTCGACGCGGAACGTGCGCTGCTCCTGACGGTCGTGGTCGTGACCGACGACGTACCAGAACCCGCCACGAAGCAGGAGCCCCCAGGGGTCGAGGCGTCGCCGGTCGCCTCGGTACCCGAACTCGATGGTCGAACGCGAAGCGACGGCCCCCCGCAGCACCGGCAACTCGGGCCGGTCCGGCACCGAGGCGGACACCGGGGGATGCTCGTCGTCGAGCGCGCCGCCCAGCTTCCAGATCGCCGACTGGCCGCTGCCCGATCCGGTGCGCACCGCGGCGACGGCCACCTGCAAGGCGTGCATCTCGTCGGCATCGAGGGCCAGATCGGCCAGTTCGTACTTTCGTCGGTCGATGCGGTACCGGGTCTGGCCGGCGTACGGCCCGCCGGCCAGGATCTCGGTGTCGATCGGGATGCCGAGCTCACGCAGCGCCGCCTTGTCGCGCTCGAACGCCTGGCGGCGAGCGCCGTCCTGCTCGGGGTACTGACCGTCGAGGCCGGCGGCGATCTCGACGAGGCTCAGCGGCTCGCTGGTCTCGAGGAGCAACGCCAGCAGGTTGGTGAGGCGTTCGACCCGATCAGCCATCGCCGTCGATGGCGGCACGAACCGCGGCGACGACCTCGTCGGCCGTCGCGCCGGGAGTCAGCACCTTGGCCACACCGGCACTGCGCAACTCGTCGACGTCGTGGTTGGGCACGATGCCGCCGACGATGACCGGGATGTCGACGCCCCGTTCGCGCAGCTTGCTGACCACCAGCGGGGCGAGCGTCATGTGGGCGCCCGAGAGCATGGACAGCCCGATGGCGTCGACGTCTTCGTCGACGGCAGCGGCCGCCACGGTGTCGGGCGTCTGGAACAGGCCGGTGTAGATCACCTCGAAGCCGGCATCGCGCAGGATGCGGGCGACGATCTTGACCCCGCGATCGTGCCCGTCGAGGCCGACCTTCGCAACAAGAATGCGCTCTCCCGCCATCGGTGAGCACCGTAGCGGGTTTCCCGTGCGATGCCCGAAGGAAGCGAGCACGTTCCATCGGCCGGGGCGTGCAACACTCACGTGATGCACCTGTCTCGGCGGGCGTTCCTCGCGTTGTCGGCAGTGGTGATCGTCGGGTGCCGCTCCACCAACGACGACGAGACGGTCGTCAGCGAGCCGACGACGGACGCTCCGGTCATCGACTCGACGACCGCGACGACGCCCGCTCCCCCATCGAGCGCGGTGACGACGATCGCGGAGCAGCCGCCCGTCACGCTGGCCGCCGACCCCTTCACGCTCGGTGTGGCGTCCGGGGATCCCGACGGATCGTCCGTCGTGCTGTGGACGCGCCTGACCGGTGAGCTCCCGGCCGACGGCATCGACGTCGTGTGGGAGATCGAAGGGATCGACGCAGCGGTCTTCGCCGGCGGCGTGGTGCGCGCCGAGGCGTCCACCGGCGGCTCGGTGCACGTCGTCGTCGATGTGTCCGAGCCTGTGACCTACCGCTTTCGAGTGGACGGCTACGAATCACCTGCAGGACGGACCGCTCCGGTCGGTGACCGCGACGAAGTCCGCATCGCCTCCGCATCCTGCCAGCACTACGAGACCGGCTTCTACGCCGCGCACCGCGACATCGCCGAATGGGCACCGGATCTGGTGGTCTTTCTCGGCGACTTCATCTACGAGGGTGCGGCGAGTCCGATCGGCGACGGCCGCGTCCGCTCCCACGAGGGACCCGAACCGCTCGATCTCGACGGGTATCGCGCGACGGTACGCCACCTACCTCTCCGACGAGCAGCTCCAGGCCTCGCGATCGTCGTGCCCGTGGCTGGTGGTCTGGGACGATCACGAGGTCGAGAACAACTACGCGGGATTGCACCCGCAGGATCCGGCGGAGGCGGCGGGGTTCGCGGCGCGACGGGCGATGGCGTACCAGGCGTGGTGGGAGCACACCCCGACACGGCTCCCCGCTCCCGACCCGGCGAGCGCCGACTATCCGATCCACCGCGGCGTCGACATCGGAGATCTCGTCACCATCTCGGCACTCGACGGGCGCCAGTACCGCTCGGACCAGGTGTGCGATTCGACCCTCGACGTCGGACCACCGTGCCCCGGCTGGGACGACCCGGCGCGCACGATGCTCGGCGCCGACCAGGAGGCGTGGCTCGCCGAGCGGTTCTCGTCGACGACCAGCCATTGGAACTGCGTCGCCCAACAGACCGTGATCACCGACCTGCGGTTCGCCGGCACCGGCGGAATCCTGAACTACGACCAGTGGGACGGGTACGCGCCGGCGCGCGATCGTGTGCTGACCGGGGCGCCGTCCGACCTCATCGTGCTCACCGGTGACATCCACCTCGCAGGCGTGGGGCTCGTCGGTGATCCGACGGGCGTGTCCCCGGCGGGCGTCGAGTTCGTGACGACGTCGATCTCGTCGAGCGGGAACGTGCCAGCCGACCTGCAACCGGTCTTGGCGGGCTACCCCAACGTCGTCGATGCCGAGCTGACCAAGCGGGGTTACACCCGCCACACCGTCACGGCCGACTCGTGGACGGCCGAGTACCGCACCGTCGACGACGTGATGGACCCGAACTCACCGGTGTCGACGTGGAAGTCGTTCGTCGTCGAACACGGCACGACGAGCGTGACCGCGAGACCCTGACCGACGACAGCCCTGATCGACCGTCGGCAGATCGCCGATCGATCGATCAGGGTCGGTCGGTTCAGCGCTGCAGCGACTTGGTCTGCAGGAACTCCTCGATGCCGTACGGCCCGTTCTCGCGGCCGTAACCCGACTGCTTGTAGCCGCCGAACGGAGCGGCGATGTTGAAGCTGCCACCGTTCACGTCGACCGCACCGGTGCGCATCCGACGGGCCACGGCGAGCGCCCGGTCCTGGTCGGCCGACCACACGCCGCCCGACAGGCCGTAGAGGCTGTCGTTGGCGATGCGCACGGCATCGTCGTCGTCGTCGTAGCCGATGACCGACAGCACCGGGCCGAAGATCTCCTCCTGGGCGATGGTCATGTCGTTGGTGACATTGCCGAACACGGTCGGCTTGACGAAGTAGCCGGTGTCCTTGCCCTCCGGCTTGCCGAGACCGCCGGCAGCGACGACCGCTCCTTCGTCGATGCCCTTCTGGATGTAGCCCTGCACGCGGTCCCACTGGGTCTGGCTGATCAGCGGGCCGAGGTGCATGCCCTCCTTGGCCGGGTCGTCGACCTGCATCGCGTCAGCGGCCGCCGCGGCGATCGCCAACGCTTCGTCGTAGCGGCTGTTGGGCACCAGCATGCGGGTGTGCGCGGTGCACGTCTGTCCCGAGTTGAGGTAGGCGGCGAACACGCCCTTGGGGATGACCGAGGCGAAGTCGGCGTCGTCGAGCACGATGTTGGCCGACTTGCCGCCGAGCTCGAGCGCCACCCGCTTGACGGTGCCGGCCGCCACTTCGGCGACGCGCTTGCCGGCGCGGGTCGAGCCGGTGAAGCTCACCATGTCGACGCCGGGGTGGGCGGCGATGGCCTCACCGACGACCGGGCCGGTGCCGGTGACCAGGTTGAACACGCCGGCGGGCAGGCCGACCTCGTGGACGATCTCGGCGAGGATGAACGCGTTGAGCGGAGCGACTTCGCTCGGCTTGAGCACGACGGTGCAACCAGCGGCGAGGGCGCCGCCGACCTTGCAGATGATCTGGTGGAGCGGGTAGTTCCACGGCGTGATGGCGCCGACGACACCGACCGGCTCCTTGACGACGAGGCTGTTGCCGATCTCCTCTTCGAACTGGAACGAGTCGAGCAGTGTGGCGAAGGTCTGCATGTTGCCGGCGGGCAGGCCGGCCTGGATCATCGTCGACCAGGTGATCGGCATGCCGACCTCGCCGGCGATCACCTGGGCGATCTCGGGGGTGCGGGCCTGCAGCGCTTCGTTGAGGCGGACGAGGTACTTCTGGCGTTCCTCGACCGGCGTGGCCGCCCAGCCGTCGAACGCCGCGCGGGCCGCGGTGACGGCCTTGTCGACGTCGCTCGCGGTGCCTTCGGGGATCGAGCCCATGACCTGTTCCGTGCCGGCGTTGATGACCTCGATCGTTCCGGTTCCGTCGGACGGAACCCAGGCACCGTCGATGTACAGATTTGTGTAGTCGCGCATTGCACCAGTCTGCACCCCGCACGCCCCTCCCCCGAAGTCGGACGGACTGGCAACGTCGTCGCTGACGTATCGGTGCACAGGCACCGACTGCACGACCGTTGCACATCAGCGGTGGGCGCGGTACCAGGCGATCAGGGCCTCGGTCGCCGTGTCGTGGTCGGCCGACGATGTCGCCGGTGAGTTCCGGCGTGATCACGTTGGCCAGTTCCTTGCCGAGTTCGACGCCCCACTGGTCGTAGCTGTCGATGCCCCAGACCGTCCCCTGCACGTGCACGATGTGCTCGTACAGGGCGATCAGCTGGCCGAGCACCGAGGGGGTGAGCTGGTCGGCCAGGATCACGGTGTTCGGGCGGTCGCCCTCGAAGTTGCGGTACGGCTCGTCGGCGTTGTCGCGTCCGAAGGCCAGCGCCTCGGACTGGGCGATCAGGTTGGCGACCAACAGGTCGTGGTGCTCCTGGTACGGGTGGTGCGGTTTGGCGAAGCCGATGAAGTCGGCCGGCACCTTCCGGGTGCCCTGATGGAGCAGCTGGTAGAACGCGTGCTGGCCGTTCGTGCCCGGTTCCCCCCACACGATCGGACCGGTGTCGTAGCCCACCCGTGAGCCGTCGAGGGCGACCGACTTGCCGTTCGATTCCATGTCGAGCTGTTGCAGATAGGCAGGGAACCTGGCGAGCTCGTTGGCATAGGGCAGCACGGCCTTGGACGCGTGGCCGAGCACGTTGCCGTTCCAGACGCCGATCAGGCCGAGGATCATCGGTGCGTTCGACTCGAGCGGTTCGCTGAGGAAGTGCTCGTCGACGACGCGCATCCCGGCCAGGAACTCGCGGAATCGCTCGGGGCCGACGGCGATCATCAGCGACAGGCCGATGGCGGAGCCGACGGAGTACCGACCGCCCACCCAGTCCCAGAACCCGAACATGTTGTCGATGTCGATGCCGAAGGCCGACACCTTCTCGGCGTTGGTCGACACCGCGACGAAATGATCGGCGACGGCGTCCTCGCCCAGCGCCTCGACGAGCCAGGCGCGCGCCGTGCGGGCATTGGTGAGCGTCTCGATGGTGCCGAACGTCTTGGAGGCGACGATGAACAGCGTCGAGGCCGGGTCCGCGTCGGCGAGCACCGCGGCGATGTCGGCACCGTCGATGTTGGAGACGAACGACGACCGGATCCGCGGGTGGGCGAAGGCAGCCAGCGCCCGGGTCGCCATCGCCGGGCCGAGATCCGAGCCGCCGATGCCGATGTTCACGACGTGCGTGATCGATTCGTCGCCGCGGACACGATCGGCGAAGACCGCCATCTGGTCGAGCACCCGGTGCACGTCCGGCACGACATCGACACCGTCGACGAGCATCGTCTCGTGGCGCGGCGCACGCAGCGCGGCGTGCATCACCGCCCGGTCCTCGGTCGTGTTGATGTGCTCGCCGGCGAACATCGCGTCGCGGCGCGCCTCGACGCCACGGTCGCGGGCGAGATCGAACAGGCCGGCGAGGATCCTGTCGTCGACCGACTGCTTCGAGTAGTCGACGCGCAGGTCACCGACGGTGACGACGTACCGGTCGGCACGGCCCGGGTCGTCCGCGAACAGCCGGCGGAGCGGCGGTGCCGCGTCCAGCCGCGTCAGCGGGGCGAGCGGGGCGGGCACGTTGCCGGTGGTGTTCATCGCCGCCGAACCTACAACGGCAGTCGTGATGCGGCGGCGGGGTCGATGAACACCAGCGTGCCGGTGCGCGCCAGCCGGGTCACCGGCAGGGCCGGATCGCGCGAGCAACCAACGCTCGATCAACTCGGCCTTGTCCTCGCCGTGGGTGAGCATCACCCGCGCCCGGCCGGCGTTGACGACCGGCGGCGTGAGCGTCATCCGCGCTCGCCCGTTGAACACGCCGATCACCTCGACGGGGCGCTCGCTGTCCATCACCTCGTGCCCGGGGGGCCACGAGGCGGTGTGCCCGTCCGGACCCATCCCGAGATGGATCACGTCGAACCGGTCGGGCAGCCCGTTGCCGTACCGGCGGGCCGCGGCTCGGAGGTCGGCACTGGTGACCGGCATCGGCTTGGCCCGCGCCGGCAGCGCGGCGAGTTGCCCGGCGTTGCGATCGGGGTCGCCGTCGGGCGCGACCCGCTCGTCGACCTGCCAGATCGTGATCGACTTCCACGGCACGTCGAGCTCGGCCAGCACCTCGAACATCGGCGGCGCGGTGCTCCCGCCGCTGACCGCGAACGACGCGCTCCCCCGCCGCCGCACCGAGTCGCGCAGCCGGCGGGCGATCCACACAGCGGCATCGCGGGTCGGGTCGTCGCTGATTCGTAGGTCCACCGGCGAGACGATAGGCCCTCCCCGCCGTCTCGTCAGCCGTCGATCTCCGCTTCGAACTCGGCCTCGATCTCGGCCTCGATCTCGACGGCGACCTCGATCTCCGCCTCGCCGAGATAGCTCGATTCGAGCAGGTGGCGATTGGCGGCGAGATGCTCGGCGGTGCCCTCCATCGCCAGCTCGCCGTGGCTCAGCACGTACGCCCGGTCGGCGACCTCGAGCGCGAGGTGGACGTGCTGCTCGACGAGCAGGATTCCGGCGCCGGTGTCGTCGGCGATCTGGCGCAGCACCGGCAGCAGCCGCTCGACGATGATCGGTGCCAGGCCCAGGCTCATCTCGTCGACCATCAGCAGCTTGGGTTGCGTGGTCAGCGCACGCGCCATGGCGAGCATCTGCTGCTCGCCGCCCGACAGCAGCCCGGCGCGGCGGTCGAGGAGCCCCTCGAGCGCCGGGAAGTAGCGGAGCGCCGACTGCAGGTCGGCCGAACCCTTCGACCCGCCGAGCCGGAGGTTCTCCGCGACGGTGAGTTGGAAGAACAGCGAGCGATCCTCGGTGACGTGGGCCAGACCGCGCCGGGCGACGTGGTGCGCCTTGCGTGCCTCGCACCGACGTCCCCATCACGGCGATGTCGCCGGCGATGATCGGTACCAGCTGGCTCACGGTGAGCAGCGTCGTGGTCTTGCCGGCACCGTTCGGCCCGAGCAGCGCGACGACCTCGCCCGCGTCCACGTGCAGGTCGAGGTCGCGCACGACCGGCACGCCGTTGTAGCCGGTCGAGAGATCGGTGATGTCGAGCAGGCGGGTCATGCGTTCGCCTCCGTCGCCGGACTCGGCCGCCATCTC
Source organism: Ilumatobacteraceae bacterium (assembly GCA_963772085.1). Lineage (GTDB taxonomy): Bacteria > Actinomycetota > Acidimicrobiia > Acidimicrobiales > Ilumatobacteraceae > Sva-07. The sequence continues at coordinate 38,041 of CAVYWH010000001.1, forward strand.
CGCCGCGGCCGCTGCACCGAGGTAGGCCGCGATGACGACCGGGTCGCGCTCGACCTGCGCCGGCGTGCCTTCGGCGATCTTGCGGCCGAACTCGATCACGTAGATGTAGTCGCAGACGTTCAGCACGAGGCCCATGTCGTGGTCGACGAGGAAGATCGTCATGCCGGCGTCGATGATCCGCCGCAGCCGCGTGCCGAGTTCGAGCGACTCGTCGGTGTCGAGGCCGGCCGCCGGCTCGTCCATGCACACCAGCTGCGGCTGCGCGGCGAGCGCCCTGGCGGCGGACACGAGCTTGCGCTGGCCCTGGCTGATCTCGCTCGGAATGCGATCGGCGAGGTCGCGCGATGCCGAGCACGTCGAGCGCGAAGTCGACCTTGGTGCCGTCGCGAGGACGGGTCGGCCGGACGAGGTCGAGCAGGAAGTCCTTCCAGGTCTGGCGCTCGGCGGCGACCTGCAGGTTCTCCCGGATCGTCAGGTCGTCGAACAGCTCCAACGACTGCCACGTGCGGGCGAGCCCGAGTCGCGACCGCGACGGTGGGCCGGCTCGGAGGTCGATGTCCTCGCCCGGCGAAGTCGATGCGCCCGCCGGTCGGCACGAAGCCGGTGATGCCGTCGATGAAGGTGGTCTTGCCGGCGCCGTTCGGGCCGATCAGTCCGACGAGCTGCCCGGGTCGCACCTCGAGGTCGACGCCGTCGACGGCCCGCAGGCCACCGAACGTCACGCTCATCTCGGTCGTGCGTCGAGCAGGGTCATGACACGGGCTCCGCCCCGACGGTGGCGGGACGCGGCGAGGCTCGACCGTCGGCGGCCCGTCGTCGGACGTGCCGATGTCGGGTTTGGCGACGAACCGCTGCGTCGCCAGCCGGAACCCGCCGGCGATGCCCTCCGGGTTGAGGATCGCCGTGAGGATCAGGCCGAGCCCCCGAGGATCGGCGCGAACTCTCCGGGAATCCCGAAGACCGAGTCGAGCATCGTGAACATGACCCCGCCGGGCACCAGGAACCCGCGGCCACGGCGCCGGACACGCCCGAGATCCCGCCGAGATAGGCGAACGCGAAGAACGTCAACGACTGGAGGCCGCCGAAGTACTCCGGGTTGACGGTGCCGAACCGGTAGCTCGAGAGCGCACCGGCGATGCCGGCGACGAAGGCCGCCGTGCCGAACGCCAGCAGCTTGGTCGCCGACACGTTGACGCCCGCGGCCGCCGCCGCCCGCTCGTTGGAGCGGGTGGCGAGGAACATGCGCCCCGTCGCCGAACGACGGACGTTGGCGATCGCGTAGCAGCAGGCCGCCGCCACCGACGAGGCAGAACACGCCGAACCACGGGTTGACACCGATCGCCGCCGCGAGATGGCGACCGGTCTTCAGCGGATCGATCGGCCCGGGCGACCGCACCCGCGACCCGTTCAGGCCCGCCGTTGATCGTCGGGTTCTTGAACATGAACTCCTGCATCGCCACCGCGAACGCGAACGTGACGATCGCCAGGTTGACGCCGCGGACCCGCAGCGCCGGGATGGCCACGAGCAATCCGACGAGCGTGGCGCCGAGCGCGGCGATCAGCGGCGCGATCGGGAACGGCGACGTTCGTGCTCCTCGGCGAGCTTGGACACGGAGAAGCCGCCGACGCCGGCGAGCACGATCTGGGCGAGCGAGATCTGGCCGACGAAGCCGGTGAGCACGACGAACGACAGGCAGATGACGATGCCGACCAGCGTGTTGGTGATGCCGAGGCGGCCGTTCGGCGTGGCGAGCAGCAACAGCGTGACGAACGTGACGGCGATGGCGATCGGGCCGACCGACGCGCAGGCTCAACCGGCCCGGCGTCGGCGCGAACGGCAGCCGCCCGAGATGATCGCGCCCGCGGGTCGGCAGCGCGTCGCCGCGGAGGAACAGCACGAGCACGATGACGATGAACGGCAACAGCTCGCCGATGCCCGGCATCGGGATGCGTGCCCGAGTACGGGTACCAGCTCTTCGTGCTCGAGAACAGGATCACCGGCTTGGCCATCGAGATGAGGAACGCCGCCAGCGCGGTGATCCAGAACGACGAGAGGCTGCCGACGAGCACGGCGCTCAGCGCGGGGATCACGAGCAGCGTGATCGTGACCGGATCGACGCTCGAGTCGGCCGACGCGGCGAAGATGCCGAACAGCGCGGCGAGCATCGTCGACAGCACCCAGTTGCTGCCGGCCAGGAAGTCGGGCGAGAAGCCGAGCACGACGGCGCCCTTCTCGTTCTCCGCCGCCGCCCGCGTGGCCAGCCCGAAGCGGGCGAAGCGGAACAGCGCCCACAGCGCCGCCGTGACGATCAGCACGAGGATCACGACGAACAGCTGCTCACGCGGTGAATCGAAGCCCGAACGGGAACTCCCACAGCACCGGTTGCGTGTCGTAGAGCTTCGGCACGTTGACCGCGACGCTGCCGAAGCGGCGCACGACGATCGCCTGCAGGAGCAGGAGCAGCCCGATCGAGGCGACCACCTTGGCCAGCACCGGCGCCGGCCGCAGCGGGCGGAAGATGACGAGGTGCAGGACGAGCCCGAGCACCAGGCCGAACAGCAGCGTCAGCAGCACGGCAGGGATCACCTGCATGTTCGGGCCGACGCGAGATCCGCGTCGGCCAGTTCGGCAGGTCGACGAAGTCGCCCGATTCGCGGAACCAGTTGATCGGCGCCTCGATGATCACCAGCGGGTTGGGCAGCGGCGGGACGAGGATGTCGCCCTCACGGCGCAGCAACGAATAGAAGTACGCGGAGTACATCGCGATCGCGCCGTTGGCGAAGTTGATGACGCCCGAACCCTTGTAGGTGAGCACGATGCCGATGCCGATGGCGGCGACGAGCGCGCCCTTGACGATGGCGGGACCCTGCAGGAAGTTGGCGCGGTACTCCTCGTTGACGAGGAGTACCGCGACGATGATCGCAGCCAGGCCCAGCAGGATCCACTGGGCCACTTGCGCGGCGGAACGTTGAATGGCGAGGTCCGTTCTCGTTCGGTGGGCGACCGCTCAGGTGCCGATCTGGGTCACGTCGATCGGGTTGCCGTCGAGCGCGTCGCCGGCGCTCACCCATCTCCGTCGACGTACTGCTGGATGCCCATCTCGTTGCCGCACACGGCCGGGAAGGTCATCCCGAGCAGGGCCGTGGTGCCGCAGCTCGAGCGTGCCGGCCTGGATCATGGCCGGGCCCTTCGAAGCCGAAGATCTTCGCGGTGCATCGACGCGGATGTCGACCTCGCCGCCGAGTTCGTTGGCGAACTTGGCGATCGTCATGACGTTGCCGAAGCTCGGTCCGGCGAAGCCGGTGTACTCGATCGTGACGCCGGCGGGCGCCTCGGCGTACTGCTCGACCTTGTTCGAGGTAGGTGGCGATGCCGGACTCGAGGTCGGGGATGAAGTAGCTGTAGCCGTAGCCGCCGAAGTACCACCCGTCGGGCACCTGCCCGTCCTCGCCGAGGCTCGGCGAGGTGATCGGTCATGCCGGTGCCGAAGCACAGGCCGGTCGTGACGACCACCGGGTCGATGCCGAGCTGTTGGATCGCGTCGTACATGGCGATGCAGCTCTGCACGGTGAGCGACCGAGATGAACACGTCGGCGGTACCGGCGCCGGCGGCGGTCATCGCCGCCTGGATGTCGGCGGAGGTCGCGCCCGGATCGGCCACGGCGACGGCGGAGACCGGGATGCCGGCGAGCGTCGAAGACCGGCTTGAGCAGCGAGGCGTAGGCCGCCTGGCCGGCCGGGTTGTCGGCGTACACGATGGCGGCGTTCGTCGGCTTCGGATCGAGGCGCTCGATGGCGAACTCGGCCATGCCGGGGATGACGCCGACCGAGCCGGTCGGGTAGCCGACGCCGGCGGTCGTCAGGAAGTCGGCGATGGTGACGGCGTTGCCGATGATGACCGGCTTCTTTCCGTCGAGCACGTCGTAGAGCGGTTGGTTGCCGACGAGCAACGTTCCGGTGAGCACGAAGCTGACCTCGTCGTTGTTGAGCATCTCGGTGCCGCACTTCGTGCCGTCTTCCTCGGCGATGATCTCGCACATGACGAGTTCACCGGGGCGGCCGCCGAAGCCGCCGAGTTCGGTGTTGACGTACTCGATGGCGGCATTGATGCCGACCGTGTTCTCGGGGAACACCGACTTCCATGGTTGACGTAGCCGATCTTGAGCGGCTCGCCGGTGGCCTCGCCCGGCGTCGCGCCGGTGTAGTCGATGCCCCACTGGTCGATCTCCTCCTGGGAGAACTCGCCGTCGCCTCGCGTCGTCCGGCTTCGGTGTCGGTCGGTGCCTCCGAATCGGCCGGCTGCCTCGGAGTCGGCTGGTGCCTCCGAGTCGGCGGGAGCCGCCGAGTCGGTCGGTGCCTCGCTGCCGGCCGGCGCTTCGGAGCCGGCCGGTGCGGCGGCATCGGTCGAGTCGCTGCCGGAGTCGTCTTCGGCGCAGGCGGCGAAGACGAGTCCGACCGCGGCAACGACGGCCATCAGCTTGATGCTGGATCTTCTCACGATGAGTCCCCCCTGAGAACAGGCGAGGGATTCAGTCACCCCTCGCTGACCTGTGTCGTATCACATGAGACGCACGTCACACGTCACCGGAGCACGTCGCGACCGGCGTTCGCCGTGCACGCCGAACGATTCGTCCGTACCCTGGTCGCCGATGACCGTCGATGCCGATGCGCCCGCCACGGAACGGTCGCTCAGCACCTCCCGCGGCGTGCAGCTGGCCGTCGCCGCGTACCTCATGTGGGGTGCGCTGACGATCTACTGGAAGCAGCTCAAGGGGTTCGACGCGGTCGAGCTGATCGCCTGGCGGATGATGTGCGCCGGGGTCGTGATGGCCGTGATCGTCACGGTTCGCGGGTCGTGGTCGAGCATCTGGGCGGCGCTCACGACGCGCACGGGTCGGCGCAGCCTCGTCGTGGCCGCCGATGCTGCTGTCGACGAACTGGGGAAGCTACGTGTGGGCCGTCGGCCACGACCGGGTGATCGAGACGGCGCTCGGCTACTTCCTGGCTCCGCTGTTCACGATGCTGCTCGGCGTGTTCATCTTCCACGAGGCACCGACCGGGGCGCAGAAGTTCGCGTTCGGCGCGGCCGCCGTGGCGGTGGCGGTGCTCGACCGTGTCGTACGGCCGGCCGCCGTGGATCGCGCTCGTCATCGCCGCCACCTGGAGCCTCTACGCCCTCGTGAAACGACGGTCGCCGCTCGGTGCCATCGACAGCCTCGCCGGGGAGACGTTCGTCTCGTTCATCCCGGCGGTGATCGTGGTGATCGTGTTCGCCCGTGGGGACGACAGCATCGTCCAGTCGGCGACGACCGCGGATTGGGTGCTGGTGCTCGGCACCGGCGTGGTGACGGCCGTGCCGCTGATGATGTTCGCCGGCGCCGCGCAATCGGTCCCCTTCACCCTGCTGGGGCCGCTCAACCTCATCGTGCCGGTCATCAACGTCGCTGCTCGGTTGGTTCGTCTACGACGAGCCGATGCCGCTCGACCGGCTCGATCGGGTTCGGGTTCGTCTGGATCGCCCTGGTCGCCGTGATGTGGGATCGTGTGTCGATCGCACGGCGCGCCAACGGGCCGGCGCCGGCGACCTGAACTACCGTCACGCCATGCATCCCCGCCGCCGCCTGCCGCTGGCCCCGCTCGGGCTGACGCTCGCGCTGTTCGCGTGATCGTCGCCGGCTGCTTCACCACGTCCGCCGACTATCAGCGTGACGCCGAAGAGTTCATCCTCGGCGACGAGGATCTCGCCGCGGCGCTGGGCATCGGCTTCACGTCGGCCACCTGCGAGGAACCGGAGAGCCAGGCCGTCGGCACGACGTTCACCTGCACCGCGCAGGACGACGCCGGCGGCTACTGGGAGTTCGAGGTCGAGATCCAGGATTCGAACGGCTACGACATCAACGTGTCGCGGCGTCCGACCGGCTGAACGCTGCGCGCGTGCGGCCATTTTCCCCGCCGCAGCTGGCACGCTGTGGCGACCCCAATTCAAGGAGAACCTATGAAGAAGTCAATCGTCGCCAGCCTCGCCGCCGGGGTGCTCGTGCTCGCCGCATGCGGCAGCGACTCGGAGGGAGCGAGCGACACGACGCCGCACGGACGGCACCGAGTCCAGCTGTCACGACCGAGTCGAGCGAAGCCGAGCCGAGCGACTCCGACGGTCCTGATGGCGTCCAGGGCGAGGCCGCCGCGGCGTTCATCGCCGCGGCCACCGAGTCGGGAATCACCCCGGACGAGGACTGCGTGAACGAATTGGCGGCACAGCTGTCCGACGAGGATGCTCAGGCGATCGTCGACTCCCAGCCGGACGGATCGCCGGAGCTGAGTGCCGAAGGCACCGCGCTCACCGCCCAGCTGCCCACCTGCGTCAGCAACGACGATCTGCTCGAGGCGTACATCACCCAGCTCAAGGCCACCGGTCAGGAGTTCGACGAGGAATGTGTTCGTGAAGGACTCGAGGGCGTCGACTTCGCCGAACTCGTCGCCGCCGAGGACGGCGATGCGGCGACCGAAGAAGCGCTCGGCAAGGTCATGAGCTGCTTCCCCGAACTCGGGAGCTGACTCGTTCCGCCGGCGGTGCTGCGAGCACCGCCGAACGCGAACAGCCGAAAACGCGGACGAGCCCGCCGGTTCCGCTCCTTCCTCACGATCGAGGAGGAGCGGTCCCGGCGGGCTCGTTGCGTGATCCGGGATTCAGTCTCCGAAGACCCCGAGGCGAGCCCTCGTAGTCCAGGACGTCGCCGACTGTCCTCGAACAGGCCCGTGTCACCGTTCCAGACGATGAGCTGGGTGCCCTCGGCGATGTAGCCGTCGTTGGCATTCATCCGGTAGTTGAGGCCCTCACGCAACAGCGACGCCTTGTAGTCGATGTTGCGCAGCGGCGTCGATGATGCCCTGGCGGCTCAGGTTGCCGGCGTCGGCAGCCTGCTGGGCGGCGTAGACGGCCAGTTCGGTGGCGACCCAACCGGCACCAGCGATGCCACCCGGGTCAGCGTCGGTGCCCGTCGAGGCGAACGCCGTGAGGTACGCGTCGACGTCCTCGTCGCGTCGCGTCGTCGGGGTTGTTGACGTCCTTCAGGTTCGACGAGGTGAACACGCCGGTGCTGCCGCCGTTGGCGACCGCGCCGAAGAACACCTTGTTGGCGCACGTGGCGGTCTGGTACACGTCGGGCGCGAAGTCGGCGTTCGCCGCCTTCGCGTTGCCGAGTTCGGTCATGAAGGCGATGCACTGGGCACCCAACGGAACGGCCAGGATCGCATCAGGCGCCGCGGCGACGAGGTTCGTCATCTGGGCACTGGGTGCACCGGACTCGGCGGCCTCGATCGACTCGGTGGCGACGACCTCGAGCCCGTTGGCCTCGGCAGCCGTCGGTGAAGGCGTCGACGTACGCGAGACCGAATTCGTTGTTCACGGAGAAGATCGCGACCTTGGCACCCTCGCCGTAGGTCTCGAGCACGTAGTCGGCCCACACCTTGGACTCGATCTCGTAGGGCACGAGCAGACCGGACGTCCACGGGGTGACTCTCGACGTCGCCCCACTCGGACGCACCGGTGGCGTTCCACAGCTGCGGGTAGCACTGGGCGTTGAGGTCGTCCTGGACGGCCAGGTTGTTCGGCGAGCCGATGATGCCGGCGAACATGTCGACCTGCTCGTCGAAGATCAACGAGTCGACGTTCTGCACCGTGAGGTCGGCCGTGTACTGGTCGTCGTTGATGACGAGTTCGACCGGCTTGCCATTGATGCCGCCGAACTCGGTGTTGTAGTAGTCGATGTACGCCTGCATGCCGTCGCCGAACGGCTTGAACAGCACGGCGGGGCCACCCGACTGCGGGATCGAGGTGCCGATCTTGACGCCGTCGATCGGCGCGCTCGCCGCGTCGGGGTCGTCACAGCCCTCGACGTCGACGGCGAAGGCCTCGCCCGAGGGTGCCTCGGTGTCTTCGGTCGCCTCGGTGTCTTCGGGTGACCTCGGTGTCTTCGGGTCGCCTCGGTGTCCTCGGTGGCCTCGGTGTCTGCGGTGGCCTCCGTGTCGGCCGGTGCCTCGCTGCCAGCAGGCGCTTCGGATCCGGCGGGTGCCTCGGTCGTGTCGCTGTCCTCTGAGTCACTGCCACAGGCAGCGAGCACGAGCGCGCCGGCTGCCGCGAAGGCAACGAGTTGCTTACGTCTCTTCATGGTTGGTCTCCCCCTTGGGTTGGTGTGAAATCGGTGAACAAGTTCACGCGGTTGGCTGGCTCGCGTGGGCGGGGCACCACCCTCACCCTGCGAGTCAGCCGTGTCGACCATAGCCGTTGGAATCCCGTCGACACTGTTCACCTCGGACGCGGCATCGACCGAAGCTGTGTCGAGCGGAATGGCGACGTCCATCGCCGCGGCGATGTCGGGATCGATCAGAACGGGCACGTCGACGACCGGTGGATTGGGCAGGACGACCACGACACGGCTGCGCAGCAGCTTGTACGTGCCCACCGCGCCGAAGGGCGCGAAGCGGGCGAACAGGATCAGCAGCAGGCCGAACACGATGCCGCCGAGCCCGACGATCTTCGTGCCCTCGTCGACGAACCGGCCGAACAAGAAGTTGTCCGACGGGTTCTCGCCGATCGTGCGGGCGTAGTCGTTGACGAACGTGTAGAACAGCGCACCCACGCAGCGGGCCCCATGCCTGTGCCGCACCTCCGACCACCATCGCCACGACGAAGGTGATCGCCCCGATCAGACCGAAGATCGGGATCTCCGGGTTCGACGAGTCCGAGCTTGAGCCCGTAGAGGCTTCCGGCGATTCCGGTGATGGCTCCGGACAACCCGAACGTGATCGTCTTGATCGCGGCCAGGTTGACTCCCATCACCGCGGCGGCGGTCTGGTTGTCGCGGGTGGCGACCATGGCACGGCCGATGCGGCTGCGGATGAGCCCGCCGACGAGGATCGCGATCAGCAGGAGGAGCCCAGCCGACAGCCAGAGGAACCACTTGTTCAGATCGGCACGTCCGTCGAGGCCGGTCCACGACGGCGGCGAGTACTTCTCGCCCTTGATGCCCCGCGAGCCGCCGGTGACACCTGCCCACGGCTCGTAGCGCAAGCAGCGCGAGCACCGCCTCGACGAAGACCAGGGTCGTCGAGCGCGAGGTAGATGCCCTTCAACCGCAAGGCCGGAATGCCGACGACCGCGCCGACGGCGAAGCACACGATCGCCGCCACCGGCAGCGTCCAGCCCGGTGTCCACGTGGTCACCGAAGATCTTGCCCTGCGTGAGCAACATCGACGTGTAGGCGCCGATCGCGAAGAACGCCGAGTGCCCGAGCGACAGCTGGCCCGTGTAACCGGTGATCAGGTTGACGCCCGTGACGGCGATGGCGATGATCAACCCGTCGGCGAGCAGACCGACCTTGGAGTTCGACCAGTCACTCGACGCCCACCAGAACACACCGGCGACCACCAAGACGACCAGCAGGCGCCCGGCCCAGTGAAGGGCGCTGTTCTTCGCGACTCGCTTCGGCAGCGCCATCACACACGCTCCACGCGCTCGGTGCCGAACAATCCGGCGGGGCGGAACAGCAGCACGCAGAGCAGGATCACCAACATCACCGGGTACAGCATTCCGTCGAGCCACGACACGTAGCCGACCGAGAGCGCTTTGACGAGGCCGATGACGAGGCCGCCGACCACGGCTCCGAGGGGCGAGTCGAGCCCACCGAGCACGGCGGCCACCGACGCCAGCAGGAACGGCCCGAGCATCAGCGTGCCGGTGAGACCGGCAGTCGGCGCGAGCAGGCACGCGGCCAGTACGCCGATCGCGCCGGCGAGACCCCAGCCGAGCACCAGGATGCGACCGACCCGGATCCCGACGAGGTTGGAGGATTCCTGGTTGTTGGCCACGGCCCGCATCGCCAGCCCGACCTTCGTCTTGTTGAACAGCACCCAGAGGATGGCCACGAGCACGATGAGCACGATGATCGTGCCGATGCGGTCCCAGCGGATCGGAGCCCCGAGCACCCGCACGAAGTCGGTGGTCTTGCTCGGGAAGGGGTTCGGGAGGCTGCGTGCGTCGACGCCCCAGATCAGCGCGATCATCTGATTGATCAGGAAGAACGCGCCGATCAACGCGATGATGACGGCGGAGGGGTTGCGGTGCTCGATCGGGCGCACCACGGCTCGCTCGAGAACGGCCGAGATCAGGTAGCCGAGCACCATCCCCAGTCCGATCGCCGGCCACACGGGCAAGCCGGCGAGGGTGAGCGTCGACGCGAAGAACGCGCCCGCCGTGCCGATCTCTCCCTGAGCGAAGTTGAGCTGCCCCGTCGCCCGGAAGATGACGACGAGCGCGAGGGCGAGCATCGCGTAGATCGTTCCGTCGTACAGGCCGTTGAAGACCCGCTCGATGAGAAGAGACAGGTCCATCAGGCCACCACCCCGAGGTAGGCACGCTTGATCGTGTCGTCGGCGAGCAACTCGTCGCCGGTGCCGCGTCGCCACGATCGTGCCCGTCTCCAGTACGTAGGCACGATCAGCGAGCTTGAGCGAGATGCCGGCGTTCTGCTCGACGAGCAGCACGGCCATGTTGAACTCCTCGCTGAGCTCGCCGAGCACACGGAACAGTTCCTGGGTGATGATCGGAGCAAGACCGAGGCTCGGCTCGTCGCAGAGCAGCAGCTTCGGACGGCTCATCATCGCCCTGGCGACGGCGAGCATCTGCTGCTCGCCACCCGAGAGCGATCCGGCCCGTCTGGTCTCGCCGTTCCGCGAGTCGGGGAAACACCTCGAACCAGCGGGCGACCTCGGAATCCGGCGATCCCTTCAGGGTGTAGGCGCCGGCGAGCAGGTTGTCCTCGACCGTGAGGTCGGTGAACGTTCCCCGGCCTTGTGGAACCTGGGTGACCCCGGCGCGGACGACCGCGTCGGGCTTGAGCCGGTTCAGTTGCTGGCCGCCGAAACTGATCGTGCCGCGCGAGTCGATGAGCCCGGAGATCGTCCGCATCGTGGTGGTCTTGCCGGCACCGTTGGCACCGAGGATCACCACGATCTCACCTTCGCCGACCGTGAAGTCGAGGCCGTGCAGCACCTCGATCTGGCCGTAGCCGGCATGCAGACCGGTGACCTCCAAGAGCGCGCTCATGCCGACGCCCCCAGATAGGCCTCGACGACCCTCGGGTCCGACTGCACCTCGGCGGGCAGACCCTCGGCGATCTTGCTGCCGAACTCCATGGCGACCACACGATCGGAGATGCCCATCACCATGCCCATGTGGTGCTCGACGAGCAGCACCGTGAGGCCGAACTCGTCACGCACGCGACGGATCGTCTCGCCCAACTCGTCGACCTCACCGTGGGTGAGACCTGCGGCGGGCTCGTCGAGCAGCAGCAGACGGGGGTGCCCGGCGAGGGCCCTGGCGAGCTCGAGCCGCTTGAGCGTGCCGAAGGGCAGCCCCGCCGCCGGGCGATACGCGAGTTGGTGCAGGTCGAGGCTCTTCAGGATCCCGTAGGCGTCCGCTTCGAGGCGTTTCTCCTCCCGGCCCGCACCCAGGCGCAGCATCGCTCTGGCGAACCCGATCTTGCCGACGTGGTGCGCCCCGGTCATCGTGTTCTGCAGCAACGTCATCGTGGGGAACAAGCGCCAGGTTCTGGAAGCTCCGGGCGATTCCTTTCGAGGCGATCCCGTGCGCGGGCACCTCGAGGAGGTCCTCGCCGTCGAAGATCAGCCGGCCGGAGGTCGGGTCGTAGATGCGGCTCACGACATTGAACATCGTGGTCTTGCCGGCACCGTTGGGGCCGATCAGCCCGAGGATCTCGCCCTCGTTGATTCCGAAGGAGAGATCGTTGAGAGCGATGATGCCGCCGAATCGCACCGAGATCTGGTCGACTTCCAAAAGTGCCACTTGGCGTTCCCCCATCGTGTCGGTTGCTTGACGGTCGTTGTCGACGACTCGAGCTTCGACCGTAGCAGCGCTCGCGCGGGCGGCTGGAAACCCGCTGCCGTGGGCGAACGCGGACGAGTAAGAGCCTGGTGAAATGCACCGGTCGGCGAGCTTGCGGCCGGTCTCGACGAACCTAGAGTCGACGCCATGCGCACTCGAGCGATCGGAGCACTGGCGATCATGCTGCCGTTGCTGTTTTCGGCGTGTGCCGCTGAGTCACCGGTCACGGCTGAACGGTCGGACCAGATCGTGTTCGACGCACGGTCGGCTCCACAGCCCACCGAGCCCGACGCCGACCCCGGCACGACCGACCCGGGCACGACCGACCCGGACACCGATCCCGGCACGACCGTCCCGGACACCGATCCCGCTACGACCGAGTCCCGCGTACGACCGATCCGGGCAGCACCACGCCCGAGTCCGAGCGTCGACCCGACGACGATCGACCCGACCGCGATCAACTTCGGCTCGAACAAGACGCCGCACGAGTACGACGACTTCCTGCTGGCGGTGATGACCGACCTCGACGCCTGGTGGTCCGCGGAGTATCCCGGTCTGTACGGCGGCTCGTTCCAGTCGCTGACCGGCGGTGTGTACGCCGCCTATCCGTCCCGCCCCGACGACCTCCCCGGCTGCGGGGAGCCGCGCACCACCTACGAGGACGTCCAGCAGTTCGTCGCGTTCTACTGCGGCGAGGGCGACTTCATCATCTACGACGACGGCGACCAAGGCCTGTTGGCGTCGCTCGCCGCGCAGTACGGGCCGGGAACGATCGGCATCGTGTTCGCCCACGAGTTCGGCCACGCCATCCAGACGCGCGCCGGCGAGCTCGACCAGAGCCTGCCGACGATCTACACCGAACAGCAGGCCGACTGCTTCGCCGGGGCGTGGGCCGCACGCGTCAGCCGGGGCGAGTCGAGCGTCCTGTCGTTCAGCGACGCCGACGTGCGCAGCGGCCTCATCGCGATGACGAAGGTCAGCGATCCGGTCGGGACCAACCAGTTCGTGCCGGGCGGGCACGGCTCGGCCTTCGACCGGGTCGGCGCGTTCCAGGTCGGCTTCATCGACGGGCTGGCGAGGTGCGCGGAACTGCTCGACGCGCCGCTTCCGCTCTCGCCGAACGAGTTCACGCAGAACGACCTGGTGACGGGAGGCGACGCGGTGCTCGGCTACGGCGACGGCGAGCTGCTCGAGTTCATCCCGATCGACCTCAACCGCTACTGGAACGACGAGGTCGCCGCCTCGACCGGTTCGATCGGCGAGCTCACGCTCGTCGGGGCGAGCTCGAGCGCCGAGGTCGACTGTGAGGACGCGACGGGCGCCTTCGAGCTGGGTGCGGTGTACTGCGCCTCGACGAGCACGGTCTACCTCAACGAGCCGGCCGCCCAGGAGATCTACGAAGCGCTGGGCGACTTCTCGGTCGGGTACCTCGTCGGTTCCGCCTGGAGCGAGGCCGTCCAACAGGCGCTCGACACCGGCTTGGAGGGCGAGGAACGAGCCCTGTTCAGCGACTGCCTGACCGGCGCCTGGGTGAAGACCACGATCCCCGACGCCAACGGGCGTGCTTCCGGTCCCCCGTGCCGCGGATCGCGAGGCCAGCGTGTCGGCGGGCGACCTCGACGAGGCCATCCAGACGATCATCGGGGTGTCCGACGAATCGAGCGACGACGACGTGCGCGGCGGGCTGTTCGAGAAGATCGGTGCGTTCCGCCAGGGCGTCGTCGGCGGCCTCGACTCCTGCCTCGCCGCAACTCTGAACCCGCCGTCCGTCAACTTGTCACGGTGGTGCCTGGCACCGACGTGACAAGTCAGCGGGTGAGCCAGGCGTCGAGCAGCGCGGCGAGTTCGACGGGGCGGTCGCCCTGGACGCTGTGGCCGGCGCCGTCGACCACGTGCACCTCGATGCCGGGCTGACGGCGCTGCGCCTCGGCGACGTCGTCGTCATCGACCACCGGCGACAGCGACCCGCGCACCAGCATCATCGGGCTGGTGATCGACGCGAAGTCCTCCCAGAGCGGGTTCATCACCGCACCGATCGTGTCGGCGTCGAGCGCCGGTTCCACGGCGGGACGGCCGGCAGTCGGCCGGCGTTTCGGCGCCCTGCTGCGCGCGGGCCCGGCTGCCACGGTCGTACCGCCACGCCCACGACCCGTCACCGACGGGGGCCGCGTTGTGCAGGATGCCTCGGCGCAGCGACGACTCGGAGCGGGTCGGGTTGAACTGCATCGTCCGGGCCAGGAGGTCGTCGAAGCTGTCGAACGACTGCGGCCCGTCGACGAAGTCGGTGATCGCCTTGGTCTTGTCGGCGTTGACGCCCGGTGTGATGTCGACCATCACGAGGCTGCGCACCAGGTCGGGATGACGCGTCGCCAGCGCCATCGTGGTCATGCCGCCGAGCGACATCCCCACCACGACCTCGGCACGCGGCGCGAGCGCGCGGATCGCCACGGCGACGTCGTCGGCCAGGTTGTTCGGGGTGTACGCGCCGTCGGCCCGCCAACCGGAGTGGCCGTGGCCGGGCAGGTCGATCGCCACGAGCGGCCGGCCGAGGGCGAGCGCGACGGTGTCCCACGTGTGCGCGTTCTGCGCGCCGCCGTGGAGCAACACGAGCTCGGGTTCGCCGGTCCCCCAGCGCAGCGCGCTGATCGTGCGGGCGGCACCGGTTCCATCGTCGGACTCGCCGGCCGCCTCGACCTCGACCTCGACGCGCTCGACCGGAGGCAGCTCGGCCACGTCGAGGTCGAACTCCGCGATGTTCTCGTGGAACAGGCCGAACTCGTCGTACGCCGGCGTGTCGTCGCCGCTCGACGCCGGGTTCGTCGTCGAGTCAGGCGTTGTCGGATCGGTCATGGTCAACCCCCTGGGATCGTGGTCACGGCCGCGGTCGTCGCTGCGGTTGTCGCAACAGTGGCAGGCGCGCTCGTCGTCGCTGGTGTCGGCGCCGGTGTGGCGGGTGGCGCTGTGGTCGGGACATGGTGCTGGCGGCGGTCGAGCCGGGCAGGGTGGTGCTCGTCGATGTGGTGGTGGTGGTCGACGAGGTCGTCGTCGTGTACGTCGGGTCGAGCCGGTTGAAGTACGGCTTCTGTTCGCCGTACACCTCGGGTTCCTCCACGCCGTCGAAGACGAAGACCTGGTCGCCGGCGCCGAGCAGGCCGTTCATCGTCGGCGACAGCGACAACGGGATGCGGATGCAGCCGTGGGACGCCGGTTGGAGCGGCACGTTCAACGCCCCGTGGATGGCGATGCCGTAGTTGAAGTAGACGGGGTCGTACATCCCGCCGAGCGCGCTCTGGCGGATGCCGACGACCTTGCGGTCGACGGAGAACACACCGCCCGGGCGTGAAGGACCGGCCGCACTCGCCACGCTTCAGCGGCTCGGTGCCCTGCTCGTTGCCGTACTCCCCGGGGCTGATCGTGACCTCCTCGCACCACTCCTCGTCGTTCCCGCTCGAGGCGTGCGTGATCATGACCGGGACGTCGTCCTGGAAGATCGCCACCACCTGCTCGGGCAGGTAGACCTCGACGTGGGTCGGGGTGGAGTTCGGCCGCCGCGGTGCGATCACGAACGGGTCCTGCATCGCGTCCCACATCTCGGGGGTCACCTCGCCGGTCGGCGCGTCGCTGGGCGCGCCGAGCACCAGCTTCTCGTAGGCCCACACCGACTTGATGGTCTCGTCGCCGTACACCCCGTCGACCGGGCCCGGCCAGAAGCCGAGGTCGGTCAGCCGCTGCTGCACCTGGGCCACATCGTCGCCCGTGACCCCCTTGCCGAGCGTGCGGTCGAGCTGGGTCTTGACCACGGGGGTGCTGGTGTCGATCGTCTGGACCACGGCGACCGACTCGACCGAGGCGCCCGACACCGTGGCCGGTCGCGTTCGAGTCGTCGCCGCCGCCGCCCTCCCCCACCCAGCACCACACCGCCGATCACGACGATGCCCAGCAACCCCGCCGCGGCGACCGCCGGCAACCACGTGGCTGCCTGGTTCCGTTCGCCCGGACCAGCGCCGGCGACGTGCGTGTCGGCTGGATCCGGCGGTGCGCCGTCAGGGTCGTGGTCGGATTCGTTCACGTGGCGATTCGTTCACGCTTCTTCGCTCGGGTGTCCCTACGTGCGATGGACAACGGGTTCGATCTCTTCGAGGTCGGCGCGCAGACTCCACATCTCGCGCATGATGGTGACGATGACGCCGGGCGAGCTGAGCGTCGACACGCCGCGTGTGCGCGGGAAGTAGTCGACCCCGAACTGCAGCATCTCGTAGCCGAGCCTGGTCGAGCGGATCACGAGCTCGGCGTCGATGAACGAGCCTTCGCTCGTGAGCTCGACATGATCGAAGATGCGCGCCCGGCACAGCTTGAACGCGAAGTTGATGTCGCGCGCCTTGACGTCGAACAGCGTGCGGATGAGCAGGTTGTAGACGAACGTGTAGATCGAGCGGAGGTAGCCCTCGCCGGTGCGGTCGAAGCGGTACGCGCTGACGATGTCGGCGTCGTAGTCGCGCAGCAGGCGCACCGCCCGCGGCAGCTCCGCCATGTCGAACGGCAGGTCGGCGTCGGTGTACAGGATGAGATCGCCCGTGGCGGCGGCGAATCCGGTCTTCATCGCCCCGCCGAGCTTGCGGTTGCGCTCGTGGTGCACGACGCGGACGCACGGGTCGACCGCGGCGATCCGATCGGCGATCTCGCCGGTCGCATCGGTCGAGGCGTCGTCGACCACGATCAGTTCGTAGTCGCGGATCTCGCCCGAACGGATCAGCCCGTCGCACGCGCGACGACCGGCCTCGAGTGCACGCTCGATGTACTCCTCCTCGTTCCACATCGGATAGAAGATCGAGAGCTTCGCGAACGGTTCGAGCGCCGGCGCTTCACTCCCTGCAGTCAGCAGAGACACGGTCGGTGAGGGTATCCGCCACCGGTGGCCGCACGGGCGCGGGCGGCACGCATTCGGGCGGTCGCCGGCCGGGCGCGATCGATGGTGATCTCGGCGCGCGGTGCCGTACAGTCGGAGCGTGATGGAGGCCACCACCGACGCCGCGCCCGTCGAGCCCGTCTCCGGTGTCGCCGACGAGCCGGCCGTCCGCCCGGTCGGCCCCGGTGAGCTCGTGGCGCCGTGGCGGTACGCCTCCGTGGCGGCCTGGATGCTGGTCGTGTTCGCGTACTCGGCGGTGTGGAAGACGAGCGTCGAACTCGGCATCGGCACGTGGTGGCTCGGGGCGCGGTCCAGCCCCCAGCCGCTCGTTCGTGCGCCTGATCCCGTTCGCCGTCGCCATCGTGTTCGGTCTCGTGTCGAGCTATCCGCTCCGGCGCGTGCCGTTGATCAACATCGTCGGCGCGCTCGTGATGGCGGCCATCGCGATCCCCGACTTCTCCCGCTCGGTCGGGCTCGCCGTCATCGAGCTGGCGATCGCCGGCGCCGTGCTGCTCGTCGCGCTCGGCTCGCTCACCGGTGTCGTGAAAACCGTCGACCGCTAGCGTCGACCGCCATGCCGAGCGACCCGACATCGAGCGAGAGCTCATCGAACGCGACCTCTCAGGACGCGGCACCGCCGAACGGCGGCACCGGCGGCCAGCGCGTGCTGATGTCGCTGCCCGTGGGCGAACGGGTCGGCATCGCGTTCTCCGGCGGACTCGACACGTCGGCGGCGGTCGCCTGGATGCGTGAACGCGGTGCGATCCCCTACACCTACACGGCCGACCTCGGCCAGTACGACGAGCCCGAGCTCGACACGGTGCCCGAACGGGCCAAACAGTACGGCGCCGAAGTGGCCCGCCTGGTCGACTGCCGCGACGAACTCGTGCGGGAGGGTCTGATCGCCTTGCAGTGCGGGGCGTTCCACATCACCACCGCGGGACGTACGTACTTCAACACCACCCCGCTCGGCCGGGCGGTCACGGGCACGCTGCTCGTGCGGGCGATGGCCGACGACGGCGTCGACGTGTGGGGCGACGGGTCGACGTACAAGGGCAACGACATCGAACGCTTCTACCGGTACGGGCTGTTGGTCAACCCGAACCTGCGGATCTACAAGCCGTGGCTCGACCAGCGGTTCGTCGACGAGCTCGGCGGTCGCCAGGGCATGAGTGAGTTCCTCGTCGAGCGCGGGCTGCCGTACCGCGACCCGACCGAGAAGGCGTACTCCACCGACGCCAACATCTGGGGCGCCACCCACGAGGCGAAGTCGCTCGAGGAGCTGGTCGACGAGCATGGAGATCGTCAGCCCGATCATGGGCGTGGCGCACTGGGATCCGACGGTCGAGATCGCCACCGAGGACGTCACCGTGCGCTTCGAGGAGGGCTGGCCGGTGGCGATCAACGGCGCGACGTTCGACTCGCAGGTCGAACTCGTGATGGAGGCCAATGCCATCGCCGGTCGTCACGGGCTCGGGATGAGCGACCAGATCGAGAACCGGATCATCGAGGCCAAGAGCCGTGGCATCTACGAGGGGCCGGCGCTCGGTCTGCTGCACGTCTGCTACGAGCGGCTGCTGACCGGCATCCACAACGAGAACACGCTCGAGAACTACCGCTCGATGGGCCGCCGTCTCGGTCGGCTGCTGTACGAGGGCCGCTGGTTCGACCCGCAGAGCCTGATGCTGCGCGAGCCGCTGATGCGTTGGGTCGGCTCTGCCGTGACGGGCGAGGTGACCCTCCGGCTGCGGCGCGGCGAGGACTACTCGATCCTCGACACGACGAGCCCGAACCTCACGTACGAGCCCGACCGTCTGTCGATGGAGCGGGTGGAGGACGCCGCGTTCGGCCCGCTCGACCGCATCGGCCAGCTGACGATGCGCAACCTCGACATCACCGACACCCGCAACAAGCTCGACGTGTACCGCCGCGTCGGCACCCTCGGCGCCGGCGACGTCACCCCCGCCCTCGACCGCCCCGACCCGTCCGACTCGACCGACTGCCCGTCATTCCCCGTTTGCGTCGCGCATTTGTGACGCACGGCGGGCGCCGATCGCGACGCAAACGTGGATTTCGGGCGTGCTCGGCCTTCAGGCGGTGAGGTGGGCGACGAGGCCGGCGATCAGGCGGGCCCGTTCCGGCATGTTGGCGATCACCAGATGCTCGGTGTCCGCATGCGCGCCGCCGCCGACGGCACCGAGGCCGTCGAGTGTCGGGATGCCGAGCGCGGCGGTGAAGTTGCCGTCGCTCCCACCGCCGACGGCCACGCCGGTGATGCCGGGCATCACGAGTTCGGCGATCGGCATCAGCGTCTCCGACGCCGATTCGGGCATCGGCGGTCGACCGATGCCACCGCTGACGGTGATCGTGGCCGCCGGATCGACCGGGCGCAGCGCGGCCATCAGCGACTCGACACGCTCCTTTTCGTCCGCCGATTCGACCCGCGCGTCGACCTTGAGCCTGCGCCTCGGCGGGCACGGTGTTGTCGGCCGTGCCGGCGATGGCGACGGTCGGCGTGACGGTGGTGCCGATGTCGGCGTCGTCCGAACTCGCTGATCAGCAGCACCTGGCGCGAGGCCTCGATCAAGGCGTTGATGCCCTTCTCCGGTTCGAGACCGGCGTGAGCAGCTCGGCCGTGGACCGTCACGTCGAACGTCCCCACCCCTTTGCGGCCGGTCTTCAGCCGACCGCCGTCGGCCGACGGTTCGAGCACGAGCACCGCCCCGCAGGCGACGGCCCGTTCCTCGATGAGTGCCCGTGACCCGAGCGAGCCGACCTCTTCGTCCGCGCTGATCAGGATCTCCACACCCGCCAAGGTCTCGAGCGCGGCGAGGCCGTGCAGCGCCTGGACGATCCCGCCGAGCATGTCGAACACGCCCGGCCCGGTCGCCTGCCCCGCACTGACGGTGAACGGTCGCGATGCGAGCGAACCGAGCGGGAACACCGTGTCGTGATGGCCGACCAGCAGCACCCGCGGATCGCCCTCGCCGCGCCAGTGGAGGTGGGGGCCCGTCGGGCTGTCGACGATGGTCGGCGCCGATCCGAGCAACCGCTCGATGATCCCGCTCAGCATCGCGGCCGAAGCGGCGAGCGCGTCGAGATCGAGCGACGGCGATTCGACCTCGACCAACATCCGCAGATCGTCGAGCATCGCCTCGATCGAGAACGACGGACAGGTCGGGCACCGGTTGCACGCCGCCACGGTATTCGCTGCACCCGCCGACACCCGCCGGTTGCGCCGCGGGTCAGGCACTGCGCACCAACCGGCGTGCCAGGCCGTGGCAAGATCCGCTGCATGACGCGACCCACGTTTCCGGCCTCCGTGCGTGGTGGGACCCTCCTGCTGGTCGCCGCGATCGTGTTGGTGTCGTGCTCGAGCGATGGCAACGATGCCGGTTCGACCGACACGGCGCCGAGCACGACCGCGGCCACCGTCGACACCGACGCCCGCCCCGACCCGACGACGAGTGAGCCGCCCGCGACGTCGTCGACACGGTCCCGGCCGTCATCGCCCCGGACGTCCATCCCGGTGTGGACCAGCTCACCATCGTCGACGCCGAACCCGGCACGGAGTTCACGGTGAGCGTCGGTCCGCTCGAGCGACGGCGACATCGTCGCGACCGGCACCGTGGACGAGTTCGGCTCGCTGCTGTTCCGCGACCTCGAAGAGCAGACGAAGTACTTCCTGTCGACCGACGACGGGATGACGGCGTCGCCGTACCTCACACTCGGTCGCGACGAGCACCCCGACGCCGACTTCTACGCGACGCAGACGCTGCCGGCACCCGGCTACGGCTACATCGAGACCCGCGACGGCACCACGTTGAGCGCCAACGTCGTGCTGCCCGGCCCGCCCGAGGAGGGCCCGTACCCGACCGTGGTCGAGTACTCGGGCTACTCGCCGAGCAACCCCGACGAGTCGGGCTTCAAGGACCTGTTCACCGCACTCGGCTACGCCTACGTCGGCGTCAACATGCGCGGCACCGGTTGCAGCGGTGGCTCGTTCGACTACTTCGAGTACGCCCAGAGCCTCGACGGCTACGACGCGGTCGAGGCGATCGCCGCGCAGCCGTGGGTGCTCGACAACGAGGTCGGCATGGTGGGGATCTCGTACCCGGGCATCAGCCAGCTGTTCGTCGCCCAGACCCGACCACCGAACCTGATCGCGATCACGCCGCTCTCGGTGATCGACGACACGTTCGGCGGCACCCTCTACCCGGGCGGCATCCTCAACACCGGCTTCGCCGTCGGCGTGGGCGCAGGACCGCGCCGACCAGAGCCGACCCGAAGGCCAGCCCTGGGCCGCCGACCGGATCGCCGCCGGCGACGACGACCTGCGCGCGAATCAGCGAGCTGCGGCTCCAGAACCCCGACCTCATCGCCCTGATCCGCGACCACCCCTTCTACGATCCGGCGGTCGGCGACGAGCTCGCCCCGCGCCTGTTCGTCGACCAGATCGAGGTGCCGACGTTCCTGGCCGGTGCGTGGCAGGACGAGCAGACCGGCGGGCGGTTCGCGACGATGCTCGACCAGTTCACCGGCACCGACCATTTCTACGCAACGCTCGTCAACGGGCTGCACACCGAGTCGATCGGGCCGGGCGTGTTCCCTCGCTTGGTCGAGTTCCTCGACCTCTACGTCGGCAAGCGCACCCCCTCGCTCGACACTGCCCGTGTCGTCGCGCCGATCCTGGCCGCCGGGATCTTCGGCACCGACGGGGTCGAGCTGCCGCCGGACCGGTTCGCCGGGCATGACCTACGAGGACGCGCTCGCGACGTTCGAGGGCGACCAGCCGATCGAGGTCTTGTTCGAGGAGGGTGCGGCCGATGGCCAACCGCCGCTCACCCCGCTCCCCCGCTTCGCCGAGAGCTTCGACTCGTGGCCGATCCCGTCACACCGAGCTCGCCCGCTGGTATCTCACCGCCGACGGCTCGCTGGCCACCGAGGCACCGGTCGACGACGCCCGGGTCGAGTACCTCGCGCTGCCCGACAGCGTCCCGGCGACGTTCTACGACGGCGACTCCGAACGACCTGTGGCGGACCGACGTCCAGTGGGACTGGCAGGAGCCCGCACCCGGCACGGCGGCGTCGTTCGCCTCGCCCCCGCTGGCGGCGACCACCGTGATGGTCGGCTCCGCCTCGGCCGACCTGTGGGTCAACTCCAACCTCGGCGACACCGATCTCGAGGTGACGCTGTCGGAGATCCGGCCCGACGGGCAGGAGATGTACGTGCAGTCGGGATGGCTGCGCGCCAGCCACCGGGCGCTCGACGAGGCGGCGTCCACCGAGCAACGGCCGGTGCACACGCACCTCGAAGCCGACGTCGAGCCGCTGCCCGACGGCGCCGACGACACGGGCTTCGCGCTGGCCCGCGTCGAGATCTTCCCGTTCGCCCACGTGTTCCGCGCCGGTTCGCAGATCCGCATCTCGATCGACGCACCGGGCGGCAACCGGGCGGTGTGGGCGTTCGAGACGATCGCCAACGGCGAACTCGTCCAGCTCGGCATCGGCGGCGACTACCCGTCGTCGGTCGTCCTCCCGGTCATTCCCGGCATCGAGGCGCCCGCTGACGTACCCGGATTGCGCGTCGCTGCGCGGTCAGCCGTGCCGCACACCGGTGGTGCCACCACCAGGCGGATGATCGATCGCGTTCCGTCGACCGGTCCCTCGGCTTGCTTGACTGGGGCGATGACCGTCACGACCGACCACCGCAAGGAACTCGCCGAGTTCCTCCGCGGGCGTCGTGAGACGATCCGACCGGACCAGGTCGGGCTCCCCGTCGGCCGCGGCCGCCGCACGCCCGGCCTGCGACGCGAGGAGGTGGCGATGCTCGCCGGCGTCTCGCTCACCTGGTACACGTGGCTGGAGCAGGGGCGCCGCATCAACGCGTCGCGCGACGTGCTGCTGGCCATCGGGCGGGCGCTGCGCCTCGACGAGGCCGGGCAGGAACACCTCCTGTCGCTCACCGAGCCGGGCACGGTCGGCATCGACGCGCCGACGACCGCACCCGACCGCGCTCGAGCGGCTGATCGACGCGCTGATGCCGGCCCCGGCGTACGTGCTCGGGCCGCACTGGGAGTTCCTCGCCTGGAACGACGCCCAGGAGCGGCTCTATCCCCGCATCGCCGAGCTCGAACCGCCGAGGCGCAACCTGTTGTGGGTGCTGTTCGCCGACCCGGCGACGCGCGAGCTGATCGTCGATTGGGACATCCACGCCCGCCAGGCGCTGGCCGAGTTCCGCTCGGCGACGTCGACCGTTCGCCACGATCCGGCGATGACCGAGTTGATCGGGTCTGTTGCGGGCCGAGTCACCCGACTTCGATCGATGGTGGCCGGAGCACGACGTGTCGGGCTTCGAGACCCGCCTCCGGCGGTTCCATCATCCGATGGCCGGCGATCTCACGTTCGAGTACCAGCAGTTGGCACCGCTCGAATGGCCCGGCCTGCGCGTCGTCGCCCAGCTGGCCGTACCCGGCGACGACTCCGCCGAGCGCCTCGCCGTCCGCCACTACCTCGTCTGAGCCCGTCGTTCGACGTTGCGACAGAGGCAGCCTCGGTTGTCAGGTGGTCGCGGGGAGGTCGGAGGTGGTCGGCGGGTCGGCACCGTGGCGGGTGACGACGATGGCGGCGGCGAGCATGACCGGCCCGGACGGCCCGCATCGACGTGGTCGAGGCCGACGTCGCCGTCGAGGTCCGCTCGACCGAGCCCGGCGCCCGTCCAGGCCGCCATGAAGGCGCCGATGAACGTGTCGCCGGCACCGATCGTGTCGACGATCGGGGCGGCCAGCGGTGGCACCTCGACCGATCGAATTCCCGCCGCGTGCACCACCTGCGTCGGTGACGACCCCGACGTCACGACCACGACACGGGCGCCCGCCTCGAGCATCGACCCGACGTCGAGTTCGGGGGCGAGCACCGCGAGATCCTCGTCGCTGACCTTCACGACATCGGCCCGGGCGAGCACCGCCCGCACCGTCGCCAGGTAGGCGCGACCGGTCGGCGATCACCGCGGGCCGCGCGTTGACGTCGACCACCAGCAGCGCCGTCGATGGCAGCCCGACCACCAGGCGCGGCCACCGCGTCGGCGAGCGGATGCAGCACCAGCGCCAGTCCCCCGGTGAACACCACGTCGGTGTCGACGACCTCGGCGAGTGCACCGATCGACAGCTCCGGGGCAGACGTGCCGTCGAAGTAGAACCGGTACGTCGCCGCCCCCGACGCGTCGATCTCGGCCGCGGCGAGCGTGGTCGGCAGGTGCGTGCGCGCCGCCTCGACGATCCGCACACCGTCGTCCTCCAATCGCTCGGCGAGCATCCGGCCGAAGCGGTCGTCGGACAGCGCACCGGCGAACGTCACCTCGGCGCCGAGCCGGGCCGCGGCCCGGGCGGCGTTGAACGGAGCACCGCCGAGGGCGGCGGTGACGGCTCCGTCTGGCGCCGATCACGAGATCGACGAGGGCCTCCCCGACGACCAGGATCACGGCGAGCGTGACGGGCCGTGGCTGGTGGGGCGCTGACCGCCGCGCCCGACGATGCCGGCGTTGTTGGCCATCTGCGCGGGCACGATCTCCGTCTCGATGCGGATCTTGGGCAGCCATTTGGCCGACTGCTTGCTCGCCCCGCCGCCGACGATGAACAGGTCGGGCGAGAACAGCCGCTCGACGTGACGCAGGTAGGTCTCGACGCGCTCGGCCCAGTCCGACCAGCTCAGGTGGTGCCGGTCTCTGGCGCTGGCGGCGGCGCGGTACTCGGCGTCGTGGCCGTCGATCTCCAGGTGCCCGAGTTCGGTGTTCGGCACGAGGATGCCGTCGATGAACAGCCCGGACCCGATGCCCGTGCCGAACGTCAGCATCATCACGACGCCGGAACGGCCGCGGCCGGCGCCGAAGCGCACCTCGGCGACGCCGGCGGCATCGGCGTCGTTGATCATGTGGACGTGGAGCCCCGTCGCCTCGCTGAACAGCGCGTCGGCGTCGACGTCGATCCACGACTCGTCGATGTTCGCCGCCGAGCCGACCACGCCGTTGCGGACGACCGCCGGGAACCCGACGCCGACCGCACCCGTCCACTCGAAGTGGTCGACGAGTTCGCGGACGACCACCGCCATCGCCTCTGGGGTGGCCGGCTTCGGCGTGTCGATCCGGTAGCGGTCGGCGACGAACTCGCCGGTGTCGAGATCGACGACGGCCGCCTTCATTCCGGTTCCGCCGATGTCGATACCCAGGCCTGTCACGGCTTGGCACCTTATTCAGTTCGGAGCCGGGCCGTCAGCACCGATCGATCGCGCAGCGGCGGGGCGGGTCGGATCGGCCGGATCGCCGTCCAACCGGCTACGAGCGCTGCCCGCGCGTCTCGGCCCAGGTCAGGCCGCGTTCGACGTTCGGGTTCGCGCGGCAGGCCCAGCACGTGCTCGGCGACGATGTTGCGCTGCACGGCGAACGTCCCGCCCCCGAGTGTCAAGGCAGGATGGAACAGGTAGCCGTAGTGCCAGATCGGATCGACGTCGGGGTACGCACGGACCCGCGGGACGGTCCCGTCAGGGTTCTCGGCGTCGTCGGTGCGGAACCTGTTCTCGGTGGGGCCGCCCTGGCTCGTGGTCGCCAGCCGACCGGCCGGGCCGGACCCTGCGATCATGCCGTCGGCTCCGGCGAGCGCCTTGGCGAGCGACATCACGTGCTGGCCGTGTTCGTCGGCCATGATCTTCTGGATCGACGCCTCGGGGCCCGGCGTCTTGCCCTTCAGCGTGGCCGACAGGCTGCGCATGCGGTTGAGGTGGAGCAGCATCGCCTCGATGTGCAGCCGGGCCGCGGCGTCGCGCAGCACCGGGTCGTGGGCGAGGCCGCCTGCGTCGCGGATGAGGCTGATCAGCTCGTCCGCCGAGGGGCCGACACCCCACAGCGAGCCGGCGGACGACAACGAGACTCGCTCGTTCGACAGCGTCACCTTGGCGAGACGCCACCCGTCGTTTTCGTCGCCGACGAGCAGCGACGCAGGGATGCGCACGTCGTCGAAGAACACCTGGTTGAACGAGTGGGCGGTGGTCATGTCGACGATCGGGCTCATCGTGATTCCCGGCAGATCCATCGGACAGATGAAGTACGAGATGCCCTTGTGCTTCGGCTGGTCGGGATCGGTGCGGGCGATGAGGATGCCGAGCTGGGCGTGGTGTGCGCCGCTCGACCAGATCTTCGAGCCGTTGACGACGTACTCGTCACCATCCTTGACGGCCCGACAGGAAAGGTTGGCCAGGTCGGAGCCGGCGTCGGGCTCGGAGAACAGCTGGCACCACACCTCCTCCCCGCTGAAGATCTTCGGCAGGTAGCGGGCGTGCTGCTCGGGCGTGCCGGCCAGGAAGATCGTCGGCGCCGCCCAGCCGATGCCGATCGGGTTGCTCGGCCGGCGCACGTTGGCCTTCGTCAGTTCGTCGTCGATGATCAGCTGTTGGATCGGGTCGGCGTCCAGACCCCACGGCGCCGGCCAGTGCGGCACCACGTACCCGCCGTCGGCCAGATCCCGCGGTGACGCGTCGGGGTGCTCCGCCAGCCAATCGCGAACGGCGAGTCGGTGCGGGTGATCGTCGGCGGGAAGGTCGAAATCCATCGTCGTTCAGTCTCGCCGCACGACCCCGCCGACCGCGAACCCGGGCCACCCCCCCGCACAGCGATGAGCGAACGGCCCGACTATCAGGCCGCTGGCTCATCGCCTCGCGGTCGCGCTCCATGGTGATGAGCGAACGGCCCGACTATCAGGCCGTTCGCTCATCGCGTGGACGAGGAGCGCGTCGCTGCGGTCTTCTTGGCTGCGGTCTTCTTGGCTGCGGTCTTCTTGGCTGCGGTCTTCTTGGCTGCGGTCTTCTTGGCTGCGGTCTTCTTCGCTGCGGGCTTCTTGGCTGCGGGCTTCTTGGCGGCGGTCTTCTTGGCGGCGGGCTTCTTGGCGGCGGGCTTCTTGGCGGCGGCGGGCGCGGCGGGGAACGGCTTGCACGGAGTTCCCGCCCCGGCGCATCGCGGGACCTTCCGGCGGTTCGACCCATTCGGCACCGGTGGCCTCGAACAGGCGGTCGATCTCGGCGATGTGCATGTCGACCATGTCCCACAGGTCGGGCACCAGCTCACGGCAGGCGATCAGCCCGAAGTCGAGCTTGTTCATGTAGCTGTGCACCGTGATGTTCAGGCCCATCCCGTCGGCGATCGTCGACACCGGGATGTAGTTGTCGAGCTGGGCGCCGGCGAAGTACAGGGGTTGTCGCGGTCCCGGGACGTTCGAGATGGTGACGTTGGCCGGCATGTTGACGCGGTCGGCGAGCTTGAGCCGTGAGATCAACCGCATCGCCGAGGTCGCGACGACCGGCGACGTGAACTGCGTGATGTCGGTCAACGCGGTCGCCGGCACCAGGTCCATCTGCCGTTTGGCGGCATCCATCGCCGCGTGACAGCGGGCGACCCGTTCGAGCGGGTCGTCACAGTTGGTGGGCAGCTCGGCGATGATGCTCGACACCCGGTTGGTCCACGGGTCTTCCTCGTCGCCGGTGCGGATCGACACCGGCACCATCGCCCGCAGCGGCTTGTCGGGCAGTGCGTCGTGCTTGATCAGGTACTCGCGCAGGGCGCCGGCGCAGATCGCCATGACGATGTCGTTGACCGTGCACCCCGTGGCGTCCTTCAGCGCCTTGATGTTGTCGAGCGACGTCGAACGCATCGCGAACCGGCGGTGCGACGTGATCGACTTGCTCCACGGGGTGGGCGGCGCCGGGGTCAACGGAAAGCTGATCCGGTGGGTCGAGTCGTCCGATGACCCACGCGTGGCGATCGACGTGATGGCCGACCGCGCCTGGTGAGCGAGGCCACTGACGCTGGTGAGACCGGCGGCCGACGCGATGTCGCGCACCAGCCGGAGCTGCAGTCGCAGGCTCTTCAGCGGGTTCGACGCCAGGTTGCGCCGCCGTCAGCCGGAGCATCTCGTTGTCGGTCGGGATCGGCTCGCCGGTCCACGCCACCGGCTCGAGCGTGTTCGACGCGTCGGGATCGGTGTCGGTGAGCATGTTGAGCAGGATCACGCCCGGACGCGCCGTCGATCGTGGAGTGATGGGTCTTGGTGAGCATGGCCCAGCGCCCGTCGGCGAGCCCTTCGATGACGTAGCACTCCCACAGCGGGTGCGAGCGGTCCATCGGCCTGGCGACGATGCGCGCCACCTGTTCGGCGAGCTGGTCGGCGGCGCCGGGAGGGGCGAGACCGATGTGGCGGACGTGATAGTCGAGGTCGAAGTCGGGGTCGTCGATCCAGTAGGGGTGATCGAGGCTGAGGGGCACCTGCACGAGCCGGCGCCGCATCGGTTCGAGGCGTCCGATCATGCCCTCGAAGCGCCGGTGGACGAGGTCGAACGCGTCGAAGTCGGCGGACGGCCGTTGGTAGATCGACAGGCCGTTCACGTGGCCGAACGTGGTCGGCGTCTCCATGTACAGGAAGCTCGCATCGAGCCCGGTCAATTGCTTCACGATCGTGCACCCCCAAGTGAGATCAGTCGCAGGAGTCTGGATCTTGGCACACTGTCACTCGTGCCGTTGCTTCAGCGCCTGTTCCCGGACGACCCGCGGTCGGTCGGCGAGGAACCCGACTATCGGTTCACGCTGGCCAACGAACGCACCTTCCTCGCCTGGATCAGAACGGCGCTCGCACTGGTGGCGGGCGGGCTCGCGGCGGTCAGCCTGCTGCCCGACGTCACCGGTTCGGAGCTGCTCGGCATCGTGTTGCTGGCGATGAGCTTCGTCACGGCGGCGACGGCGTACGGGCGGTGGGCGCTGAACGAACGGGCCATGCGGCTCGGCGAACCGCTGCCGCCCACGCGCCTGCCGATGTTGATGGCCATCGGCACGGCGGTCATCGCCATCGTCGCCGCGATCATGTTCGCGTTCGACCAATCATGAGCGCGTCATGAGCGGCGGGTCGGCGCGACCGACCGAGAGCTTCGACGATGCCCTGCCCCACGAACGCACCGCGCTCGCCTGGGAACGAACAGCCATCTCGATCATGATCGCGGGGATCCTGCTCGCCCGGTTCACCGCCCACGACGGCCACGTGGCGCTGTCGGTGATCGGCCTCGCCCTGACCGTGTTCGGTGGGGCCGTGCTCGTCTGGGCCGGTGCGCACTACGAGGCGCTGCACGGCCAGCTGCGCGACGGCGACCCGATCGTGCACCCGACCGCGGCCCGCGCCGTGGGCATCGTCACCGTGATCGCGTGCGGTTCCGCGTTCGTGTTCGGCGTGATCTTCGCGTTCTGACCGCCGGTCAGGGCCGGCTTGGAGCGCGACTGCGAGGCGATGAGCGAGCGGCCTGATAGTTGGGCCGTTCGCTCATCACCGTGGAGAGCGACCGCGGGGCGATGAGCCAACGGCCTGACTGTCGGGCCGTTCGCTCATCACGGCGGCAGCCGGACGTCCTCAGAGTTCGTCGAGCCGGGCGAACAGCCGCTGCGCCTGTTCGGCCGCTTTCGCCCGGATCTCGTCGCCGTCGACGCGCGTGGGCCGCCCGCCGGCCAGCACGGCCTCGCCGTCGATCTCGACGTCGAGCGCGCGCACGCCCGTCGTGTACGCCAGGCGCCACGGATCGATCGGCGCGTACGACCACGTCACCCGATCGCCGGCCGCTTCCGGGAACAGCGACCATCCGTGGGCGAGCCACGACCACGCGGTGTCCGGGGTGAACGTCACGTCGTGCTCCCTGGCGCGCGACGAACGCGACCCGGAACTCGTCGAGCATGTCGGCGCCGATGCCGTCGGTGCCGAGCGCGACCGGGTTGGCGAAGCGGGTCGGCGCGGCGTAGCCGACCGCGTTGTTCATGTTGGAACGCGGGTTGTGCACGATCGTGCCGCGCAGCCCGTGGTCGTCGGGCAGATGCACGCCGTGGATGATCATCCAGTCGTCGGCCGACAGTGCGCGGATCCGATCGGCGGCCCCGGCATCGGCCGGACCCTCGGCGACGTGGATGTGCACGCCGACGCCGTGCGCACGGGCGAGTTCGGCCGCGGCCGCCAGCGTGTCGTCCGAACAGGTGAACGCGGCGTGGACGCCGACCATGCCGCGCCCGCCGTCACGCAGGTACCTGTCGTTCTCCGCCAGGCCGCGCCGAGCCCCGTCGGGACCGTGCCGGTCGGTCACGCCGTAGCACGTCGACACACGTACCCCGATCTCGGCGCAGGCGTCGGCGATCACCGTGAGCGAACCGTCGATCGCATTCGGCGATTCGTGATGGTCGATGATCGCGGTGCATCCCGACTCGAGCGCCTCGAGCGCGCCGAGCTTCGCCGACCATTCGATGATCTCGAGGTCGAGCGCGAGGTCGAGCCGCCACCAGACGAGTTCCAGGATCTCGAGGAACTCCGCCGGCGTGCGCGGCGGCGCCGGCATGCCCCGCGCCAGCGTCGAGTACAGATGGTGATGAGCGCACACGAGCCCGGCACTCTGCGTGCCGAGCATCGGGCCGCTCATCTCGCCCATCGCCGAACTCAGCCCGGCCGAATCAGCCCGGATGGTGTCGGCCCGAACGGGTGACCGAACGCTCGGCCGCACGCGCTTCGGCCTTCTTGCGCCGCGAGTACCACTGCCACGCGGCGGTGATGATGATCGCCCCGATCAGCGAACCGAGGATGCCACTCAAGCGGATGTTCAGCCCGTCGCCTGCCAGCAGGCTGAACAGCAGGCCGCCCACGAGCGAACCAGCGAAACCGGCGATGAACGCCATCGTCCAGTCGACGCGTGGGCCCTCCTTGCCGACGATGAGTTGGGCGAGGGCTCCGACGCCCATTCCGAGACCGAGGATTGCGAGGATCAGCACGGCGCGAACGCTAATGGCTGCGCGACGTGAACGAAGCATCACCTGTGGTCACGGAGGCCTGCCGCATACATTTGCAGGGCACTGCATCGTGCACCTGTCACGAAATGAGGACCAATGATCAAATCACTACTCGCCCTGTTCATCATCTTCCTGCTCGCCACCTTCCCGGCGACCTGGCTGCTGATGCTCTTCCTCGGCAACCTCGGCCTCGGCCTCAGCTACTGGGGCACGCTGCCGCTCGGCATCCTCGTCTCGGTGTTGCTCGGCGGTGCCACGGCGCCGTCGGTCATCGTGCGATCATGACGTGACGGCTCCGAACACCGGCACCACGGCCCGCTTCGGGCCGGTCGGCAACCCACTACAGCACCAACAATCAACTACCTGGCAACAGACATAGAAAGGCAAGCATCATGCTCGCAGCCGATTTCGGAACCGGTGAGGTCCTCTGGTCCTTCCTCTGGTTCTTCATCTTCATCATCTGGATCTACCTACTCATCTTCATCTTCTCCGACATCTTCCGCAGTGACGATCTCAGCGGATGGGGCAAGGCGCTCTGGACGATCCTGATCATCTTCCTGCCGTACATCGGCATCTTCGCCTACCTCATCGCCCGCGGCGGCAAGATGGCGGAACGTCAGGCCAAGCAGATGCAGACACAACAAGCGGCGATGGACTCCTACATCCGAGACGACCGCCACCGGAGGGTCCGACGCCGAACAGTTGGCCAAGCTGGCCGAACTGCACACGTCGGGCAAGCTCGACGATGCGGAGTACGCCACGGCCAAGGCCAAGGTGCTCCAGGGCTGAACCCCTGACACGTCGAGGGCGCATCGAGCCCGGAACGAGAATGACCGCCCGGGGACTGTCCCCGGGCGGTCATTCTGCTTTTCGGACCAGGTGCGTTCAGTCGGTGGATGCGGGCGTGGCGTTCGGCGGCGTGTCGTCGCCGAACCAGTCCTTCGCCTCGCCGAACACCTTCGACCACGACGTGTCGGGATGCTCGGCGTTCGCCAGAGCGTGCAGTCGTTCCACGCCGACGATCAGCAGCACGAGCAGCGTCGCTCGCCCGATCCACGTCTGCACGCCGGTCCCCGGCGTGATCAGGACGACCAGGATCAGGATCGCCAAGGCGAGGACCCATGCCGTGAAACGGTTGCCGAGGACCGGCGACAAGCCACGTCGGGTGGCCGCCGCGGCCCGCGTCGGCCCGACCAGCAGTGCGTAGACGAAGATCAGGAACCCGATGGCGATGCCGGTCCAGGCGATCTCGTTCAGGATGCCGGTGCCGATCAACACCACCGCTCGCGCCGCTTGCTTGACCGAGTCGGCTCGTTCGATCGAGTCGGTGACGTACTCGACACCGAACCTGCGCGCCACCAAGAGCAGCAACCCACTGATCGTGATCGCGATCCCGACGTTGCGCAAGGCGGCACGTCGATCGCTGGCGACGAACACGGCGCCGGCGTACAGCACGATCACGAGGATGAGCAGGAACACGCTCATGATCTCGACCAACCGCACCGCCTGTTGGGCGTTCTCCAGCTCGTCGGAGTCGGCGATGACGATCGTGCCCGCGTCGGCTGGGATCCGATCGAGGACCGCGGTGGGCAGCCCGAGCTGCGTACCGAGTTCCTTCACCAGCGTTCCGAGTTCGAGCGTGACCTTGCCGCCGGTGGTGCTCACGCCTTCGCGCGTCTCGTCCTTGAGGATCCTGACGAGCGCTTCATGGGCGACGCGGTTCGCCTGCGACCATGCTTCCTGCACCTTCGGTGCGGCGAGCAAGCGGTCGACACCTTCGATCGCCGGCTCGCGCAACGCTTGAGAGATCGGGCCCGGCGAGCACCGACAACGAGTCGGGCAAGCGATCCTCGAGCTGCGCCGACACATCGACGTACGAGAACAGTTCGTTGACCAGATACGTGGACAACGCCGCACGCACGGCGGGTTCCTCGAGGACCTGGTCGCTCGCTTCGACCCAGTTGTCGGTGTCGAGCACCTGACGGTTCAGCCACGCGTTCATCGACGCGCCGATGGCGACCACCGACGCGAGCACGATCATCGACCACACCAACCAGCCCGGCGCCGAACCGGGTCGCCGGGATTTCTCGGCCGGCGTCGATGCCGCGTACGGCTTCGACGCCGGCTTCAGGGGAGGTGGACGAAGACGTGCCCGCGTCGTCGATCGTCATGGCGTTCGATCAGGCCAGCAGCTTGGCTTTTGCCGCGGTGAATTCTGCTTCCGTGAGAATTCCGGCCGCCTTCAGGTCGGCCAGCTTGGAGAGTTCCGTCATCAGGTCCGGGGCCGCCGCCGGGGCTGCCGCGACCGGAGCGGGAGCCGGAGGGCGGTGGCGGAGCCGCGGCCTGCTGCGCCTGCATCGCGTTCATCTGCGCCTGCATCTCGGCGATCTGCTGTTGTGAGTCGAACGCCGCTTGCTGCGCGGCGTCCTCCGTGTACGCCTCCTGCGCCTTTTTCTGTTGGTGGCCGTGGACCGAACCGGCCACCGCTGTCGCGGTTCCGGCGACCACTGCCGTGCGGGCCATCGTGCCGACCAGCCCTGGGCGTCCTCTACGTCGCATCATGTCGTTGCTCCTGTTGTCTCTCTCGAATTGGGTGTGTCGGATTGTGTGTGTGATGAAGATCGGTGCGGTCAGTCGGACAGCTCGGCCAGTTCGGCCAGCAGTTCGTCGACGACTTCGCCACCGAGGCGGATGTTCGCGCCGAGGATCGCCGCCCGACCGGACGACCGCGTCACGGAACGGCTTGGCCCAGGTGTGCTCGAACACGAGGATCGCCTCGGAGTTGCCGGGCGCCAGCGTCGGCGGCCCATTCCTCGACGTCCTCGTCGGAGATCAGCGCGTCGAGTTGGTCGACGACGCCGGCGAGCTTCGATGCATCGTCGTTGATCCCGAGTTCGTCGAACTCGACGAAGGTGACGTCGCCGTTCACGTCCTTCTTGACGAGCAGCCCGTCGATGATGCTGATCGTGTCGTTCTCGATGAGCTTCTCGAGTTCGGGAACGATCTCGCCGGTGAACTGGCTGCCCGGGAATTCGATGACCAGGATTTCGATTGGGCCCAAGGCCATCTGACACCTCCGTGTCGATTCGGTTGCATTGTTGCGGGGTGGATCCCCGGACGACAGGCTCGCAGCTTTGCTGCGGCGAGCCGTCGTCCGAAGTGGACGAATTGTAGGTCATTGCCCGACCAGGCGGTTGAAAGCCATGGCCAGCAGGGGTCATGATGATCGCCGTCCGGCACCTGGCCGGGCGTTCGTACAACACACGCGCCTGCTCGACAGGCTCAGAGAAAGGTCACAACGTGACGCTCGCTTCAACATTCGGAACCGGAGAAGTCTTCTGGTCGTTCCTCTGGTTCTTCATGTTCTTCATCTTCATCATGTTGATCTTCCAGATCTTCGGTGACATCATCCGCAGCGACGATCTGTCGGGGTGGGGCAAGGCCCTCTGGTCGCTCTTCATCATCTTCGTGCCGTTCCTCGGCATCTTCGTCTACGTCATCGCCCGCGGCGGCAAGATGGGCGAGCGCAACATCAAGGCGGCGCAGGCCAACGAGGCGGCGATGCAGTCGTACATCCGTGAGACCGCCGGCGGCACCGACTCCGCCTCGCAGCTGGCCCAGCTCGCCGACCTGCACACCAGCGGCAAGCTCGACGATGCCGAGTACGCCGCCGCCAAGGCCAAGGTCATCGGATAACGGTCATCGCCTGATCCGTTCTCGTGAACAAACTGCGGCGTAGCGCCGCAGTTTGTTCACGATGACCGGCGGCGCGAGCGTCGACGGTCAGGCCGACGTGAAGGTCGCCAGCACCGTGTCGGCGTCGTTGGAGAACGTGAGCGTGTCGGCGGTGACCGCGAACACCGCCGCCTCGGCGAGCATCGCCAGGTAGGCGGCCTCGAACTCGCTGACCGGTGCCTTCGCACGCCATCATCGTGCCGGCGAGGCCCTCGGAGATCGCCACGACGTCCTCGTCGAACGACGCCTCGCCGGTGTAGTTGTTGCAGCCGCTCGAACCGGACACGGTGGTGCCGTCGAAGAGCGAGCGTCGCCGTGACGCCCTCCGGGGGTGCCTCGCCGTTGAGTTCGGTCACGGTTCCAGGTGACGCCTTCGACGGTGCCCTCGGTGGCGAGCGCGGTACCGGTGGTGTCGCCGCTCGCGTCGTCGTCGCTGCCGCAGGCCGTGAACCCGACGGCGGCTGCCGCGACGAGGCCGGTGATCATCAGTGCGAACAGTCTGGGAATGCTCATGGTGCGAAACGTACTTCGGGCGCCGGTGCGAAGTCGGGCACCCGGCTCACGCCGTCGACGGCCTCACCGGCTGACGGCCGCACGGCGGGCCTACGATCCGGCGATGACGCCGTTGCTGGGCTACCTCGAAGAACTCCACGCCGCCCATCTGAGCGATCGCAGTGGCGAGGTCGCCACCTACATTCCCGAGCTCGCCGAGGTCGATCCCGACCTGTTCGCCATCTGCATCGTGATGGTCGACGGCACGGTGTACGAGGTCGGCGACTCGCAGCACCGGTTCACGATCCAGTCGATGTCCAAGCCGCTCACGTACGCGATGGCGCTCGACGAGCTCGGTGTCGACGTGGTCGGCGCGCGGATCGGGTTGGAACCGACGGGCGACGCGTTCAACGCGATCAGCCTCGACCCGGTCACCGGGCAGGCGACGAACGCGATGGTCAACGCCGGCGCGATCACCGCCGCCGACCTCATCCACGCACGAGCACGGCGATGCGGCGCTCGATCACCTGCTGGCGGGGTACTCGAAGTTCGCGGGACGGTCGCTGCACGATCGACACGCGGGTCGCCGACTCGGAACGGGTGACCGGCCATCGCAACCGGGCGATCGCCCACCTGCTGCGCGGCGCCGGCTCGATGAGCGACGACGTCGAGACGTCACTCGATCTCTACTTCAACCAGTGCTCGGTCGCGGTCGACTGCCACGACCTCGGCGTGATCGCGGCGACGCTCGCCAACGGCGGCCGCAACCCGATCGACGGCACGGTGGCGGTCACGCAGCCCACCGTGCGCCAGGTGCTCGCCGTGATGTCGAGCTGCGGCATGTACGACGGGGCCGGGCGGTGGATCGTGTCGGTCGGCCTGCCCGCCAAGAGCGGCGTCAGCGGCGGGATCATCGCGGTGCTTCCGGGCCAGCTCGGCGTCGCCGTGTTCTCCCCCCGCCTCGACCCGCAGGGCAACAGCGTGCGCGGCGTGAACGTCTGCCGCGACCTGGCGTCGACGATGGGGCTGCACCTCGTCACGAGCGGTCGCCGCGTGGTCAACCGCAAGCCGGTGCTGCGCACGCTCGCCGACGGTGGGTCGCGCCGGCGCCGTCCCCTCGAGGCGATCGAGCGTCTGCGGTCGATGGGCGACGACGTGCTGGCGATCATGCTGCGCGGCGACGTGCAGTTCGCCGATGCCGAATACGCCGTGCGCACCCTCGTCGACGCCCAGACCGCGGCGCCGAAACCGGCCGACTTCGTGATCGTCGACCTCGGCCGGACCGACATCGTGCACGAAGCGCTCCCCCGCCTGCTCTGGCCGGTCGCCCGCGAGCTGGCCGATCGGGGCGGCACGATGGTCATCGCCGGCATCGACGACGACCTGCGCGTCGCCGCGTTGCGCCACTTCTCCGAGACGGTCACGCCGATCCACATCACCCGCACGCTCAACGACGCGCTCGAGTGGTGCGAGGATCAGCTGCTCGCGCGATGAGGCATGCCACAGTGTTCCAATGAACGATGTCATCCTCGGGGTGCTGGCCATTCTGGTCGGGACCGTGTTCTGCTTCCGGGGCTACTTCGCCATGCGGATCATCATCCCGATCTGGGGGGCGTTCGCCGGGTTCGTGCTCGGCGCCGGCCTCGTGTCGGTCGGTGGCGACGAGTTCCTCTCGACGGTGCTGTCGTGGGTGGTCGGTCTGGCCGTCGCCGTGCGTCTTCGGCCTGATCGCCTACCTGTACTACGAGGTGGCGGTCTTCCTCGGGATGACCGCGATCGGTTTCATCCTCGGCACCACCGTGATGGCCGCGCTCGGCGTGACCTGGTCGTGGCTGGTCATCCTCGTCGGCGTGATCACCGCGGCGGTGTTGGCGCTCATCGCCATCGTCGGCGACATGCCGATGGTGCTGCTGACCGTGCTCACGGGGTTGGCCGGCGCGAGCGCGATCACCGGCGGGCTGATGCTGATGTTCGGGGTGATCGACACCGACGGCTTCGACTCGACGGTCACCACCGAGTCGGCCGCCAACGACTGGTGGTGGTACGCGATCTACGCCGGCTTCGCCATCGCCGGCATCATCACCCAGATTCGGGAGAACGATCTCCAGCAGGCCACGCTGCGGGCCGCGTGGCGCGGCTTCGACGACCCCGCGACCTGAAACGCCTGGGGTCAGGCACCGGGCGTTGCAGGCCGGTCGGAATCCCGGTGATCGGCAGGCCAGGATGCGGGCGGGATCCGGGCCGAGATGCCACCATGGGGCGATGACCGACGGCGCACCGACGGACCCCCCGGCGCCGGTCCCCGACCCGGTGGTGCCCGAGGCGGTCCCCACCGACCCGCTCGCGGTCTACGAGGCCGACCTGGAAGCGGCCGCGGAGAAGACGAAGGGCACGACCAAGGTCCGCAGCATCGTCGTTCGGGCCATCCTCATCATCGGGGCGCTCGTCATCTCCGGCTGGATCCTGCTGTCGACGTTCGAGGACCTCGACTTCGATGCCATCGTCGACTCGATCACGTCGCTCGAGGACGCGGACTTCATCGCCCTGCTCGCCATGTGGGTGATCTGGATCGCCGCCCAGGGCCTGCTCACGGCGTCGCTGGTGCCGGGTCTCCCGGTGCGCCGCGGCGTCATCGCCTACCTCGGCCCAGCCGGGGTGACCGTCGATCATCCCCGGTCCGAGCGATCTGCCGTTCCGCCTGAAGATGTTCATCGCCTGGGGCTACTCCCCGACCGACGCGACGCTGGCCGTCGCCGCCGGCAGCGTGTTCAGCATCGGCATCAAGCTGGTGCTCCCGGTCGTCGCGGCGATCGGACTGCTCGTGTCCGGCACACCGATCGACGGCACGCTGCGAACGGTCGTCGTCATCGCCGTCCTCGTCGGTGTCGGCGTCTTCGCCGTCGCCGTCATCGTCGCCTCCGAGAAGCGCACCGCGTGGATCGGCCGCATCATCACGCCGGTGTACGGCTTCGTGCTCCGACTGCTGC
The DNA here is from genome assembly GCA_963772085.1 of Ilumatobacteraceae bacterium. GTDB lineage: Bacteria > Actinomycetota > Acidimicrobiia > Acidimicrobiales > Ilumatobacteraceae > Sva-07. The sequence continues at coordinate 75,910 of CAVYWH010000001.1, forward strand.
GCAAGCCCGACCCGCCCGATCTCGCCGACACGCTGACCTCGGCCCGCGCCGAGTCGATCGCTCGACTGCGCGATCGGTGGATGATCGGAACATGGGCGACCGTGGCGACGGCGGCCACACGCTTCGCGCTGCTGCTGATGGCGATCCGGTTCACGGGCACCCCGGACGACGCCATCAGCCTGGCCGCAGGTCTTCGTGGTCTACGCCATCGTGCAGGGCCTCACCGTGTTGCCGATCACCGCCGGCGACGCCGGTGTGAGCGAGATCGCCTACATCGGTCTGCTGACCGCCGCCGCCGGCTCGCAGTACGTCAACCAGATCACCGCCGGCGTGTTGATCTTCCGGGTGCTCACGTGGGTCGTGATCATCCCGATCGGCCTCGCCACGCTCGGGCGTGTGGCAGCGGCAGGATGGCTCGACGGTCGGCGGCCCCGCCCGCCACGACGACGACGTAGCACGGCCTCGGCGGCCGGGACGCGGCCCGTGAGGCGGCTACAGGTAGCTGTTCTTCTCCAGCCAGCGCAGCGAGAAGAAGCCCCAGATCGGCGGCAGGTAGAACGTCGAGAGGCGGTACAGGATCACCGCCGCGAACGCCGCCTCCTGCGGCACGCCGACCGACGTGAGCCCGAAGATCAGACCGCCCTCGGTGACGCCGATCCCGCCCGGCACGGGGATCAGGCCCGACAGCAGCGAGACGCACATGTTGATGAACAGCAGCTCGGCGTACGGCACCGAGTAGCCGAACGCCAGCACGAACACGCCGAGCGTGGCGGCGAAGATCAGCTCCGCGCGCGAGGTTGCCGCCGAACAGCATCGCCAGCCGGCGCGGTGAATGCAGGCCGCGCAGCACGCCGAACGCCTCGTGCGCGATCCGCCGGATCCAGCCGACGACGAAGGTGCGCGAGCCGGGGAATGACGGCGACGACGACCACGGCGACCGCGACCCCGACCAGGATCCACACGAGCAGGCGCACGGCGTCGGCCGTCGGATCGCCGAGGTCGAGGTCGAGCGACAGCGGGCTGAACACCAGCAGGACGAACAACAGCGTCGCCTGCACGATGAACCCGCTCACGCCGTCGAGCGCGCCGGTGGCGACCGCGGCGCCGGCCGGCACGCCCTGGCGTTGGAAGAACCGCACGTTCACGGCGATGCGCGCGGCTGCGGTCGGGATGGCGAGGTTCACGTAGGAGATGGCGAGCTGCAGCGCGTACACCGGCCCGAGCGGCAGCGGGATCGGCGCGGCGCCGAGCGTGGCGACCGCCTGGGCGATGCGCGGGGTCTGCGCCAGCACCAGGCCGACCGCCACCAGCCACCAGCTGGCGTCCTGCAGCGATTCGACGAACTCCGCCCAGTCGAACCCGGCGAGCGCGGAGACGAGGAAGAACAGCGCCAGCAGCGGCAAGGCGATGCGGATGACCGAGCCGACGCTGAACCGTCGGAGCTGCACGAGCTTCGGCGCCTCGAGACCGATCGCCTCGGCCACCTCGGACCGCAGGTCGTCGAGGTCGATGTCGAGCGAGCGGATCATTCGGCGCTGATCGGCGGTGAGCGCCGGCGACTGCAGGTAGGGCAGACACGCCTCGATGCGTTCGTTCGAGCGGTTGGCGACGAATCCGGCGACGCCGCGGTCGCGACCCGCGAGCACCACGCTCGTGATGAAGGTCTGCACCTCGTCGGCGCGACGTTGCGCCTCGGTCGAGGCGACGGTGGCACCGCGGAAGTCGATCAGTCCGAGTGCGTCGTCCTGCAGGATGAAGTGGTCCTCGTCGAGCTGGCCGTGGGCGACGCCGCTCTGGTGGAGCCGGTCGACGAGCTCCCACATCTCGCGGATGACGGTCCATCCCGTCCGGCCCGGCGAACCGCTCGTCGGTGGCGGCGTCCGCGGTGACGACACGGTTCGGCTCGACGAGCCGTTCGCCCGAACGCCGGAGCACGAGCAGCGCGTCGTCGGTGGCGGTCAGGCCGGCCGTGACGACCGTGTCGGTCGGGATCCCCTCCTGCCGCGCGAGCAGCGTGAGGAACGCTTCGTGCTCGACCTGGCGCAGACGGCCGAATCCGACGGGCGATCCGGGGCGTCGCAGCCAGATCGTGCGCTGCACGGTCGACAGCAACGCCGCGTCGTACGCGTCACGTCCGTAGACCTTGACGATCAGTTCGCCGCCGTCGGTGCCGGTGGCGGCGACGGCGAACTGCCCGGCGTCCTGCCGGTCGGCGACGCCCGAGGCCGCTGACCGGAACGGCGAGGTCGGCGAGCGCGTACCGCACGTCGTCGAGGCTCGGCCGCCCGGCGCTCGACCCGACGGCGAGGTGCACGATCGCCGCCGCCGCCGCCGCGCACAGCATCCCGGCGACGACCCCGAACAGCGGGCTGAGCTGCAGCGACAGCGTGGCGAACGAGCCGAACACCAGCATCCAGCGCCCGAAGCGGCGGGCCGGGCGGACGAGGTGCGGCGAGGCCGTGATGATCGCCGCGCCGGGGATGGCGATGCGGGCGGCCGGGAACACCGACGGCGGGTCCGACATGTCGAACCCTCGCAGCATCGACGGCCAGTCACCGGTGACGGTCCGGCCGAGGAGCAACCAGATCACCACCGCCGTCACCACCGCGAGCACCATGTCGCGGGCGATCGCGCCGCGGCCACGGACCAGCGCGATGACGAAGACGACGATCGACCACACGAGCGGCACGTCGGCGAAGATCCGCCAGATGCCGTTCAGCGCGTCGGGCAGGGAGACGAGCAGCTCGGTCAGGGCGAGCGAGTAGTCCGGTTCCGGCTCGGCGGCGATGCCGACGACGAGCAGGCCGACGCGGCGAGGACGAGCAGGATGACGTCGGTCGCCCGTCGGGCCCGCGGCTGCGCCTGGGCGTGCGAGAACAGCCGGATCCCGCGCGCGGTGAACTCGGCCGTCGTGTGCGTCGGTCAGCACGTCAGGCAGTTTCCCATCGCCGCCCGGCGTGGGCGTGGATGCAACCCCTGGTCCTGGCCCGGGTCCGCTGACCTCGGGTCGACCCGGGGTGGGCCAGGTCGGGTCCGGTGCTCAGTGCTTGGGGATCCGGATCACCAGCACCGGCACGTCGGCACGGTCGGTGATCGCCTCGGTGACCGACGGCGAGATCATCTTCGAGAACCAGTTGCGGTCGTGGTCGCCGACGACGATCACGTCGACGGGTACTCGTCGGCCGCGTTCAGGATCGCGTCGGGCTCGAGCCCGATCTCGCCGACGGCGACCGCATCGTCGAGGTGGGCGGCCGCGGCCGCGGCCCTGGCGGTGCCGGTGGCGAGGTCGGCTTCGGACTGCAGGGTGTCGCCGTCGCTGTCGCCGTACTCGCTGCGCAGGTCGACCGCCGGCACCATCGCCGTCATGCCGACACCGACCGTCGTCGCGGCGATCATCATCGGGTCACGGCGCACGTTGATCAACACGTACTCGGCGTCGTCGCCGAACAGCTTGTGGGTGCTGTTGACGATGATGCGGTCAGAAGAGGTTCCGTCGACGGCGATGAGGACACGTGTCATGCCGCCACGGTACCCATCCGACGCGACGCGGACGTCCTCGTGGTCGAGTTGCCGTCGTCGCGGCTGTTACGGCGTGTATTCGTGGCGTTCGGCCGGGTACACGCCCGACTCGACGTCGGCCCGGTAGCTGATCGCCGCGTCGAGCAGGGTCTGGCCGATGTTGGCGTACTTCTCGACGAACTTGGGGATGCGGCCGCGGGTGAACCCGGCCCAGTCGCTCCAGACGAGGAGTTGGCCGTCGCAGTGCGGGCCGGCTCCGACCGAGATGGTCGGGATCGAGAGCTCGGCGGTGACCTTGCCGGCGATCTCCGACGGCACCATCTCCAGCACGACGGCGAACGCGCCGGCTTCCTCGACCGCATGGGCGTCGTCGAGCAGCGCCTGCGCCCCGTCGCCGCGGCCCTGGATGATGTGCCCACCGAGGCCGTGCTCGCTCTGCGGGGTGAAACCGATGTGGGCCATCACGGGGATCCCGGCGCGCACGATGCGCTTGATCTGCTTCGCGCTGCGCACACCGCCTTCGAGCTTGACCGCGTGGCAGCCCGTCTCCTTCATGAAGCGGATGGCCGTGTCGAGCGCCTGCTCGGGACCGTTCTCGTAGGAGCCGAACGGCATGTCGGCGATGACGAAGGCACGGCGGGCGCCGCGCACGACCGCCGCGGTGAGCGGGATCAGCTCGTCGACCGTGACCGGGATCGTGGTGTCGTAGCCGAACACCGTGTTGCCGGCCGAGTCGCCGACGAGCAGGAAGTCGATGCCGGCCTCGTCGAAGATCGACGCCGAGAGGAAGTCGTAGCTCGTGAGCCCGGTGATCTTGATCCCGGTCTCCTTGGCGCGTTGGAAGTGGCGGGTGCGGACCTTCTTCAGGCCGGCGTCACCGGAGCTCGCACCGGAACCGCCCCCGTACGGACGTTGTTCGTCGGTCACGAGGTCCACCGTAGACCTTCTCCCGCTCCGGTCAAGAAAGCGACGCCGCCCCCGGGGACGATCTCGGTCGGATTCGGTTCGGTGTCCGACCTCGGGTCCGACCGAGAACGGCCGGGCTGCGTCACGGTTCGACGAGGGGGAACATCGACATGAACGTGTCGAGGTTGGAGAACACCGCGTCGAGCGCGGCGAGACCGTCGACGAGCGGACGGTCGAGGTCGGCCCGCCCCGCCTCGACGAGGTCGGCGAACGTGGCATCGAGCGTGACCACCGCGATCAGGTCGGCTCGGGTGAGGCGCACCACGACGTCGGCGTCGGCCGGGAGTCCCGCCCGGTAGTGCAGGGCACGGTGGGCGAGGCCGAGCGTCCACGTCTCGCCGATGTCGTGCAGGTCGAAGCCGATCGTCGACGTGACACCGCCGACGTCCTCGGAACGGACCCGGACGGCGACGCTGTCGAACAGCTGCGGCATCGTCACCGCCGCGAGATAGCCGCCGTGTGTGTTGGGCCGCGACGGCAACCGCTCGTGACGCAGCTCCTGCGCGCCCATCAGGAACGCGTTGCGGAACGTCGCCGACTCGCTCTGGTAGCCGAGCTGCTCGAATGCGTCGGCCTGGAGGTCGCGCGCCGCCTGGTTGGTCGGGTCGTCGAACACGAGGTGGTTGAGCAACTCGACGACCCACCGGTAGTCGCCGTCGTCGAACGATTGCTGGGCGTGGGCGAGCACGGCATCCGGCCCGCCGGCCAGCGCGACGTAACGGCGGCCGACCTCGACGGGCGGCAGCTTCCACAGGTTGGCCGGGTTGCCGTCGTACCAGCTGAGGTAGCGCTGGAACACCGCCTTCACGTTGTGCGCCAGGTGCCCGTAGTAGCCGGTCGCGTGCGACTCGAACCGGAACTCCGCCGGGAGTTCGAGATGCTCGGCGATCTCGAGGGCGTTCTCGCCGTGGTTGGCGTAACGCATCGTCTGGTCGTGCACCCAGCGATACAGATCGCGCTGGAGCGCGAGGAACGTGCGCACGTCGTCCGCACCCCACCGCGGCCAGTGGTGGGAGGCGAACGACAGCGTCGCCTCCTGACCGAACGTGTCGAGCGCCTCGCCGATGTACTTCGACCAGTTGAGTGCGTCGCGCACCTGGGCGCCGCGGATCGGCACGAGGTTGTGCATGTTGTGCGTGCAGTTCTCGGCCATGCACAGCCACCCCCGATCGGGGAAGTAGAAGTTCATCTCCGCCGGCGCTTCGGAGTTCGGCGTCATCTGGAACACGATGCGCACCCCGTCGACCACCAGCTCGTCGCCGGTGGCCATGATGCTCTCGGTCGGTGCGATCAGGCCGGAGGCGCTGAACGGGATCGCCTTGCCGAGGCCGCAGTCGACGTGCTGGCGCGGGCCGGCCGGCAGGAGCGGACCGAACTGGTACGCGGCGCGCCTGGCCATCGCGTTCCCGGCGATCACGTTCTCGCCGACCACCTCGTCCAGGAACCCGTCCGGAGCGATGACGCGGCAGCGCCCGGCATCGACGTCCGCTTGCGTGGTGACCCCCAGCACGCCACCGAAGTGGTCCGCGTGCGAGTGCGTGTAGATCACCGCCGTGACCGGACGGGCACCGAGGTGTTCGTCGGCGAGGGCGAGACAGGCCCGCGCCGTCGCTTCGACGGTGAGCGGGTCGATGATGATCCAACCCTCGTCGCCGGCGATGAACGTGATGTTCGAGATGTCGTACCCGCGGGCCTGCCACAGGCCCTCGTCGACCTCGAACAGACCGTGGATGTTGTTCAGCTGCGCCTGGCGCCACAGGCTCGGGTTGACCGTCGCCGGATTGTCCGAGCCCTGCTCGATGAACGCGTACCGGTTGCAGTCCCACGCCGGACCGAACGGCCCGTCGATGACGCCCGTCGGATGCTGGGCGACGAGGCCGCGTGACGCCCGCACGAAGTCGTCGGGGTCGAACCCGAGGCCGCGTGCGGCGTTCGCCGCGCTCGTCTGTGTCGTGGCGTCCTTGGGTGAACGCGGTGGCGGCGTGTCGGCGTCTGGTCCGGGCATCCCCCGAGTCTTGCCCAACGCGCGTCGACTCAGATTTCGGCCGGCTCGGGTTTGTGGAACTTGGACAGGAACCTGGCGACCAGCCCGGGTTTCTTCGCCGCTTGGACGGCTCGTCGGCGTCGGGCGGCTTGTCGCCGTCGACGACGTCGAGCCAGACCGACTTCGCGGCCCCGATCAACGGGGTTGCCACCAACGCGCCGGGCACCCCGGCGGCGGCCCCGCCGATGAGCGCCGCGAGCATCGTGGTCGGCGGGGTGAGGTTGACGGCGCGCCCGATGATGGTCGGCTGGATGATGTGGTTCTCGAGCTGTTGGTACGACAGGAAGATCGCCAGCGCGATGACGCCTTTCAGCGGGCTCGGCACTGAACGCGAGCAGCACGAAGAACGAACCCCCGAGGAAGCCGCCGATCTGCGGGATGAGGTTCGTGATCGCCGCCCAGATGCCGGCCAGCGGCGCGAGCGGGATGCCGAGGATGAGTCCCGACGTCAGGATCACCGTGCCGTTGAGCAGGGCGACGGTGATCGATCCGGCGAAGTAGCGGGCGATCGATCGGTAGACGATCCGGCCGACGTCGTCGGCCCGCTCCCGCCGTGCCGGCGGGACGAGCCGGCGGCCGCGGAGCACGAGCGCATCGCCGTCGAGCAGCACCGCCACCGTGGTCACGAGCACGAGCAGCGTCGCGCTCAACCCGCCGAGGATCCGGTCGGCCCAGGCGCTGATCGTGTCGGTGTCGAACTTGCCAGGCAGCTCGTCGACGAAGTCCTCGACGTGGCCGACCGCGTCCCACTGCTCGAGCCGGTCGCCGATCAGCGGCCAGCGAGTAGAACTCCTCCACCGTGGCCGGGAGCTCCTCGGCGAACGAGCCGGCCTGCTCGACGGCACGCGGGCCGAGGAGCAGCACGACACCGCCGAACACGATGGTGAGCACGACCGCGATGACCAGGGTGGCGATGGCCCTGCTGCACTTCAGCCGTCCACGGAGGATGGCGACGACCGGGTCGAGCGCCAAGCCGAAGAGCACGCCGAGCAGCAGCGGCGTGAGCACCCACTCGCGCGGTGCGGATGAGACCGAGGATGGCGAGTGCCAGCAGGACGCCGGCTGCCACCATCAGCATCGCGGTCACGTCGACTCGCACGAAGGCAGCTCGACGTTCCGGCACGCCGCGGTACAGTACCGCGATGGCCGCCGACGTTGCGTCACGTCCGGTCCAGACCGGCGGCCAGAACGGCGGCCAGACCAGCGGCCGGGCGTCGAAGTGGATGCTGATGGTCTACACGGCCGGCGTCGTGTTGCTCGTCGTCGCCGGCCGCAACGTGGTCGAGTCGGCCACGGTGGTGCTCGGCTGGGCCATCGCCTCGATCGTGGCCGCCGTGCTGCTGACCCCGCTCGTGCAGTTCCTCGATCGGTTCCTGCCGACGGGCGCTGGCGATCCTGTTGGTCTTCCTCGCCGTCGCCGCGATCGGATTGGCCGTCCGCTCCGCCTACGTCGCCGAGCTCCAGGGCCAGGTCGACTACCTGGCCGAGCGCGGCCCGGAGATCGCCGAGCAGGTCGAGGCGCGCCGACGACCGGGTCGGCGACATCGCCAGGGAGATCGGACTCGAGGATCGGGTCACCGAGCTGACCGAGCGGCTGCAGGACCGGATCGGCACACCGTCGGACGCCCTGCGCGACGCGGCGATGTCGGTGCCGGCCTATCTCGTGGCGTTCATCCTCACGATCTTCTTCCTGGTGTTCGGACCGGAGATGGTGCGCGCCGGGCTCACCCGCTTCGGTGGCGACCGCCGCGAGCGACTCGACGACGCCGTGCAGGGGGCGGCGCGTGCCACCCAGCTCCAGGTCGGCGCGGCGATCGTGATCGCCACGACCGTCGGTCTGACGATCTGGGTCGTCGGGGAGTTGCTCGACGCGCCGTCACCAGGCCTGTTCGCGCTCGCTGGGGCGGCCTTCGCCGTGATCCCCTACGTCGGGATCTTCCTGGCGTTCCTTCCGGTCATCGTCGTCGGGCTCGGGGTGGCGTCGTGGTGGCAGGTGGCCGGGGTGTTCGCGCTCGCCGCGGTCATGCAGTTCCTCGAGGCGACCAGGTGGCGTCCGTTCGTCGACCGGCGTTCGTTGTACGTCGGCCCGGCCGCGCTCGTGATCAGCGCCGCGCTCGGCTACGTCATCTACGGCGTCGGCGGCCTCATCGTGCTGGTCGTCAGCACGGTGTTCGCCCTGGCCGTCGCCGACCAGGTGGCGACCGACGACCCCGACGAGACCACCGACAGCGACGACGCCACCGATCCGATCCCCACCCCGATCGACGAGTACGTCGAACCCGACCCCGAGCCCGACCGACCCGACCCGAGTCCGCCGACGCCTGAGATCACGTCCGCCCGCGTGCAGCGGAATCGCGGTCGGTCGTGCGGGATGATGCGTCGGTAGCGTGCCGCCGTGGCCAGCGCTCGGGACGTCCTGCGGTATCCCGCGGTACGGCGATACCTGTGGTCCACGGCCTTCGCCGCGATCGGGCTGAACATCCTCGTCACGGTGCTGTTCAAGCAGACGTTCGACATCTCCGGCAACGAACTCGACATCGGATGGATCGGCCTCGCCCAGTTCATCCCCGCCGTGCTGCTCTTCCTGGTCAGCGGCTGGGTGGCCGACCGCTTCGACCGCCGGCGCGTCACCGCGCTGTTCCTGCTCGGCCGGGTGGCGTGCGCGGCCGCGCTCGTCGTCTACAGCCAGATCGAGCCCGGCACGCTGTGGCCGCTGTTCGTCATCGCGTTCGTGTTCGGCGCGGTCGACGCGATGATCTCTCCGGCCCGCCGGTCGATCGCTCCGTTGATCGCCGATCAGGCCGACTTCCCGCACGTGGTGGCGCTCTGGACGGCGACGTTCACCGCATCGGCGATCGTCGGCCCGGTGCTGGGTGGCTTCCTCTACAGCGTCGGCCCGTCGATCGCGTACGCGCTGGCCGGGGTGCTCGAGTTCGCCGCGATCATCCCGATCCTGATGATCGTCTACCGGCGCGAGCAGGACAAGCTCACGGAACGGCCGACGTTGTCCAAGGCGTTGGAGGGATTGCACTTCGTGGGCAAGACGCCAGTCGTGCTGGCCACGATCTCGCTCGACCTGTTCGCCGTGCTGTTCGGCGGAGCGATCGCCCTCATCCCCGCGGTGGCCGAGGACCAGCTCCACGTGGGCGACATCGCCTACGGCTGGCTGCGCGCGCGCACCGGGAATCGGTGCCGCGATGATGGCCGTCTGGCTGGCGGTGCGCCCGATCCACCGGCGGGTCGGGCCGACGCTGCTGGTGGTCGTCGCGATCTTCGGGCTCGGCACGATGGTGTTCGGGCTGACCGACAACTACACGATCGCGTTCTTGGCGCTCGTCGTCATCTCCGCGGCCGACATGATCTCGATGTACATCCGCGGTTCGATCGTGCCGCTGGTGACCCCGAACGACCAGCTCGGACGCGTCTCCGCCGTCGAGGGAGTGTTCATCGGCGCATCGAACGAGCTCGGCGCCTTCGAGAGCGGCGTCGCGGCGCGGGCGTTCGGCCTCCCGATGGCGATCGCCGGCGGCGGCTTCATCACCGTGGCCATCGCCGGCACGTTCGCCGTGATCTTCCCGTCGTTGCGCAGAATCGACACGTTCGCCGAGCTGCACACCGCCGAACCAGACCCCGCACCGGCGACCGCTGCAATCCTGACGTGCCGGATGCACCCGTCGTCCGCGCCCGCCGAGGTTGCGCTCGAAACGAAGTGTCTGTGGCACAATGCGGCGATGGACAGCGTTGCCAGTCGGGTCGAAGTCACACCGTCAGACGATGGCTGGTCGATCGTCGGTGAAGTCGATGCCAGCACGTCGCAGACCGTGGCCCAAGCGCTCGCGGTGGTGCCGGACGGCGGTCGGCGATCAGGGCGGATCGTGGTCGAGACGAGCGGGGTCAGCTTCATCGATTCCAGCGGTCTCCGCGTCCTCATCGAGCTGAGCGAACGGGCGACCGCGCTCGGCGCCCGGGTCGTGCTCGCGTCGCCGTCACGTTCGATGAGCAGGCTGATCGAGTTGACCGGGCTCGACGAAATGTTCGACGTCGACCCGACCGCCTGAGCGAATCCCGGACGGCCCAGCGCCGTCCGGAGGTGGCTTCGCGTCGCCGCGCACCTGCGGGGGCGTGATCACCCACCGGTTTAGGCGTCACCCACCGGGGGTACACGGCGAGCATGTCGCGCGGCGCTGCCCAGTCTGTGCTCGACGACCGCCCTCCGGGCTCGACGTTCCCGACGAACCCGTCGCCGCGCTGGGACATGTTCGAGCGCTCGTTGCGGTGGGTCTCCGTCGTCGTCGTGTTCGGCATCGTGGTGCTCGCCCTCCTCGGGTTCGCCGGGCTGGCCACCGGCAGCGCGACGACCGACGGTGACGAGTTCGACGTGCGGGTCGAGTACGCCACCGTGTCGCGGCCGGGGTTGGCGACGCCGTTCGTGATCGAGGTCGAGTCGAACGCCGGCGTCCTTCCCGACGAGCTGACCATCGAGATTCCCCGCGCGTACCTGTCGATGTTCGACGAGAACGGTCTCGACCCGGCGCCCGACTCGGTCTCCTCCGACGGCACCACCGAGATCTGGACGTTCCAGACCGACGACGTCTCCACATTGTCGATCGACTTCGACGCCCGGCTGCAGCCGAACATGCACTACAGCCGCGACGGCTGGGTCATCGTGCGCGGCGGCGACAGCGAGGTGCGCGTCGACTTCCGCACACGGGTGATGCCATGAGCATCGACACCATGACGACCGACGCCAGGACGACCGACAGCATGACGATCGCGGTCCGCTGATGGAACTCGTCATCCGCGCCACGATCATCTATTGGTTCCTGTGGCTCGTCGTGCGCGGCACCGGCAAGCGCAGCCTGTCCGAGCTCACCCCGCTCGACCTCCTGATCACGGTCGTGCTCGGCGACTTCGTGCAGCAGGGCGTCACGCAGGAGGACATGTCGATGACCGGCGCCATCGTCGTGGTGTCGACGTTCGTCGGTTGGATGCTGCTCGGCGACGCGATCTCCCGCCGTTCGAAGAACGTCGAACGGGTGCTCGACGGCGAGGCGGTCATCGTGATGCGGAACGGTCAACCGGACCTCGAGCGCCTGCGTATCGAACGGTTGACGATCGAGGATCTCCTCGGGTCGGCGCGCGAAGCCGGCTACGGGGATCTGTCCGAGATCCGCATCGCCGTCCTCGAACACGACGGCAATTTCAGCTTCATCCCCACCTCGCCGCACTGAGCGACCCGCAACGGAAGGGTGACCCCGAGCGCACATCGACGGGAGCGCTCACTACTTCGCCTCACGCTGGCGCGACGGCGTACCGTCTCCGGATGCGAATCGGGATGGCGAATCGGGGCGACGTTCCTGCTCGGAGCGATGCTGACGGCGGCGGCCGTGCAGTTCCGACGAGGCCGACTCCGTCGCCAGCGACAACAGCGACCCGGCGGCCACGTCGCCGACGACCGATTCGGCCCCCGCCGCGCCGTCGAGCGAGCCCGCCGTGACGCGACCCCCCGCCGACCGACGCGCCGACCACCGACGCGCCCGACACGACGTCGCCGGCACCGACGACCGACCAGCCGCTGCCGTCGTACGACTTCTCGGCCGTCTCGCCGATCGTCCAGGCATTCGTCGACGCGGAAGGGCTCGAACGGGGCCGGGCTGATCGTCGTCGACCGCGACCACGGCGTGATCCACGAGGACTACTGGGGCGACTTCGACGCCGACCGGATCTCGCTCGTCGCGTCGTCGAGCAAGATGATCACCGCCGGCGTGCTGCTCCATCTCGCCGATCAGGGACTGCTCGACATGGATGCGCCGGTCGCCGACGTCGCCGAGTGGGGCGCCGGGAACCCGACGATCACCCCCGCCCAACTCGTGTCGAACAGCTCGGGTCTCGTCGGCCTGTTCCCCGACCCGCGGTTACGGGCCGTACGTCTGCCAGTTCATCGCCGCCGGCACGATCCAGGAGTGCGCCGCCCAGGCATTCACCAGCCCCGACGACGATGCCGACGATCGTCGCGCCCGACACCGAGTTCCGCTACGGCGGGGTGCAGTGGCAGATCGCCGGGGCGGTGGCCGAGGTCGCGTCGGGCAAGTCGTGGGCGGAGCTGATCGAGGAGATCTACGTCGAGCCGTGCGGCCTCGAGACGCTCGGCTACAACAACCACTTCACCCAGAGCCAGGTCGGTTCCGACGGGTTCAACTACCCGACGATGTTCGACGCCGACCCGGCGAAGTTGTTGCCGACCGACAACCCCAACATGGAGGGCGGCGCGTACATCACCACGGGCGACTACGCGAAGCTCCTGCTGATGCACCTGCGCGACGGGATGTGCGGCGACACCCAGGTGCTCTCGACGGCAGCCCTGGACCAGGCCCACGCCGACCGCACGGGCGAGGTGTACGACAGCCCGACCGGCTACGGCATGGGTTGGTGGGTCGATCGCGACGTCCGGTCGCCTCACCGACCCCGGCGCCTACGGCGCGGTGCCCTGGCTCGACCTCGAGGACGGCTACGGCGCCTACCTCGTGATCGAAGCCGACACCGCCACGGGCGGCCGCCTCGCCGCCGAGCTGTACGACCCGTCGACACCGCCGTCACCAGCGCCGAGCTGACTGCGCTCACCAGCGGGGCCGGCGACGTCACGTCGTGTCGCCACCCGACCGCGATGCCCCGGTGCATGTCGCCGGCTGGCACCGGCATCGATGGAACCTTCGCTCGCACCGGACGGCGGGCGGCTTCGGCGCGGCCCATCGGATCCCACAGCCTGGTCACGGCGAAGTACACCCCGAGCATCAGCGGCACCGCCGCCGGGTAGGCCAGCCACGGGTTGACGTGGTGCAGCGACAACGCCTCGATCCACCACGGGCCGGTCCACGACAGGTCGAACGGGTAGCCGAATCGCTCGACGCCGTCGATCACGGGCCGGGCGACGAGGTGGGCCCACGAACTCCAGGCGATCATCCGGCACACGCCGTAGAAGAAGATCGACCGGTACAGCGCGAGCAGGCCCCGCTCGGGGAGGAACCGGCCGAAGAACGCCCAGAGCCGTGCGTCGGTCGGCACGACGTTGGTCAGCCAGTAGTCGCGGGTGAGGACCCGCCACGAGAACAGCACGACGACGAGCCAGAACACGTCCATCACGAGTCCGAGGCTCGAGTAGTAGGCGGCGGCGTCGAGGTACTTGCCGCCGTCGATCGTGGCGGCGTACGCCCAGGTCTGCGACGTCCAGTTGACGACGAACGGGAAGAGCAGCATCACGCCGACCGAGTCGTTGATGTCGGTGAGCGCGTGCGCCGCGTACCCGAGCAGGAACCCGACGGCGAAGCCCCGGTTGTGCTTCCACACCCAGATCAGCGCGGTCAGGATCACCCCGAAGAACAGCGTGTGCGTGAACCCCATCCCCGGGAATCCGCGGTGCCACTGGTGGGGTACGTCGGCGCCGTAGTGCACGCCGTTGATCGTGAACCCGTACACCCAGAACTTGGCCAGGAAGTCCGGCGTGAAGTCGCCGAGGAAGATCGCCCAGAAGCTGACCTTGCCGACCATCTTCTTCGGCAGGTGCGCCTGGATCGCGTAGACCTCGAACTGGTGCGCCGCCCAACTCATCGACGGCCGTCCCGCGAGGACCAGCCGCCGATCCGGTCGACCACCGCGGGCCCGGCGCACGACGACCGACCACCAGCCAGAGCGGGCCGACGAACCAGTTGAGCAACCACTTGTGCCAGATCCCGAAGGCGATGTAGCCGATCGCCGCGGCGACGTACCAGAACCACTCGGCGGCTCCGGTCAGTCGGCCTCCTCCTCCGGTCCGGTCGTCGACGTCGGCTGCAGCTGCCATGAGCGAACAACGCCCGGCGGCACGGGAAAGGTTGCTCGGCCGAACGTGATTCTCGATGACGCGAACTGAGGCAACCTTTCGGGGTGTCCGAGCGTTTCGAAGGGTGGACGACGACTTCGCCGGCAGCTTCGAGGAGCTGTATCGCGTCGCGTACCGGGCCGCGTACGGCGTGCTCGGCGATCGCGCCGAAGCGGAGGATTGTGCACAGGAGGCGTCGGCTCGGGCGCTCGTGCGGTGGAAGCGGGTGCACGACTACGCGCCCGCGTGGGTGGCGCGGGTGTCGGTCAATCTCGCGCTCGATCGGGTCAGGGCGACGCAGCGTGCCAACCGACTCCGGCGCAGGGCCGGCACCGCCGTCGACGGCTGCGAACTCGCGGCACGACGACGAGATCTGGCGACGGCACTCGCGGCGCTGCCCGAAGCGCCAGCGCGAGGCGGTCGTGTTGCGATATCTCGTCGACCTGCCCGAGGCCGACACCGCCGGCGCGATGGGGTGTACGATCGGCACCGTGAAGAGCACGGTCGCTCGTGGCCTCGACAAACTCCGGGTCGAACTCGGACCGCAATGGGCGTGGGACGACTGATGGTGTTCGACGAGTTCCACGATCCGCATCCGCCCGAGCCCGGGATGCGCGAGTTCGCCACTCGTCGCCGAGCGGGCCCAGGGCATCCGGCGTCGCCGGGCGGCCTGGGCGACCCGCGTGGCCAGCGTCGTGCTCCTCGCTCGGTGCCGGTGCTGGCGGTCCATCAGGTGTCCGAACCGACCCGAGACCACGTCCGTCGGGCCCGCCCGTCACGACCCGATCCCCCGAACCACCCCGTCGGACACCCCACGCCGTCGGACACTGGCTCGACGCTGAGCCTCGCCGGCGCGCAGTCGGCCAGCGCACTGCCACCGATCGCTCTCGGCCCGGGGCTGCTCACGATCAGCGACGATCCGCTCGTCGAGATCTTCGAAGCCACCGACGGCAGCACCTGCACGCAGGCCGAGGTCGTGGTGACGACGCCGAACTGCGCGCCGGCCGGCACCGGCTTCGTCGTGATCGGCTACGGCGAGGGTGACGGCACGCGCGTCGCCATCGTCGTCGATCCGACGGTCAACGTCAGCTTCGACGACCCCGACGCGGCGTGCACCCAGAACTTTCCCGACTTCGCCGTCGTGCAGGTGTGGGTCTGTGCCGGGCTCACGGCCGACGCCGCGACGGTCGAGATCGCAGCCTCCGATCGGATCGTCATCCACAACTGACCGTCAGCGGGACGGCGCGTCGCGTCAGCCGAGGCGACGGACGGCGAGGATCTTGGCGTCGGACGGGAGCGCGCCGATGCTGACGGTCCGGCCGACGCCGATCGCATGGATCCAGGTCGTCTCGGACAGCGCGATGCCGACGTGGGTGATGCGGGCCGGGTCGCCGTAGGCCGAGGTGAACACGAGATCGCCCGGCTGCAGCGGCGCGGTGAGCCAGTCGACGGCCGTGCCTTTGGCGGCGAGCGCCTGACTCTGGTGCGGCAGCGTGACGCCGATCTGCTTCCAGCCGGCGACCACGAGCCCGGAGCAGTCGTAGGTGTCGGGGCCGGCGCTGAAGAACTTGTACGGCTTGCCGACCTGCGCGCGCAGGAACGTCAACACGGTCTGCAGCGACGTGCTCGACGCCGCACCGGTGCCCGACCCCGCAGCGGCCGGCGGAGCCGCGGCCACGCTGGTTCCGCCCGTCGACGACGACCTGGCCGAGCGTCTGGGTGGGGATCGCCATCGTCGCCGCGGGCACGGTCCAGCACCTGTCCCGGGTGGATCATGCTGGCGGTGGTCAGGTTGTTCGCTTTGACGAGTGCGCCGAGTTTGACCCCGTGCCTCCAGGCGATGCCGGCCAAGGCGTCGCCCGATTTCACCGTGTAGCTGGTCGCGCCTGCGGTGGGCGCGCCCGGTGTCGCGGCGTTCGCGCCGGCGGGGGGTGGTGCGGTGGCGCTCGACGGCGCCGCCACGGGCGTGGTCCGCGCCCCGGCCGGCAGCGTGAGCGTGTCACCCGGATGGATGACGGTCGTGGCCGTGATCGAGTTGGCCCGGAGCAGCGCGACGAAGCCCACGCCGTAGCGGTAGGCGATGCCCGCCAGGCTGTCGCCGGAGCGCACGGTGTACGGCGTCGGCGCCGTGGTGACGGCCGGTGCGGGCGGCGTGCTCGCCTGGTTCGGCGATGCGGACACGAGTCCTGCGTCGAGCATCGGCACGGACATGACCAGCGCCAGGCCGGCCATGAGGAGAAACCCTCTGGTTCGCGTCACGAGAGAGCTATCGGTCCGAAAAGTCTCGACCTTGACTGAAACTTGAGAGTTTCTCGATCTCGCCCACCAGCGGTGAGATCCTCGGCTGCCGGATTCTTCAATGCCGGTTGAGAGTTGTGGTTGAGAGTTGCGGTTGAGAGTGGTGCTGACCTGGGGCGTTGCCTCAGGCGAGCGTGTAGCGCACGGGCAGGGACTTGTAGCCGCTGACGAAGATCGCCTTGCTGGTGGCGTCGCCGCCGGCGAGCTCCACATGGGCGAGCCGGGGCACGAGATGGGTGAACAGCGAACGGAGCTCTTGGCGAGCCAGCTGTGCACCGAGACAGAAATGGATCCCGAAGCCGAACGCGATCTGCTTGTTCGCGTTCGGCCCGGGTCACGTCGAACCGCAGCGGATCGGGGAAGTGCCGCGGGTCGAGGTTCGCCGCCGTGTAGTGCAGCATCAGCCAGTCACCCTTGGCGATGGGCGTGCCCGGCGATCTCGGTGTCGGCGGTGGCGGTGCGCATGAAGTGGCGCACCGGTGATGCCAGCCGGATCATCTCCTCGACCGCATTGGGGATCAGCGTGGGGTCCTGGCGGAGCAGTTCGAGCTGGTCGGGGTGCGTGGCGAGCTGCGCCATCCCCTCCGACATCGAGGCCGACGTCGTGTCGTGCCCTGCCGTGGCGATGATGATGTAGTAGCCGAGCTTCTCGAGGTCGGGGATCGGCTCGCCTCGGATCTCGCCGTTGGCGATCAGGCTGGCCAGGTCGTCGGTGGGTTCGGCCATGCGCTCCTTGGTCAGTTCGGCGAAGTACATGAAGAACTCGAGGATCACCGCGCCGATCTCCTCGGGTGAGCCCTCGCCCCGTTGCAGATCGGGGTCGGTGGCACCGAACAGCTCCTGGGTCAGCGTGAGCATCCTGGCGTAGTCGGATTCGGGGAGGCCGAGGATCGACAGGATCACCTGGAGCGGATACGGCATCGCCACCTCGCGGCTGAAGTCGATCGTCCCGTGCCCGTCCGGCGCGGCGGCCTCGAGCTTGGCCACCGCCTGCCGGCTCAGTTCGTCGAGCCGATCGGCACGGAGCGCGATGTTGGCCGGTTTGAACCAGTCGTTGGTCAGGCGGCGGTAGTCGGTGTGGTCGGGCCGGTCCATGTGGATCAACGTGCGCAGCTGCATCGGCGACTCCGCGGTCAGTGCGATCGATGCGTCGTCGGCGAGGACCGGGATCGGTTCGTTCGTGAACAACTCGGGGGCGCGCTCGATCTGCATCACCTCGTCGTGGCCGATCACCACCCAGATGGGTCGGAAGCCGTCGACCTCGACGCGGTGGATCGGGCCGCGCTCGTGGAGCGACAGCACCTCCTGTCGCCAGGACTGCATGTCGCCGTACCGGCGCGGATCGTGGAAGATGTCAGTGACCATGTCGTGATCCTGGCAGACGTCCGCGGGCCCGGGCCTACCGAAGCCGAACGGGGTGGCCTGCCCAGGCGGTGACGGCTCGTGTCAGCGCAGGGGACGGCGCGGAGCGTTCTCCTCGGCGATGCGCTTCTTCGACGCGGCGAACGAGCAGATCGGGCACGCCGTCAGGTCGTGGCGCAGCGCCGGGCAGTACTCCCGGCCGAAGTAGATGATCTGCAGGTGTCGTGCGTTCCACGTCTCGCGCGGGAAGACCGCCTTCAGGTCGCGTTCGGTCTTCTCGACGGTGGACCCGTCCGACAGTCCCCAGCGGGCCGCCAGGCGGTGGATGTGGGTGTCGACGGCGAACGCCGGCACACCGAAGGCCTGTGCCATCACGACGCTGGCCGTCTTGTGGCCGACGCCGGCGAGCGACTCGAGGAAGTCCCAGTCGGCGATCACCTCACCGCCGGCATCGACGATCTGATTGGCGGCGGTGTGCAGGTTGCGGGCCTTCGTCGGCGCCAGGCCGACCTCGCGGATGTACGGCAGGATCCGATCCGGATCGAGTGCGGCCATCTTCTCCGGCGTGCCGGCCACCGCGAACAGGGCCGGCGTCACCTGGTTGACCTTCTTGTCGGTCGTCTGGGCCGAGAGCGCCACGGCGACGAGCATCGTGTAGGCGTCGGTGTGATCGAGCGGCACCGCTGGGTCGGGGTAGAGATCGTCGAGGATTTCGCCGATCCGGTCCGCCTTGTCCTGTTTTCGCACGACGGGGACGGTACCGCAACCGCGCTCGACGCGGTCAGGCCGTGCCTGGCCGTCAGCGGCCTGGGCGGGGATCGTGCGGGCGCCGATCGCGATCACGGCGACCGCACCGACCAGGCCGACCCCGATCGCGATGCCGACCTCGAGTGCGCTGGCGACCTCGAAGGCGAAGAAGTCGTTGACGAAGGGGATGACCATCGCCAGCACGAAGGCGATGTTCAACGCGACGATCATCGTCACCTTCCAGGGCACCAACGGCCTGGCCACGGCCACCAGCGCACCCATGCCCACGAGGAACAGCGCGATCGTCGCGGTCGTGCGGTCCTGCACGAGCGTCGTGTGGGTACCGACCCGGCCGGCGAGGAAGACGACCAGCGCGGCCACGGCCCCGATCACCCCCGCCGGCACGCTGAAGCGCAGCACCCTGGCCACCATGTTCGGTGCGACGACGTCACGATTCGGTGCCAGCGCGAGCAGGAACGCCGGGATCCCGATCGTCAGCGCCGTGACGACGGTGAGGTGTCGGGGCAGGAACGGGAACGGGACCTGGAGGATCCCGACGGTCACGGCCATCAGCGCTCCGTACACCGATTTCGTCAGGAAGAGTTTGGCGACCCGTTCGATGTTGCCGATGACCTTGCGGCCCTCCGCCACGACCGACGGCAGCACGGCGAACTTGTTCTCGAGCAGCACGAGCTGGGCGACGGCGCGGGTGGCGTCGGATCCGGAACCCATCGCCACGCCGATGTCGGCGTCCTTCAGCGCGAGCACGTCGTTGACGCCGTCGCCCGTCATCGCCACCGTCCGCCCCGACGCCTGCAGCGACCCCACCATCGCCCGCTTCTGCTGCGGGGTCACCCGCCCGAACACCGAGTTGTTGGCGACGATCTCGGCGAACGCATCGATCGAACCCTGATCGAGTTCGTGGTCCGGCATCGTCCGCGCGTCGACCGGATGATCGGCCTGCTCGAGGCCGAGCCGGGCGGCGATCGCACCGACCGTGCGCGGATCGTCACCCGAGATCACCTTGACGATCACGCCCTGCTGGCGGAAGTAGTCGAGCGTCGCCCCGCTGTCGGGCCGCACCGCCTGGGCCAGCACCACGAGTGCGGCGGGCCGCACGGGCCGGATGTCGTCGGCCTGGTCGACCGGTGCCGCCGCCTGCGCCAGCAGCAGCACCCGCAGGCCCTGTTCGGCGCGCTCGCGCGCGGCACCGAGGGTCCGATCGCCGTCGTCGCCTGCACCGGCACCGTCGGCGTCGCCGAGCAGGATCTCGGGTGCCCCGATCACCCAGTCGCCATCGGCACCGAAGGACACGCCGCTCCACTTGCGTGCGGACGAGAAGGCGGCGACGGCGGACGGCGTCCAACCCGGATCGGTGTCGCACGCCAGGCCGATCGCCTTCATCGACGCGTTCGGCGACTGATCGGCACCGGCCAGCGCGGCGAGCACCTGCCCGACCTCCTCGCCGCTGAACGTGCCCGACGCCATCTGTAGTCGCGCCAGCTGCAGCCGTGCCACCTTCATCACGGCCGAGGGTGACGATCTCGACGACCTCCATGCGGTCCTCGGTCAGGGTCCCCGTCTTGTCGGCGCACACGACGTCGACCCGCGCGAGGCCCTCGACGGCGGCGAGCTCCTGCACCAGGCAGCCCTGCCGTCCCAAGGTGACCACGCCGACGGCGAACGCGATGCTCGTCAACAGCACGAGACCTTCGGGGATCATCGTGATGATGCCGGCGACCGTGCCGCTGATCGCGTCGGGCACCGATTCGCTGTCGCGGATCTGGCTGACCGCGAGGAGGATCGAGATCGGGATCAGCGCCCAGGTCACCAGCCGCAGCACCCGGTTGATGTCGTCGCGGATCTGCGAGCGGACCATCGTGAAGCGGCTGGCCTGGTCGCCGAGTTTGGCCGCGTACGAGTCGTCGCCGACCGCCGTCACCCGCATGCGGCCGCGACCGGCGACGACGAAGCTGCCCGACATCCCGGTGTCGCCAGGCTCCTTGTCGATGGGGTCGGACTCGCCCGTGAGGAGCGACTCGTCGATCTCCAACGATTCCTCGTCGATGATCACGCCGTCGACGGCGAGCTGTGCACCGCTCGTGAGCACGACGACGTCGTCGAGCACGACGTCCTCCGGTTCGACGACCTGCTCGGCGCCGTCGCGGATCGCCACCACCCGCGGGCGGCCGACGAGGCTGAGCCGTTCGAGCGACCGCTTGGCCCTGACCTCCTGGACGATGCCGATGAGCGTGTTGGCGATCGCGACGATGCCGAACAGGGCATCCTGGATCGGACCGACGACCAGCATCACGACGAACAGCGTCCCGACGATCAGGTTGAAGAACGTGAAGACGTTGGTCCGGATGATCTCGGTGATGCTCCGACTGTTGGTCCGCGTCGTGCGGTTCACCCGCCCGTCGGCGATCCGCGCGCTGACCTCGGCGGCGCTCAACCCGCGAGCGGGGTCGACGACCAGCGGATCGTGCGGGCGGGTGTCGATTTCGCTCATCTGTGCACCGTACGTTCGGGCACCAACTGGCCGGCGCGGAGATGCAGGATGCGCTGGGCCGATTCGAAGGCGATCTCGTTGTGGGTGGCCAGCAGGATCGCCGTGCCGGCCGTCGACAGGTCGACGAGCAGGCTCATCATCTCGCGTGCCCACCCGGTGTTCTGGTGGGCGATCGGCTCGTCGGCGATCAGCACCGCCGGGCCCAGCACCGCGGCGCGGGCCAGCGCGGCCCGCTGTTGTTCGCCGAGCGAGACCTCGCTCGGATAGCGATTCGCGCAACGGTCGAGCCCGAGCCGGTCGATCACCGAGCCGACGGCGTCGGAGCGTGGAGCGCCCCGCTGCCTTCCCGCGGGCGAGGCGCTGCGGCGAGGCGATGTTCTCCGCCAGGGTCAGCTCGTCGAGCATGCCCAACGACTGCGGCACGATCGCCAGGTCCGACCATGGCAGCTCCTCGGGGTGCGGCCGGCCGAGCACCAGCACCGATCCGTCCTGGGCGCGCTCCCACCCGGCGATCAGGCTCAAGAGCGTCGTCTTGCCCGACCCCGACCGACCGGCCACGGCCACGATCTCCCCCGCCCCGACCACGAGGTCCAACCCGACCAGCACCGGCGGCGCATCGCCGTGCGCCTTGGTGACGCCGGTCAGTTCGATCGCCGGCAGGCCGACGGCCCTCGGCTCGATCACCGGTCATCGCGCCCAGCTCCTCGTCGATCCGCCCGTCGTGCACGCGGCCGTCGTGTACCCGGCCGTCCTGCAGCGTCACCACCCGATCGGCCGCCGCGACCACCGCCGCGTCGTGCGACGTGGCGATCAACGTCGCGCCCCGGTCGACGAGCCCGCGCATCGACACGATCAGCACGGCCGCCGCCGCCGCATCGAGCTCGGCCGTCGGCTCGTCGGCCAGCAACAGGCTCGGCCGTCCGATCGCCGCCGCGGCGAACGCGATGCGCTGCTGCTCGCCGCCGGACATCTCGGCGGGGAACGCCTCGCCGCGATCGGCGAGCCCGACGGTGGCCATCAGATCGGCCGCTTCGTGGGGATCGACCCCACGCAGCTTCGCCGCCAGCTCGAGCTGCTCGACCGCCCGCAGGTAGGGAATCAGGTTGTCCGCGGGGTCCTGCAGCACGATGCCCATCGTGCGCCGACGCAGCCGGCGCAGCGCACCCGGCCGCATCCTGCTGATCTCCCGACCGGCGACCACGACCGAGCCGGACGCCGGCCGGTGCAGCCCGGCCAGCACCCGCATCAGCGACGACTTACCCGAACCCGACGGCCCGGCGATCACCGTGAAGCAACCGCGCTCGAACTCGGCGGTGACGTTGTCCAACGCCACGTTCGCACCCGCGACCGTGCGGTGTTGGACGACCAGATCGGTGCAGCTGGCGGCGATGTCGACCGCCGCGAGGTCGGTTCCCGCCGATCGGTCAGAGCCCGCCACGGAGCACCTCCACCGGATTGTCGCGGTCGGTCCGCCGCTGGGCGACGAACGCGGCGATGGCCGCGACGATCACCGCGGCGACGGCCAGCCCGGCGATCGTCGGCACCGCGACCCGCCACAACGTCGGGGGCGCGTAGCTCGGCACCGGGTCGACGAGCTGCAGCGCCAACCACGCGCCGGCCAGCGACGCGACGAGTCCGAGCCAGCAGCCGACGACCACGCTGGCGGAGATCTCGAGGAAGAGGGCTCGGCGATGCTGCGCACGGGTCAGGCCCATCCGGCGAGCGAACGAGTAGCCGAGCACCCTCGCCCGACGCCGCGCGTCGAGGTACACGGCGACGCCGGCGATCACGAGCACGCCCGCCGCCCAGCCGATCGCCTCCATGAACCCGAACGTCCACGACACGGTCAGGAAGGCGGCGCGGTCGGCGATCTCGTCGACGTCGCGGGTCACGGCGTAGCGCACCCCGTCGGCGTCCAACTGCGCCAGCGCCACCTCGGTGTCGCCGCGCACCCACAGTTCGAGCTGGTCCGGGCGCACGCCGAGCACCTCCAGTGCGGCGGCGTCGACGAAGATGACCGGCTCGACCCGGCTCATCCCCGGGAACGCCGTCACCTGGGCCACCGGCTGCAGGGTGAACTCGCGGGTCGTCTGCTCGATGATCGCCGCCTGCGTCGGCCCGGTGACCGCGCCTTCGGCGACGACGGCCGGAATGCGTCCGTCCCGGCGCGGCTCGCTCAGCAGACGCACGATCTCGTCCAACGATGTGGACGAGTAGCTCGGGTCCCAGAACGCGGCCGACTCGAACGTGGCCGGGTCGATCGCCAACAGCCGTGCGTCGCCGACCTCTTCGCCCTGGCCGCCGAGGTCGATCCACACGTCCCGATGGAGCTGCACCTCGGTCGAGGGCAGCGCGATCGTCGGGACCGGCTGGCCGTGCAGCAGCCGTACCGCGGTGTCGCTGCCGACGTAGGTGAGCGTCTTGGCGGTGCAACGTCGTCTCCAGCGATTCGTCGAACGTCGTCGAGTAGCCGATCACGCCGGTGGCGATGGCGGAGGCGGCGAGCAGACCCAGCACCGCCACTCGGTAACGACTGATGCGATGCGCGCCGACGTACCCGGCGACGGGCCACGAGCGGCTGGCGAGGCGCAGCGGCTTGGCGGCGATCGCCAGAACGCGGCTGACGACCGCGACGACCGTGACGAGGAACAGCACCGGGAACATCAGTCCCCACGGGTCGGCCTCGGTGGCACGCGGCCCGGAGCCGACCGGCACGCCCCACTCCTCGAGGCGCCGGTAGGCCACGACCGTGAGCGCAACGAGGCCGAGCTCCCACGGGATCGACCCCGAGGTGCGAACGACGCGAACGCCGGACCTCGGCCGCCCGGCTGCGGGCGCCGACCACCGAGGCGAACGTGATGAACCCGATGACCGCGGCGGCGAGCGCGGCCCACGCCGCGCCCCGGTAGGCACGGGAGTCGAGCACCGGTGCGGGCCCGAACAGGATGACCATCGCCAGGGCGAACGCCGTGCCGAGCACCGTGCCGCCGACGATCGGGATCGACACCTCGAGCAGTGCCTTGCCGGACAGACCGGCCGGCGAAACGCCGCGGGTGGCGAGCAGGCGGAGCTCGCGCTGGCGGCGATCGATCCACAGCGACGCGGCGGCCGCGGTGAGGCCGACGCCGGCGACAGTGGCCAGTGCGCTCAACGGCCACACTCCCCCGGTCACGGTCTGCTGGATCGCCCGTCCGCGCTGCGCCACGAACGGGAGATGGGTCTGGAAGTACTGCTCGACGAACTCGGCCGCGTCGTCGTCGGGATCGGCCTGCTCACCGACGACGGCGGGGTCCGGCTCCCCGTCGGCGCACCAACCCAGTTCCGGCCACGTCGGACCCGCGCACGCCAGCTCGGCGATCAGCCGGTCGACGTCGCCGATCGTCTGGTCGGCCCGGAGGTAGCTCTCGACGGCGCCGGGCGCACCGTCGCGGTCGAGGTCGCCCATCACCCTCGACATCGTCGCCGGGTCGACGAGCAGCAGCGGTGGCGGCAGCACGATGTCGAACCCGCGCTGCTCCGGGAGCAGTTCCAGTGCCTGCGAGCACCAGTAGTCGTCGACGCTCGGGCCGGCGAGGTCGGCGTACACGCCCCCGACCTCGATCTCCATCGACACCGGCTCGGCCCCGGTGTCGACCATCGACGTGAGCGTGGCGACGTCGCCGACGCCGAGTCCGGTCTCCGCGGCGGCCCGATCGGTGATGAGCAGCCCACCGTCGTCGGACCCCTCGAGGAGATCGATGTGCTCGATCGCATCGTCGCGGCAGGAGCATGCGCACGTCGGTCGGCCCCGTGTCGGCCGCCGGGTCCGTCGTCCGCCGTCGTCGACGTCGCATCGGCGAGGGTCAACGCTTCGAGGAGTACCCACGTGCTGCCTGGTTCGAGGCCACCCAGCGGGGCGAAGGGGTCGGCCGGTTCCGGCGTCAGCCTCTCGGCCGTGGCGACGTATTGCTGCGTGGCGCCGGTGTCGCGCGGGCATCGTTCGTCGGCCTGGACCGCCACCGACGCGGTGCCGACCGACGAGACGAACAGCGGCACCGACGCGATCGACGCCGCGGTGACGGCCGCGGCGGCCGCGACCGTGGCGAGCACGCCGGGTCGCCGGAGCAACAGCACCGGCGCGCGTGTCCACGGGGTCGACGTCGCCGTCGACAACGCTGCACGGAACCGCCCGCTCACAGGGAGACGTTCAGCGCCGTCAGGCGCAGGCACTCGTCGTGGGTCGGCGGGTCATCGCAGGCACGGTAGCCCGCCCCGCGGCCCGGTGCCGATCTCGGCGGACCGACACGTCTGGGCGCGAATCCGTTCGCCACGTGAACGAAAACGCGCCCAGACCACGAACCACTGCCGCCGCGGCACTCGGGGACCGACACGTCTGGGCGCGAATCCGTTCGCCACGTGAACGCAAAACGCGCCCGGACGACGGGGCGTCAGTCGCCGAGGGCGGCGGCGATCTGGGGGACGAGCGCCTCGAGGGCGTAGGGGATGCTCAGCGTGCTGGCGAATCCCATGGCGCCGGCGAGGGCCTCGTCGACGAACACCGTCCGCCCTTCCTGCACGGCGGTGAGCGACTGGAAGAGCGGGGAGGCTTCGAAGCGCTCACGATCGGCGGTCGGCACGATGTACGCCAGGAGGTCGTTGTCGAGCAACGAGATCTGCTCGGCGCTGATCTGGGCGTAGAACGAGTCGCCGGCGATCTCGGTGATCTCGGCGGGGATGGCGAACCCGAGCTGGGTCAGCATGTGCCCACGGTTGTCACCGTCGGTGAACACCCCGATGCTCTCGTCCTCACCCACGGCGGACACGGTCCCCGTCATCCCCTGCCACTCCGGGTGCGCCTCGACCGCCGCGGCGAACTGTGCGTTGACGTCGTCGACGAGCGCTTGCGCCTCCGGCTCGAGGCCGAGCGCCTGCCCGACCATCAGCTGCACGACGTCCCACGGGGTCCCGAACGTGTTGTATTCGTCGGACTGGGCCACGACGGGAGCGATGTCGGACAGCTTGTCGAAATCCTCCTGCTCCATGCCCGAACCGATGCCGAAGATCACGTCCGGTTCGAGCGCCGCGATCTGTTCGAAGTTGATCTCCGCCGCCGGGAAGCACCTCGATCTGTGCTGCTTGCGCGGCGGGCGAATCGGCCGCCCACGGCCACAAGGCGTTCGGCTGGTCGCCGTACCAGTCGCGGATGGCGACGGGCGTGACCCCGAGCGCCAGGATCTGGTCACCCTCGGTGTAGCCGACCGACACCACACGCTGCGGGAGCTCCTCGATCACGGTCTCGCCGAACTGCGTGTCGAACGTGACCGGGAACGCGGCGGCGTCGCCGGGTGCGGCCGGCGTCGATCCGGCCGTCTCGGTGCCGTCGGTCGCCACGGTGCCCTCAGGCGCAACGGTGCCGACGGGTTCCGTCGCCACCGACTCGTCGGTGGCAGGAGCGTCGGTCGTCGCCGGATCGTCGTCGCTGCTGCTGCACGCGCGCCACGAGGAGTGCGGCGCCGCACAGTACGGCGAACAGCTTCGGCGCCATGGTCCGACCGGGGCGTGGACGGGCGAGCCGAGAGGAGTGGGGGGTTCGTACAGTCATGAGAGGCAAACCTAACAAGAAAGGGTTTCCTCACCAAACCTTCGGGCCCAAACCTTCCGACCTGGCACACTCGCACCGATGGTCGACAAGGACGACGGACGTGGGGTCGGCGCAGACGGTGGCCCCGCGTGGGCGGTCCATCTGCCCGACGGCGTCGACTGGCGCGACGTCGACCTGCTCGAGCACGGGTCGCTCCCCGGTGCATGGACCCGTCGCTGGAGGGCGGAACCCGAACGACCCGTGGTCCACGACGAGACGTCGGGTTGGCTGACGGCGGGCGACCTGCTCGCCCGCTCGGCCCGGATCGCCGGACGTCTGGCCGGCGCCGGGCTGCGCCGGGGCGATCGGGTGCTCCTCTCGGGCCCGGCCACCGTCGAGTTCGTGATCGCCCATGTCGCCGCCGCTGCGATCGGGGCTCGTCGTCATCCCGGTCAACAGCTCCTACACCGCCCGCGAGCTGGAGGTCTTGATCGACACCGCCGCTCCGGCGGCCGCCATCCTCGGCTCGCCCGGCCTGCGCGACGCCGCACGAGCTGTCGACGCCGGACTCGTGATCGTCGACATCGACGTCGATCTCCCGGAGCATCCGGCCCCGGAGCTCGACGACCGTCACCGCCGCCGACCCCGCGCTGCTGCCGTACACGTCGGGCACCACCGGCCGGCCGAAGGGCGTGCTGCTCTCCCACGGCAACCTGCTGGCCAGCGCGGAGGCGATCCGGCTGGCCTGGCGATGGACCGACGCGGATCGCCTCATCCTGGCGTTGCCGCTGTTCCACGTCCACGGGCTCGGCGTCGGCCTGCACGGCACGCTCCTGACCGGGCGCGTCCGCCGTCCTGCACGACCGCTTCGATCCCGAGCAGGTGCTCGCGGCCGCGGCCGACGCGACGATGTTCTTCGGCGTGCCGACGATGTACGCCCGGCTCGTCGAGGCCGACGGTGCCGAGCGACTCGGCACGCTGCGGCTGTGCGTGTCCGGATCGGCACCGTTGAGCGCGGCGCTCCACGAGCAGATCGCCCAGCGGTGCGGGCAGACCGTGCTGGAGCGGTACGGGATGACCGAGACCATCATGCTGGTGTCGAATCCGTACGACGGTGAGCGCCGGCCCGGCTCGGTCGGCTTCCCGTTCCCCGGCGTCGATCTCCGGCTCGGCGCCGACGGCGAGATCCTCGTGCAGGGACCCGAACGTCTTCTCCGGCTACGTCGGTGCGGCCGGCGGCGCCGAGGACGCGAACGCAGCCGCATTCGACGCCGACGGCTGGTTCCGCACCGGCGACATCGGCCAGTTCGACGACGACGGCTACCTCCGGATCGTGGGTCGCTCGAAGGAGCTGATCATCAGCGGCGGGTTCAACGTGTTCCCGCGTGAGATCGAAGACGTGCTCCGCGACCATCCGAGTGTCCGCGACGTCGCGGTGGTCGGCACGCCCTCGGCCGAGTGGGGCGAGATCGTGACGGCCTACGTCGAGACCGACGACGATGAACTCGACGTCGAGGCCCTGTCAGCGTGGGCGGCGGACCGGCTGGTCGGCTACAAGCAGCCGCGTCTCATCCACCGCATCGACGAACTGCCCCGCAACAAGCTCGGCAAGGTCGTCCGCGGCGACCTCGTGCCGCCCGGATCCTGAGCGGCGCGCTCAGACGACGCTGAGCACGACGTCGATGTTGTTGCGGGTGGCGTTCGAGTACGGGCACACCTCGTGGGCGCGGTCGACCGCCAGCTGCGCCTCCTCCGGCGTGGCGTTGGGCAGGCTCACGTCGAGCTCGACCGAGATCCCGAAACCACCGGCGTCGGTGGTGCCGAGATGCACCGTGGCCGACACGGCCGAATCGGTCGTGTCGATGCCGGACTGGCCGGCGACGAGGCGCAGTGCGGAGTGGAAGCAGGCGGAGTACCCGGCGGCGAAGAGCTGCTCCGGGTTGGTCGCTCCGCCCGCGCCCCCGAGTTCCTTCGGCATGAGCACCGGCAGGTCGATGATCCCGTCGTCGGAGGAGACGTGACCGTTGCGGCCGTCACCGGTGGCGTGGACGGTGGTGCTGTAGATCGGTGTCATGGCGCCAGTCTTGCGCACTCGCCTCACCGATATGCCACCGGCATCTCCTTGATCCCGTTGAGCCAGCCGGAACGCAGCCGGCGTTGCGCGCCCGTCGGTGCGATGTCGGGAATGTGATCGGCGATCGCGTTGAACATGAGGTCGATCTCCAGGCGGGCCAGGTGCGCGCCAGGACAGAAGTGCACGCCGCCTCCCCCGAAGCCCACGTGGGGATTGGGCGAGCGGAAGATGTCGAACCGGTCGGCCCGTTCGAACACCGTCTCGTCGTAGTTGGCCGAGCCGTACAGCAGACCGACTCGTTCGCCGCGGGCGATCGGCTGACCGCCGATCTCGGCATCGGCCGTGGCCGTGCGCTGGAACATCTGCACCGGCGTGCCGAGGCGCACCACTTCGTCCGCGGTGGTCGACGGGCGTTCGGCCTTGTAGCGCTCCCACTGGTCAGGGTGGTCGAAGAACGCCTGCATCCCGTGGCTGATGGCGTTGCGCGTCGTCTCGTTGCCGGCCACGGCGAGGATCAGCACGAAGAACGCGAACTCCTCCGAGGTCGACCACCTCGTCGTCGTTGGCGGCGACGAGCCGGGTGACGATGTCGTCGGCAGGGTGGGCCTTGCGGTCCTCGCCCATCCCGATCGCGTAGCCGAGCAGCTCGGCCGCGGCCAGAGCGGGGTCGACGTCGTACTCGGGATCGTCGTAGGCCATCATCTGGTTCGACCAGTCGAAGATCCGGCCCCGATCGTCCTGGGGGATGCCGACCAGGTCGGCGATGGCCTGCAGCGGGAGTTCGCACGCGACGTCGGTGACGAAGTCACCGCTGCCCTTGTCCCGCGCATCGAGCACGATCCGGTTCGCCCGCTCGCGCAGTGCTTCCTCCAACCGGGCGACGGCGCGCGGGCTGAAGACGCCGCGCGACACGACGCCGCGCACCCGCGTGTGCCGCGGCTCGTCCATGTTGAGCATCATCTGTTTCTGGACGTCGCGTTCGGGGCGGCCGACGGTCGCGCCGTCGAACTTCACGATCGCCGTGTTCTCCTCGCTCGACCAGCCGGTCCGCGCGCTCGACACCGCCTTGACGTCGGCGTGTCGCGACAACACCCACAGCCCGCCGTCGTCGAAGCTCGAGTCCTCGACGGACTGGGCGTTCCAGAACACCGGCGCCGACCGGCGGAGCCAGGCGAACTCCTCGAGCGGCACCCGCTCGGCATAGATGTCGGGGTCGGTGAGGTCGAAGCCGTCGGGCACGGGAACAGGCATCACGTCATCATGCCCGCCACGTCAGCCTCGCCGCGCCACGCCACGCCACGCGACCGGCGTTCGATGGTGCGCCGTGGCCGATCCCGGCCATGTGCGACGCTTCGTCCGTGCCAAAGCTGATCCCTCCCGTCGTCGCCGCCGGGACGCTCGCCAGCGTGCAACAGCCGACCGTCGCGATCGACGCCGAACTCGAACTGCGCCCGCTCGGGCTCGACGATGTCCCGTCGGTCGTCGAGGCCTTCTCGACCCCGGACATCCAGCACTACCACTTCCGTCGCTTCGACACCGGCGAGGCCCAGCGGTGGATCCTCGACCGCATCGAGCAGTGGTCGGCCGAGACGATGGCGACATGGGCGATCGCCGAGCGCGGCGACGGGACCATGCTCGGGCTGGTGACGGTCCGCATGTCGCTCGAGGACGGGCACGGCGAGGTGTCCTACTGGGTGCTGCCGGCCGGGCGGGGTCGGCGCGCTGCCACCCGTGCCTGCGTGGCGGCCACGGCGTGGGCGCACGCACTCGGCATCCACCGTGTGCAGCTCGAACACTCGACGGCGAACGAGCCGTCCCAGGGTGTGGCAGTGCGGTCCGGATTCGTCAGGGAGGGCGTGCGGCGTGGCGCCAACCTGCACGACGACGGGTGGCACGACATGGTGCTCTACTCCCATCTCACGACCGATGGCTGGCCGGCAGACGATCGCCGCGACCCGCCGAGCGGCTGAACGTTCAGACGCCGCGGAGGCGGCGCAGCCAACTCTCGCTGTAGCGCAGCCGCCGTTCGAGCTGATCGATCGTGGCGGTGCTGACCGAGCGGACGCCGGCGAGGCGGTTCATCTCGCCCTGGACCCTGGCGTGTCCCCAGCCGGTGAGGTCGACGAGACGCTTGGCCACGTCGGCGTTGCGGGTGCGCAGGTCGTCCTTCTGTTCGGCGACGCTCAGCGAGTTCCACGCCACGCTGCCGGCCTCGGTGGGGATGTCGGGGAGATCCACCGCCAACGCCGGGTCGGCCGAGAACATCGGGTCGGGCGGGTCGGGTTCCTCGTCGAAGAACTGCAGGCCGTCCTCGGTGACCCCGTGGACGCTGATGCCGGTGGCGGTGGACGACACGACGCTGAACAGCGACAGCTGTTCGAACAGGTCGTCGTCGCTGACGAGCGCTTCGAGCCCGCCGTCGGCCGAGAAGTCGTCCTCGTCACGCTCGCCTGGCGGGCGCAACACGTGGCGCCGCGCCTCGGCGATCTGGAACGCGTGGACGCGCAGGCGCGGGTCGTCGGGGATGTAGACGAACGCCTTCTGGCTGGCCCGACCCGCCTGCCAACGCACGAAACGCCCGACGGCCTGACGGAAGAACAGCTCGGTCGACGTGGTCGTGGCGTAGACCCCGACCCGCAGCCGGGGGATGTCGACGCCCTCCGACACCATCCGCACGGCCACGAGCCAGGGACGGTCACCGACCGCGAACTCGGCGATCTTGCGCGATGCGCCCGGGTCGTCGCTCACGACCACTTCGGCGACCACGTTGAAACGGTTGCGCAGCAGGCGGACGATCCCCTGGGCGTGTTCCTGGTCGGTGGCGATCACCAGCCCGCCGGCGTCGGGCTGCTGCTGGCGCATCGATCGCAGCCGGTCGTGGGCCTGGCCGAGCACGGTCGGGAGCCAGTCGCCGTCGAGGCTGAGGGCCGTGCGCAGGCGGGCCGAGCCCTGGTCGCGCGCCAGCTCGTCGCCGAACGTGGCCCGCAGCACGTCGCCGGTCGGCGTGCTCCATTCCATCTGTCCGTCGACGCGGGGGAAGTAGACGGGGCGGACGACGCCGCCGTCGCGCAGCGCGTCGGCGTAGCCGTACGTGTAGTCGGCGTGGGCGAGGTCGCCCTCGGCCATCACGTCGTAGCGGACGAACGGGATCTTCGCGCTGTCGCTGCGGAACGGCGTGCCCGACAGCGACAGGCGTGTGGCCGCCAGCTCGAACGACTGGAACACGCCGTCACCCCATGCCCGCTCGTGTCCGGCGTGGTGGATCTCGTCGAGGATCACCATGCCGTCGGCCGACAGCCCGCGCAGCGCGTCGGCTGCCTTGCCGGTGGCGACCTGCTGGTAGGTGGTGACGAGGCCGTGCACGTCGCGGGCGAGGCCCTGCCCCGGCGACCAGTCGGGGTCGAGCTGGAGCCCGAGCCGGTGGGCGGCGAGCGACCACTGGATCTTGAGGTGGCTCGTCGGCGCGACCACCACGAGGCGGCGACCGACGGCGACGCCCTCGGCCACCCAGTCGGCGAGCGTGGCCCGCGCACACGTCAGGGCGAACGTCGTCTTGCCCGCGCCTGGCGTGGCGACCGCGAGGAAGTCGGCGGCGGGCGAGCTGCGGAACTGGTCGAAAGCCGCGCGCTGCCACGGACGGAGGGTGACGGTCGACATGGGGGGCTGCTGAGTGTGGCGGGGCCGAGACCCTCCGCCAACCCGCTCGATGGCAGTCCCCGCCGAGCGGCGTCAGTGAGTCAGTCGTCGACCGACACCATCGAGCCGGCGTCGGGGACGCCTTCGTCGTTCGGGCCGGGGGTGCCCTCGGTCATCGGTGTCGCCGGTGCCGGTGTCACCGCTGATGCTCGGGGTCTCGTCGGGCGGCTGGTTCGATCCAGGCTGGAGTTCGGTGCCCGCACCGTCGAGGGCCACCGTCGTTGCGCGTACCGTCGTTCGTGGTGTCCGGGGGTCGTCGTCGCTCGAACCGCAGCCGACGATGATCAACCCGGCGACGATCGGCGCCGCGAGGGCGGCGCGGGCGGACAGGGAACGAGTTGAAGTCACGAGGCGAGGTACCCGGCAGCCGGCCGGTCAAACCCGCCGTGGCGCGCTCGCAGAGGACGCTCGGTCCCATCTCATTCGGTCCCGGCGCGCGAAGGTGCCCGGCCGAGCGGCCGGGCACCTGCGTAGCTTGCGTTGGTTGGTTCGCCGGGTCAGGCGGTCTTCGGCGTCCGGCGGTGGTGGACCACCCCGAGCGCCACCAGGACGGCCATGACCCCAGCGGCGAGGAAGGCGCCGATGGCGGCGATGCCGGCGATGGTGCCGACCGTCGACCAGGCGTAGGCCGACAGGAGCAGGCCCCGCAGCGTCTCGCCCTTGAACAAGCTGTTGCGCTGTGCGCTGACCTGGTCGGCGGTCGCCTGCAGCTCGTCGATCTCGGCCTGCGGGCTGCCGGCGTCGATGGCCGCCGTCACGGCGTCCTTGGCGGCGGTCTCCGGGGCGCCGAGTTCGGCGTAGGTCGCTCCGTCGGCGATCCCCTCGAGGTGGCCGTCGATGTAGCTGGCGTACGCCTCCGCTTCCGCGCCGGTGTCGAGACGGTTGTCGGCGAACTTCACGAGATCATCCCGGCCCTGCCCCTCGAGGGCTTCGGCGGTGGGGAACGTGATGTTCTGCGACGACAGTTCGTTGCTCACGTAGTCGTCCGAGAACCGGTAGCCCCAGGTCAGCAGGCCACCGGCGATCAGGAACGACCACGATGGCGACGACGCCGAAGCCGATGAGGACCGCATCGATCGAGCGGCGTTTCAGCACGACGACGGGTTCGGTGGCCGTCACGGCACCGGGCTGATCGGGCTGCACATCGTTGGTGATCGGGTTGAGCGGTTGTGGTGGACATGGTGGGTTCCTCCCAGAGGATCGGTGTTCTGATCCCAACGTACGCACGGCCATCCGGCCATGGCAGAGGACGCCGACCACTGCTCGTGTGACGTTGTGCCCTATCTCGGACCCCTGAATTGACAACTCAGCTGCGGGGTGGGTTGGCGCGTCGCTCGGCGAGCCGGGCGGCGTACACCGCGGCCTGCGTGCGGTGCTCCATCCCGAGTTTGGCGAGCAGGTTCGACACGTAGTTCTTGACCGTCTTCTCGGCCAGGAACATCGCCTCGGCGATCTGCCGGTTCGTGAGCCCGTTCGAGAGATGGCCGAGGATCGCCGATTCCTGCGGCGACAGCGACGCGGTCAGCGCATCCTTCGGTGGGTTGCGCAGACGATCGAGGACCCGCCCGGTGACGACCGGGTCGAGCAGCGACTCGCCCGCGGCGACGCGGCGGATGCTGGCGATGAGGTCGGACCCGCGGACCTCCTTGAGCACGTACCCGGACGCACCGGCCATCACGGCGTCGAACAGCGCTTCGTCGTCGTTGAACGACGTCAGCATCAGGCACCGCAGCTCGGGCATCGACGACCGGAGGTCGCGGCACACCTCGACCCCGTTGCCATCCGGGAGGCGGACGTCGAGCACGGCGACATCGGGCGTCGTGGCCGGCACGCGGTGCAGCGCCTCGGCGGCCGTCCCGGCTTCCCCGACGACCTCGAGATCGTCGGTGCTCTCGAGGAGCTCGCGCACGCCGCGACGGACGACTTCGTGGTCGTCGAGCAGGAAGACCCGGATCATCGCGTGGCCCGTTTGAGCAGGTGCGGTACGCAGATCGACCGGGGCGTGATCGCGACCGGGCACCGGCTGAGGTTACGGCACAACCGCGCCGTGGTGCCGTAACCTCAGCCGGTGCCCAGTCGCTTCGAGTTCGCCGGTGCGAAACAGTTGCTCCGGCTGCTCGACGCGGTGATGGCGATCGGTTCCGAGCTCAACCTCGCCGATGCACTCCGGCGCATCACGCAGAGCGCCGCCGACCTCGTCGACGCGAAGTACGCCGCGCTGGGTGTGCTGGACGAGTCGGGCTCGCGACTCACGGAGTTCGTCACGATCGGCCTCGACGACGAGCAGACGCGGCGCATCGGTGCTCGTCCCGAGGGACACGGCATCCTCGGATTGCTGATCCTCGATCCGCAGCCGCTGCGCCTGCCCGACCTCAGCGCCCATCCGGACAGCTTCGGGTTCCCGCCCGGGCACCCGCCGATGACGTCGTTCCTCGGCGTCCCGATCCGGCTGCGCGACGTGGTGTACGGCAACCTGTACCTGACCGACAAGGCCGACGGCCAGGTGTTCACCGACGTCGACCAGGAGCTCGCCGTGGGGCTCGCCGCGGCGGCCGGCATCGCGATCGAGAACGCACGCCTGCATGAACAGGCCCGGACCGCGGGCCTCGCCGACGAGCGCGAGCGGATCGCCCGCGATCTGCACGACGACGTCATCCAGCGCCTGTTCGCCACCGGCCTGTCGCTCCAGGCGGCCGCCGCGCTGGTCGCCGAGCCGGCGGCCGTCGAGCGGATCATGCGCGCGGTCGACGACCTCGACGTGTCGATCCGCCAGATTCGATCGACGATCTTCGAACTCCACCAGCAGTGGTCGACGTCGGCGAGTCTGCGCAGCGACATCCTCGCGGTCTGCGACGAATCGGCGCCTGCACTGGGCTTCCGACCGTCGTGTGACATCGATGGCCCGATCGACAGCGCCGTGGAGGAACCGACACGGAGCCACCTCCTGCTGTGTCTTCGGGAGAGCCTGTCGAACGTCGCCCGCCACGCACGGGCGAGCCGTGCCGACGTCGCCGTCGGCGTTCGAGACGGACGTGTCGTGCTCACCGTCGCCGACGACGGGGTCGGCGTCGTCACGAGCGACCGGCCGTCGAGCGGACTCGACAACATGCGCGTGCGGGCCCAGACGCTCGGTGGCGAGTTCACCATCGACAACCGGGCCACCGGCGGCACGATCACGGTGTGGGACGTACCGCTCACCTGACCCGACGGGCCCGGCTCGAGCATGCGACTTGGGTCGCAAGCCCCTAGCCGACCCGCCGTCGCGATCGCCACGCTGGACGGGTGGTCGCACGCCTGCACGAGGAACACCCAGCACTCGACGCCACCCCCGTGCGCCACATCGTGGTCGGCATCGACGGACCGGCCGACCCGCCCCTCTCGTGGGCCAGCCGGGAGGCGAGCGCACGCGGGTGCGCGCTGCGGATCGTCGATCTGCGCTGCCATCCGCACGGCCTGACACCCGACCCAGGCGCCGATCCGCGGGAGACGCTGCTGGTCGAGGCGGTCGGCGCCGAACTCCTCGTCGTCGGCGGAGCGGGCGCCGGCGCCGGCCACCGGGCGCTGCTCGGGTCCGTGCCACCGAACGCATCACGGGGCGGTTCGTGTCCCATCGTCGTCGTGCGCGACGACGAGCGGCCGACCGTCGGCCGCATCGTGGTCGGCGTCGACAGTTCGAACGCGGCGTCCGCGGCCCTCGACTGGGCGATCGACGAGGCGAACCGCAACGGCGCAGAACTCGTCGTGATGCACGCGTGGCAACGGCGCGGGCCGGCCGACCGTTCCGTACGCCTCGGCGACCTGCGTCGGGCAGACGCGGAGGGCGTGGTCGACGTCGCCGTTCGCTACTGCCAGGAGCGCACGACGCAAACGGTGCGCGGCGAGGCTCCCGTCGGCGACCCGGCCACCGTGCTGCTCGCCGCGAGCGAAGGCGCGGACCTCGTGGTCGTCGGGTCACGAGGTCGGAGCGGATTCCGCACGGCCCTCTTCGGCTCCGTCGCGTTGGACCTTGCCGACAGCGCCCGGTGCCCGGTGGTGGTGATCCACCCCCGCCTCCGCCGTCCCCCCGCCGCCTGAGAATCAGCTCACCGCACGCGCCCGCCGCCGACCCTGCGGTTCACGGCGTGAGCATCGCCCACCGTGTCGATCGTCGTCAACGCACGACGAGCACGGGGCACGGGGCATGTTGGACGACGTGCCGGCTGACCGAGCCGAGCACGAGGCCCTTGAAGCCGCCGAGGCCGCGGGCGCCGACCACGACCATGAACGCACCGGCCGCGGCTCCGACCACGGCGGGTGCCGGGTGATCGTTGATCAGCACCAGGTTGGTCTGCTCCGGGCGGTCGCTGCCGAGCACCTCGGTGACGACGGCGTCGATCAACTCACGCGCCTCGGGCTCGCCGTAGTGCGGGTCGAACTCGGGGCCGTGCTGATCGAGGAAGTTCCAGGCGTACACGACGTCGAGGCTCGCACCGTGGGCCGCCGCCTCGACCGCGGCCCGCCGGAGCGCGACACGGCTGAGCTCGGACCCGTCGACCCCGACGACGATTCGCAACGGTGCGTCATGCTCCTCTGCCATGCACGGAACCTAACGTCAGCCGACACGGTGCATCAATCTGCTGCGCATGCTCGAGGCCGACGACCTGCTCGCCGACGATTCCCGTCACGGGGCTTGCTGCACGGCGCTCCGGGCGCGAGTATGAGCGCAACAGGCCCCGGACCCCGGTCGTCAACCTGAGCATGATCGGGGGTCGAGATGGCTGACGATTGCGTGGACCTGAGCTGGACGGTCGAGCTGCGCCAGGACGCGAGCTGGACCGCACGGAACCTGGTGACCGAAGCACTCGCACCGATCGCCGCGCCCTCCACCGTGGCCAACGCCGCCCTGCTGACCGGCGAACTGGTGACGAACGTGATGATGCACACCACCGACCAACGCACGGTGGTGTCGCTCCTCTTCGATCCGGCCGAGCGGCTCGTGCGTATCGGGGTCACCGACTTCTCCCCGACGCGCATCCCCACGATCGTTCCCGACCGGCCGCCGGAGGTTGCCGGTGGGTTCGGCCTGATGCTGGTGGACGGCCTGGCCGACGCGTGGGGTTCGGAGCTGGGCGACGATTCCAAGACCGTGTGGTTCCGTCTCGAGTGCGCTGACGCCTGAGGGTGCACGCGTCCGGGGCGATCGAGCGTGGGCTGACGGTGGTGGCGCGTCCCCTACCCTTTCCCTCGTGCGCTCCCTCCGATTCGGGGTCCCGGCCCCGTGAGCACGTCCGATCTGGACGATGCCCGCCAACTGCTGTACTCCGGTCCGCGGGCGACGTTCCTCGAACGACGCAAGGAACTCGCGCGCCGCCGCCCGCGGAGCGGGAGACCGTGAGCTGGCGGCCCTCATCGCCGCACTGCGCAAGCCGTCGGCGGCAGCGCACCTCGTCAACCTGCTGGCGCACGCCCACGACGAGGCGCTGACCGAGCTGATCGACCTCGGCGCGAGCATCCGCGGGGCGTTCGAGCAGGGCGACGACGTCGAGATGCGCGAGCTGCTGCAGCGGCGGGCCGGCGCGATCGCCGACACCGTCGCCCACGCCCGAGCCATGGCCCGGTCGGCGGGCGACTCCATGAGCCCGGCGGTGGCCGAACAGGTCACCCAGACCCTGCGCGCCGCGATGGCATCGGCGGAAGTGGCCGAGGAGGTTCGACGGGGAACGCTGACCGACTCGCTCGACGATCCGGGGTTCACCGCGCTCGGCGTCGCTCCCCCACCGCGCCGGCGAACACCGAAGCCGTCGGCCGCCAGCCGGAAGGCGGGTCGACCCGGGCGTTCGTCTCGGGGACGCGGCCGACACCGCGGCCGAAACGGACGCCGACGAGCGCGAGGCGCAGGCCGAGGCTGCCCGCGTCGCCGAACTGCTCGAGGTCGAGACCGCGGCCGCCGCAGGCGCTCGAAGCCGCAGAGCGGGAGCTCGCAGCCGCGGCGAGCCGTCGCACCGAGATCGAGCGGCAACGGGACGGTCTCGTGGCGCAGTTGGCCGAGGTCGACGACGAGCTCACCGCGGCACGAGGCACCGAGCAGAGCGCGCGAGCGGGCGCGCGTCGAGGCGGCGGCCGCGCTCGACGAAGCCGCGAGCCGCGCGCGCCGGTTGAGCGGTCGCGCTTCGACCGTTGCGGCCGGTCCGCGGCCTCACCGCTCGGTCGGCGACCCACCGTCTCCGCGAAGGCGATCGACGACGACGTCGATGTCGGCGGCACGCTCGACGGGCAGGTCGTCGAGCGGCCACCAGCGTGCGGGCTGACCGTGCTCGGGACTGAGCATGGCGGCGGGGTCGGCGACGACGTGGTAGCCGAGCGTCCAGTGCACCGCCGACGACGCTCGAGCGCACCCGACCGATCGGCTGATGGTCCATGGTGACGACCCCGCCGCCGCGACGACGCCGGTCTCCTCGAACAGTTCACGCTCGACGGCCTCCCGTGGCGACTCGTCAGGTTCGACGTGCCCGCCGGGGCACGACCAGCCGTGAAGGCGATGGCGCACGAGCAGCATCGATCGTGCGGCCGGGTCGGTGACCCAGGCGATGACCACCAGGTGCTCGACCTCCCACGCGCCGGGTTCGTCGAGGAACCGCTGGAACGACTCGGCCGAGGTGTCCAGGAAGAACGTGTCCAGGAAGCGAGCGTCCGGGAAGCGGGAGTTCACGGAACGGGTGACGTCACCGGAATCGCGGAGCGTGGATCAGGCTCAACGCTTCCGCCCGGCTGCGCTGGTCGTCGCGGAAGTGGCCCCGGATGGCGGAGGTGACCGTGGTCGCTCCGGGCTTCTTGGCACCGCGGATGGACATGCACAGGTGCTCCGCCTCGAGCACCACGATCACACCGACGGGATCGAGCACCTCCTGCACCGCGTTCGCGATCTGACTCGTCATCCGTTCCTGCACCTGCAGGCGGCGGGCGAAGCCGTCGACGAGGCGAGCGAGTTTGGACAGCCCCGTGATCCGTCCGTCGGCCCCGGGGATGTACCCCACGTGGGCGCGGCCGATGAACGGCAGGAGGTGGTGCTCGCACATCGACGAGAACGCGATGTCGCGCACCAGGACGATCTCGTCGTGGTCCGCTTCGAAGGTCGTCGTCAGGTGTTGCGCGGGGTCTTCGCTCGCCCCCGCCATGACCTCGCCGAACATGCGTGCCACCCGTCCGGGTGTCGCCAGCAAGCCGTCGCGGTCGGGATCCTCCCCGATCGCGATGAGTAGCTCGCGTACCGCCGCCGCGGCTCGGTCGACATCCAGACGGGAATTGGTCATCAACGGATCATCGTCCGTGGCGCCCGCTCATGCCAAGCCCCGGTCGGCATCGCCGTTGGGGCCTGCACGAGTCGTCGGTGCTGCATGTTGGACGAGGTCGACACCGAGCGCGATGAGCGCGTCGCTCTGTTCGGGGGTGGCGACCGAGGCGGCCATGACGATGCGGTGGCCCCCCTTGGCGGCGTCGATGACGAGACGAAGGAGTGCATCGTCGGTGTGTTCCGGGTCGTTGGTGAGCCGCGGTGTCGAGGATGATGATCTCGATCGGCAGCGCGCGGAGGTAGGTCAGCGCCGAACCCGACGCGGCCACGCCGTCGCGGGCGATCCGCACGCCGAGCGCGGTGAGCGGTTCGATCACCGCTTTGACCTCGTCGATGTGGTTGGTCATGTAGCCGCCGTCGAGCGGCGAAGCACACCGCCCGAGGATCGATGCGGTGCTGCTGCAGGTTGGCGACGACACGGTCGGCGAAACCGGCCGCGGTGAACACGGCTCCGTCGAGATCGACGATGACGAACCGTGGCGGATCGGACGCGGTCGTGAGCCACGACGCAAGGTGCGCGAACGTCTGGTCGAGGGCCCAGTCGGTGAGGGAGACGGCGACGCCCGTCGAGTCGGCGGCGCCGGCCAAGGTGTCGTTGTCGACGTTCCCGTGGCGTGGGTGGTTCCAGCCGATGTGGGCACGGAATGCGACCACCTGGCCGCCGGGGCGCCGTGACCGGGTGGAAATCGACATGCAACGCGTCGTCTTCGAGCGCCCGTGACAAGCCGAGTTCGATGTCGCGGCGCACGACCACCTGGTCGTGCACGGCAGCGTCGAAATACCCGACGCACCCGCCACCTTCCGACTTCGCCCGGTACATGGCGGTGTCGGCATCGTCGAGCAGGTCGGCCACGGCGGTCGCACTGGAGGCACCGATCGCCACCCCCACGCTCGCCGGAACAACGACCTGTTCCCCTTCGATGGCGATCGGGTTCACCGACGCCGCCACGAATCGACGTGCCAGCCGGTCGATGTCCCAGGTGTTGTCGAGGTCCTCACACACGATCACGAACTCGTCCCCACCGATCCGGCCGACGGTGTCGTAGGACCGCGCCACCGAGCGCAGGCGGGTCCCGATCTCGATGAGCACGCTGTCGCCGGCGGCGTGGCCGTACGTGTCGTTGATCGACTTGAAGCCGTCGAGGTCGATGAAGAAGACCGCCACCGATGCCGTGGTCCGGTCGAGCCGGCGCAGCGCGTGCTCGAGCCGGCTCTCGACCAGCAAGCGGTTGGCGAGCCCGGTGAGCGGGTCGTGCAGGGCTTGACGTTCGAGCACCTGCTGACGTTGCTGGAACGCGTCCACCAGCTCGTCCATGAACATCTGCGCGGTGACATCGCGGAAGATGGTCACGAGACCCTCCCCCGCCATGGCGGTCGCGCTCGATGTCGAACCACAGTTCGTCGCTGTGGGGCATCTGGATCCTCGACGTCCACGTCGTGCCGGTCTCGACGACCTCCACGTAGTGCGCGAACCGCTCGGCGGGGATGCCGGGCCACGATTGCGACACCGTGGTGCCCACCACGTCGGACGCCGCCTTGTTCAGCAGTCGCTCCGCGGCGGCGCTGAGCGCGGCGATCTCGAAGTCGACGATCGTGCCCTCGTCGTCGCGGATCGCCCGCAGCGCGACGATCCCGTCGATCGACGACTCGAGCACCGCGGTGAGCATCGACAGCAGGCGAGTGCTGGTGTCGGATGTGGTGATCGATGTGGTGGTCGCCGAGGTCGATGCAGAGAGCCAGGCTCCGATGCGCCGCGAGCCACCGGCGGTCAGACCAGGCCGCCCGTGCGCCTCGGGACTGTCCTGCAACTCGTCACCCATTGCCGTCCGATCCAATCGTGAGGATCCCACGCCGCTACCGACACTGTCGCCCGCGCCAACGGACGAGACCACCACCGCGGCGTCGCTCCCGACGTTCACCCTAGATGTTCATCGTAGTGGTGCCTCGTGCGCCATGTCTGGGCGCGATTCCGTTCGGGACCCGAACGGAATCGCGGCCGAACGTGCGGCACCGACGGGCCTCAGGACGATTCGTTCTCCAGACGGTCGAGGAGCACTTCGACGTTGGTCAGGTCGCGCAGGGTCACGACACCGACCACGGTGTTGGCGGTGGTGACCGCGACCGCCTCGATGTCGGCGGCTCGCATCCGTGCGGCCAGGACGGCCACGGGGTCCTCCGGATCGGCGGGAGGGATGTCGGTGCGGGCGACGTCGCGAGCGGTGATGTCGGCCCAGTCGGCGAGCGGGAGTTTGGCGATGTCGGTGACCGCGATCAGACCGACGTATCCGGCGTCGTCGACGACGGGCGCCCAGCGACGGTTCTGACGCAACATCGACGACACGACGACATCGAGACGCAGATCGGCACGGATCGTGTCGGCATTCGGCGACATGATGTCGGCGACCGGGAGGCGGGTGAGCGGTTCGAGGTCGGGGAGGCGTTCCTGTCGCTGGTACGTGCTGAACGACTTGCCTCCCATCACGAGCTGTGCGGCGGCCGCGGCGAGGAGGGCGGGCACGAGGAAGCCGGGTTCACCCGTCGCTTCGGCGACGAAGGCGACACCAGCGAGCGGCGTGCGGTACCCGGCGCCGAGGAACGCGGCGATGCCGATCGTCGGGAACAGTTGCGGGTTCGGGGAGCCGGCGAGCCGGTCGAAGATCGACCCGACGATCGCGCCCTGGGTGACGAGCGGGATGAACAGACCGCCCATCCCGCCGCCGGCCACACCGAGCCAGGTCGCCGCGGCCCGCAGCGCGAACAGTCCGCACAGCACGACCACGGTCCGGTCCGGGTCGGACGCCCACTCGATCGCCTCGTAGCTCGGGCCCAATTGCAGCGGTGCATCGAACCACCAGAAGGCGAGCGGCGCCAGCGCCATCATTCCGGCCGACGCTGCGGCCACGCGCCACCAGCGCGAGATCTGCAGGCCCTTTGCCCGGCCGATGGCCTGCGCCCCGAGCCGGGCGAGCACACCGCAGATCAGGCCCAACACGAGACCGCCGCCGATGTCACGAAGGTCGAACGGGGCTCCTCCGACGGTGGCGAACAGCGGCTCGGTCCCGACGATCACCACATATGTCACGTACGCCGAGCCGGCCGCGACCAGGCACGGCAGCAGTGCACGACGTGCGAGATCGGATC
The DNA here is from genome assembly GCA_963772085.1 of Ilumatobacteraceae bacterium. Lineage (GTDB taxonomy): Bacteria > Actinomycetota > Acidimicrobiia > Acidimicrobiales > Ilumatobacteraceae > Sva-07. The sequence goes on from CAVYWH010000001.1 coordinate 119,014, forward strand.
GGTACGGGACCTCGAGCGCGAAGATCACGCCGGTCAGCGGTGCCTTGAACACGGCGGCGACGCCCGCCGCCGCGCCGGCGACCATCAGGACCTTGGCGTCGTCGCGTCGGAGACGAGCGCCGAACCGTTCCTCGACGGTCGAGCCGATCGTGCTGCCGATCAGCATCGATGGACCCTCGAATCCGAACGCATTGCCCGAGCCGAGCGTGACCGCCGCGCCGACCGTCTTCCGCCAGAGCGCCGACAGCCCCAGCCGGCCACCGCGTTGGTGGTAGGCCCGCACGTATGCGTCGGTGGTCGCCGTGTCGTGGTCGCGCCACGCGGTGCCGAGCGCGTTGACGACGACCAACCCGAGCCCCGGCACGACGGCGACGACCCACAGCGGCTGCTCGATCAACAACTCGATGACGGCGTGGACGGCGCTGTCGAAGCCGGCCACCCCGAGACCCGTCAGCACCCCGATCGCCATCGCCAGCACCAGGGTGCGGTGGAACTGCCGGACCATCTCTGCCGCGTATTGCCGTGCACGACCGAACGCCGGCCGCCGAGCGGTGGAATCGATGCTCACCACGGCCCCGTGTGCGGATCGACGCCCCGGTCGGCGAGGCCCTTGCGCACCAACAGATCGTACAGACTCCAACCGGCCGCCCGGGGAGCGCGCGAAGCTGCTCCGATGAGTTCTCTGCGCGACGCGCTGCGCCCGCTCGTCGATGCGCAGCTCGTTCCCGGGCTGGTCGCCGCCGTCGGCCGAGGTGACGATCTGGAGGTCGTCGCCATCGGCGACGCCACGCTCGGTGGGCCGCCGATGCGTGAGGACGCGCTGTTCAGGATCGCGTCGGTCACCAAGCCGATGATGGCGGCAGTGGCGCTGACGCTCGTCGCTGATGGCACCCTCGAGCTCGACCAGCCGGTCGAGGGGTTGCTTCCGGAACTGGCGTCTCCGCTGGTCGTGCGCTCGTCGACCGGGCCCGTCGACGACACGGTGCCGGCCATTCGGCCCATCACCATGCGGCACCTGCTGACGTCGACGTCCGGACTCGGCTTTCCGTCCGATTTTTCGGCGCCGGTGGTTCAGCTCCTCGTCGAGCGGCTCCAGCAGGGTCCGCCGCAGCCGCAGCATCTTCCGGCGCCGGACGAATGGATGGCGAGACTCGGTGAGATCCCACTGCTTCACCAGCCTGGCGACGGCTTCACCTACAACACGGCCTTCGACATCCTGGGCGTGCTCGCCGCCCGGGCCGCGGCGACGACGCTGCCGGAGCTCATGGCGACGCGACTCTTCGAGCCGCTCGGGATGACCGACACCGGATTCGCCTTTCCTGCCGGGAGCATGGAGCGACGCACCTCCTACTACCGCAACACCGACGAGGGTCTCGTCGAAGAAGACGACCCCGATGGACAATGGGCGACCGTTCCGCCGTTCCCGTCCGGCGCCGGTGGCCTCGTGTCGAGCGTGGCCGACGTGGTGGCGTTCCAACGGATGTTGCTCGCCGGCGGCGGTGACGTGCTGCCCGCCGACCTCGTCACCGCGATGATGTCCGACCAACTCACGCCGGCGATCCGCGCTACCGACAGCGCGTTCCTCGACGGCCAGTCGTGGGGGTTCGGCGGTGGTGTCGACATCGTGAACGACCATCGGTGGAACGTGCTCGGACGCTACGGGTGGGTCGGCGGCACCGGGACGGCGGCGCACGTCGTGCCATCCGATGACAGCATCACGGTGCTGCTCACCCAGGTCCAGCTCGACGGCCCGACGGGAAGTGCGGTGATCGAGCCGTTCTGGTCGGCGGCCGCCGAGCACCTCGGGCACGACCGCCGCCGATGAACGTGCCCGTCGACGCGGCCGCCGCGAAATGCTGCCGATGCCCGGAGGTTAGGTTGCAACGACCACTGCCGCGGGCAAGCGAAGTAACGGAGGAACGACCTGAGAAACGAAAATCCTGTCATTGTTGGCTGTCGGCACGATGGCGATCGCCGTGTCGTCGAACGTGAGCGCCATCACGTGGGGACGCCCGGATACCAACAATGAGTATCCGAACGTGGCCTCGGTCCGTGGGATCGTCGAGTCGACGAACATCGCGCGGATCAGCTGCAGCGGCAGCCTGCTCCACCGCGACGCCGACAAGTTGGTGATCCTGACCGCGGCCCACTGCACCGATGGGTGGGCGGAGGCGATCGCCTCCGGCACCATCGATTCCGTCGGTGTTTCGTTCGATCAGAACAACCAGGTCAACGGCACGACGACGGATGGCACGTTCTACGTCCGAGGTGGTGTTCCGATCAGCTATCCGGCCAAGGACGCTCCGTTCGAGACCTTCGACTACGGACTTGTCGTGTTCCCCACCGACGCCGAGAACGCCATCGGCCAGACGGTCGCGGCACGCTGGGGCGCGCTCACGCCCGTCAAGGTGGCGCCCAGAGCCGACTACCTGTCGGATCTGATCGGGGCCGTCCAGAACCCGGCCCGGAACCTGCAGTTCACGGCTGTCGGCTACGGGACGGGCGAGAAGTTCCCGATTCCCGGCAAAGAGACCGGACCGGCCACGCCGTCGGGTACGAACACCACCCCGTTCCTCGTGCGGTACATCGCCGACGGCCTCACGTACAACGCCCACAACCCGGTCAACGACGTACTGCGGCTCTCGATGAACATCGCCAAGGGTGAGAGCGGCACGTGCAACGGTGATTCCGGCGGTCCGATCTTCTATCAGGACGCGACCCTCGGCCGGGTGCAGGTGTCGCTCGTGTCCGGCGGCGACTTTCCCTGTCGAGCGACGAACACCGGACCCGGGTTCAGCCGCGACGAGGCGTTCGACTTCCTGGCCTGCGGAACGATCCCCGGCGATGTCAACGCCGTGGTGGCGTGCGTCGAAGAGCTGGTCGCGTAGCCGCCGATCGTTCGTTCGGACGCCCGCACCCCACGCGCCGCCGGACGGCGCGTGGGGGTTCGGGACTCAGCGGGTGACGGTGCGGTCGTCGTAGGTGGTGCGGACCTCTGTTCGTTTGCGGCCGGCCAGGCCTGCCAGACCGACCAGGCCGAGGAGCCCGAGCAGGCCCCAGTCGTCGAATCCGCTGTCGTCATCGTTTTCATCCACCGGGTTGTCGATGACCTCGACGTCGTTGGGATCGTCCGGCGGCGTCGTGGCCATCGCTGCCGACACCGGAAGGACGGTGAGCGCTGCCGCAATGGCGGTCGCCGTGATTGTCTTACGCATGATGGTTCCCCCTCGTTGTAACCCGACCGAGTTGTCGGGCCCGCAACCGCTACCCCGACACATCCCGGCGCAAACGCCGCGTGCCGGCGAGGAGCCACGCCGGACCTGCACCGTTCGTCGGCGCCGTGGCCCGCTTGACGTCACGAGTCGCAGGCACCACAGTTCTCCTCAGCGTGCGGTAGGCGGACCGGGAGGCCTGTGGAGTCGAACCCAATCGAAGCTGGCGTCGCCCGGATGGTGGACGAGTCGAGACGGACGTCGCCGGCCGATGTGCTCGAACTGCTCGACCTGATGTGTGAACTCCTGGGGGCACAGGCGGCCCGGTTCTACGTCGCGGACTACTCCCTGCGACGTCTGCAACAGGTCGATGGCAGCGGCCCCGTGGGTCCCCCGCTCACGATCGCGGGAACCCTCATGGGGCGCGTGTTCACGAGCGGGGACGTCCAGGTGCTGGGAACCGATCCGACCGTGGTGGTCGTGCCGCTCGTCGAGGGATCGAGCCCGATCGGCGTCATGGAGCTCGACTTCCGCGTGTGGGACGGCGTCGTCCCGGCGCTCCTCGACCCGATCGCCGCCATCTTCGTGATGGCGTGGATCCTCAAAGGTCGCTACACCGACACCGCGGCTCGGGCCCGCCGGTCGGAACCGTTGTCGGCCGCGGCGGAGGTGCAGTGGGACCTGTTGCCGCCTCTGGCGTGCTCGACCGACCAGGTGGCAGTCAGCGGCATCCTCGAGCCCGCGTACGAGATCGGTGGCGACTCGTTCGACTATGCATTCGACGCCGCACGTCTCGACTTCACGATCGTCGATGCGATCGGCCACGGCATGTCAGCGGTGCTGATGTCGGCGGCGGCCATCAACAGTCTTCGGAACTCGCGCCGCGCGCAGGCGAGCATCGCCGCCGCGTACGACGGCGCCGACCGGGCGATCGCGACACAGTTCGGGCAGTCGTATTACGTCACCGGCATCATCGGAACGCTGGACCTGCAACGAGGCACGCTCACCTGGATCAACGCCGGTCACGTCCTGCCGATGCTCGTACGCAACGGCACGTACGCCGGGCCATTGACGTGCAAGCCATCGAAGCCGTTCGGTCTCGGCGGGCCGGTGGTCGAGGTGGCAGAACAGACGCTGCAACCCGGGGATCGAGTGCTCTTCTACACCGACGGGATCACCGAGGCTCGGTCGTCGGACGAATCGTTCTTCGGTGACGATCGCCTGGCCGACCGCCTGGTCCGAGCGTCGCTGGAGAACCTGCCTGTCCAGGAGACCGTTCGGCACCTTGCCGAGAGCATTCTCAGCTTCTCCGATGTCGGCCTGCGCGACGACGCCACGATGCTCCTCATGGAATACCGGCCGCCCTCCGGCTGAACGCGGCGCCACGCCACGCCACGAAACCGTCACGGTTGAATCGTCACTGCACCGGGAATACGCACGGCCATGACTCCGTTGACCTGCGCCCCATGACCGGCTGCGATCGGACTCGCCGGGCACTCGCCACCATCGCGCTCGCCTCGATCGGCGTGGCGACGGGATGTTCATCCGTCCACCCCATCGATGAGGCCTCGCCGGCAGCCGCCGCCGAGATCGCACCTGGCGAGACGCCGAACGTCGCCCTCTCGACCGTACCCACCACGACGTCATCGTTGCCCACCCTTCACGAGTTGCTCGCGCAGGATCGGTTCGTCCCGTTGCAGGTCGCGCTCGACCGCAGTGGTCTCTCCACCGTCATCGCCGGGCTCGACGATTTCATCCTGTTCGCGCCGATCGGTACCGCGTTCGCATCGAGCGGCTCAGACATCAGCATCGAGTACCCGACCCTGATGAGCAACCCGCGTCTGCTCGAGGCGATCATGCGCTACCACATCGTCGCCGATCCATCGACGAACCAGACCTGGCGGACGATGAACGGCTTCACCCTCGACGTCGACGGGTCGGACACCGACACGATCACGAACGTCGACGGCATCGACATTCTCGACCGGATCCCCGTCAACGACGGCACCGTTCTCGTGATCCCACGGATCCTCCTGCCCGCACCCGAAGCACGCGTCGCCAACATCGCGCCGGAGCCCGAAGCGTGAGCCCGTTCACGGGCTCTCGTCAGCTCAGCGCAGGGCCTTCTTGACGAGCTTGGCGATGGTCTTCGCGCTGTCGTCGGTGATCTGTTCCAGGGCGAACGAGGTAGGCCACAGTCCGCCCTTTTCGTCGAGTTTGGCCTGGACGCTGAACCCCAGTGTCGAGTAACGGGCCTTGTCCATGAGGCCGCTCCGGAAGAAGACGATGACCTTCCCGGCGCTGGCCCAGCCTGGCTGGCCGTAGTAGAGCTTCGGGAGCAACTGTGGCGCGGCATCCGTCACGATGGTGTGCAGTCGCTCGGCCATGGCGCGGTCGGGTTGAGGCATTTCGGCGATCTTCGCCCGAACAGCCGCCTCGTCGGCCGCCGCCTTCTCCTCCGCGCTGGCGCGGCGGCTTTCGGCCTTCAGCTCCGCCGCACGGTCCTTCATCGCGGCGCGTTCCTCGGCAGAGAACCGACCGCTCGATTCCTCACTGCTCGACTCCTTGCGGTCCTGCTGCTTCACTCGAGCGTTCGGTGCGGCACTCATCGGCGGTCGTCCCCTCCTGGATCGTCGTGAGACGCGATCATTTCACGCTGCTCCAGGTGGTGCAGTACCGGTGGGCCCGATCTCATCGGCCGGTCCGCGCTGAAACCGCTCGACGAGCGCGGTGCTGATCTCGAGCTGTCGAAGCAGAAAGGCGCGTTCGTCCAGCCGCTTCCGACGCAACCATCCGGTGACCTCGTCGTTGCATTTACTCGAGTTGCACGAACCGCACGCGGGGACGACGTTGGTCAGCGTGTAGCGCCCGCCGCGTGAAAGCGCCAGCACACAGTCGCGCTGCATCGGTACGTTCGTCTCGGCGCAATAGGCGCAACCACCCCACGATTCCTGGAGGGCGGTCCACTGCTCGACGGACAGGTCGTGCTCGACGCGCTCCATCCGCCGCTTGCGTTTCCTCGCGGCTCTCGCCCTGCGGGTCCGACCGACGGCCATCGGCCAAACGTAAACGAACGCCGACGTCGAGCGGGTGACAGGTGGCGCGCTAGGTCCGTCGTGGGAGACGTCGAGGAACCGTGCCGGTGTCGGTCATGGCGTCACCGCCCCTCGTCGGCGTCGTTCTCCAGGACCCGATCGGCTTTGCGATTGATCCGTTCGAACTCGTCGCTGGTGAGATTCCCCGCCTCGCGTTGCTTGCGCGCCCGCGACTTGGCGCTCGCCGCGTGGCCCTTGTCCGGCATCGGGTAGTTACCCGTCTGCTTCTTGGCCTCGGGCGTCCGAGCCTTCTCCGGAAGTCCGAACTCCTTGGACGGCAGCTTCGCCCGGTCCTTCTCCGTCAACTTCGACATGGCAACCTCGCTTTCCTCAGGCCCGCCCGCGTGAGGCGAAATTCCCGCCGCGAGGCGTCCTCAAACCGCCGACGGTCCCCACCATGAGTCGAGATCTTCAACCGAGATCGTCACACGAATGCCTGCGCACCTGCCGGCAAAAAGCATGTGTGACGACCCGTGGCCACGGGTACGGAAGCGGCCATGAGAGTCGCACTCATCTCGCCGTTGTACGAAGCGGTCCCACCCATCGCCTACGGCGGCACCGAACGTGTCATCGCTGCGCTGGCCGGTGAACTGTCCCGGCGGGGCCATGATGTCACCTTGTTCGCCGCCGGTGGATCGGACACCCCGGCGACGCTCGTCGAGAGCAGCGAGATGCCGTTGCGCTTCGCCATGACCCGGACGCAACTCGAACAGATCGCCCCACACCTCCACCTCCGGATGCTCGCCGACGTGTTCGACCGGGCCGGCGAATTCGACGTGATTCACGCCCACACCGACATCTGGACGTTGCCGTTCGCCCGATCCAGCACGGTTCCGACGTTGATCACCATGCATGGTCGACTCGACCTCGACGTCGTGCGCACCGTCCTGCCGAACTATGGGGACATCCCGCTCGTGTCGATCAGCGATCATCAACGTCTGGCGGTGGCCGACCTCCCCCTGCGATGGATGGCTACGTGCCCGAACGGACTCGACCTGTCTGATTACTTCGCCCATCCACGCACCACGGGCGGTGACTATCTTGCCTTCGTCGGCCGGATCACCCCGGAGAAGCGGCCCGACTGGGCAGTCGAGGTGGCGAAGCGCGCTGGGTGGCCACTCCGCGTCGCGGCGAAGATCGATCCGCTCGACGTGGACTACTGGGAGGCGGTGATCAAACCGCTGTTCAAGTCGTACGACGTCGACTTCATCGGGGAGATCGGGGAGGAAGAGAAGCCGTCCTTCTTCGGCAATGCCGCCGCCACGCTCTTCCCGATCGACTGGCCCGAACCGTTCGGGCTCGTCATGATCGAATCGCTCGCCAGCGGCACCCCCGTCATCGCATTGCGCAACGGATCGGTTCCCGAAGTCTTGACCGACGGCCAGTCCGGATTTGTCTGTGACTCGCTCGACGGCATGGTGGCCGCTGTCGGGCGGCTCGATCAACTGACGCCTCGCGGTTGCCGAACAGAGGCTGACCGCTTCACCGCAGCGAAAATGACCGATGACTACCTCGCCGTGTACGAAGCGCTGATCGACGACACCGTGTCCCGTCACCCCACGTGCGAAGGCGCCATTGGAACTGCAGGCTGCATCGGCTGGCTCGTGAAGCCGGGCGGTGCGTTCCCCCACGGCTCGAATTCGTACAAACTGGGACCGTGTCCGCATTTCCCATCGATGAATCGACGCCTGACGAGCACAGCCGACCCGACGATGTGACGTTGCTCGCGGGAAGCAGCTTCGTCATCGCCGACGGAGCCGGCGACATCCGACCGAACAACGCTCAATGGCTCGGCTCGCACGGCTTCTATGCCGGCGACACCCGCATGATCAGCCGGCTCACGCTGGCGGTCTCCGGGGTGGTCCCCCGCCTGCTGGATCACCAGGCGGTCGAGGGCGCACTGACCTCGATCAGCGTGATCGGCGACCCAACCCGGCCAGAACTCCTGATCACACGGCGCACGGAACTCACCGACCACGTCAAGATCCGTATCGATGTGCTGAATCTCACGTCCGTCGAGGTGGCCGCGTTGCTCGATCTCACCGTCGAGTCCGACTTCGCCGACCTGTTCGATGTCAAGCGTGGCGTGGCGCCGCGGGCCGGGTTTGTCGGAGCGGGCCCGGTCGATGGAGCATTGCTGCTGACCTACGAGAGTGGGTCGTTCCACCGAGCGGTTCGGGTGGTGTGCAGCGTCGACTGCGAGGTACTGCGCGACGGGGTGCGCATCGACCTGGTCGCCGTCGCCGCAATCGGTGCCGCCGACTACGAGGTCTCGCGGCCGCGGCCGCTCTGGAGCGAGCAGGACCCGGCGGAGTGGTGGGACGGCGCACAGGCCGCGCATCCGCCAGGTGCTCGCGGCGGCCGGCGCGACCGGCGCGACGTCGCGGCCGTCGGGCTCACCGGCCAGATGCATGGCCTCGTGCTGCTCGACGGCGAGCGGCGCGTGCTGCGGCCGGCGATCCTCTGGAACGACCAGCGCACGGCCGCCCAGTGCGACGAGATCCGCCGGCGGTCGGGCCGCGAGCGCCTGGTCGGATCACCGGCAACGATGCGCTCACCGGCTTCACGGCGCCCAAGATCCTCTGGGTGCGCGAGCACGAGCCGGAGGTCTACGCGCGGGCGCGCCACGTCCTGCTGCCGAAGGACTACGTGCGCCTGCGGCTCACCGGCGACGCACGCCATGGACAAGGCCGACGGCTCGGGCACGCTGCTCTTCGACCTCGCGCGCGCGCGACTGGTCGCGACGAGGTGCTGGGCGCGCTGCGACATCCCGCCGCGAATGGCTGCCGCCGACCTTCGAGGGGCCGGAGGTCACGGGCGCCGTCACGCGCGGACGCGGCGCGAGGCGACCGGCCTGCGCGCAGGCACGCCGGTCGTCGCGGGCGGCGGCGACCAGGCCGCGGGCGCGGTCGGGCGTCGGGCGCCATCGGCCCGGGCGTCGTCGCGCTGACCTGGGCACGTCGGGCGTGGTGTTCGCGACCACGGACGCGCCGCTCTTCGAGCCGCAGGGCCGGCTCCATGCGTTCTGCCACGCCGTGCCCGGCAAGTGGCACCTCATGGGCGTGATGCTGTCGGCCGCGGGCAGCCTGCGCTGGTTCCGCGACGCCGCTCGCCCCAGGCGATCGCGTTCGACGATCTGGTCGACGAGGCCGCGGCGACGGCGCCGGCCGGCAGCGAGGGCCTGCTCTTCCTCCCCTATCTCTCCGGCGAGCGCACGCCCTCATCCCGACCCGCTGGCCCGCGGCGCCTTCGTCGGCCTGACCGTCGCCACGACCGCGGCCACCTCACGCGCGCCGTCCTGGAGGGCGTCGCCTTCGGCCTGCGCGACGGCCTCGACCTGATGGTCGAGCCGGCATGCCGGCGCCGACCCAGATCCGGGCTTCGGGCGGCGGCATCGCGAGCCCGCTGTGGCGCCAGATCCTCGCCGACGTGCTCGGGTGCCGAGATCGCGACCGTCACGACACGGAGGGCGCTGCGTACGGCGCGGCGCTGCTCGCGTCGGTTGCCGCAGGATGGTTTCCGAGCGTGGACGAGGCAGCCGCAACTCTCGTCCGGGCCACGTCTGCCGCCCACCCCGGCGCCGATGCCGCGTCCTACACGGAAGCGCTCGTCCGCTACCGGGGGCTCTACCCCGCCCTCGCACCGACCTTCCACGCCACCTGAGCGCCCCACGGCGACCGCGCCGGCGCGGGCTCGACCCGCCGAGGCGACCTCGGCTACTTGCGCAGTTCGAGCTCCGCGAGCTCGTCCTCCGAGACCTCGCCGGGGCGCTTGCCGAGGATGATCATCCCGAGCACATCGTCAGGCGTGACCCCCTCCTTGCTAACCGTATCGACGACGCGCCCGTGGTACATGACGCTGATCCGGTCCGACAGGTCGAAGACGTCGTGGATGTCGTGACTGATCAGGAAGATGCCGATGCCGTCGCTCTTGAGTTGGCGACCAGGTTCCGGACCTGGGCCGTTTCGGCCGGACCGAGCGCTGCCGTTGGCTCGTCCATGATCAGGATCCTCGCGTTGAAGTAGACGGCGCCCGCGATGGCCACGGCCTGGCGCTGGCCGCCGGAGAGTGATCGGACGGGCATGCTGAAGCGCGTGAAGTTGGGGTTCAGACGGCCCATGATCTTGCGCGTCTCGCTCTCCATCCGCGAGTCGTCCAGGGTCCCGAGGCGGGTGGTGAGCTCGCGGCCGAGGAACATGTTGGCGGGCGCGTCGACGTTGTCGGCCAGGGCCAGCGTCTGGTAGA
>CAVYWH010000002.1:0-211288 GCA_963772085.1 Ilumatobacteraceae bacterium
ACCGTGGCGACGAATTCGGCGGGCTTCAGGAGATGTCTGCCACCGCCAACGCGTACCCAGATCCGCACGCTTGCCGTGCCGCTCGAGGGCTTCCTCGATGGCCGACACGGTGCGCACTCCGATCTCGGACACACTTCGCGGCTTGTCGATGCCTAGGCGGGCCTTCGACACACGTTCGCGAGGCCACAGCATCAGCGCCAGAAGGAAGAGACCGCCGAAGATGCCGACCGCTCCGAGCCACAACCAGGCCGACGAGGACGACACGCTTCGGTCGGTGCCGCCGGCGCACGGCAGGAGCTCGCTGGGGGGAGCGGCGGCGACGGTCGCTGCGGCCGCGACCGTGGTCGCCGGCGCGGTGGTCGTGGCCGGCGCGGTCGAGCTCGGCTGCTGTCGGCTCGATCGCTTCGACGAGCAGGCTGGCGACGCGGGCGAAGGCGGCCGGGACCCCCGCTGCGTCCTCTGCCGAGGTGACTGGGCCGAGAGCGGTCAGGCTCTCGAGGTCGGTCTCTGCGGTGGTCAGGCTGATCGCCTCGACATGCAATCCCTGCGCAGCGACCATGGCGTCGTCCAGTGTCGCCGCGCTGCCTTCGTCCTTGCCGTCGGACAGCACCACGAGCACCTTGTTCGCGGTCGTCGGGCGTGAAGTGCTGGCTGGCGGTGACCACGACGTCGTACAGCGCCGTGTCGCCGTCGGCTACGATCGAGTCGATCTGCGCAGCGAGCAGCGCCCGGTCGGTCGTGGGCGGGGTCAGCACCGTCACGGTGTCGGCGAACGTCTCGACACCGATGCGACGTCGGCCGGCATCGACGCCACGAACTCGTTGGCGGCGGCCTTCGCTGCGTCGATCGCCGGCCGCATGCTGCCGGACGCGTCGATGGCGAGAATGACCTCGAGGTCGTCGGCCGCCTCCTGGGCCTCGGCCAGCGCCGAACGGCGACGAGCAGCGGCCGCCAAGGCGACGATCGCGGTGACGGCAGCCGTCGTCCGAGCTTCATCGCGACCACACGTCCGGTCCGACGAACAGCCCGTCGGGAAGGGTGACGTCGCGTTGGCTCATTTTGTCGATGAACGCCGGACGGACGCCGGTCGGCACCAGCGCCATGGTGCTTGTAGTCGTACCGGTAGACGTCCTGGAGGGTGATGATCTCGCCCTCCATGCCGACCACTTCGGTCAGATGGCTGATGCGCCGGGAGCCGTCGCGGGCACCGCTCGATCTGCACGATGAGGTTCAGCGCCGACGCGATCTGTTCGCGAATCGCCCGCGTGGGCAGGTCGAAGCCCGCCATGAGCACCATCGTCTCCAGCCGGGCGAGCGCGTCGCGCGGTGCATTGGCGTGCACCGTGGTCAGCGAGCCGTCGTGGCCCGTGTTCATCGCCTGCAGCATGTCGAGCGCCTCGGCTCCACGGACCTCACCGATGATGATGCGATCGGGCCGCATGCGCAGCGAGTTGCGGACCAGATCGCGGATGGTGATCTGCCCGTTGCCTTCGATGTTCGGCGGGCGCGCCTCCAGGCGGATCACGTGCTCCTGGTGCAGCTGCAGCTCCACGGCATCCTCGATGGTGACGATGCGGTCCTCGTGCGGAATGAAACTCGACAGCACGTTGAGCAGCGTGGTCTTGCCGGTGCCGGTGCCGCCGGAGACGAGGATGTTCATGCCGCCCTCGACCGTGGCGGCGAGCAACGACGCGACCGGCTCGGTGAAGCGTCCCCATCCTGATCAGGTCGCGCACCGTGAACGGGTCCTTGGCGAACTTGCGAATGGTCAGGATCGAACCGTCGAGCGACAGCGGCGGCACGATCACGTTGATGCGCGAGCCGTCGGCGAGGCGGGCGTCGACCATCGGCGACGACTCGTCGATGCGGCGTCCGACCGAGGACACGATGCGCTCGATGACTCGGCGCAGGTGCTCCTCGGAGATGAACCGGACATTGGTCCGCTCCACCATGCCGGCGCGCTCGACGTAGATGTTGTCGCTGCCGTTGACCATCACCTCGCTGACGGTTGGGTCGTTGAGGAACTGCTCGATCGGACCGAGGCCCATCACGTCGCGGGCGATGTCCTGCACGAGCAGCTGCCGCTCCTGCGGCGACAGCGCCGATTCCCTCGCGTCCATCAGGGCGCCGATCTCCGCCATCACCAGCGACTGCATCTGCTCTTCGTTCGTCGCTTCGAAGAGCCGGGTTCCGAGCCGCTCGAAGAGCGCGTCGTGCACCTTGGCCTTGAAGTCGCCCAAGCCGTCGGCCGCGAGGGTCTGATTCGGGGCCTGCCGCCAAGCGTTGGCGACCTCGCCTCGCTGGACGGCGGCCTGTTGGGCCTGCAGAATGCGTTCGCTGACGCTCATCGCCGCCATCCCTTCTTTGCCGGCACGGCATCGACCGGCGCATACAGCAGCGAGAGTTGTTGGAGCTGATTGGCTACCGCTGATTTCGGTTTGCTGACGACGACCGGCGTGCCCATGTTCAGCGACAGCGGGATCTCGCGGCTCGACGGGATCGAGCACAGGCGATCGTCATGCCCATGACATCTTCGGCGTCGGACGGGTTGAGGCCGACCTTGGAGTCGGCCCGATTCAGGACCAACCGCCGCTCCGCCGCGATGCCGATGTGGTCGAGTGCATCGACCGCCTTGCGCAGGCTGCGGATGCTGGTGACGTCGAGGCTGGACACCAACAGCAGATCGGTGGCACACTCCAGGGCGGCGAGCGTGCGCTCGTCGAGGCCCGCCGAGGTGTCCACGATCACGAAGTCGAAGTTCTCGGCCAACAATGGCAGCACCTGGGAGACGTGCTCGTGGCCGATCGAATCGGCGTCGACCGGATCGGCGGCGCCGGCGAGGACGAACAGGCCGTCGGCCGCCGGGGTCAGGTGCAGTTTGACCGTCGTCGCATCGATCTGGCTCGCACGGGCCAGCTGTGCCAGCGTGTGCTCGGCAGTCAGCGACAGTGCCAGCGTGAGGTCGCCGAACTGAACGTCGAGGTCGACCGCGACCACTCGTCCGGGATGACGCTGGGCGAGTGCGACCGACGAGGTTGGAGGAGACGGCGGTCTTGCCGGAGCCACCCTTCGGTGACACCACGACGATCACCTTGGCTGATGTGATGGTGGCGCGAAAGCCGTTCACCTTGACGGCGACGCCCATGCTGCGCAGCGTGGCTCGACACGTCGACGAACAGCTCGGGCGACATGTCGTGACCGACGATGACGGTCGGTGCCTCGGGTCCATCACCGCACCACCGTGTAGACGTTGCTCAGGGTGACCGGACGAGTGCCGTCGTCGTCGACGGTGGCCGGTTCGATCGACAACCAGACATGACCGAACTCGGTGGCAAACACGAAGCGCTCCGACTGCTCCGGCGACAGGGCGAGCGTGACCACGTATTGCGTGCCGGTGACCTGGGCGATGCCCGTGTCCTCATCGGTCGTCCTCGCGGGCTCACCGGTGCATTGATGGTCTGCACGTTGGTGACCAGCACGTGCTGGAACTCGAGCCGGCTGACGTTCGGGGTCTTCGTCGGTCCGTCGACCGCTTCGTCGGTCGAGTTCGATCGGCGGCCGACTCCTCGCGTCGGACGATTCATCGGCCAAGACTGCTGCCGCTCGCCGGGTCACGTCGTCGGTGGTCTCCGATCCCGCCTCGTCGAGTTCGAACGGATCGAACGAGAGGTAGACGCCGACCAGATCGCCCTTCTCGAGCGACCCACCCGCGGCCCGCTCTGCCTCCAGGAGCGCTGAGATCTGCACCTTGTCGGTGACCTCCTCCGACACGAGTTCCTTGGCGGCCAAGCGAGCGGCGAGCAGCTGATCACCCGGCTCGAGGTCGGTGGCGGCGACCAGGTCGCCCAGCGCGTCGAGTTCGGTGATCGCGCCCTCCTGCTCGAGCCGTGCCGGAATCTGTTCGAGCGAGACCGCCGAAGCGATCGTGTCGGCTCGGCGCCCTTGGGCACGAACTCGTCGACGACGTAGACCTCGACGAGTGCCTCCTCGGCGACCGCCTTGTCCTTCGCCGAGCGCACGTATCCCACCAGGGACATGGTTCCGATGAGGGCCAGGAGCGTTGCCGCCACGATCCCGATGATCCGCCGCTTGTTCTTCATTGTGGAGTTGTCCTTCTCGTAGAGAGTGGTTGTGTTATTCGGAGAGGTAGACAGCTGGACCCGAAGTCGGCCGCCTGGTGCCGGTCGAACCCAACTGCGTCGCGAACCGGACGAAGCCGCCCTGGATGCAACTGGCCTGCCGGGTCCCGGGCAGTTGGCACCGTCGGTCCCGGCGTCTCCGGGCGCGCCTGTTGGAGTTCCAGCCCGTCACCTGGATCTCGGCGAAGCCAAGGATGAGGTAGTAGTTGTTGTTGCCGTCCCGTCGTCTGGCCTGTAGGGCACGTTGACGCCGGCACGAGGCGCCGTAGATCGGGACCATCAGGTACCGTTCACCCCGACCGAAGTGATGCAGCCCCACGTGGTTCACGTTGCCGTTCCGGTGTTGCCGTGCACGACGAGCTGTCCGCTGGAGTTGAGGGCGGTGGTGATCGGCACGGCCGGTGAGGCCGGTAGAGCCATCCGAAGCCACCGGGGGGCCGCCGGGACATGCCGGGCCGCCGGGGCCCAGGGGATGATCAAGTCGGCGGAGGGGAAGGTGGTGCCGTTGAGCCGTGGCAGATCGAAGGTGCATTGCGAGATGACGACCGGAGCGGTGGTGGCGGAAGTGAGGGTTCCCCATCGCACGACGGCCTGCTTGTGGACCAATCCCGTCCGCGGTTGAGCAGGAGGCCACCGGTCGACGTCTTTCTCGATCCTGACCCGAACCGTGACCGGATCCGCACAAACGGTGTCGTCGCGTGAGATGACCTGGTCCGGCTTGCGGTGCTGGCTGATACGCTGGTCGCCCTGCGGCGATCCTGGAGCGAACGCAATCGGTGGCGACCGCCATCGCCGTGGCATCGGCGCTGTGCTGGGCCGACGAGTCTCCTGACTGAACCGGCTCGACGTCGATCGGCCGCCGCGGCCGAGCAGGAGAACGGATCATGATGATCACGAGGAGGGTGACGACACCGCGGTCGTCTCGGTCGTGTTCGGTCAGCCGCCGCATCGCATCGTCACCTCTTCTGGCGCGTGCTCGGATATCGCCGCAGGGATGAGCGGGATCGACCGGAGCGGCGACGCAGGGTGGCCTGGACGTCACCGACTCGGGTGGGGTCCCCTGGACTCGCCGGCATGCCGACCCGACGCTCGAAGTCGAGGGTCATGCCGAGGGGAGAGCCGGGGACACGAACAGCGCAGCTGGCGTGCCCCGTCACGAGCGCAGTTCGATGCCTGACCCTTGACGCTCAGGAAGATGCCCAGGACGAGCACGCCGACGAGCAACATGAGGAGGAACGGCAGGATCAGGACGAGTTCGATCGCGACGACGCCCTCGGTCGTCCGGGAGGGGTGCGAGGCCGGCGCATGGTCAGGTCCCGAATGCGAGAGGGGGAGGAAGCCCTCCCCCCTCTGCAAAGAGTAGATGGTCAGCTGGCCAGATACTGTGTCGATGACGCCGTCGAGGCGGGCACCGAGGCCGCCGAACGCAGCGCCGAGGGCCACGACGACGGCGCCACCAGGGCGGCCATCAGCACGTACTCGATGGCGACGACGCCATCTTCTCGGTGGCCGCGGGGGCCTCGGCGGTGTACTTCTCCACGAGGTTCATCATATTGTCTTGCTCCTTGGTAGATTCCCGATCCCCGCCGATCGAGGTGGGTACGGAGGGGACGCTAAGGACGACGAGGCAGCGGAAATCCCCAACATTGATGAATTGTGAGCCCGGCCGATTCGTACTGTTGTCGGCCATGTCGTTCCCGTTTCGTGCAGAAGCACGCCCTCAATGTCGCCACCGCGCTGCTGTTCGCGCTGGCCGTCTGGCGGCTGGGCCTCAGCCCCGAGCTCCCCGCCGTGCTGGCCTTCATCTTCGGTGGCGTGCTGCTGGCGGTGATCGACTGGAAGGTGCAGCGCCTCCCCACACCGATCGTCTACCGCACGCTCGCCGGCAGTCGCTGGAGGGCTGGTGCTTCGCATCGCTCATCGAGCGGGACTGGGTTCCGCTGGCCACTGCCGTGGCCGGCGCAGTGCTGTTCGCCAACGCCTTCTTCCTCATCTGGTTCTTCGCCACGAAGTTCGCCGGAATGGTGGTGCTCGGCTTCGGCGACGTCCGGCTCGCCGCCGTGCTCGGGCTGCTGCTCGGCTGGTACGGCTTGCCGTTCGTGCTGTACGGCGCCCTCGCTGGGACATCTGCTGGCGGTGGTGATCGCCGTCGTCACGTGCATCCACCAGCGACAGCTGACGATGCGCTACTCGTTCGGGCCGCCGCTGATCGCCGGCACCCTGGCCGTCGTGCTGTTGCACGCTTAGGCGCTCCGCCGACGCGCTATCGGGCGGTTCCCGTACGCGACGGCCGACGTGGACTGACGGTCGTCTACGCGATGTGCGCCGTGACGTCGGCCCGCGTCGTCGACCGGCACCGGCGACCGCCGCCGGTCGCGTGGTGGTTCCCAGGTCGGGAAGAAGCTCCCGATGTGAGCTCGCCATGGCGACGGCCGCCAGCTGCGACCGTACGCCGAGTTTCTGCAACACCGAGCGAATCTGCGAACGGACCGTCGACAGCGCGACGAAGTGTCCGCGAGCGATCTCCTCTGCAGTGAGGCCGTCCGAGAGCGCGGCCAGAACGAGGGCTTCGCGCTGGGTCAGTGCCTCGAACGTCGCCTGCACGCGCGGTGCACTCGCCCGCTCCAGTCGCAGCCGCTCGAGCAGTTCGGCACGCTCGGTGCGCCCGATGATCGCCGACCCGGCGACGACACGGCTGAGCGTGGCGTCGACGTCATCCAACCCGGCCGCGCTGCTGATCCAGCCGACGGCACCGGCTTCGAGACACTCGGCGAGCACGGCGCGACGTCGCTCGGCGGACAGCACGACGACGGGCGCACCCGTCGCGGAGAGCGGTGCGATGAGTTCGACTCCGCAGCTCACACCATTTCGCAGGTGGATGTCCACGAGCACGCAGTGGGGCCGGAAACGCCGCGCGCTGTTCGACGATGTCGACCGCCGTCGGACCGCCGGTCGTCTCCACGTCCCAGCGCCGCTCGGACAACGCCACCTGCAGCCCGGCCGCCACCAGTGCGTGTTCCTCGACCACCAGGACCCGACCGCGCGCCGACTCGATGGCCGTCCGTGCAACCCGCCGTCCAAGAGTCGTCGCCATCACGGGATACCACCGCGACCGGTGAGGTTCCGAGTGCTCGCATGTCAACCGCCTTTACCACCAGTCCCGCCCTGGTGACCCGCCGAGAATACGTCCGCCCCGTTGGGGCTCGGAAGGGGTCTCGGTCGATCTTGTGCAAAGCTTGAGCGCCACCGTCTCGCCCGTTCATCGGCCGCCGTCAGCGCATGTAGCCACATCATCACTACCCGTGGTCAAATGGGCCACTTCTTGTTGGTATTCGCCCCTCGATACTACGTAGAGTGATCTCGACGGGTCAGGCGGATCCCTCAGGCGGAAGGCGGATTTCAGATGACGGGTGGACGTGTCAGGCGGAGCCTGACCATCGGAGCGGCGATGACCGCAGGCGCGTCTTCGTGCTCGGCGGAGGATCGATTCAAGCGGCCGAGGTCAGCGTGCAGGCCTCAGCGAACTGTGACGGACCACAGACGTGGGTCGCGACGTGGATGGTGAGCGTCAGCGCTGACGCTCCCGATGACACCTGGCGTCTCGACACGACTGACGGCGATGCTGAGACCCGGCCCGTCGCCGAACCGGTCGTGCTCCAGCACATCATTGCGATGGACACGCCGGTCGCACATCTCGATGCGTTGGCGACCTTTCTCCGCACCGGCATCGGCGTGGCGGCAACTGCCACCGTGGAGCGACCCACCGTGTGCACGTCGGCCCCGGCGACGGTCGACACGGGCGATGCGACGGGTTCGGTGTCGTTGAGCGGTCTCGCCGTCGCCAACGTCGGAGTCGCGTCCGCCCACCATCCGGACCTCTCCGTCGACACCACGTGTACGAGCAAGCGGCACGGTCTGTGGTCGGCGATGTTCACCGTCCGCGCCGACGCCGGATATCCCGAGCTGACGTGGGAGGTCCTCGATCCGAGTGGCTACAGCCCGGCCGGTCACCAGCCGGCGACAGCGCACAGCACGTTCACGAAGACCTACAGCGACTTGAGCTCGGCGTCGCAGTCCGAGACGGTCAGCGTCAGCTGGTCGAACGGTACTCATGACGTGTCCACGGCAGTTGCCGAGCGGCCGGCCGATTGTGCGCCGCGCAAGGTGTGGGTGTGCAAGTACGACACGACGCCTGGCCAACAGGAGTCGTTGCAGACCGGCAGCAACCCGATCGACGTCTCGGAGAACACGATTGCCGAGCCCGTGGTCGTCGGTGCCTCGTTCAGCGACCGTCACGAGCGGTCGTACGTCGTCCAGATCGGCGGCAGCGATCCCGGAATCGCCGCCTGTCTGGTGCCGGACAACCCGCCGCCGTCGGTGATCCCGACGTCCACGACGACCACGCCCACCACGACGACGACGACCACCACCACAACGACCACCACCGAGCCGCCGTCCACGACGACGACGACGACGGATCCGGTGGTCGCCGCTTTGCCGCCCACGCAGCAGACGACCACCACCGTGGCACCCCCTGCTGGATCGCCGCCGGCAGGGGCACCGACCTCCGTGGCGCCGCCTGTCCGACAGCTCCCCACGACGGGCGGGTCGCCGTGGAACACCCTGTCGCTCGCCCTCACCGCCATCGGCGCGGGGTACCTGGTGGTGAGGCTGGCGAAGCGCTCCGCATGACCGTCGACGTCCGAGTGGGGGGCGCTGAGTCGGACGTCTCGCTCAAGGAACCGACGCCGCTGACCGATGAGGCCTCATCGAGCGGCGTCGATCCGCCCCGGACCGGAGACACGCCATGAAGAAGCAGATCATCACCGCACTCGCCATCGGCGCCACGACACTCGTCGGCATCGTCGCGTTCACGGCGGTCAATGCCGCCGGCAACTCGACGAGCCCGACGGCGGAGCATCTGCTCATCGAGCCCTGCCGAGCCTTCGATTCCACCGTCTCCACGGGCAAGTCGTTCAACGTGGGCCTCAACAGCTGCGTCCCGGCAGACGTGACGGGGGTCAAGGTGAACATCACCGGCGTCGGAGGAGCGACCGCTCAGTGGGTGCAGGCGGGTGCCACCCTCAGCTCGTTCGGCTCCTCGTCGATCCTCAACCTCTCGCCAGGCCAGGGCAATTCCAATACGGCGGATCTCGCTTCGTCCGGTGGCACCATCCAGCTCGCGGTCGGCCCGCATCAAGGCTCCACGGTTCGGCTCGTCGTGGACGTGCTCGGCTACTACACCGGGGGCGAGATGCCCCCTTTCCCACAGGGGTCGTGACCGGCCCCTACCCACCCCAACCTGCACCACCTGCCCCAGCGCCGTCGGGGTGTCTGCCAGGCAACTGGGCCTGCTCGCAGGTCTCGACTTCGGGGCCGGACCTCGACTGTTCCGACATCCGTCGGATGGTGTGGGTGGGCTCGAACGATCCTCACCGGCTCGACAGTGACGGCGACGGATGGGGCTGCGAGAGCTACGGCTGAGCGCACTCGACCCGCCTGCAGTCCTGTGGGCACGACGGGGCTCCCACACGGGACCTCTTGCGTGTTCGACGTCCTCGACTCGGGAAGCTGACGACGTATCGAGCGCTTTCGCAGCGGGTAGCGAGACGTGCGGAGAGCAACCTCAGCCCGTGTCAGCTCTCCACCGGGGCGGCCCCGGCGTCATGTGGGCGCCGGGGCCGTGTCGCTTCCTATGCCGTGCCGCTTGTTGCGCTGTCGGCGGTGCTCTCGGCGACGCCGAAGGGTGCGGCGATCGGCAGGCTGCGCGTCGCGTTTGCCTCCGCAACCACGTCTCGTCGCGGCGGGGCGCCGTTGCTGTGACGCTCAGTCGTTGCAGGTGTTTGGAACGACGAAGTCGGGGACGGCGCCCGCCAGCATCGCCTGGATGCCGTCACCGAGACCTGGCCTGCCATTGGGGTCTTGAGCGAAACCAGCGACCGCGTGTCCGAAGGCGCCCGGGAACGGTTGGTCGCTCGCCGAGCGCGGAGTCCGTCTGGCCAAGGCACGCTTGGTTCGCCGGTTTCCCCGCGGATGCGGCGGAAGGCACCAGAGCGATGCCGGCGATTGCGAAGCTGCCCGCGACGAACAGTTTTGACTTGAGTTTCATGTCCGTTCCCCTTTTGCTTGACGCCCGCTCCCGGACGGGAGCAATAGACCTCCAATCGTGCGCTTCTGTCCGATTTGTGTCAACGTGATTGACATATATCACCGGCATTTCAACCACGACGGCTGGGCGTCACCGTTGCGGGGGCCGGGCAGTGTTCATGACCGCCGAGCACATCCGCCCCTCTTGCCGACGCGTCGAGGACTTCAAGCGGGCCGGCAACGGCTGACTGTTGCGCACGCCGCCCATAGCGGCAATCTGCGCTCGCGCGGCAGCCTTCGGGGAGCTGCGTCGCTCAGCAGAGGGTTGTCACGTTTTTCGGTGGTTGCGTGCTTTAGTTGGTTGTGACGTTCGATGAGTTCGTACTCGAGTCGGGTCCGCGACTGCGGGCTGGACTTGTGGCTGCCTACGGACCAGATCGCGGGCTGGACGCTACGGCCGAGGCGTTGGCCTACGGATGGGAACACTGGGAACGGGTGGGGCCGATGGACAACGTCGTTGGCTATTTGTACCGCGTGGGCCAAACAGCGGCGCGCCGCCTTGCCCGGCCATTGCGTGAGTTCCCGGTGCCCGACGACCACGCCGTACGAGACTTCGAGCCACAGCTCATTCCGGCACTCGGGCTTCTGAGCGAAAGCCAGCGTGTGTGTGTGCTGATGGTTCACGGGTTGGGGTGGTCACAGGTGGAGGTGGCCGAGATCTTGGAGATCAGTTCATCATCCGTACGAACCCATTTGGCGCGAGCGTTGAAACATCTGCGCGATCAACTCAAGGTGGTGCACATTGCAGACTGACATCGAACAACAGGTCGCCGCGTATTGCGATTGGCTCGTGGCAGAGACCGAAGCAGAGATGCGCCCGGTGAGCCGACAGGTGGTCCAGACCCGGCCGGCACGCTACGCGTCGGGTCATACATCGCAATGATCGCGGCTGCGGCCTTGCTGGTTGTTGCTGCCGGAGTCGCTCTGGCGAACCGTGAGAGCGGTGGCACACCTCAAACACCGCCGACTGTTGGCACATTGCCGCAGCCAGGGACGACGTTCCCGTCGGCACCGACGACGGAGCCGAACGTGTCTGTCGCGACGACGGACCCAGCGCGGTGCAGACCACCACAACCCCCACCCTGCTGCGACGACCACCGTTTCACCGATCGCCTCGGTCGCCGCTGTCAGTTACTCGAGTCCGCCGCCCCTGCTCCAGTTCCAGTCCCTCGGCAATGTCGAGGTGCCGACTACCTCGGACGGCGGATTCGCCGTTGCGATCGGCGAACTCGGTGTCGCTGTCAATTGGTCGTCCCGTGACGGCGTCGCCGGTCCGCAGATCGACGTGGTCGGATTCGACGGGCAGACCCGCAACATCGCGAACGTGGACGGAAGCACCATCCTCGCCTACGGGCCGGGCGACATTGCCTACCTCACCCGCCAAGGGACGACGCTCGACGATTTTGCAGTTGTTGCGGTTCCACTCTCGGGCGACAACGCAGGTACCTCGGTCGCTACCCAACCCGCCAACATCAACGAGTTCCTCGAGTATCCCCCCTTGTCGTTCGGACACGGGCTCGACGGCGTCATCCATCGTCGCCAGTACCTGGCCGGGACTGCCGTCGCGCCGTATGTGGAGTACCGATGGCCAGCCCATCACGCTCGACACCGCACCGGCAACGTTCGTGTTCGACGACGATCTGGACCGCGGGTACTGGGCGGGGTGATCACATCCACGAACGGGATGAGTTGGACACTCGCCGTTGAGGCAGCGCCCGACAGAGCCGATACCTACACCGGAATCTCGCCTCCGGCAGCCGGGTCCGATAGACCGTGGGGTGTACGTCACCCACATTGGCCCCAACGCGAGCCCCGGAACCGACTTCGGTGAACCCACAATGTGGGTGGTCGCCGCACTCAACCCAGACGGGACAGCAACGTGGTGGTCAGTGCCCGACGGGTGGGAGATCCTCGCGAGCGACACCTGGGGGACCGTCCTGGGTCGCCAGTCCGGCACGCAGCTCGAACTCGCCCTCGCCGACTTCCGCACGACCTCGAACTAACGCCGAACTGCCAGTGAGTTCGATGGACATGGCGCTCGTGATCTGCGATCGGTGCCGCTTGAGCCGCGATCGAAGTCAGCCGACATCGCGCATGGGAATCGTTGCGACGACGGGCCGACCTGCTCGCATCGACGAGAGGGTCGCCGGGTGTGGCTACACGATGCGCCGTTCGTTGGCCCAGGCGGTGAGTTGGTGGCGGTTGGAGAGTTGCAGTTTGCGGAGCACGGAGGAGACATGACTCTCGATTGTCTTGACGGAGAGGTGCAGTCGGGTTCCGATTTCTCGGTAGGTGTATCCGCGTGCGATCAGGCGGAGGACTTCTTGTTCGCGGGCGGTGAGCTGGTCGAGTTCGGGATCGGTCGGGGCGGGCGTGTCGCCGGAGAAGGCGTCGAGTACGAATCCGGCGAGGCGCGGTGAGAACACGGCGTCGCCGTCGTGGACGCGTTTGATCGCGTCGACCAGCTGATCGACAGTGATCGTCTTGGTGACATATCCGCGTGCGCCCGCGCGGACGACGGCGATGACGTCGTCGGCTGCGTCGGAGACCGACAGTGCGAGGAAGCGTGTGGGGAGCTGGCGGTCGGCGAGTTCGGTGATGACGGTGTGGCCGCCGCCGCCGGGAGGTGGACATCGAGCAGTACGACGTCGGGTTGGGTGGCTTGGATCACGGTGACCGCTTCGTCGCGATCGGCCGCCTCGCCGACGATTTCCACGACCGGGGTGCCGTCGGCGTCGATGACGTCGGCGAGCTCTCGTCGGACTCCGGCGCGGAAAGCGCGTGGTCTTCGACGAGCACGACTCGGATGCTCATCGACGTCGCCTTGGGATGCACAGCTCGACTTCGGTGCCGACACCTGCGTGTGGAGGTGATGGTCGCGGTGCCGCCGACGCGTTCGATCCGGCCGATGATCGAGTCGCTGATTCCTCGGTGTCCTGTTGGGATCGCTGCGAGGTCGAAGCCGTTGCCGGTGTCGCGGACGAAACCGGTCAGTTCGGCGTCGTCGGCCTCGACGAACACGTCGACGCGGTCGACGTCGGCGTGCTGGGCGGAGTTGACGATTGCTTCGCGTAGCGCGGCGAGCAGGGTGCGGGCTGCTTCGTCGAGGGGCTGGTCGCCGACGATCACCGCTTCGACGCGGGTGTCGTGATCGTGCTCGATCTCGGTGGTGAGGGCCTCGATGGCTGCATGCAGGGTGGTGGGTTCGCCGACCGGGACGTCGCCGTACAGCCATGCCCGCAGCTCTCGTTCCTGACGGCGTGCGAGGCTGGCCATGCGGCGTGGGTCGTCACTGCGCTGGATCAGCACCAGCGACTGGAGGACCGAGTCGTGCAGGTGGGCGGACACGCGAGCGAGTTCGTCTTCGCGGATGCGCATCGACCGTTCCTCGTCGAGATCGCCCACGAGCCGTCCGAGGGCGGGTGCGCCGAACATGGCGAGGCCGCCGACGACCACCGCGATCGCGCTCGCCGATGATCCCACTGCGCCGATTCCGCCGGTCTGGCTCGCCAACGATGCCAGCCCAGCGACCAACATCGCCACGCCGGCGAGCAACCGAACGCCACGTCGCACGAGCGGTGGGATCGACGAGGTCTCGTCGTGGCGAACGCGATCGGACCAGACGATGGCCACACCGAACGCAACGGCGACGGCCGGCAGCATGATCGCATCGCCGGGCCAGATCCCGATCCAGCGGGCAGCGACGAGGACAGCTGCGCGTCCCCGACGCAATGGCCCACGAGCGTCGACCGTCGGTCGCACGCGGGGTGGAACGATTCGTGCGTGAGTCCGGCGGATCGGACAGCACCACCATGGCGCCGTACAGCAGGACACCGAGGCCTGCCACGAACGTGAGCAGCGCCAGGGCGACGCGTACCACCGTGGGCTCGACGCCCCACCGGTCTGCCCATCCGGCGGCCGCGCCGGACACGACTCGGTCGGTGCTGCGCGGCGCACGAGGGAGCACGAGCGAAGGTTGCACGACGTCATGTTCGCACAGCGCGGTCGACGGCGACATCGGGGATCACCCGCTGATCGGACCCTTGTGATCAGGGTCGAATCAGGGTGATCCCTGATGCGCCGAGACCGACGCGATCCCTACCGTGGTCGCCATGACCGCACCGTTCATCGAAGACGATGTCGCTGGGCACCGACCGATCCCGAACCACCCGAACAGAGCGATCGTGTGTTGCTCGGCGTCGCGGCCTCATCGCTGATGCACTCGTCGTCGATGCGCTGTGGGTGCGCGTCGGTTTCGTGCTGCTCGGCCTCGCCGGCGGTGTCGGGCTCGTGCTCTACCTCGGGCTTGTGGCTGGCGCTGATCGGTCCCCGATCGCTCGAGGCCACGATGGGGCCGCTTACCTCGGGGGTGTCATCGTCGTGGCCGGCGTGCCGTTGATGATCGCCGCCGCCGACATCGAGATCGCAACGGGCCCGCTGGTGGTGCTGGCCTGCTCATCGCCTTGGCGGTCGTGCTGTGGCAACCACGTGTCGACCGTCCCGAGCGCAGCGCAACACTCCCGCCGGCCGCTGCCTCCGCCGATCGCGAGACGCCGGTATCGACCACCGCCGACGACGTCGTGTCAGCAGAACTGGCGGCGCTGGTCACCGGCGCCGGGGTCGCCGGAACCACGCCGAACAGGCACCGAGCTGCGGCGCGTTCCGCGTCGCCGTCGGCCACGGCGGCCTCGCCGCGAGCCGTCGGTCCTCGGCCGGTGGACACTCGGTCGTGCGCATGATCGTCGCCAGCGTCGGCGCGCTCGTCGATCAACTCAACGGCGGGCCGGATGTATCCCGAGCAATGGCTCGGCGCCGCCGCCGTCGGTGTGCGGTCTCGGGTTGCTCGTCGGTGCCGTTCGAGGACACGCACGGTGGCTGATCGTTCCCGCGCTCCTGCTGGCCGCAGTCGGCTACAGCGCCGGCGTGCTCGCCGGCATGTCGGGATCGGGCGGGCGACGCGTTCGGCGACGGAACGATCAGCATCTCGGGCGACACCCCTGGCTGGCGAAATGGCGGCCAGTGTCGGCGCCGGCCAAGTCTGGATCCGAATCGACGGCGTCCCCGACGGACCGATCACCGTCGACGCCCGGGTCGGATTCGGCAACATCGACATCAACGCCAACACCGACGTCGCTGTCGAGGTCCGGACCGAGATCGACAGCGGCGACGCCCGGCTGTACGGACAGACACAGACCGACGACGTCATGCGACTCGGACCCAACCGGGACCCCGACGTCATCGTGCTCGCCCGTGTCGGTGTCGGCCAGGTCAACCTCAGCGGCTACGAGATGACTCCGACGCCCCCGCAAGGCGAGACACCACTGCTCGGCAACGGACCGTTCGATCCACTGGTCGAAGCGCACAGCACTGGCACACAGGTGACCGACGGCGTCGGCGTCTCCACCGATGGCTGGATCGTGATCGCCTACGGCGAAGCACTCATCGACCCGAACAACGAAGTCGTCGTCGGCGACGTCGACCCCCCGACCAGACCGGTGTACACCCAGATGGGACCATTCTTCGTCGCCGACGGCATCATCACCACCCCCGGCGGCGAGACATTCGGACCTCAACGACCTCCGCCAGCAATACAGCACTGCGTCACCACCCCGGGCCACCGTGCCAGAGTCGCCCGAGCCGCTTCCGCCGCCGAGCACGACCATCGCATCATCCACTACGGCGGTCCCCGAACAAACCAACACCACCATCGGAGACTGACATGACCGCCACCGATTCGACCCGCTCTCCGCCGTACTCGGCATCGTCGCCATCGTCATCGGTGTCCTCGTCATGCTCGGCGATACCAACCCACTGTCGTCAAATTTCGGGCCGTGGATCGCCATCGGCGCGCTCGCCATCGGTGTTGCTCTCCTACCGTGGGGCCGCCGTCAACGCGACCCATCGACGCAGGACACATTCGAGTAGCGGCGACCGCAAGACGGACCGTGGTATCCGAGCGCTCGGCTTGAGCCGTTGTGAGCGGGCTGATCCGTGTAGCGCCGTAGTTGTGCAAGCTCGTTATCGAGTGTCCTCGAACAGCACCCTGGGCTGTCCCCTCCGATCGGCGGTTCTTACGCCTGCTACTCGGGCTTCCGCCACACCGAGATGTGGCTACGGCTCGTGCTTGTGAACGGCTGTGGTCCCAGTCGCTCCACCGTTCGTGCAGAACCATCCCTGCGATGCAAGCCATCAAGTCCAACTCCGAGGGCCACACGTAACGGAACGGCACGGAGAACGACGTGGTCTCGCCATCCACGAACCAGTGATGGTGGGACCACGAGTTCTGCGTCGCGACGTCGATCTCGTCGAAACCCACATGCACCGGGCTCACATCGAAAGGGATCAGGGTCTCACCGGGCGGGAGTCGTTGCCATGGTGGCACGATCACCTCAATGACGAACGAGCCGCCGGGTTCCAGGTGCCGGGCGACATTTCTGAAGCACTCGACCTGTTCGTGTTGCGTGGTCAGGTTCATGATCGTGTTCCGCACGAGGTACACGACGGCGAACGTGCCGTCCACCACCGTGGTCGAGAAGTCGCCGATCCTGACCTCGACATCGGCGGCATCGGGCTGGGCGCGCAGTTGTTCGACCATCGCCTCGGACAGCTCGATGCCGACGACTTCGACTCCCCGGCGAGTCAGTGGCAACGCGAGGCGACCGGTTCCGATCCCGAGTTCGAGGGCGCGCCCTTGGCCGGCGAGGTCCGTCAGGAAGCTGACGGTGGGCTCGACGACGTGCGGATCGAACAGGTGCGGCCACAGCACCTCGTAGTGCTGCGCGATCCAGCTATCGAAGTAGTCGTCCGGCACATCCTCATTGTCGTTACGCACGGCGACGACCGCAATCGAGTATCAGCGTCGGGGTCGCCCAGAACGGCCCGCCGGTTCTCTCCCGAAGCAACGACCGACGCGCCCCGAACGCCGGACCGGTCGTCGGGAGGTGTACTCGTCCTGGGCGACGTCACCCGAACGCAGTGGCCGACACATGGCAACGGTGCACGCCGAACGTCAGCCGGACGTGCTGAGCGACCGCGACCAACCTGTCCGGTGCGGTGAGGTTGCGGCGAGGGTCGGTCAGGGGCGGAGCCCGGTGATTTGGAGCACCTTGCCGGTGAGGGTCACCACGTAGGCCGTGTCCTTGATGATCTCGAACGTTGCCGGTTGGTCAAGGCCGGCGACCACGCTCTGGAACTGACCGTTACGATCGGCGACCATGAGAAGACCGGTGTCCGGCGATGCGGGGAAGCCTTCCTTGCCTTCCTGGCCCTCGTACGGCCAGTCCCCCTGCGCAAGACCGTAGATCCGGTTCCCGCGGCCGATCTCCACGTCGACCAGCAGCGGGGCACCCGAGGCGATCTGCGTGACCGCACCGCCCTTGCGTCGCAACGCAACGAGCACACCTTCCTCCGGGGTGTGCGGCACCGGGCCGGCCTGGCCGACCAGCACGCGCCCTCCGCGGCTCTCGAGTCCCGTCGGGACGACGTTCGCAGCGAAGTCGTGGAACACGCTGATGTCGCCGTTGGTGCCCACGCGCAGCACCCGGTTGTGGTGCCCGTCGGTGACCAGGAACCCGCTCCCGAACCGCTCCATCGCGTACGTGTATCCACCAGGGATGAAGTACCGGGGATCGTCAGGCGGATTGTCCTCACTCCAGGTGTAGATGTCAGCGATCAAGGTCGCCTGGGTGGTGCCGACACCTACGCTGTCGAGCCGGTAGATGCCCTCGGCTGCGGGAACATTCGATGACCCGACCAGCTCGGTCCAGAACTCGCTCACCCCGTTCACCAGCACGTAGGCGGTCCCACCCACAAAGACGATGTCAGCGACCCCGCCGCCGACGACACCTGCGATGGCCTGAGGAAACCCGTCGGCGTATGTGCTCACCGTTCCCGTTGCGAGGTCGATCCGCTGAATCCGGCCCCGCGTGCTGTCGGTCACGTAGAGGGCTCCGTCGGGGCCGATGGTGCTGCCCGCGCCGCAGATGCCGTCGGTGCATGGACCGTCGACGAACGTCGCCAGTTCGGTGACCGTCGGCTCCGCTGGTTTGGCGGCCCCCGCAGTTTGCGCTTCCGGGACAATCAGCACGATCGCCACAGCGGTCACGACCGCGAGTCTGCGGTTCCACAACATGTGCGTCTCCTCTCGAGAGTCGGCGCCGCAATCGAACATCCGCTACACCGAACTGCCCCCCGGCAGCCTTGCCAGCATTGTGCGCCCACAACATGCGCTGGTCAATGGCGTTGGGTCTCCTGCTGCGTCCATGGGTCCGATCCGTGACGAAGCTCTTGATGCGATCGGTGCAGGGGCCGGGTCATCGTGCGCCGATACCGGGTGCGTGAGGGTTGAGAGCGCGGCTGGCTAGCCTCCGACGATGATCGTGCGATGGTTGACCGCCGGCGCGATCGTGGTCAGCGCTGCGTTCGTCGGCCTCGCCGTTTGGGTCCTCGGTCTCAAGGGCCTTTCCAACCGAGCCGAATCGATCTGTTTCGCCGATCTCGACGATCGCCTCGGTTACGGCGCATACGAGATTTCCCGGAAGCTCTGGTCGCCGACGTTCGAATGCCGCCTGCTGGGAAACTCGGTCGATCCAATCGATGTGCAACACCCGCTCGAGGCGATCGTGACATTCGGCTGGATTGTGGTGCTTCCCGTCTTCTACGCGATTGCCACACTGACCCTCACGCTGCTCTGGGCGCGCCAGACACAGCGCCGACACGACATGTAGCTGCTCATCCACGGCATGCCGCCGTCACGGAGGTGTTCTCTCCTACTGCACCACGCTGCTATGGCCGATATGCCGGTCGAACTGTGGCGTCACGCTCGGGCCGCGATGCGGCGCACGATCAGACCTGCCGATCGGGATTGGTCAGCGCAGGTGGTCGAGCTTGTTCGGGTTGCGGACCCAGCGGATGATGGCCGCGCGGCCGTCGTGTCCAGGTTCGATGAACACCGCTCCGATGAGCGTGCCGGTGTGGGCGGCGATGAGGACGGCTGGTTGGCCGTTCAGTGTCGTGACGTGGACGTGGCGATGGTCGCCGAGCCGGGACATGGCGTAGGCGAGGAATCGGGCGACGCGGTCGGCGCCTCGGATCGGGCGTCGGGCAGCGGTCTTGATGTCGGGTCCGCCGTCGAAGACGAGCTCGATGTCGTCGGTGAGCAGCGGCGAGGAACGAGTCGAGGTCGCCGCCGTCGCAGGCGGCGATGAAGCGTCGGACGCACCTCGTCGCGTTGGGCAGGGTCCACGACCACGGTGCGGTGTGGCGTCTCGAGTGTTGCCGGGCCGGCGGAGGAGTTGGCGGCATGATGCCTCGCTGCGGTCGAGCATGCCGGCGATCTCGGCGTGGGTGTAGGCGAACACGTCGTGGAGGACGAGCACCGCGCGCTCGTCGGGGCTGAGCGTTTCGAGCATGACCAGGAAGGCCATCGACAGCGTGTCGTCGAGCACCGCCCTCGACGCTGCATCTGGTGAGGGGTCGGCGGCGATCGGCTCGGGCAGCCACGGTCCTGCGTAGGACTCGCGGCGGACCCGGGCGGACCGCAGATGGTCGATCGCCAGACGAGTGGTGATCGTGGTGAGGTAGGCCGCCGGGGACTCGATGTCGGTCCGGGGCTCCGGTGGATGCGCAGCAGCGCTTCTTGAACGATGTCCTCGGCGTCGCTGTAGGAGCCGGTCATGCGGTAGGCGATGCCCAGCAGGCGGGGCCGCTCGGCGATCGCCGCCCGGTCGAGCAACGCCGCGTCCACGACTGCCGACGTGCCTCAGCTCGCGAGCGCCGCTGCGCTCGGCGGGGTGAGCTGGAACGTGATGCCGAAGCGGTTCCACATGTTGATCAGCCCGATCGCGGCGACGAGGTAGGTCAGTTCGCGATCGTCGAACTCGATGCGTGCGGCCTCGAAGATTTCGTCGGGGACGCCGTGCGGCGCCGAACTTCGTCGCAGCCTCGGTGAGCGCCAGTGCGGCACGTCCTTGTCGGTGAAGAACGGCGTCTCGTACCAGCCGAGCAGACCGAACAGTCGTGCGGTGGTCTCGCCGGCCTTCAGCGCGTCGCTCGAGTGGATGTCGATGCAATGGGCGCATCCGTTGAGCATCGACGCGTACAGCTTGATCAACTCGAACAGCGCCGGATCGATGTTCTCGGCGATGTGCTGGGTCAGGCCGTACATCGGCTTCTGCAGCTCCGGGCGCAGCCTGGTGAGGGTTCATCCGTTGGTACATCTCACAGTTCCTTCCGTGGGTGATCGCTGATGTACCCGTACTGACGAGACAGCACCGGAAAAGCGTGACGGACAGATGCGGGAGCGGCAAAACACAGGTGCCTGAGTGAACCCTGCTGGCAATCTCGCGCCACTTCGGCCACTATGCGCTCGTGGCCGAGTGGTTCCGATCGCGTGATTGGAGCAGCGACGCGGAACAGGACTTCGAGACTCGGCTCGGTCGTGCACGAGCAGGCAACCGCGCTCAGTACCTGCGGATCAAGGCAGCGGCACTCATCGACGCCGGGAACTTGGACGCCGCTGCGGTGTTGCTCCACCGCGTCGTGGATGACTATGGCGACGACTGGATTCAGGTCACGGCATCACACGAGCACTTGGGCGACATCTACCGATCGAGGGGTGACCTCGATGGGGCCGAATCCGAATATCGGCGGGTGCTGATGTTGTCACCGAACCTGAGTGGCACGACCGGAGAGGTGCACCTCAAACTGGGTGAGGTACTGCTGGCCGCAGGAACGGACGATTTCGCCGAGATCGAGCAGTTGATCGCGGCATCGCGTCCGCACGTCGTGTTCAACACGTCGGCCTTTCGAGCGAATGTGCTCGACGCACGCGTTGCCGCCGCCTCAGGCGATGTGGCACGACGACGGGCCAGCGCAACAGCGGCGCTCGCCCTCGTCAACGCACCGTCACAGTTCAGTCGCCATCCGACGGTCGGTCTGGTGGAAGCGTCACCGTCGCTGCTTGCCGAGGTCGCCGACATGGCAGGCAACTCGGTCCCGCCGACTCGCCGGTGGTTCCGACGCACATAGCTGCGACGAGCTTGCCCCTCGCCCTTGCTGGCGACGGTCTTGCGTTCAGTTTCTCGTGTCGTCGGTGACCGCACCCAGCTCACGCTCTGCCGGGTCGGTGACCGCACCGGTGTCGAGGGTGAGCATGTCGCTGAGGCCCGTCATGGTGAACACGCGGCGTACCTGCGGTGACGGATTCCGCACGCACACCGAACCGGCATCGCCGGTGGCCTTGTGAGCACCCAGGATGACCTTCAGGCCGGACGAGTCCATGAACGTCACACCGGCGAAGTCGACAACGACGGGCACTCCGGAAGACATCGCCTGTTCGAGCGCGGCGCGGAACGCCGCCGCCGATGCCATGTCGATGTCCCCGCGCACCATGAGCACTGCGGACCCGTCGAGATGGACCATGTCGACCGCAAGTCGCTCCACCATCAGCTCTCAATCTCCCCGTGACGAGCGTCGAAACCTTCGACCAATCCGACGACCAACGAAGAAACGATGAATCCGAACATGAGTGGCTCCTCTGCAGCGATCCGCTGACTCTCGATGGTTTCTCACTCAACCACCCTTAAGGGGCCTGGGATACACCCCTAGGTGTGTTTACGATCGATGGATGGCCGACCGTTCTCTCTCCACACCGATCAGGGTTGCGTTGATCGACGACTACGACGTCGTGCTCATCGGACTGGCCCATATGTTCGACGGCTATACCGACAGCATCGTGATCGCTGAGATCGATGCGAACACTCCGCTGCAGGACGACGTCGACATCGCCCTGTACGACACCTTCGCCCAGCCAGAGGCCGACTACGACGACATCGAGATCCTCATCCAGAACCCTCGCGCCGGTCGCGCTGTGGTCTACACGTGGAACTTTCATGCCGACCTCGTCGAGGCTGCCATCCGCAAGGGTGCGAGTGGCTACCTGTCCAAGACGCTGCCGGCGCACGCGCTGGTGGATGCCTTGATCGCCATCCACGAAGGGGAAGTTGTCGTGAGCCCCGCTCCGGCGAAGGCCCGGCCGGCGAGCGGCCTCGACTGGCCAGGCCGAGCAGAGGGTCTGACGAACCGGGAGTCCGAAATCCTGGCGCTCATCACCCAAGGCAAGAGCAACGACGACGTCGCGGCGCTGACGTTCCTGAGCAAGAACTCGATCAAGTCGTACATCCGATCCGCCTACCGCAAGATCGGGGTCTCCAGCCGCACGCAAGCAGTGCTGTGGGGCGTTGACCACGGCTTCAAACCCGACCACCGCCGCATCGACCACTGGCGCGACGGCCCGTAGCACGTGACCTGACAGCGACCGGAAGGGACACGAGTGGCGCCGAACTGCCGCTCGGCTCGGTGGACATCACGCCGAGATCGGGGCTTTGTGGGCACGACGGGGCTCGAACCCGGGACCTCTACCGTGTCATGGTAGCGCTCTAACCAACTGAGCTACGCGCCCGTAGCAGGGCCGTACGATACCAGTTGTGAGGTCATCACCCCACCTCTCGGGCAACCTGCCGATCATCGACATCGAGCCGTTGGTCGATCCGTCGGCGAGCGCGCCCGACGTCGCCGACATCGCCACTCCGGATCGACGAGGCGTGCCGCGAGCATCGGCTTCTTCGGCATCGTCGGCCACGGCGTCTCGCCCTAGCTCCAGGCCGACCTCGAGCGGGCCGCCCACGAGTTCTTCGCCCTGCCCGAGGAGGAGAAGGCGACGATCGCCATGGTCCATGCGGGTCGGGCCTGGCGCGGATGGTTCCCGGTCGGCGGCGAGCTGACCTCGGGACGCCCCGACCGCAAGGAGGGGATCTACTTCGGCGCCGAGCACCCGGCCGACCACCCGCGGGTCGTCACGGGCGAGGCACTGCACGGAGCGAACCT
This sequence comes from Ilumatobacteraceae bacterium, assembly GCA_963772085.1. GTDB lineage: Bacteria > Actinomycetota > Acidimicrobiia > Acidimicrobiales > Ilumatobacteraceae > Sva-07. Next base: position 23,172 of record CAVYWH010000002.1, read on the forward strand.
TTCGCCGTCCCGTCCCGCCGAACTCGGCCGTCTGGTCGACGCCTGGCTCCGCGGAGATGAACCGAGTCGCGACCGCCGTCGATCGGCGGCATCGCCCTGGCCCTCGGACTGCCACGCGGATGGTTCGCCGAGCACCTGACGTACGACGCCACCGAGCTGTTCCGTATCTTCCACTACCCGGCGACGGTCCGAGCGATCCGACGGCGGCAGCGTCCGACGCGCTGGGGCGTCGCCGAGCACACCGACTACGGGCTGCTCACCGTGCTCGCCCAGGACGAACTCGGCGGTCTCGAGGTCGCCCGGCGCGGCGGAGGCTGGATCGACGTCGATCCGGTGCCCGGCATGTTCGTCTGCAACCTCGGCGACATGCTCGAACGGCTCACGAACGGCCGCTACCGCTCGACGCCGCACCGGGTGCGGAACACGTCGACACGGGGCCGGCTGTCGTTCCCGTACTTCTTCGATCCGTCGTGGGACGCCACGGTGCCCGTGCTCCCGCTCGCCCACGAGACGGTCGAGCGATGAGCGCGCCCGCTGGGACGGTGCCGACGTCAAGGCGTGGGACGGCCGGTACGGCGACTACCTCACCGCCAAGGTCGCCAAGGTCTTCCCCGAACTGTTCGCCGCCACCTGACGCAACCGATCGGTTCAGCGGAGGCGGACGGAGACCTCGTTGGCCATGAGACGGCCGACGCGCGTGAGCACGACGCGTTGCGGATCGTCCGGATGGGCGACGAGCATCGGCTCGAGCAGGTCGAGCGTGTCGGCGTCGAACGAATCGGCCGCCACGCCGTCGCGCGTGCGCAGCATCAACTGCAGCCCCTCGACCCGGCGAGCCTCGTCGTCGAGCACCTCGGCGGACGATTCGGCCGACCGGCCGGCGTCGATCGACTCGATGTACCGGTCGGGCGTGCGTACGTTCCACCAGCGGCGACCGTGCTCGTGCGAGTGCGCCGCACACCCGAACCCGCGATAGTCGTCCTGGCGCCAGTAGAGGAAGTTGTGCCGCGACTCGTGTCCGGCGCGAGCCCAGTTCGACACCTCGTAGTTCGCCAGGCCTGCCACGCCGAGCAGCTCGTCGACGATCTCGTACTTGTCCGCCTGATCGTCGTCATCGGGCTGCCGTTCGGGCGCGGCCGCCAACGGTGTGCCGGGCTCGACCGTCAGACCGTACGCCGACACGTGCGGCGGGTCGAGCGCCACCACCTGCTCGACCGTCGAGGTCCAGTCGGCGATCGACTCGCCGACCGCGCCGTAGATGACGTCGAGATTGAACGTCGGCATGCCCGATCGCGAACGGCCGAGACGGCGCGTTCGACGTTGGCCGGATCGTGGGTCCGGCCCAGCGATGCGAGCACGTGTGGCGACATCGACTGCACGCCGATGCTCACCCGGTTCACTCCCCCGGCGCGGAAGGTGCGCAGCATCTCGACCGTCACGTCGTCGGGGTTGCATTCGACCGTCACCTCGGCGCCCGCCGTTGATCGGGATCGACGCGATCAGCTCGGCGAGCGCGTCGGGGGGAACCAGCGTCGGCGTCCCGCCGCCGACGAACACCGTGTCGGCCACCGGCATGCCGCCGGCGACGGCACGGTCGATCTCGGCGCGCACGGCGCCGAGGTAGGCGGCGACGAGGTGGTGGCGATCGGTCCACGTCGCGAACGCGCAGTAGTCGCACTTCGACGCGCAGAACGGGATGTGGAGGTACACACCGAACGCGCTCACGCCACCATCAAACCGTGGTGTCCCGCGAATCGGACGAGAAGGCCGCCGGGGTCCGCTCCGGCGATCGTTCCTCGACGATCAGGCCGGGCAGATCAGGCCGGCTTGAACAGCAGATCGAGCGCGGCGAGCCGAGCGCCGACCTGATCGACCGGTACGTCGAGCATCGACGCGATCGCCCGCACGTCGTCGCCACGCACGGTGATGACCCGTCCGTTGAAGTCCTGGCGCTGCACCTGGATCAGACCGCAGGTAACGCGACAGCATCTCGAACGGTGCGCCCTTGAGTTGGACCAACTTCACGACGTCGATGGCGAGCTTCTTGATGCTCGGTGCTTCGAGCGCGGCGGAGGCCTCCGAGCCCGACACCTCGCGAGGCAACAGCTGCTCGATCGGGACCGCGTAGAACATGGCCAGCCGATCGAGCCGGGGCACCGACAGTGCCCGCTCGCCGCGCTCGTAGGCGCCGAGCACCGACGCCTTGAACTCCTGGTCGGATTGCGCTTCGACCTCTTGCAGCGACAGGCGCTTCTGCTTGCGAATGGCTCGCAAGCGTTCGCCGACCTGTCGGCTGTAGGCCGATGGTGCGTCGTCGTCGATCATCGGTCATTCCTGTTACCCGCCATGTCTCTGAGTGGCCGATCCGCGTCGGCCGATTACCGCCGTGCGTGAGGTTACCGCACGGTAAGCGATCTGTACACCGTCAGTGACGAAGCATCACACAGAGAGCGGTCGCCGCCACGGCCGCCGTCTCGACCCGCAGGATGTTCGGGCCGAGCGAGACCCGGTCGCGAACGGTGCCCAACTCGTCGTCGGACCACCCGCCCTCCGGCCCGATGGCGACGAGGGTGTCGGTCGCACGCAGCGCCCGACCGCCCGGCTCTGCCACGACCGCGTCGGCCAGCACATCGATGGCAGGCACCGGACCGTGGATCTCGACGCCCCACACCCGCCGACTCTGCCGGCACGCCTCGATCGAGATCCGCCGCAGCCGATCGAGCTGGGTGGCCGCGGCGATCGTCGTCCCAGCGGGTGGTCGACCGGGCAGCGTGCAACAGCACGAGCCGGTCGACGCCGAGCTCGGTGATCTTCTGCACCATCCAGTCGAGCCGGTCGCCTTTGGGGATCGCCACCGCCAGCGTCAGCAGCGGTCGGGTCTGCGGTTCGAACTGCGACGGGTCCGGGTGCCGTCAATCGCAGCCGATCGCGTGTCGGCGACGACGGTGGCCGACCGCCAGTGGCCGGCCAGGTCGGTGATCGTGACGACCTCGCCGTCGCGGAGGCGCAGCACCCGACGCAGATGGTGCTCGACGTCATCGTCGAGGAACAGCTCGGCCGCACCCTCACGGCCCACATCGTCGAGCACGACGTGAGCCGCGGATCGGCGCCGCACGGCGCTGATGGACGATTCGTGGCTCGGCGCCGCGGCCGAGTCGGTCACGAGAATGCCGACTTGATCCGGGAGAAGAAGCCTTCCTTCGCGTTCCCGACGACTTCGCCGCGGCCCTCCGCGAACTCGGTCAGCAGTTCGAGCTCGCGATCGGTGAGCTTCTGCGGCACGTCGACGCGCACCCGGGCACGGAGGTCGCCACGACCGCGTCCACGCAGATGCGGGACGCCCCGTTGACGCAGCACGAACTCTCGGCCGGGTTGCGTGCCCGCCGGGATGATCAGGTGCTCGGTCCCGTCGAGCGTCTCGAGTTCGAGCGACGTGCCGAGCGCGGCCTGGGCGATCGAGATCGAGACGTAGGTGACCAGGTCGTGGTCGTCGCGCACGTAGCGCTCGTGCGCCGCGACGCGCAGGTGGACGTACAGGTCGCCCGCCTTGCCACCTCTCGGGCCGGCGGCTCCCCGACCCGTGAGCCGCAGGGTCGAGCCGCTGTCGACGCCGGCCGGCACGTCGACCTGGTACGTCTTGTCGATCGTGACCCGACCCTGGCCACGACACGTCTCGCACGGCGAGGTGATGACCTGGCCCATGCCGCCACACCGGCCGCACAGGGACTGGCGGTGACCATCTGGCCGAGCAGGCTCTGGCGCACGCGCTGTACCTGGCCGGCGCCGTTGCACTCACTGCACGTGACCGGCTGGGTGCCGTTGCCGGCCCCGGTGGCGTCGCAGTCGGTGCAGGCCACCGGAAGCTTCAGGCTCACGTCGACCTGGTCGCCGAAGATCGCCTGCTCGAACGAGATGTCGACGACGACCTCCATGTCCTGTCCGCGCGGCGGGACCGGCCGGGCCGCGCTGACGGTTGCCGAACGGGCTTCCGCCGCCGCCGCCGAAGAACGTCTCGAAGATGTCGCCCAGGCCACCGCCGAAGAGGTCCTCCGCCGACTGTCCACCGGAGCCGTTGCCGCGCACGCCCGCTTCGCCGTAGCGGTCGTAGCGCGCCCGCTGATCGTCGTCGGACAGCGTCTGGTACGCGGTGGAGACTTCCTTGAACCGCTCGGCACTGGCCTGCGTCGCCGGCGTTGGCATCGGGATGCAGCTCACGGGCCCGCTGGCGGTACGCCTTCTTGATCTCGTCCGCGCTGGCCGTGCGTGGCACGCCGAGAAGCTCGTAGTAGTCAGCCATGGTCCGCTACAGGATGCCGGGAGATGGCCCTCACCTCAACCATCGCCTCGCGCGCAACCTCGCGTCGAGGGCGGTCAGCCCTCTTCGATCCGATGGGCGAGCCGGTCGCTGACGACGTCGACGGTGGCGAGGGCCAACGGATAGTTCATCCGCGTCGGGTCCGAGCACGCCGATCGATCCGAGGTGCTCGCCGTCGACGACCACCGGTGCCACCACGACCGAACAGGCCGACAGCGGCTCGACACCGTGTTCGACGCCGATCGCCACCGACATGCCGCGGGTGACGATGTCGCTGATCAAGCGTGACCACCACGAACTGCTGCTCGAGGGTCTCCAACACCGACCGGACCACGTCGACGGCATCGAACGAACTGGCCACCGTCGACACGCCGCCCGGTGAACACGTGGTCGCCGGTGGCCACGGCTCGCAGCGACTCGAGCGCCGAGGCACAGATGCGATCGATCGACGGATCGCCGGTGGCTGTGACGGCCGTGACCGATCCGAGCGCGGCGCCGTCGAGGGCCGCCGACAGGTGCACGCTCGGCCGCCGACAGGCGGACGTCATCGTCGCCCTCGAGCAGTTCGATCGTCGTGTTCTCGACCGTGCCGTTGGCGAGCACGACGACCACCGTCGCCAAGGTCGGCGACAACGACACGAGCTGCACACGGCGCACCGCGATCGCCTCGGCGCGCGGTCCGACGACGAGCGCCGCGTTGTGGGTCATCGACGCCAGCAGGTTCGACGTCTGGTGGAGCAGTTCCTCGAGCCGGCCGTGTGCCGCGGAGAAGAACTCGCCGACCTGCTTGGTCGTCGCCTGGTCGAGGCGGCCCGGCGAGGCCAGATGATCGACGAAGTACCGGTAGCCCTTGTCGGTCGGGATGCGACCGGCCGACGTGTGGGGCTGGACGAGGTAGCCCTCCTGCTCGAGCACGGCCATCTCGTTGCGGACCGTGGCCGACGAGACCTTGATCGACGGCACCTCCGCGATCAGGCTCGAACCGACTGGCTGCGCCGTGGAGATGTACTCCTGCACGACCGCACTCAGGATCGCCGTCTTCCGATCATCGAGCATGTACCACACACAGTAGCTGTCGTGACCCCGCGCCACCGTGGCCGTCCGGCACAGAGCTGTGAATCTGTCCCTCCGCCATCGTGGCCCGCTGGACCACGATCAGCGAGGCGGCAGCGACTTCAGCCGACGGAGCGCCTCGGCCCGCTCGGCGGCGTGGTCGAGCATCGGAGGTACCGGCTCGCGCACCCACGTCGCGACGTACTCCCCGGTCGGGTCGAACCGCTCCTGCTGCGTCGACGGGTTGAAGACACGGAAGTAGGGGGCGGCGTCGGTGCCCGTACCGGCCGCCCACTGCCAGCCGTGGTTGTTCGAGGCCAGGTCGCCGTCGACGAGGTGCTGCATGAACCAGCGTGCACCCCACTGCCAGGGCAGGTGGAGGTCCTTGACCAGGAAGCTGGCCACGATCATGCGCACCCGGTTGTGCATCCAGCCGGTGGCCGCCAGCTGGTGCATCCCGGCGTCGACGATCCCGAACCCGGTCTCGGCCGCGGCACCAGCGTTCGAAGCGCTGCCGCGCGGCGCGATCGGTGTCGACCGGCATGGCGATCCATCTTGCGGTCGAGGTTCTGCCACGCCGTCTCGGGGCGCTGGAACAGCACATCGGCGTAGAAGTCGCGCCAGGCCAGCTCGCTCGAGAACACGGTGTGCGCCCGCTCGCCCGCCCCGGAGGTGTCGAGGTCGACCAGCAGCTGTCGCGGATGGATCGTCCCCCAACGCAACGCCGGCGACAGCCGGCTCGTCCCGTCGACCGCCGGCAGGTTGCGCTCGTTCGGCGTACCGGTCGAGGCTCGACGTGGCAGGAACTCGCGCCACCGGTCGTGAGCCGCGGGTTCACCGGCGACCGGGAGCTGCGCATCCCGGGATCGGGCCGCTCGAAGAGCGGTCGTCGGGCCCGTCGGGCGTCGCCCATCGCGATGTCCCCGAGCCAGTCGATCATCGACCGGCGCGTCCCACCCGACCCGTCGCCACGCCTTCGAGAACGGGGTGAACACCGCATACGGCGTGCCGTCGTCCTTGCGCACCTCGCCCGGCGGCACGGCGTATGGCGATCCGACGCCGCGGAGCGACACGGTCGGCGTCCTGCAGTCGCGTCGCCACCGCGGCATCGCGCTCGCGGCCGTACGGCCCGTAGTCGCGGCTGACGAACACGGCCTGCGCATCGATCTCCGACGCCATCGTCGGGATCTCGCACGACCGGATCGCCGACGCGGATGACGAGCCCGGTCCCGCCGGCGTCGCGGATCGATCGATCGAGCGCGGTCAGGCAGTCGTGGAGGTACGCGCGTCGGGGCGCGCCCGGCGCGATCGAACGCCGGATCGACCACGAACACGGCGACCACGTCGCCCTCCGCGGCGGCTGCGACCAGCGCCGGGTTGTCGCCGAGCCGCAGGTCCCGCCGGAACCACATGATCGCTCTGCGGCCCCGATCTCACCGGCCCAGCCTTCCCACTCCTGCCCGTCAAATCACGTTTGCGTCAAGAAAATTGCGCGCCCTGCAGTACACAATTTCGCTTGACGCAAACGTGGAATGACGGTCGGGTCGGGTCGATCAGGTGAGGGCGGTGGTCGGCGGGGAGTTTGCGGATCTGGTCGCCGGGCTGGACGGTGCCCGGCCGCACGACGACGGCGCAGATGCCGCGGAGGCGGAGGTCCTTGCGGGAGTTGATCCACCGGGCGGCGTCGATGCCGAACCGATCGGAGAACTTGGCGCAGCCGTTGTGCGGCTTGGTGGTCACCTCGATCACCGCCGTGCCGACCTCCAGGCGGGTGCCCGCCGGTGCGTTCTCGAGCGACAGGTCGAAGTCGACGATCAGCTGATCGCCCGCGAGCTGCCACCGGCCGCGATCGGGCCCGGCCACCGCTTCGAGCGCTCGACTGCTCATGACGTTCAGCTCGCCCAACGGGTCGGCCTTGCCGTCGGGCGTGCGGCGGTCGCCGCGCTCCACGTAGTTGTCGCCGACGACGCCGACGAGCGGGCGCAGTTCGGCCGACTCGAGCACCTCGCGCTCGCCGCTGCGACGGACGGCGCACGACGAGTTCCACCGTGCCGAGATCGCTCGGCGCCCGCACGATGCGGTCGATGTGTCCGTCGAAACGGTCGAGCGATGGACTGCTCCGCGCTGCGGATCCGGGCTGCCGTCGTGGGCACCGGCCGTCGGGTCGGTCTGGGTCGTCGAGGACATCGGGTCAGTCTCGCGTGTCGATCACACCCGACCGAGCGATCGATTCCGCCGCCGGCGATCACCGTGCGCTCGAAATTCGCCTCGTCGACCTCGTACGCGCTCGGTCGTCGACACGTCGAGCGGCCGCAGCCCGCAGATACGTCCACGCACCGCCGGCGCACACCAGGCTGATCACCCCACCGTAGGCGAGCGACCACGGAGCGCTCACGACGTCGGCGATCCAGCCGGTGATCGGCCCGCCGATCGGGGTCGAGCCGAGGAACGCCACGGCCTGCAGCGCCATCAACCGGCTGCGCATGTCGGACGGCGATTCCTGCTGCGAGATCGCGTTCGCCGCGGTGATGAAGCCGGCCCCGCCGACCCCGACCGGGATCGACCAGGCGAAGGCGATCCACAGGTTCGGCGCCCAGGCCATGCCGATCGCCGCCGACGCCGAGGATGACCAGGTTGACGAGCAGCCAGTTCATCGGCACCCGGCGCAGGCGGGCCGTCAGCAACGAGCCGGTCAGCGAACCGATCGACGTCACCGCCAGCACCCAGCCGAATCGGTCCTCGCCGCCCCACCGCTCGTCGGCCAGCTTCGGCAGCGACACGCTGTAGTTGAACGCGAACATCGAGACGACGACGAGCACGCCGAACAGCAGCGCCATGTCGCGACGGCCGACCACCCAGCGCAACCCCTCCCGCACCGGCTGGCCGCCCCGCGGTCGTGGCGGGACGGTGAACATCTCCGCCGTGCGGATCATCAGCAGCGAGACGATGATCGCGGCGAAGGTGAAGCCGTTGGCGAGGAAGCACCATGCGGTGCCGATCGCGCCGACCAGCACCGCGGCGAGCGCCGGACCGAAGATCCGCGAGCCGGTCATGACCGCCGTGTTCAACGACGTCGCGTTCGGGATCTCGTGCGGTTCGACCAGTTCGGTCACCAGGGCACGTCGCGCCGGGTTGTCGAAGGCGTTGACCGTGCCGAGCAGCAGCGACAGGGCGAAGATCACCGGCACGTTGATCGCCCCGCTCAGATCGAGCAGGCCGAGCAGGATCGCCTGCGCCGCCAGCGCCGACTGGGTGATGATCGACATCCGCCGCCGGTTGTGCGTGTCGGCCACCGCGCCGGCCCACGCACCGAGCAGCAGCATCGGCAGGAACTGCAGGCCGGCGTTGATGCCGACCGATCAGCGCGTCGCCGTCGGTGATCCGGTAGACGAGCAGCGACATCGCGGTGAGCTGCAGCCAGGTGCCGACGTTCGACACGGCGAGCCCGGCGAAGAACAACCGGGCGTTGCGATAGCGCAGCGAGCGGAACACTCCGCCCGTTCCTGTCGATCGTCGTGTCGCCGGGTACGGTCACCAGCGAGATCGCTCGAACCCCGGTGCCGACGCCGACGCCACGCTCAGTCGTCCAGCTTCAAGGCGTTGATGAAGACGTCGCCGGGCACCTCGACCCGTCCGATCGACTTCATCTTCTTCTTGCCTTCCTTCTGCTTCTCGAGCAGTTTGCGCTTGCGGGTGATGTCGCCGCCGTAGCACTTGGCGAGCACGTCCTTGCGCTTCGCCTTGACCGTCTCGCGGGCGATGACCTTGCCGCCGATCGCCGCCTGGATGGGCACGTCGAACATCTGGCGCGGGATCAGCTCCTTGAGCTTCTCGCACATCCGGGCGCCGTACTGGAAGGCGGAGTCGCGGTGCACGATCATCGAGAACGCGTCGGCCGGGACGCCGTTGAGCAGCAGGTCGACCTTCACGAGGTTCGACTGGCGGTAGCCGGCGAGTTCGTAGTCGAGGCTGGCGTAGCCCTGCGTCCGCGACTTCATCTGGTCGAAGAAGTCGACGACCACCTCGGCGAGCGGAACCTCGTAGACCAACTCGACCCGCTCGGGCGACAGGTACTCCATCTTCTTCATCTCGCCGCGCCGCGTCTGGCACAGGTCCATCAGGGCGCCGGTGTACTGCGTGGGCGTGATGATCGACAGCTTGAAGAACGGCTCTTCGATGCTGGCGATCTTCTGCGCTTCGGGCAGGTCGGCCGGGTTGTCGACCACCGATTCGGTGCCGTCGGTGCGCTGCACCCGGTACTCGACGCTCGGCGCCGTGGCGATCAGTGCCAGACCGAACTCGCGCTCGAGCCGCTCCTTGACGATCTCCATGTGCAGCAGGCCGAGGAAGCCGCAGCGGAAGCCGAACCCGAGCGCACCGGACGATTCGGGCGCGTACGTGATCGACGCGTCGTTGAGCTTGAGCTTCTCGAGCGACTCGCGCAGGTTCTCGAAGTCGTCGCCGTCGATCGGGAAGAGCCCGGAGAACACCATCGGCTTGGGCTCGCGGTAGCCGTCGAGCACCTCGGTGGCGCCGTGGGTCGCCGTGGTGATCGTCTCGCCCGACTTCGCGTCGCCGACGTCCTTGATCCCGGCGACGAGGTAGCCGACCTCGCCGGGCCCGAGCACGTCGACCGGCGTCGGCACCGGGCGCCGGGCGCCGATCTCGATCGCCTCGTGGGTGGCGCCGGCGTGCATGAACTGGACCTTGGTGCCCGACACGAGCCGGCCGTGCATGATCCGCACGCTCGACACGACGCCGCGGTACTGGTCGAACTGGGAGTCGAAGATCAGGCCCTGCAGCGGAGCGTTCGGGTCGCCGACGGGAGCCGGGATGCGCTCGATGATCGCGTCGAGCAGCTCGGGCACGCCCTCGCCGGTCTTGGCCGACATGCGGATGATCTCCTCGGCCGGGATGCCGAGGATCGTCTCGATCTCGCCGGCGTACCGGTCGGGATCGGCGGCGGGCAGATCGATCTTGTTCAGCGCGGCGACGATCTCGAGATCGTTCTCGAGCGCCAGATAGCAGTTGGCGAGCGTCTGGGCCTCGATGCCCTGCGCCGCGTCGACGACCAGGACGACGCCCTCGCAGGCGGCCAGGCTGCGGCTGACCTCGTAGCCGAAGTCGACGTGGCCCGGGGTGTCGATCAGGTGGAAGACGTGACCCTTCCAGTCGACCCTGACGTTCTGCGCCTTGATGGTGATGCCGCGTTCGCGCTCCAGATCCATCGAGTCGAGGTACTGCGAGCGCATGTCACGGGCCTGGACCGCACCGGTGATCTCGAGGATGCGATCGGACAACGTGGACTTGCCATGATCGATATGGGCGATGATCGAGAAGTTACGAATGCGATCGAGGTCCATGGCCTCGACCACGCTACAGGGCGGGGGTGAATGCTCGTCTGGGGTTGCGGTTGGCGCTCGGGAGTGGCGCCGATAAGGTTTTCGGGCTGTTCCACGAGAGAAATTAGGTCGTTGCCGACATGGCGAACATCAAGAGCCAGAAGAAGCGGAATCTCACCAACGCGAAGCGCGCCGAGCGCAACAAGCGCGTCAAGGCTGAGCTCAAGACGCGTACGAAGACCGCGCAGACGACCATCGGTACCGATGACAACGAAGAAGCCGTTCGCCTCGCCATCAAGCGCATCGACATGGCTGCCTCGAAGGGCATCATCCACAAGAACTCGGCAGCTCGCAAGAAGAGCCGCCTGATGAAGAAGGTCAACGCCGCCGCCTGAGCGGCGCGATGTCACCCCGGCCGTTCGCTCCGAGCGGTCAGCGGCGCTTCAGCGCCGCAGTTTCGACAGACGGGCCACGAGCACGTCCATCACCACATCAGGGTCCAGATCTCTCGCCCCGCGCAGATCGAGATCGGCCTGAGCCAGCAGCTCGACCGCCCGCTTCGTCGAGGCGCCGCCGAGGCGCTGGTAGTTCTGCAGCGCCTTCTTCGCCGGGTACGGCGACTTGATCCCCGTGGCCGCCATCGCGTCCTGATCGGTGCGGGCGTCGACCCCGTCGAGCTTGGCGATGCCCACGTAGTGGTTGTGCAGGATCGACATCACCTGCAGCGGATGTCGTCCGCCGCCGTTGGTCATCCGGGCCAGCAGCGTCAGCGCCTTGGTGGTGTTGCCCGCATCGATCGCGTCGGTGAAGTCCCACGGCGGCACTCCCCCGGCGTCGCCGAGGAACGGCTTGACGTCGGCGATCGTCACGACGTGATCGGTGCCGTACGTGCTCCGCAGCGTGGCCAGGATCCCGTCGAGCCGGCCGACGTCCTCGCCCAGCCACTGCGCCAACTGGGCCGCGGCATCGGGCTTGACCCGCAGTCCCGCTGACGAGATGTGATCGGCGACCCACGCCTGCAGGTCCTTGGCCCGGGTCGGCGGCGACGTGTTCGTCACCTTCCCGTTCGCCTTGACGGCGTCGGCCAGCTTCTTGGCCACCTTGCCGCCGCCGGCGACGAGCACCAGATCGGTGCTCTCGAGCGGATTGCCCACGTACGCGACCAGCGCGGGCACGTCGTCGGTGAGGAATCGGCCGACGCCGCGGGCGATGACGACCCGCTTGCTCGGCGAGGAACGGTGAGGTCTGCGCGGCGTCGACGACCGCTCGCAGCTCGTAGTCGTCGCCGTCGAACTCGTCGACCATCATCGATCGATCGCCGTCGCCGACGAGCTCGATCGATCAGCTCGACCACCGCGTTGCGCAGGATCGACTCGTCGTCACCGGTCAGCAGATGGGTCGTCATGGCGACCTCGATTCTTACCGGATCTCGACCACACCGCACCAAGCAGTGCGAGCACCGTCGTGAGCACCGCCCATCCGAGCCAGACCCACGGGGGATCCGGCTCGAGCCGTGCCCCGAGGCAGCGCCACCGTGTCGACCCACCTCGTACCGACGAGCGCGGGGAACATCAGCACCGGGGCCGGCGACGGGCACGCAGCCCGGCGACGAGCGCGGCCGGCAAGCCGTACAGCATCACGGCACCGGCCACCGGCACGGCGAGGAGGTTGGCCGGCACGCTCACGAGCGGCAGCCGCCCGAACACGAGCACGCTCGGCACCACGACGCCGACCTGCGCGCCGAGCGTGATGCCGAGCGGCATCGCCAGCGGGCCGAGCCGCTCGAAGCGGCGCGCCAGATCGCGGGCCGACGGCGCACACCCCAGCGGTGGCGCCGACCGACAACCAGAACCCGACCGACCAGACGATCAACGGATCGACGAGCGCCAGTGCGAGGACGGCGACGGCGAGCAGCCGGACCGGGGATCGTTCACGGCCGGTCATGAACGCCGTGGCCGACAGCACCGCCATCGCACCCGCCCGCAGGATCGAGGGTTCGAATCGCGTCAGGGCGACGAACCACACGATCAGCGCCACCGTGACGACCCAGCGCGGCCGCGGCCGCAGCCGCACGAGGATCGGCCCGCAGGCGGCGAGCAGAAAGCTGACGTTCTGCCCGGAGACCGCGGTCAGGTGCGACAGACCGCTCGCCCGGAAGCGATCGATCATGTCGATCGGCTGATCGCGGTCGTCGCCGATCACGAGCCCGCGGAACAGCGCGTCGTACGGCTCGGTCAGCCACGACGGCGCCCCGCTCGACCGTCGCCCGGAACCGGTTCGACGCGCGAGCGACCGGCCCACCGGCATGCACGTCGCTCGGCCCATTCCAGATCGAACGCACCGACCACGTGCTGCGACGCGACCCGGCGGGCCCGCTCGGCATCGAGTGCGGTGCGGACGCCGCTCACCGACACCCAGTCGCCGCCGTTCCACGACGCGATGCGCTGCTGTTGCGCTCGACCCCGCGACCACGTCTCGAACCGTTCGCCGTCGATGTCGAACACCACCCGCGTCGCCGACGGGTACGGCTGCGGATCGTCGACGAGTCGCGCCCAGCCCTGGAACGGGCCGAGGCGATCGGCGGCCAGGCCGTTCCATGCGTGGTCCGACCGGATCGCGCCGACGGTGGCGAGCGACCACGGCGAACGCCGCGAAGCGTGCCCGGCGCGAGATCCGCTGCGCCCCATCGCCGCGGCTCGGGGCAGTCGCCGAACCCGACGATCACGCCGACGACCAGGCCGACGATCATGCCGACGCCGATCGAGCCGGACCACACCGACACCACCACGGCGGTCGTGAGGAGCACGACGGTGAAGTCGGACACGATCGAGCTGTGACGGGTGGTGCCGGTCGCTGGCCGCGGCGCACGTCGTACGCTGTGAACCGTTGTGGATTCGTACGCCCCCTCGCTCCCGCCGCGTTCGCCATCGCGCCCGTCGGCGGCCCCGTCACCCAGATCAGGGTCCGACCCCGCCGCGAGCCGGCGGCATGACGTCCGCTCCGCTCATCGAAGGCCCCCGCTGGTACCGCAGCCGCATCCGTACCCTCGGTCCGCTGGCCGCGCTGATCGTGCCCGGCATCGTCGGGGCGGTCGCCTACCTGTCGCTGCAGCTGTTCGACACGGCGTGGAGCGGTGCGGTCGGCCTGATCGCCGGCGTGTTCGCCGCACCGGCACTGCTGGCGGTCGGGCGCACCGTTCGGCAGCAAGGACCTCTATCCGATCGCCATCGTGGCGTCGGTCGGGTTGTGGCTGCTCGTCGGCGTGCTCGCCTCACGACGGGCCACGCGCAATCCCATGGCGACGTGGGCCGACTTCTGGCGTCATTTCGCCTGGCTCTGCGGTGGGATCTGGATCGGTTGTTCGGCGGCGATGTTCGTGGCGGCATCGACCGTCGGCGAATCGCTGTTCTGACGCGCCGACCGCTCGCGACGGCCGGACCGCACGTCATCGGCCGCACGTCGTCAACCGTCACGTCGTCACCAGCTCGCGGAGCGCCTCGATCTTCGCCGGGCCGATGCCCGCCACCCGCTCGAGATCGTCGACGCTGAGGAACGGGCCGTTTCGTTCCCGCTCGGCAACGATCGCGGTCGCCGTCGCCGGGCCGACACCGGGCAGGTCCTCGAGTGCCGCCGCCGACGCCTCGTTCACGTCGACGACGGTCGGCGACACCGGTCTCGACCGCACCGACCGACGGCGCCTCGGCGGTGACCGTCGGGAGGTACCTCCTCGCCGATCCGCGGGACGTAGATCCGGCTCCCGTCGACCACCGGTGCGGCGAGATTCAGCGCGTTCGGGTCGGCATCGGGGACGGGCCCGCCGGCGACGGCGAGGGCACCGTCGACCCGTGCTCCGGCGGGCAGCTCGTAGACGCCCGGCGGCCACGACGGCGCCCGCGACATGGACCACGACCGTCGGTGCACGCCGTCGATGCGGGCTCGTCGACGGCCACCGACGCCGACGGTGCCGTCGCTGGCCGCGACGGGCACCGAGCGCGGCCGATGTCGAGACGAGCGGGAGCGTGGCCTCGGTCGGCGGGGGCGGACTGCGGACGAGCCAGAACGCGCCGGCGCACACGACCACCACCGCGACCGCCGAGCCCACGATGCGTCCGAACCCGATCCACGCCACCCAGGCGCGGGCACGATCACGCGTCGAACGAGGTGGCAGCGGTCGCTGCAGATCCTCCATCTTCGACCTCCTCGACCAGGCGCAGACGCGCCGCGTTCACCAGGAGGAAGTCGGTCCCCTCAACCTACCGGGGATTGCCGGGACGACGCGGCGCGCCAGAACGTGCGGTAGTTCGGGTACGTGATCGCCTCGGTCACCCACCCGGAGCGCACCAACTCGTCGTGCAGCCGGGGCAGGTTCCGCCACGGCACACCCATGTCGACATGGTGGGCCAGGTGCCAACCCGTGTTGTACGGAACCATCCAGAATCGGGCGAGCCGGCTCTGGCGGATGACGTGCGTGGTCATCCGCCGATCCTTCGAGCGGACCATGCCGCCGTGCTCGGCGATCGCCCGCAGCCGGTTGGACACCTTCCACAACGTCGCCCACGACAGGACCCAGACGACGTATGCAAGCGGGCGCATGAACACGAGCGAGGCGCCGAGCATCACGCCCTGCACCGCGAACATCTGCAGCATCTCCTTCTGCTTGCTGCGGGCCGCGCGGAACATCGACTTGAAGTTCTTCGAGGCACTGTTGCCGAACGCATCGCGCCGCAGCTTGCGATGCCACGAATCCTTCGTGATCGGATAACCGGCGTACAGCCCGAGGTCGGGCTCGTCGGGACCCATCTCGTCGCGATGATGGGCGAAGTGCACGCGCCGGTAGGCGAGCATCGCCTGGAACGTCGGATAGGCCAACAGCCAGCGGCCGACGTTGTCGTTGAGCTTGCGGTTCGTGAACAGCAGTCGGTGCGCCGCCTCGTGGGCCAGGATGTTCAGGCACACATGGCCGCGAGCCATCAGCACGAAGGCGGCGAGATACGACCACCAGGTGTTGATCCACGCCGCCGCGATCACCACGCCGAACGACTGCAGCAGGGCGCCGACCACGGTGAATCCGTTGCGCACGTTCGGGATCCGGCGCAACTCGTCACGCCAGACCGGCGTCGCCATCCCACGGCTGTTCAGCCGGTCGGTCGGCAGCACGTCGGGCAGATCCTCGGGCGACGGCACGAGCGTGGTGTCACGCGTGCCGGATCGAGGTGCTCGACCGGCGAGGTGTCCGAAATCGTCATCATCCATCATGTTACACTTTTGGATCATGGCGAGCAAGAGTCGTAATGCACGGCGGAGCAGCCGGCGGTCACGAACAGCATGTCGCCGCTGACGACACGCTCGATCGTGCTCTCGCTCCTGCTCGGTTCACACCCACCGGAACTGCCGGTCGCTTCCCTCGTCGAGTTCTGCGCCCTGTTCGACATCGCCGGTGGCACCGTCAGAACAACCCTGTCGCGCATGGTCGAGCGAGGCGAACTCGCGGTCGACGACGCCGTCTACCGGTTGAGCGGCCGGCTCCTCGACCGACAGGCCGATCAGGACGTCGGCCGGGCACGACGGACGGTCGACTGGGACGACGACTGGTGGATCGTGATCGTCACCGCCGAGCGCCGTTCGGTCGCCGATCGCCGCGCGTTCCGGTCCCGGGCGGTCGGCGCCAAGCTCGGCGAGCTGCGGGCGGATCTCTGGATGCGTCCCGCCGACCTCGCCGTTCCGACCGACCTGGCCGGCGTGGTGGTCACCCGCGGCCCGTTGCTCGGTGCCGACGACGTGCAGATGGCGCGTTCGCTGTGGGATCTCGAGGCGATCGACGAGCACAGCCGCGCGCTGACCGACGCGCTCGACGGCGCCGGGCGCGTGCTCGCTGCGGCGGGTCCGCAGGGCCTTCCGCCGGCGTTCGGCACGCTCGCGCGGCCCTTCGGCACCTTCGTGTCGAGCCGCAGCTCCCCGAGCGCCTCCACCCCCCGGCGGCCGGCGACGCGCTGCGCGAGCGATACCGCGAGGTCGAGCGGGCCTTCCGGCGCGAACTGCAGGCGTTCCTGCGCCACCGCTGAACGCCGACCGCCGACGGCGTGAACAAAGTGCGGCACATCTGCGCAATGTGTTCACGCCTTCGGCCGATCGCGGCGTCGGGTGCACCGCGGTGCCTGGCACCGCGACGACGTCAGTAGAGGCGGGCGGTGAGCTGGCGGCGATAGTCGCTCGTGCGCGGGTCGTGGGGACCCATCAGTTCGAGGATGTCGACGAACTTCTGCCGGGCGTCGTCGTCGGACTTGACCTGGTCGAGCAGGGCGGCGAGCTGTTCGTCGTAGTCGTCGTCGGGCGCCGAACCGAGGCGGGCGCGGGCGGCCACCTGGCGCGTGCGATCGGACTCGGGGATGCGGGCCAGCAAGGCCAGCGCCTCGTCGGGCTGCTCCTGATCGACCAGCAGCTCGCCGAGCGCCACGATCACGTCTTCGTTCGCCGGCTCCATCGCGAGCGCGTTCCGCAGGCTGTCTTCGTCGCCGGCGGCGAGCAGGTCGGCGATCGCGTTCTGCTCCTCGGTGGGGATCAGCGAGTCGACGAACTCCTTGACCGCCCGTTCGGGGTACGACCCCATGAAGCCGTCGACGACCGCACCGTCTTTCATCGCGTACACCGCGGGGATCGACTGCACCTTGAACGCCTGGTGCAGACCAGGGTTCTCGTCGACGTTCACCTTGGCCAGCACGACCTTGCCGTTGGTCTCGCCGATGACCTTCTCGAGGATCGGACCGAGCGTCTTGCACGGACCGCACCACGGGCGCCCACAGGTCGATGACCACGGGCACCTCGCTCGACTTGTCGAGCACATCGGTCTGGAACGTTGCGTCGGTGACATCGATGACCGTCATGGACCCAACGCTATCCGCGGGCGCTGGCTACCCTCGGAGCTAGATGAGCGCCATACCGGGGATCCACGTCGAGAGCGTCACCGACTGGTTGGTCGCGAGCGTCGCCGGTGCCGTCGCACCGTTCCGGTTCGACGCGATCGCCGGCGGGCACTCCAACCTGACGTACCGCGTCACCGGTGCCGACGGCACGCGCTTCGTGCTGCGTCGCCCGCCGCTCGGCCACGTACTGGCCAGCGCCCACGACATGGGTCGCGAACATC
The DNA here is from genome assembly GCA_963772085.1 of Ilumatobacteraceae bacterium. Taxonomy (GTDB): domain Bacteria; phylum Actinomycetota; class Acidimicrobiia; order Acidimicrobiales; family Ilumatobacteraceae; genus Sva-07. The sequence goes on from CAVYWH010000002.1 coordinate 41,023, forward strand.
GCATCCTCGCCGGCCTGCAGTCGTCGGCGGTGCCGGTGCCACCGGTCGAGGGGTACTGCGACGACCTGTCGATCAACGAGGCGCCGTTCTACGTCATGCGCTTCGTCGACGGCCACGTGCTGCGCGATCGGGCAGCGTCCGACACCGTCCTCACCGAACAGGCCCAACGTGCGGCGAGCAGTTCGATCGTCGACACGATGGCGGCGATCCACGCCGTCGACCTGGAACAGGCGGGCCTCGCCGACCTCGGCCGCCACGACGGATACATCGAACGTCAGCTGAAGCGTTGGTACGGCCAGTGGAACCAGGGCAAGACGCGTGAACTCGACCTCGTCGACCGCGTGCACGACGCACTGCTGGAACGGATCCCCGATCAGGGCCCAGCCACCCTCGTCCACGGCGACTACCGCCTCGACAACTGCATGGTCGACGACGACGGCAGCGGTGATCGCCGTGCTCGACTGGGAGATCTGCACCCTCGGCGACCCGCTCGCCGACCTCGGCCTGCTCCAGGTGTACTGGACCGGTCCCGGCGACGCCGACTCCGCGTGGAACGGCACGGCCACGACGGCTCCCGGTTTCTGGGATCGTCGCCAGCTGGCCGAACGCTACGCCGAGGTGTCGGGCCGCAGCATCGAGCAACTCGACTTCTACGTGGCGTTCGCGTACTGGAAACTTGCCTGCATCCTCGAGGGCGTGTACTCGCGCTACCTCGGGGGCGCGCTCGGCGAGCGCAGCGCCGACGAGCTGGCACCGTTCAAGCATGCAGGTCGAAGCGGCCGCCCTCGAATCGGAACGAGCGCTGGAGCGCGCTGTCGTGACCCTCCCCTACGAATGGCTCGTCGACGAGCCGATGCTGCACGAGCCGGTGCTGGTCGTCGCGCTCACGGGCTGGATCGACGCCGCCGCCGCCGGCGCCACGGCGGCCGCCGTCGTGTCGACCGAGTGCGAGACCGCTCCGCTCCTGCGGTTCGACGACGACACGTTCATCGACTACCGCGCCAGGCGCCCCACGATGGAGCTGCGCGACGGCCTCAACACCGATCTCATCTGGGCGACGATCGAACTGCGTTCGGGGCGCTCGGTCGACGGCCGCGACATCCTGCTGCTCACCGGACCCGAGCCGGACATGGCGTGGCATCGGTTCGCCGCGGCGGTCAGCGACATCGCCGTGGAGCTCGGCGTCAAGCAGATGGTCGGCTTCGGTGCCTACCCCTTCGCCACGCCGCACACCCGCCCGCCGCGCCTGTCGTGTTCGTCGCCGTCGACCGAGGTGCTCGCCAACGTCACGTTCACCCGCAGCTCGGTCGACGTCCCCGCCGGCATGGCCGCCGCGCTCGAGCACGCGCTGCACGCCCGCAAGATCCCGGCGCTCGGCATCTGGGCACAGGTTCCGCACTACGTGGCGGCGATGGCGTACCCGGCGGCGTCGGTCGCGTTGCTCGACGGGCTGAGCGAGGTCACCGGCATCACCGTCACGGCGAGCGATCTCCGTGCCGACATCGCCATCCAACGCGAGCGGATCGACAAGTCGATCGGTGACAACTCCGATCATCTGACGATGCTGCGCCAGCTCGAGGAGATCTACGACGCGGCCGAAGGCGAGATGGCCGGCGAGATGGCCGACGAACCGGGTTCGGTTCCGGGCCCGGCCTGGAGATGCAGTCCGGCGACGAACTCGCCGCCGAGATCCAGCGCTTCCTCAACGAACAGGACTGAACCTGGTCCCTGCGGGGTCAGACCCCGAAGGGACCAGGCTGCACGACTGATCGATCGCCGGGGCCAACCACTACGGTCGGCCGCCATGAAGATCGACGGAAGCATCGGATTCGACCTCCACAACGTCGCCGGCGAACGCACGCGAGGCCGAAGCGGCCGGCTACGCCGGCGTGTGGACGGCGGAGACCTCGCACGACCCGTTCCTGCCGCTGCTGCTCGCGGCCGAACACACCGAGACGCTCGAGCTCGGCACGTCGATCGCGGTGGCCTTCGCCCGCTCGCCGATGACGCTCGCCAACACCGCCTGGGACCTGCAGGCGTACTCGAAGGGCCGGTTCATCCTCGGTCTCGGCAGTCAGATCAAGCCCCACATCACGAAGCGGTTCTCGATGGAGTGGAGCCATCCGGCACCGCGCATGCGCGAGTTCGTGCTTGGCGATGCGGGCCATCTGGGACACGTGGCTCACCGGCGCGAAGCTCGACTTCCGCGGCGAGTTCTACACGCACACGCTGATGACCCCGTTCTTCACCCCGCCGGCGTCGGACCTCGACGGGTTCGGCGTGCCGAAGATCTTCCTCGCCGGCGTCGGCGAGCTGATGACCGAGGTCGCCGGCGAAGTGTGCGACGGGTTCCTCTGTCACGGCTTCACCACCGAGAAGTACCTGCGCGAGGTCACGCATCCCGGCGCTCGAGCGCGGCCGGGCCAAGGCCGGCAAGACGATGGACGGCTTCGAGATCATCGGTCCGTCGTTCGTCGTGACCGGCAGCACCGAGGAGGAACTCGCCGCGGCCGCCGCAGGGACGCGCCAACAGATCGCGTTCTACGGCTCGACGCCCGGCCTACCGGTCGGTGCTCGACATCCACGGATGGGGCGGACTGCAGGACGAACTGAACGCGCTGTCGAAGCAGGGCGAGTGGGCCAAGATGGGCACGCTCATCGACGACGAGGTCCTCAACACCTTCGCCGTGGTCGGGGCGCCGGAGGAGATCGCGCCGGAGCTCTCACGCCGCTACGGCGACGTGATCCAGCGCCTGTCGTTCTACGCCCCGTACAAGAGCGATCCCGAGCGCTGGCGCGCCGTGATGGACGCGCTGTCCGCGGTCTGACACCGCCGCCGACCAGCCGAGCGCTAGGTTCCCGCTGATCAGCGTTGCCAGCGGCACGACCGCGATCTCCCTCGTCGACGTCCACAAGCGCTTCGACGGATCGGCCACTCGCCGCCGTCGGCGACCTCTCGCTCGACATCGCCGAGGGTGACGTCGTGGCCCTCGTCGGCCCGTCCGGCTGCGGCAAGACGACCACGCTGAAGATGATCAACCGGCTCGTCGAGCCGACGTCGGGGACGATCATGGTCCTCGGCGAGGATCAACGCAAGCTGCCGGCCCACGAACTGCGCCGGCGCATCGGCTACGTGATCCAACAGATCGGGCTGTTCCCGCACCGGACGGTGCGCCGCAACATCGGGGTCGTCCCCGAGCTGCTGGGCTGGGACCGCAAACGGATCGATGCCCGCTGCGACGAACTGGCGCAGTTCGTCGGCCTCGACCTCGACCTGCTCGATCGGTATCCGGCGGCGTTGTCGGGCGGGCAGCAGCAGCGCGCCGGCGTCGCCCGGGCGCTCGCCGCCGACCCCCCGATCCTGCTGATGGACGAGCCGTACAGCGCGGTCGACCCGATCGTGCGCGGCCGCCTGCAGGACGACCTGCTCGCGCTCCAGGCGACGGTCCGCAAGACGATCGTGATCGTCACGCACGACATCGACGAAGCGGTCAAACTCGCCGACAAGGTGGCGATCATGAACGTCGGCGGGGTGCTCGAGCAGTACGCCACGCCCGACGAACTGTTGAGCGCGCCGGCCAACGAGTTCGTCGCGTCGTTCCTCGGCCGCGAGCGCGGCCTGCGCCGCCTCGCGTTGCGCACCGTTGCCGACATCGCCCCCATCGTCGGTCCGGCGGTCGGACCGGAACGCCACCGTCGACGATGCGCTCGACGTGATGGCCAGATTCGGCACACCGTGGGTCGCGGTCGCCGACGGCGCCACGTTGTTCGGCTGGGTCGGGCGCGACGCCATCGAGCGGGCCGCCGCAGCGCAGCCCGGCTCGACGATCGGTGTCCTGCCGTTCGAACCGTTCGTGTCCAAGGTCGCCTCGGCGACGCCGTTGCGCGAGGCGCTCGACGTGATCGTCAACGCCAGGTCGCGGATGGCCGTCGTCGTCGACGGCGACGACTACAAGGGGATGATCACGATCGACGAACTCGCCGGCGGGCTGGAATCGTGATCGCATCGTGATCGCCGACGAACGCCGGTCCCTCGTCTGGTGGGGGTGGGTCGGCGACCACGGCGACGAGATCTGGCAACGCACCGTCGAGCACGTGCAGCTGACCGTGATCGCCCTGTTCTTCGGTTGCCTGGTCTCGTTCGCCCTGGCGTTCATCTCGATCAGGGCACGCTGGACGTACCGGCCGATCACGCGTGCCGCGTCGATCCTCTACACGATCCCCAGCCTCGCCCTGTTCGTGTTGCTCATCCCGTTCACCGGACTCGGCATGGTGACGGCGGAGATCGCGCTCGTCAGCTACACGATCCTGATCCTGGTCGGCAACACCGTCGCCGGCATCGACGCCGTCCCCGATTCGGTGCAAGGAGGCCGCCGACGGGATGGGCTACACCCGGACGAAGCGTCTGTTCACCGTCGAGATCCCGCTCGCGTTGCCGACCATCGTGGCCGGCATCCGTGTCGCCTCGGTGACCGTGATCGGACTCGTCACCATCGCCGCGCTCGTCGGCAACGGCGGGTACGGAGCGCTGATCAACGACGGCCTCCGCCGGAACTTTCCGACACCGATCGTGGTGGGCGCCGTGCTGTCGATCACGTTGGCGCTCGTGGTCGACGGCGGCCTCGCACTCACCCAGCGGCTCCTCACGCCGTGGCGGCGCGCCGAGCGATCGGGCAGATCGTCGTGAACGTCGTGCGGGAAGCCATCGAATTCCTGCTCACCCCCGACAACTGGACCGGGCCCCGGGGCATCCTCGCCCGCGGGTGGGCGCACATCTGGATCTCGATCGTCGCCGTCACGATCTCGGCGGCGGTGGCGATCCCGTCGGCGATCTGGCTGGCGCACAAGCGACGGGCGCCGAACCTCTCGATCGCCATGGTCAATCTCGGCCGGGCGATCCCGTCGTTCGCCATCATCGCGTTGGTCTTCCCGTTCAGCATCCGGTACGGCTTCGGACTCGGCTTCTGGCCGACGTGCGTCGCCCTCGTGGCGCTGGGCATCCCACCGATGTTCACGAACGCCTACTCGGGCGTGATGGAGACGCGCAACGACATCGTCGAGGCCGCGTCGGGCATCGGAATGACCGGCCCGCAGGTGCTGCGCAAGGTCGAGTTGCCCGCCGCGGTCCCGCTGCTCATGACGGGCGTGCGGGTGTCGTCGGTGCAGATCATCGCGACCGCGACGCTGGGAGCGCTCGTCGGCTACGAGTGCCTGGGTACGTACATCGTGGGGGGCCTCGCACGCGGGCCGGCGGGCCGGCCGCAGGTGCTCGCCGGAGCGATCCTCGTCGCCAGCCTGGCCCTCACGGTCGACGTTGTGTTGAATACGCTCGAGCGGGTACTCACGCCGTGGCGCCGCGGCCGAGCCGTCGCACTACCGTAGACACCTTCGTACCCTCCACCAACGAAACGAGCACCCCACCATGAGCATCAGCCGTGCCCGCCTGGCCGCATTCGCCGTCCTCGCGCTCGCTGTACCGCTTGCTGCCTGCGGCAGTGACGACGACGCGTCATCCGACACGGCCGCCCCGGCCGACACGACAGCTCCGGCGGGCACCGATGCCCCGGCCGGCACCGACGCGCCCGCCGACAGCGCCGCACCGGCGGACGGTTCGGCACCGACCGACAGTGCCGACCGCCGGCACGGGCGGCGACGTGCCCGACGGCCCCGACATCACGATCGGCGCCCAGGACTTCGGCGAGAGCACGATCCTGGCCGAGATCTACGGCCAGGCCCTCGAGAACGCCGGCTATCCCGTGACGCAACAGGCGCTCGGCGGCTTCCGCGACATCGTGTTCGCGTCCTTCGAGTCGGGCGACATCAACTTCACCCCCGAGTACGCCGCGTCGGCGCTCGAGTTCCTCAACGAGTTCGCCGGCGAGGCGACCGGCGATGTCGACGAGACCGTCGCACTCCTGCAGACCCAGCTCGACGAGCTCGGCCTCGTCGCCTTCGAGCCGGCCCCGGCCGTCGACTCCAACTCGTTCGTGGTCACCGCGGAGACGGCCGAGGAACTCGGTCTCGAGAAGGTGAGCGACCTCACCGCCGACATGACCCTCGGCGGGCCCCCCGACTGCGAGGACAACGCGTCGTGCATCCCCGGGTTGATCTCGTTCTACGACCTCGACTTCACCGACAACTTCGTCCCGCTCGACGGTGGCGGCCCGCTCACGGTCGCCGCGCTCGAAGAGGGCGAGATCGACGTCGCGATCCTCTTCTCCACCGACGGCAACATCGCCGACAAGGGCTGGGTCGTGCTCGAGGACGACGCCGGCATGATCAACGCCGACAACATCGTGCCGATCGGCTCCACCGAGCTGGTCGAGGCGTATGGCGACGCACTGGCGACGTTGATCGACGAGATCAGTGCTGCGTTGACGACCGAGGAGCTGACCGAGCTCAACCGCCTCGTCGGCATCGAACTCGAAGACGCCGACGCGGTTGCCCTCGACTGGCTGAAGTCCGAGGGCTTCGTCAGCTGACGTGCCGAAGGTCGTGCATCGGTGCCTGGCACCGATGCACGACCTTCACGAACCCGACCGACCGCTCAGCCCGAGGAGCCACTGGCGGGCGTTGTCACCGAGGGTGGCCACGTCGTAGCCGCCCTCCTGGAGCACGACCGTCGGTCGAGCCAACTCCGCGACGAGCGCGCCCTGCCGATGGAACCCGTCGGCGGTGACACCGAGGTCGGAGATCGGGTCGGCGTGGTACGCGTCGAGGCCGAGCGACACGATCACCGTGCTCGGGTCGAACGCGTCGACCGTCTCGCAAGCGAGCGCCAGGGCGGCGATGTACCGGCTCGTCGTCGGTGTGGGCGGCGAGCGGCACGTTGAGCGTGGTGCCCCTCCCCCGCCCGGCGCCGGTCTCGTCGGCGAAGCCGGTGACGTACGGGTAGGCCCGTGCAGGATCGCCGTGCAGCGACACGTACTGCACGTCGTCACGGGCGTAGAAGATCTGCTGCGTGCCGTTGCCGTGGTGGTAGTCCACGTCGAGCACCGTGACCCGCGTGCCGGTCGTCGACGCGACGTGGTGGGCGGCGATCGCGGCGTTGTTGAAGAAGCAGTAGCCGCCGTACATCGCCGTCGGCGCGTGGTGCCCGGGCGGGCGACACAGGCCGTACGCGTGCTCGGCGCCGTCGAGGACCAGCGCGGGTGGCGGACAGGGCGATGTCGACCGCACCGCGAGCCGCGTCGTAGGTGCCCTCGGTCAGCGGGGTCGTGGTCTCGAAGCACCACTTGCCGAGTTCGATCGACACCGGCAGGTCATCGCGGAGCGGACCGATCCCGTCGAGCAGTCCGGCGGCGCAGAAGACGTCGGGCACCACGTCGTGCGTCCCCGGATGGCGCACCTGGTAGTCGCGCCACGCCCGTTCCAGGAACTCGACCAATCCCGGATCGTGGACCGCCGTGATCGGGTCGGGTCCCCACGCGCCGGGCCCGACGATGCGGAACCGCTCGTCAGCGGCGAGCGTGTCGTGGATCGCATCGGCGCGACCAGGGTGCTCCCACGGCGCCTGCAGGCCCGACGACTCGATCTCGGCGAGCGGTGCGTGCGCGCGGTGGGCGTCCGACGACACGACGAGGATCGGCGATGACGGTGGTCACGCCGACCGGCCCGTCACCGTCGCGAGCCCGGAGCGCTCCAACGCCTGCGTCGCGAGTGGCTCGACCAGGACGGCGGCCAGGCTGATCTCGAGGCCGAGGCGCGACGATTCGCGGTACTCGTCCCAGGTGAGGACGCCGACGGACCACCGCTCGAGTCGCGCCATCCGGGTCATGAAGATGTGCCACGACAGCCGTTCGACGTCGATGTCGACCCGGAACAGGCCGGCGGCCGCCGCCTTGGCCAGATCGTGCTCGATGAGCTTCTCGAAGCGATCGCCGACCGCACCGAGGCCGGCATGACCGGGGCTCGCCCTGATCACCGCGAAGACCGGCTGCCACACCTCCACCGACACGGCGATGGTGGCGTCGAGGACGTCGAGCAACGTCCGGGTGGCGTCGATCGGTTCGGATGCCGGCGCCGCATCGAGCGATCGTTCGAGTTCGTCGAGCCCGTTGCTGACGAAGGCCACGAGGATGCCGTCACGGTCGCCGAACTGGTTGTACAGCGTGCCGACGGCCACCCCGGCGCGCTCTGCCAGGCGGCGCATCGAGAGAGCTTCGACGCCACCCGCGGCGATGATCTCGCCCGCCGCCAGCAGCACCTCCGCTCGTGTGCGCTCCTGTCGATCGTCCCAGCCGGTCCCCATCTGCCGAGATCATACGATGATCGGCCCCTCCGTCTCGATGCGACGAGTTGACAGGCCATTACAACAGTGTTCTCATCGTGCGATGACCCGCCTCGGCTATCAGATCCCCAACTTCACGTATCCCGGGCGTCGGCCCCGCCGAACTCTTCGACGTCGTCGCCCGCCAGGCCCGCGAGGCCGACCGCGTCGGGCTTCGACACCGTGTTGGTGATGGACCACTTCTACCAGCTCCCGATGCTGGGCAACCCTGACGCTTTCATGCTCGAGTGCTACAGCCTGCTGTCCGCGCTCGCCCGTGAGACGTCGAACGTCCGGCTGAGCGCGCTGGTCACCGGCAACACGTACCGGGTCCCGGCGGTGCTGGCGAAGACCGTGACCACGCTCGACATCGTGTCGAACGGCCGGGCCCAGCTCGGCATCGGCGCCGGGTGGTTCGAACTCGAGCACGACGCGTTCGGCATCGAGTTCGGCACGTTCACCGACCGCTTCGAGAAGCTCGAGGAGTCGCTGCAGATCGTGATCCCGATGCTGCGCGGCGAGCGCCGTCCCTCGCCGGCAAGCACTACACGCGTGAGCGATGCGATGAACGAGCCGCCTGCCGTGTCACGGATTCCGGTCATGATCGGTGGTGGCGGCGAGAAGAAGACGCTGCGGATGGTCGCCCAGTACGCCGACGAGTCGAACCTCATCTGCGCCCCGGAGGACCTGCCGCGCAAGCTCGATGCGCTCGCCGAGCACTGCCAGCAACTCGGACGCGACCGGTCCGAGATCACGGTGTCGTGGCAGCGAACGGTGTGCATCGCCGAAACGCACGACGAGGCGAAGGCCGAGATCGCAGCGCTGCTGCGCTCCCGCGGCCTCGACATCTCGACGATGTCCGACGAGGAGCAGGCGCCGTGGTTGGCCAACTTCGTGTGGGGCGGCCCGGACGAGGTCGGCGAGCAGATGGCCGGGTACCTCGACCTCGGCATCGACGGATTCACCATCAACATGCCGGCCGGCGGCCACATCGAAGGTCGGGTCGAACTGCTCGGCAGGACGGTCGCGCCCCTCGTCACCGGCGTGACGAGGGACAGGTCCTCGGCGAGGTACTCGTCGCGGCACTTGGCGCGTTGGAGTTTGCCGCTCGAGGTCTTCGGGAGGGTTCCGGGGGTCACGAGCATGACGTCGCGCGGCGGGATGCCGCACACCTCGAGCGTGCGGTGGTGGATCCGTTCACGGATCTCGTCGAGGCCGCCCGACGTGTCGCTCACGCGCATCTCGGCGACCACCACCACGCTTTCCTTGCCCTTGTAGCCCTCCATCCCGAACGCGATCACGTTGCCGGCACGCACGCCGTCGAGCGGCCCGACGGCGCGCTCGATGTCCTCGGGGAACACGTTGCGTCCGCCGACGATGATCACGTCCTTGATCCGCCCACACAGGACCAGCTCACCGTCGAGGATGTAGGCGAGGTCGCCGGTGCACAGCCAGCCGTCCCGGAACAGCGCCGCGGTCGCATCGGGTCGCTTGTAGTACCCGGGCGTCACCGAGGTGCCCCGCAGGAGCAGTTCGCCGACATGACGTTCGGGCACCTCTTCGTAGGTGTCCGGATTGACGACCTTCATCTCCAGGCCGGGCACGGCGAACCCGAGCAGCGGCAACGCACGGGCGCTGACGCCGAGATCGTCGACGTGGGCCACCTCGATCGGCTTGGCGACACGCTGCGTCTCGAGCACCACCCGATCGACCACGTCGGTGCGCAGGCCCCGGCCGCGCGGCGGGAACGTGCCGGCGATCGCCACCTCGGCCATGCCGAACGCCGGGAACACCCCGCCCGGCTGGAACCCGAATCGTGCGGCCTCGTCGACGAACGCCTCGACCGCTTTCGGGTCGACCGGCTCGGCGCCCGACAGGGCGAGCGTGAGCTTCGAGAGGTCGAGGTCCTTCATCCGCTTGAGCGCACGGGTGGCGAGCACCCAGGAGAAGTTCGGTCCGGCCGTGGCGGTGCCGGAGTAGTCGGACAACCACTGCATCCAGTTGCCCGGGTGGGCGAGGAAGTCCTGCGGCGCGGCCTGGACGAGGTCGACGCCCTTGGTCATGGGGATCGAGAGGAACCCGACGAGGCCCATGTCGTGGTAGAGCGGGAGCCACGACACCATCACGTCGCCTTCGGCCAGCAGCGCCGGCGTCACACGCCGCGTCGATGTTGGCGCTGAGCACACGGTCGGGGATCATCACGCCCTTCGGCTCGCTGGTCGAGCCGCTGGTGTACTGGAGGATCACGAGCCGTTCGGGGTCGTGCGGCGGGATCTCCAACGCGTCGCCGGACGGCACGTTGCGCGAGCCGGGCATCACGGAGCGCATCGGAGCGATCTCCGGATCGCCGGCGGCGCCGACGTAGAAGTCGGCCAGCAGGTCGTCGATCAGCACGAGCTTGGCGTCGCCGTGCAGGATGCGCGCCCTGGTGCTCTCGATGAACGCGTCGAGCGACCCCATGCGCATCGGCAGCGGCAGGACCATCGACGCGATGCCCGCCATCCAGCAGCCGCGGATGATCGTCATCAGCTCCCGGCTGGTCGGGCCGAGGATCGCCACGTGGTCGCCCGGCACCAGACCCTTGGCCTGCAGGGCGGCGCCGACGGCGCGCGCGTCGTCGTGGATCTCGCGCCAGCGGATCAACACCGGGCCGGCCTCACCGGTGACCGACGCGCCCACGAACCGGACCCCGGTGTTCGAGTCGGCGGCGAGCTCCAGACGTTCGATGGTCGACATCGACGGTGTCGTCGTCATGCGGCAAACGCTACTCGCGCCGCGTCCCAGCACCCCGACCACCGCGATGAGCGAACGGCCTGACTATCGGGCCGTTGGCTCATCGCTCGCGACCGATCCGAAAGGCGATGAGCGAACGGCCTGACTATCGGGCCGTTGGCTCATCGCTCGTGGTCAGAGGCTGGCGCGGACGGCGCTGGTGAGGCCGATCGTGCGGGGGTCGCCGGTGAGGTTGCCGCCCATCTGGTTCATCACGTAGCCGTAGCCGACCTTGGATTCGGGATCGGCGTAGCCGAGGGATCCGCCGGCGCCGGCGTGGCCGAACGACGTCGGCGTCAGCATCGGGGTCATCGTGCCGTCGAGCATGAACCCACAGCCGAACTGGCTGTCGGCGACCAAGCAGGCGTCGGGTCCGTTCGAACGCTCGGCCGTGGCCGCCTTCACGGTCGCGTCGTCGATCAGGCGGACGCCGTCGACGTCGCCGACCGTGGCGGCGTACATCCGAGCGAGGCTGCGGGCGTTGGTGATGCCGTTCGCCGCCGGCATCTCCGTCGCGTGGACGGCACGCGTGTTGAACGGAGAGTCGGCGCCGAAGCCCATCATCGCCCCGTTGAGCGTCAAGGCCTTGAAGCCGTTCGATTCCGGGACCCATGACCGCGAGCATCAACGCCAGCACCTCCGGGTCGCTCGGAGGAGGCGACTGTTCGAGGCGCGAGACGCGTGGCTCCTCGGACTCGGGCAGGCCGATCCAGAAGTCCAGACCGAGCGGTCCGGCAACCTCTTCGGCGAGGTACTGGCCGATTCGACGGCCGTCGACCCGACGGACCAACTCCCCGGCCAGCCAGCCGTAGGTGAGGGCGTGATAGCCGTGTCGAGTGCCCGGCTCCCAGATCGGCTTCTGCGCGGCGAGCGCGGCGACGACGGGGTCGACGGCGATCACCTCGTCGAATGTCGAGCGCGACATCGACGAACGGGAGCCCGCCCTGGTGGCTGAGCAGCTGGCCGACCGTGATCGACTCCTTGCCTTCCGCGGCGAACTCCGGCCAGTACGACGCGACCGGCGCCTCGTAGTCGATCTTGCCGGCCTCGACGAGGCGGGCCACGCAGATCGCCGCCGCACCCTTCGTGGTCGAGAACACGAGCTGCAGCGTGTCTTCGTCCCACTCACGCCCGGTCGTCTTGTCGGCGATCGCCGCCCCAGATGTCGACCTTGCACTCGCCGTCGACGTACAGCGCGAACGCCGCGCCGAGCTCGCCGTGCTCGTCGAAGTTGGCGCCGAACGCGTCGGCCACCTTCCCGAAGCCGTCTGCCACTGTCCCCTTGATCTCAGCCATGAGCGCCGACCGTATCGACGCCGTGCGCCGCGGCCCGAGTCAGGTGACGTGACCGACTTGTCACGAAGGTGCCTGGCACCTCGTGACAAGTTGCGCGGTGCCTGACCCCACGCGTCAACTGTCGGGAACGGAGCGGGGGCCACGCCCTAGGCTGGTCGGCCGGTATGAACGACGAGAAGACCTCCCTGCTGCATCGCCCGCAGCCACGGCCGACACCCCACCGCATCGGTACTCGGCCGCGCTCGCGCAGGAGATCGAGGCCCGCTGGCACGACTGGTGGGAGGCGAACCGACACGTTCGACACGCCGAACCCGGCCGGCCCGCTCGCCGACCCCGAGACGACCGCCGAGCGGGGCGAGAAGCTGTTCGTGCTCGACATGTTCCCGTACCCGTCGGGCGTCGGGCTGCACGTCGGCCACCCGCTCGGGTTCATCGGCACCGATGTGTTCGGCCGCTACAAGCGGATGACGGGCCACAACGTGTTGCACACGATGGGCTTCGACGCGTTCGGCCTGCCCGCCGAGCAGTACGCCGTCGAGACCGGCACCCATCCGGCGATCACGACCGACCGCAACGTCGCCACGTACCGCCGTCAGCTCCGCCGCCTCGGCCTCGCCCACGACCCCCGCCGCAGCGTGTCGACCACCGACCCCGAGTACTACCGGTGGACGCAGTGGATCTTCAACCGGATCTTCAACGCCTGGTACGACACCGACGCACAGCGCGCCCGCCCGATCGACGAGCTGATCGCCGAGTTCGACGCCGGCAGCCGCCCGACGCCCGACGGGCGCCCCTGGGCCGAGCTCACCAAGGGCGAACGCGCCGACGTCGTCGACGGCCATCGCCTGGCGTACGTCAGCGAGGCGCCGGTGAACTGGTGCCCGGGGCTCGGCACCGTCGTCGCCAACGAGGAGGTCACCGCCGACGGCCGGAGCGACCGCGGCAACTTCCCGGTGTTCAAGCGCAGCATGCGCCAGTGGATGATGCGCATCACGGCCTACGCCGACCGGCTGATCGACGACCTCGACCGCCTCGACTGGACCGATTCGATCAAGGCCATGCAACGCAACTGGATCGGCCGCAGCCACGGCGCGCGTGTCCACTTCGAGTCGCCGGCCGGTCCGATCACGGTGTTCACCACGCGACCCGACACGCTGTTCGGCGCCTCGTTCCTGGTGCTCGCCCCCGAACATCCGCTCGTCGACGAGTTGACGACCGACGAGCACGCCGGGGCCGTCGCCGACTATCGCAAGGCGACCGCGGCGAAGAAGGAGTTCGAGCGCCAGGACGACTCCAGGGCCAAGTCGGGCGTGTTCACCGGATCGACGGCGATCAACCCGGTCAACGGCGAGCACGTCCCGGTGTGGGTCGCCGACTACGTCCTGATGGGCTACGGCACCGGCGCGATCATGGCCGTGCCCTGCGGCGACCAGCGCGACTTCGAGTTCGCCAACCAGTTCGGCCTGCCGATCCCGGCGATCCAGCAGCCGCCGGCCGACTGGTTCGAGGAGCACGGCATCGACCCGACGCTCGACACGATGGCGTGGCCCGTGGCGTTCGCCGGTGATGCGGCGTACGTCGCGTCGGCCAACGGCACGCTGGACCTGACCTCGGTCGACAACACGGCCGACGGCATCGCCATGACCAACGCCTGGCTCGAAGCCAACGGCGCCGGTCACGGCACCGTCAACTACAAGCTGCGCGACTGGCTGTTCAGCCGCCAGCGCTACTGGGGCGAGCCGTTCCCGATCGTCTACGACGCCGACGGACATCCGCACGCGATCCCCGACCACATGCTGCCGGTCGCCCTGCCGGAGACCGATTCGTTCTCGCCGCGCACGTTCGCGCCCGACGACGAGTTCTCCAACCCCGAGAGCCCGCTCGACCGGCTGACCGACTGGATCGAGGTCGAGCTCGACCTCGGCGACGGCCTGCAGACCTACCGCCGCGACGGCAACGTCATGCCCCAGTGGGCCGGCTCGTGCTGGTACGAGATGCGCTACCTCGACCCGACCAACTCCGAGCGCTTCGTCGACCGCGAGGTGGAGAAGTACTGGATGGGCCCGCGCACCGACGTGCGTCCCGATCATCCGGGCGGCGTCGACCTGTACGTCGGCGGCGTGGAGCACGCCGTGCTGCACCTGCTCTACGCCCGCTTCTGGCACAAGGTGCTCTACGACCTGGGCGAGGTCAGCTCGCTCGAGCCGTATGCCCGCCTCTTCAACCAGGGCTACATCCAGGCCGCCGCGTTCAAGGACGCCCGCGAGATCTATGTCGAGGCCAGCGAGGTCGAGGGCAACGAGCGCGACGGGTTCACCTACAACGGCGAGCCCGTCACCCGCGAGTGGGGCAAGATGGGCAAGAGCCTGAAGAACGCCGTCTCGCCCGACGAGATGTACGACCAGTACGGCGCCGACACCATGCGCCTCTACGAGATGGCCGGCGGCCCGCTCGACGCGTCCCGCCCGTGGGAGACCCGCGACGTGGTCGGGATGTACCGATTCCTGCAACGCCTGTGGCGCACGATGGTCGACGAGGAGACCGGCGCGTGCACCGTGGTCGAATCCCCCGCCGACGATGCCACCCGGGTGATGCTGCACCGGACCATCGACGTCGTGCGCAACGAGATGGAGGCGCTCCGCTTCAACACGGCGATCGCCAAACTGGTCGAGCTGAACAACCACGTGACCAAGCTCGAGGCCACGCCGCGCGAGGCGGCCGAAGCGATGGTCCTGATGGCCGCGCCGCTCGTCCCCCACATCGCCGAGGAACTGTGGCGCAAGCTCGGCCACACCGAGACCGTCACCTACGTGCCGTTCCCGGTGGCCGATCCCGCGCTGCTCGTCGACGACATGATCGAGGTCCCGGTGCAGGTCAACGGCAAGGTCCGCGGGCGGATCTCGATCGCCGCCGACGCCGATCAGGCCACGGTCGAAGCCGCCGCACTCGCCGACGACAAGGTGATCGCCGCGCTCGCCGGCGCCACGCCGAAGAAGGTCATCGTCGTTCCGGGCCGGATGGTCAACATCGTCGTCTGACGCGCCGTCGCGTTCGTCAGCGGCTGACGATCTGGGCCATCGCCCCGGCACCCAGCTCGTACTCCTCGGCGAACTCGGCGAACGGCTTCGTCTCGATCGCGCCCGAGCCGGGGGGCCACGGGTTGTAGATCGTGGCCGCGGTGTCGTCCCAGTTCCCGCCACCGTTCGAGTCCCGCCAGGACGACCGCGTGATACGGCGCACCGACCTCGACGATCCACAACGGGCTCCGCTCGAGGAGGTGGTGCGAAGTAGTCGGGCCCGCCACAGGCTGGCCCGATCTCGTTGAGGCTGTGCGCCGACACCGCCCGCTGGATGTCACCCCAGCCGTAGCCGTCGGTGGTGTTCATGTCGGCCGCCTCGACGACCTCGTCGACCGACCTGTTGGTGAGCATGGCGATGCTCGCCGCCCAGCACGTGACGTCGGTCGGTTGGGCGACGAGATCGACCGACTGGTTGATCGACATCTGTTGCACGCAGACCTCGCCACCGCCTTCGATCCGCGCCCACGTGTCGGCATCCACGATGCCGGAGTCGACGAGGCCGACGTCACGCTCGATATCGCCGAACCGATTCGGTGAGTTCGGAATCGAACTCACCGCTGGTCGAGCCGGCGTCGTAACCGGCGTTCCGGAGATGGCCTTGCAGGTACACGACCCACTCGCCCTCGCTCCCCTCGCGCAGTTCTGGACTGTCCATCATGATCTCCTTGTGTCCGTTGTTCGTGATTCGTTGCCGGCGTCAGTTGGCGCCGACGAGTTCCTGGAGCGGTCGACCTCGCGTTGGAGTTCGTCCATGTCTCCTCCGCATGCGCCGGGCCTCCTCGGCCTTGCCCTCGTTCTCGAGGGCAGATTGCTGTAGGCCATGCCGCTCGCGATGAGTGCGAGGGCGGCGGCGATCGCGGCCGGCTGCCGTCGGCACCGAGAGGCGGCGCACCGACCCCGCTGCCGATCTCGGCCACGACGGCAGCCGCCGCCACGCCGTGGGCGACCCCGGAACCGAGATAGCCGAGTGTATTCCGCATAACAAGACATGTGCTTGTCCTTTCCTGATTCGTTCGTTGGTGAATGGTTGGTCGTGCTCGGAGAACGCTGCTCGTCGGCCGCCGACCGTCAGGCCAGCTGGCCTTCGAACTCGCTGAAGGTGCGGGCGTCGTCGACGCCGAGCCGGTGGCGACCTGCTGTTCGAAGGCCGACTCGTTGCTGCCGATCTCGCCGAGCTCCTTGAGCTCTGGGGAACTGGTCGAGTTCGATGAGGGCCGCTCCCTCGCGGTTGAACACGCCACCAGGTGCGCGGCCCCACCCAACCGTCGACGACGAGGTTCTGCTGCGCCTGGAAGTCCTTGACGCACTGTTCGAGTTCGGGGCTGAACACGCCGTCCTGCTCTCCGGACCACACGCCCCAGTAGTCGAGCGTCTGCTGCAGGTAGCGGACCCACTCCGGGTCGTTCTCGATATCGGACAGGACGTCCGGTTCATCGGCCATGGTTGGCTCCATTTCGGTAGTTGATCTCGGGCTGTCGATCGCGCTGGTGATCGGGGGATGTCGTCGGTCATCATCCGGCGGGGCCGGACGGCGTTCAAGCGCCGCACGGGCAGCACCGCCACGGCGGAGGGGCAGCCGCGCAGGCGTTCGGGAAGTGGATTCGGGCGAGACCGCCTCGCGACCGATCGGTAGCGTCGCGATCGAACGACCACCGCTCGTCGAACGCTCGACCTCGAGAGAAAGGGAGTGCTCACGCCGATTCATTCCGACCGCGGGGTGCCCGGGTCGCCGGACTCATGCCGATGCTGGTCGCGACCGCCGCCGTGCTCGTCGGTGGCGATCGCCCTCACCGCCGGCGACGTGTCGACGGTGTTCCGTCGTGATCGCCTGGATCGCCGTGGCGATGGTCGCCGGCGGCGCTCTTCGGCGGCGCGCCGCTCGCCGACGTCATGCTGACCGTGCGCTGAACGCGCGGTGACGTCGACGAGCGGGCCCACCGAGCACCCTCAGCCCCGCTCCCACGCTCCGTTGCCGAAGACCGTCAGACCCCACTCGACGTGGTGCGTCTGCTCGTAGGTGCTCACCGTTCCGGCGATGGTCACCGGGACTCGCGCGAATCGGAGCGGTGACGGTGCCGGCGTTGGTCGGGTTGCGAACCGTCATCGAGATGTCGACGTCCCAGCTCCAACCGGCATAACACGTCGGCACCTCGATCCACAGGTTCGGGATGTACGCACCGCCGCCCCGATAGGTCGCGCCGTAGTCCCACTTGAGGAGGATCTGGAAATCGACGAACACGTAGTCGTCGAGCGGCCAGGCCACCGGCTTCTGCCAGCCCATCCGGAGGATGCCCGGTCCCTTTGCTCCTGCGAGCGTCTGCCAGTCGTCGACGTCCGGGATGGCATTGGCCGTCGAGGAGGCGATCTCGACGGACGGCTCGCCGTCCTTGATCACCTGCCATGCCGTCTCGAGTCCGTTGATGATCGTGTCGGCGCTCATGCCAGCTGCTCCCCGTTGTCGTCGTTGTCCATGTCGGCGACCGCGACTTCGTCGCTCTCACCTTCGAAGTACTCGATCGGCTCCTTGCCGACGAAGTACCCCTGTCGTTGCTCCTCGGTCCATTGCGACAAGGAAGCGGGTGCGCCCAACGCAACGAGTTCGGCGGGGACATCCGCGTCACCTGCTGCTCCGGCACCGGTCGTCAGCGCTTCCCACGTCGCCTCCCCGACGACGCCGTCAGCGTCGAGCCCGGCGGCGGTCTGGAACGACCGCACGCCCGCTTCCGTCAGCGGCCCGAAATCGCCGTCCACGGGTCCGGGATCGTGCCCGGCCTGGATCACCAGCTGTTGTAGGTACGTCACCCACTCCCCTTGATCTCCTCGGCGGGTGTCTGGCTCATCGGCCATGTCATCTCCTTTCGTCCGGCCCGCCGGTCGCGGGCCTGCCATGCGAACGTACGCAGAGCCCGCTCCGTGCAACAGCGGCGCCGGGGCAGTCATCGCCTCCCGTACGGGCAAGCGGTTGCGCCCGATCGGCAGGCTGTTCGAACCCGATGAACCGTCGAACGATCGCGCGCGGGGGACGGTCGCTCGACGAAGTGGAGCCGTGCGGGCGATGACGCGGGTCGCGGTTCCGTCGGGGACGGCGGCCGCTCGGGATCGGTGAGCGACGGTCGAAATCGACACGGGGATCACTGGTGGGGGAACGGCTGAGCCGACGCAGCCGTGACGTCAGCGGGCGGCGCCGACGTTCGATCACGGCCGTGGTGCCGGTGACCGGTCCGCCCGGCGTGAGGAGGACGAGGTTCGCCGGTCCGGACTGCGACACGACGGCGCGTAGTGCCCGTCACGACCCGGCACGCGGGCACGAGTAGGTGTGCGCCGACGCGGTGGACGCGATCGACGGCACCAGCCCACCAGCGAGATCGGCGTGGTCGAGCACGAGACGCGGCAGCTCACGGCCCACGAGGGTGCGCACCTCGGCGAGGGCGCGGCGGCGTTCACGTCCGGGACACCGCGCAGCACGTGCGGGCCGGGGCGTCGAGCGACGGCGATCGCTCGTTCGCCCAGAGCAGCACGGCGATGGTGCAGGCGACCGCGGTCGTCCGCAACACGTCGGCCGAACCCGGCGGCGGCCGGGTGGAGGCGACACACCGACGGACGCGATGCCGGCCACGATGGTGTGCGCACGATCGTGACCGCCGGGACGTCGCTTGCGAGTGCCGGCCGAAGCAGCCGCAGGCGACCCGCCGTTTCCACGCCAGGGCCGACACACCACGAACGCCACGCTGAGCACGGCGAACACCATGGCCACCGGAGCCGGCGGGGCGCCACCAGCAGGGCGGTCGCCACCGAGAGCTCCCGATCACGATGGCCGCGACAGCGCCGAGGCTCCGCGACCGCAACGACGCAGACGTGGCACGATCGACAGGAGCAGGGCCCGCGTCGGCCCGGGATCGTCCGCTTTCGCCAGGCCGCCACCATCAACGCCGCACCGCCGGCGATGGTGGATCCGAGAGCACGTCGTGCCACACAGCTCCATCGTGCGACGTGACGTCCGCTCGGCAGCGGACGTTGAGGCACCCGATCGGGCAGTTGTCACATGGGGTCCGACCCGAGGTGACAACTGGGGGCGGTGGTGGTGCCGTCGCCGTACACCGTGAGCGCCCACCTCACGGCCTGGTCGGCGTCAGCGACGCGTACCCGGCCGAGTACCGACACCGTGAGCGCAGCGATCGGGGCGCGGATCGATCCGATCGTGCACGGGTGTGTGACCGTGCAGGCGAGGTGAGATCGCCGGTCCGCCGACTCGGCCGACAGCACGTGGACCCGTAGATCGGGGATGAACGCCCCACCGCCCCGGTACGGCGCGCCGTACAACCACGTCACCTCGACGACCGCGTCGGCGACACGTCGACGCGGCCGTGCGCCGGTGGTGATCCTGGCGCAGGTTCCAGCGCACCGGTTCGCCTCGAACGGGCTGGTGATCGACGTCCAGTCGGCCACCGCCGGCACGGCGTTCGCCCGCGGAGCGGTGGACGCGACCGGCGACCGATCGCATCCGATCAGCGGCCAGCGTTCGGCGAGTCGGTTGACGGTCACCCGCATCGGCACCAGGCTCGGATCGAGCAGCCGGACGTCGGCCACGCCGATCACGTACCCCTGGATCGCGGACCGGTCGCGAAGGCTCATCGGCGGATGAGGAACTCGATTTCGCTGAGACCGAGATCCTCGCTCGACAGCGACGAGTACGTGCCGACGACGTGCACCTCGACGGATCGGATGCCCGTGCCGTTCTTGACCTCGTAGTCCTTGCCGTCGGGCAGGTCGAGAATCTCGAGGTCGTACGACTGGCCCGTGTCGAACACGAAGTGGATGGCCTGGATCCGCTCGTGCTCCTTGAACCCGTTCGCCGAGCCGTTCCAGATCTTGATCCGCTCGAGGTCGATCGGTTCGTCGAACCGGGCGACGAGGGTCGGCTCTGCGTCGGTCCCCGGGGCGATCCAGCTCGTCACCGTGTTGCTGTCGACCGCCAAGGTCACCGGCGAACCGTCGACCGCCGAGGTCGCCGTCACCTCGATGGGCGCCAACGGGGCGTAGTTCTTGCGGATCTTGGACATCACCGAGTCGCGGGCGTCACCGATCGACGCGTTCACGCGACCGCGCAGATCGGGCGAGACGCCGTACACCAGGCCGACGAGAAGTAGGGCGGCGGCGATCAGCGGCCGGGCCTTGGCGAACAGCGCCATGAACACGCCACCGATCCCACGTCGGCGCTTCTGCTTGCCGTCCTTGGACTTCCACGGTCGTTCGCCCGCTTCCATCGCCTTGCGCCGCCGATGTGGAACGAGCTTGCGCCACCACGGTGTCTTGGCCACGTCGGCCGCGGCGAGCGTGGTGCCGCACCGGGAACAGAACTTCCTCGCCGGCGGGTTCCCCTCTCCGCAGTCACCGCAGATCCGGTCGCCGGGAAGGATCTTCCTCGTCGGCTTCTGCTTGACCGGCCGAGGCCGATCGGCCGGCCGTTGCGGCTTGACGCGCCTCCGGTCGCGGCCGGCGTGACCGCCGTCGACGGTTCGTCGTCGCCCGATGACCCGCTCGCCGGATGCCACGGTCTTCTTGGCGATCGACCGGGGTGGGCCTGCGGCCGCCGGAGCGGCCGGTGCATCGGTCGCGCCCGCCGCCACCAGCGCCGCCGCGGCGCTGATCGCGGGGCGGCCCCCGAGGTCTCCACGTCCGAGCCCTCGATCCCGGCGCAGTCGCCGTTTCCCCCCCGCCATCCGGCTCGCGGCCTCGTCGGCGAACCGGCGGCGCCACC
Organism: Ilumatobacteraceae bacterium; assembly: GCA_963772085.1. GTDB lineage: Bacteria > Actinomycetota > Acidimicrobiia > Acidimicrobiales > Ilumatobacteraceae > Sva-07. The sequence goes on from CAVYWH010000002.1 coordinate 62,198, forward strand.
CGGACGCACCGGCGGATCGCCACCACCCGGACGAACCGGCGGATCGCCACCACCCGGACGAACCGGCGGATGCCCCACCCGGACGAACCGGCGGTCGCCACCACCCGGACGAACCGGCGGATCGCCACCACCCGGACGAACCGGCGGTCGCCCCACCCGGACGAACCGGCGGATCGCCACCACCCGGACGGACCGGCGGTGCTCCACCGGGGCGGGCCGGCGCGTCGCCTCCCGGCCGGGGCGGGGCACCGGGGCGTGCCGGTGCAGGTCCGGCGCCCGGCCGCGGCGGCGCCGACGATGCCGCCCCGTCGGCCGGCGGTTCGACCGCGATCGGATTCTCCCCCGGCGCCTGGATGTCGAGCGACAGCACCGTCTGGACCCGGCTCAGCAGGCTCCGTTTGCCGGCCAGCACCTCCTCGGGGACCGCCGCGGCCGCCGGGACGACGGACTCGCCGGTCCACTCGAGGAACCCGCCGCACGACCCGCAGAACGCGTCGTTGTCGAGATTCTGGAATGCACAGTTCTTGCACACGATCATGTCGGACTCCCTTCGTCCAGTGCGGTAGCTCGATCATCGGAGCGGACGGCGCCGTCGACCTCGCGCAGCTCGACCTCCACGGGCAGGTGCGCCGGGATCGCCGCGCGGATCAGCTCCTGCAGGCCGTTCCAGTTCACCGAGACACCGTCGACGACGTCGACGGTCACCCGCACCGTGCGGTCACGATCGTGGGTCACGTGGTCGAACGTCGCGCCCGGAACCGACGACGTGTACGTGCCCCCGGGATCGTCGACGGTGGCGACGCCGTCGGTGTACAGCTGGATCTCGTGGCGGAGTCCGGCGACGGTGCCGCGCTTCGCGAACATCTCGACCGCCTGGGCGACGATCCGTCGACGGCGATCGAGCGGCCAGTCCTCGTCGAGATGCAATCCCACCCAGCCGCCCAGCCACTGCACGAAATCACCCGGCGCGACCGACGGATCGAGGTAGGCGTGCAGGCAGTCGAGCACCGTGTGCACCGGTGCCGTGACGTCGTCCAAGCCGGCCGTGAACTGCTCGAGGAACAGATGGTCCTGGTAGATCGCCGGCAGCTGCCGCACGATCGGCCGCGTCACGCCGTGACCGGCGACGGTCCCCCGGCTCATGGCGCCATCACCTGGACCTGGTGCTCGTAGGAGAACACGAGGCTGTTGCGGGCCAACTCGACCCGGTTCGTGGCCGGGCCGCGTTCGCCGGTGACCGGGTTGGCCCCGAAGAGCCGCACGTCCTCGACCACGTCCACACCGGGGGTGGCCTGGAGCACGCCGAACGCGTCGCCGGCCTGCACCGGACGGCCCCACGGCCACCCCTTGCCGTCCGGACCGCCCACCAGCGGGTCGAAATGACGATGGAGCGCGGCCACGGCGTCGACGTGGACACGGTCGACGTCGGCACGAGGTGTCGCCCGGAGCCGGGCGACCACGGTGATGCCCTGGTACGTGGGCGGTTCGACGTGCACGGTCGACCCGATGATCCGGCAGTCCTCCAGGCGTTCGGCGATGGCCTGCAGGGTGACGTCGCTCGGGAGCAGGTCCTCGAAGCGCAACCTCGATTCGTCGTGGGCGGCGGCCGGGACGATGCACACCGTCACGTGCCCGGCATCGGCGGTCGTGTCGGCCGGGAAGCACCGCACCCGTGCGACCTCGGGCGCCGCCTCGCGGGTCAGCAGTTCGAAGTCCTCTGCCGTCACCGCGCGGCTGCGGGTGCGCAGCATCAACGGCCCGCGGACGCGCGCCTCGGCGACCGACTCGGCATCCACGCCGCCGCTGGCCGCCGTCCGATTCGTCACCGAGCGGACGAACGGGATCGACGACTTCAGCGTCCGGATCGCCCGAGCCGGCACGTTGCCCGACGCCCCTCCGCCCGTGGCGTGCTCGCGCACCCGGATCGACGAGCGGTGGGGTGGGATCGCCCCGAACGAGCGGATCGAGCCATCCTCCGAGCGCACGATCGGGCGCGAATTCGACGCCGCCGGATGCGGCGTCGACGATCACGACCTTGTCCTCCGGGCCCGAGTCGGTGAAGTCCTCGACGACCCGCCACTGCTCCCAGCCCTCGTCGGTGCTCACCTCGACGATGGGCTCGCCGCCGAGACCGACCATGGCACCCGAGGCCAGCTCATGGCGTTGGCCGGGCTGTCCGTTCGACTCGCCGAGCGGTGTCACCTCGATCCGCTCGGCGTGCGCGGCCACGACCGAGCCGCCGACCGTCGACGCGGTGACCGCCCGGATCATCGGCGACGAGCTGTACCGCGGCTGACGCTCGCGGGCCTCGGTCACGCGCGCCCGCAGCCACCCGGCCCGATCCCCCTCGATCGTGCTCGCTTCGTGATCGGCCGGTAGGTGCACGACGATGTCGCCGCGCCGGTTCAGCCCGCCGGTCTCGTCCTTCTCGAGTTCGCACGGCACCCAGTCGACGCCGTTCCACGCCTCCCACACCAACGGCGGATCGTCGGGGTCGACGCCGACACCGTCGATGTCGCAGTGCAGCCGGAGCGCCACCGCGTTGCCCGGTGCCGCCTGATCGAGGCCCACGTAGAACAGGTCACCGGGCTGCGGGACGTCGCTGAACGCCGGGAAGCCCGAGCCGATCTCGAGCTGGTCGGTCCGCGGTCGGACGCCGTCGGCGTCGTGCTCACGTGTCGCGACGTGCTGCAGCACCACCGGGATCACACTCAGATCGCTGAGCGTGGAGAACACGATCGGGTCCTCGATCTCGCCGCGCAGGGTTGCCGCCCGTGTGCCGGCAGGGATGATCAGCATCGAGGTGCAGGGAGCCGACAGCCAGAACGTCAGGTCGGTCCGTGCCGCCGTCGGGGGGAACAGCCGGATCCCGATCAGCTCGAGGAACTTCACGTAGAGCCGGTCGGGGACACGATTGAGCCGGTACAGCATCTGATCGGTCATGAAGGCGAACGTCTCGATGAGCGTGACGCCGGGGTCGGACACGTTGTGGTCGGTCCACGTCGGGCACCGGTCCATGACGAGTCGCTTGGCATCGTCGACGAGGTCCTGGAACCGGCGGTCGTCGAGGTTGGGGGCTGCGATCACCATCAGTAGTCACTTCCGTCGTCGGGAATCGTGTAGAAGGGAAAGACGAGGTTGCGCAGGTCGTTGGTGCGCTTGATCGCGTAGACGACCTCCACGTCGAGTCGGTTGCGTTCGATCGGGTCGGGGACCACCCGCACGTCGTGGACGTCGACCCGGGGCTCCCACTGGCGCACGGCGTTGCGGACCTCGAGCGCGAGCTCGGCCGCCGTCGAGTTGTCGGCCGAGCGGAACACGAAGTCGCGCATCCGGCTGCCGAACAGCGGGCGCATCGGACGTTCGCCCGGGTACGTCATCACGATGATCTGGATCGCCTGTTCGAGCTCTCGTTCGTGGGTCACGAGGGCGATGCCGCCGCTCGCGTTCACGTCCGGCGGGAATGCCCAGCCCGCGCCGACGAAGTCGTACTGGGCCGGGTTCTGCGTGGTGCGCATCAGGGGCGTCCTTCCAGGTGTCGGGCGTCCATCAGTTGAGCTTCACCATCGAGCCGGACAGTTCGACCATGCCGGTGCCGCCGTCGATCTTCACGCCGGTGCCGCCCTTGAGCGTGAGGTTCCCCGGTGCGGCAGCCTCGACGGTGACGTTGCCGGCGCTCTTCACGTCGATCGATCCGCCGGTTCCCGCCTGTTCGATCGTGATGCTGCCGCCGGCGCCGTTCTGGGTGATCTCGATCGTCGGCCGGCGGGGTCGACGCGTCGCAGGAGATGATCAGCTTCTTGTTCACGTCGTCGATCTGGATGGTGATCTTGTCGTCGCCGGTGCCGAGGGTGATGCCCGACGCGCTGCGGGGGCAACGTGCCGTCGCCGTCGTCGTCGATCAGGACTTTGTTGCCGAGCCGGCTGACGATCCCCCGCTTGACGACCTGGCCGCCGGGGATGCCCTGCTTGACCACGTCGCCGCCGAGATCGAGTTCGGTGTTGCCGTTCGCCAGCCCACCGAGCACGTACGCCCTGCGGACGTCGCCGAACTCGAACCCGACGAGCACCTCGTCGCCGATCTCCGGGATGGCGATCAATGCCGTAGGCCGCGCCGAGCCCTGGCATCACCACCCGCGCCCAGTCGGTCTCGAAGTCGGGCGACAGCCAGGGCAGCGCGACCTTGACGCGGTACAGGCCGTCTTCGTCGATGTTGTTCGTCACGATCCCCGGCACGAGCCCGTCGACGAGCCCGCGTTGCCGGCGGTTCGTCGAGCCGCCGGCCACGAGGCCACCGAGCGAACGGTCGTGGCGGCCGCTCACTTCGAACCGGACCCGATACCCCTCGCTGTCGTCGAACACGTGCTGCGCGCTGGTGACGTACCAGTCGCCCTCGAAGCGCGAGGGCACGTTCTTCAACGTCACCTTGGCGCCGGCCGTGACCCCGCTCGCATTCATCGCGCTGCCCTCGGCTTCGGCGAACGAGCTGCCGACGTGTTCGGCGAACCCCTTGGCGACCGCGTCGGCGGCGCCCTGGGTCACCGATCCCCAGCCGAGCGGGCGGTCGACGATCGCGTGGGCGTCGTTGCTGGCCCCGAGGAAGCTCGGCAGGAACGGAATGCTCGGGATCGAAGGGAGCGACAATGCTCCGCCGTGCGCCGCGGCCAGCGCGACCGGGTCGTCGTCGAGGTCCGCCGTCGCGGAGGCCAGCGGCGACGTCGACGACACCACCTCGGCCGCCTCGGGATCCCACACCCGCACCTCGGACTCGCCGACCATGCCGGCCGAGGTCACCCGGGGGCGGAACCAGCGCAGGTTCTGACCGAACTCCAGGATGTTCTCCCCCAGCCCGACCATCGATCCGGCGGCCGACGCCGCACCAGCCAAGCCGCCCCCGCCGGCGCTCATGCCCGGCGCCGGCCGGAAGTAGAACTCACCGTCGGTGACACCGACGTCGAAACCGATCTCGTTGGCCCGGCCGCGCAGGAAGTCCCAATCGGTCTGGGCGACCTGGGCCATGTACCGGTGGGCCACGCCGGGATCCTCGATGGTCCCGATGGTCAGGCCGGCCTCGTCGGCGACGCGCCTGCGCGATGTCGCCGTCGGTGGAATCGAGGAACGTGCGGCTGCGCCGTGCCTTCTGCAACCGGTGCGTCTGTTCGTACCCGCGCACGACGGTGTAGTGGACGAGTTCGTCGTAGTCACCCTCGATCGCGGTGACCTCGCCGCTGATCAGATCGGTCGCCGTCGGCCCGTCACCGACCGCGACCGCGATCTCGGTGCCGATGTCGATGAATGCCGTGTCGAGCAGCGTTCCGTCGCGGTCGAGGAACGTCAGCTCGAACATGCCGGGCCGGAACAGGCTCGTCTCGACGACGGTTCGCAGCAGGTTCGGCTCGATCAAGGGGTTGAGCGGCGCCGGAGCGCCGAGCACCTTCACGCTCACGCTGGCCCGTACCGCACCCGTCTCGACGCTCGTCGGCATGCTCATCGTGCGGCCCTCGCCATCTCCGCGAGCTCGTCGGGCGCAGGGAGGTAGACGACGTCGCCCGGTTCGATCGAACCCGGGTCGTCGATCTGGTTGACCTCGGCGATCGCCCGCCACGCGGAGGGCGTGCCGAAGGTCTTCGTCGCGATCGACATCAACGTCTCGTCCGAACTGACGACATGACGATTCCGGCCCGGGCGCCCGCCCGACGTCGGGTTCGTCAGGCTCAGCGGGCTGGGGATCTCCTTGAGCGTCAGGTCGACCATCGCGTGCACCGGGATGCCGGACGAGGAGATCCGTTGGTAGGTGATGTCGACCTTCGCCATCACCGCGGTGATCATGAACCCGGCACCCGGCGGGCCCCACTGGACGATGAGGTCGGGCGGCCGGCTGGCCGGCAGGCCGAGCGCCGCCGCGGCGGCACCGAGCAGGCCGGACGCCGGCGACAGCCAGCCCAGCAGCGTGTCGCACATCGGCTTGCACTCCGGCCCGATGAGGCGGGCCTTGGTGATCGAGACCTCGAGCGGGTCGGTGCCGTGGAACAGCGCGCCGAGCGTGCCGGCCGAACCACCGGTCGCCGTCGGCCCCGCGTTCGAGCTGCTGCTGCCGGGCGAGCGGCCGTTGCCGGCCTGCCGCCGCTGCACCCGCATCCGCTCGGGGTTGTGGTCGAACAGCACGAACTCGGCCGGCATCAGCATCTTGAAGATCTTCAGACGGTCAGGCATCGAGGAACCCCTCGTGACACAGTTCGAGCGTCTCGATGGCGACCTTCTTGCCGAGCGCGTCGAGTTGCGGTCCCTTCCATGCGGTCGGCAGCACGTTGGCGAGCGTCCACGACGCCACCTCGCCGAGCTGGGCGTCGCGCAACGTGATGTGTGCGCTCGACCCTCCGCCCTCGCCGAGGCCGAGCATCCCCACGGTCTCGAGCAGCCAGTCGGCCGCCGACACCTTGGCGAGCCAGCTCCTCGTCTTGTCCCAGTCCCCCTTCTCCATGGCCCGTTCGAGAACGACCGTTGCGTACTCGGCGCGGCCGGGGATGTAGGTGGTGTACTCGTGTTGGCCGAGTTCGTTGACCTTGTCGTGCTTGAAGGTGATGGTCAGACCCCGGCACGACGACCACGATCCGAGGTCGTAGCCGTCGACGACGACGTCGAACCGCATCGCCATCCCGAGCTGGGAGGATTCGCTGAGCGCCATGATGTCGTCCCGTCAGTCCTCGGTGAGGAACCCGAGATGGGCGAGTTCGAGGGTTTCGATCGCGACCTTGCTCGACGTCGCCTCGAACGCCGACACGCTCCACTTGACGGGGATCACCTGACGGAGTTCCCACGTCGAGACGGTGTCGAGCTTGGCGTCCATCAGCACGATCGAGCCGGTCTGTGGCCGTGTGCGCGAACGAGTTCGAGTTGAGCCACTTCTTCACCGACTCGGTGCCGTCGAGCGTGGCCGCCCGTTCGAGCTTCACCGTCGGGTACTTGGTCAGCCCGGGGAAGAACCACCGATCGTTGCGGTGGTCGCCTGCCCGGTATTCGACCAGGTCCCAGCTGACCTCGAGTCCGCCCGCCTTCGACCAGCTCTCGAGGTTGTACTTGCCCTCGTCGATCGTGACAGCGAATCGCATCGCCATTCCGAGGAGGGCATCGGATGCCAGCGCCATGATGTTTCCTTCCGTTCGTGTCGTGGGTCAGCGGGCGTCGGCGAGGACGCCGGCCCGTTCGCGATCGATCAGCAGTTCTCGCCGCAGGTCGCGGCGGAACCGGCCGTAGAGCCGGCGGGCGAGCATCTCGAGATCGAGATCCGTCGCCGCCGCGAAGAGTTGGCCCGCCAGCTCCTGCTGGTCCGTCGGGTGCTGGTCCGGTGCGCCGCCGTCGGCCACGGTGGCCAGGGCCAGCGCCCCTGCGGCGGCGGTTGTCGCGACCGACGGTTGGGCACCGCACCGGCGGCCGGAGCCGGAGCCGCCGCAGGTCGGTCGCGCGTGTCCCACCGGGTGGTCGCCGCCGGTGCGGCCGCCGAGTCGTGGCTGGTCGCGGTCGCCGCCGAGGTGGGAGACGGGGTGCCGTGTCCGTCGGGGTGGCGCCCGTCGTGCTCGCTGCTGCGGGGTCGGGCTCCGGTTGCCGCTCACCGACGTGACCGTGGGCGTCGATGTGGACGTCGACGTCGCGATCGAGGTACTCCGGCAGCACGAACTCGAGGGGCAACTCCTCGTCGACGGCGACGCGGATGGCCGCGATGTCCGCATCGTCGAGTTGCACGCCGGTCTCGGTCGACTCCTCGCGCCGCGCCGCCACGAGCCGTGCGCGGAGCTCGACGTGGCGGAGTTCCTGTTCACGCTGCTGACGTCGTTGCATCAGTTCCGGCGACGCCTCCATCCGCTCGCGTTCGGCACGATCTCGGCGTCGCTCACGCGTCCACCGAAGAGGCCCCCGAGGGTCTCGCCGAAGACCGCCGTGAACGTCTCCGCGCCGGGTGCTGCCGCGCTGCTGCCAGTCGACGCTCGGCTCGCCACCGGCTCCGGCACCGGCCGGGCCGGGCCGGCGCATGGCGCATTCCGCTTGGACCACGACGCGCCGCCGAATCCCGTCTGATCGACGGCGCATCGTGGGTCCGGCCGCGGCGAGGGTGGTCGTGGGCAACGGGAGCGGTCCGCGCCGGCGTGCTCGTCGGCGCGGACGTTGCCGTGTGTGCCGGTGCGCTCGCGGACGGCGCGGGTTCCTCCTCGGCGGGGAGCTCGGGCTCATCGGGGTAGAGGTGCGGCAGGCCGCTCGGCGGTCCGAATTCCCAGGGCATCTCGTCATCGAGCCGGCGGCGCAGCGCCAGGATGTCCCTGCGCTCGAGCTCCAGCACTTCGTCGCCGTGACGCTCCTCGCGCAGGTTCCGCACGCGCAACTCACGTTCCGCTTCGGCGACCATGTCGACGTAGCGGGCGTCGCGGCGGGCCTGCAGCGCCGCGGCGTGCGTCGCCTCGAAGGTCTCCGCCCAATCGTCGTCGTGACCGTGGAGCGCGCGACCCTCCGTGCTGTCGGCGTCGGGATGGAGGAACGCCAACCCGAACGCGGCGCGGGCGCCGCTCTCGGACGGCGGAGCGCCGCGGTGCTGCCACTCGTACTGGTCGTCGTCACCGCTGAGCCGCTGAACGCCGCTCGGGGCCGACACGCGGGCCTCGACCGTGCGGAGGAACGACGGTGCGACGGTCACCCGGTCGCCGACCGAACGTTGCACGCACGCGCCTGGTGTTCGAGTTCGCGACCCTCCGGCGAGTCCTCGGCCGGCAACGTCCCTCCCGCGTGCCGCTGCTGGGCGACGTGGGTCAGTTCATGGGCGAGCACGGCGCGCGCCGGGGCGTCGCCGCTCGGTCCCAACTCGCTCGGGAGATGAACCGTGGCCGACTCGGTGAACGCGATCGCGCCGATCGAGGCGGCGCGATCCGACACCTCGGGTGAGCGATCGATCCGCGCCCCGCTGACATCGACCCCGGTGGCCTGCCGAACGATGTCGACCAGGTCGCTCGGGGGTCGCTCGAGGCGCGGTCCGGCTGCCGGGACGTAGCGCATCGAGGCGGCGGTGTCGTCCTGCTCCGGCCGCTCGGGCGCCTCCGCGTCGTCGGTCTCCGGTGCCGGATTCGCCCCCGCCGGGCGCCGGCGATCGATGCGGCGTACCGTCTTCATCGGCGACACGTCGCCGGTCGATCCCCGGAACCCGTGCTGGGGATCCCACCTCTGCGGTCCCACGTCGTCGCTGGACGGCGAATCGTCGGATTCGGTCCGGTTCGGCGGCGAGCCCGGCTGGAACGACGTGTAGGCGGGCGCGATGTCGGCCCGCATCAGCTCCTGCCGTCGCCGCCGGGACCCACCGCGAGCCGCCGATGCGCCAACGCCGGCAGCTCCGACCGTTCAGCCTGATCGGCAGGTCGAGCCCGCTCCACTCGCACGATGCGACCACCGAACCGGGTGACGCGACATCGGGAAGGATCCCGGACGGCGCATCGACGGAACGCCGGTGCGTCGTCAGCGGAACGCCGGCGACGGTGATCGCCCGCGCCCCTGCCACGCTGCGACCGAAGCGATCGCCGTGGAACGTCACCGGCGCAGCCGTCGGCATCGTCGGCTGCAGTCGTCCCGTGGTGGGCCCAGTCCGTGCTCCGCGCCCGCGTGGATCGCCCGCCCCGGTGTCGACCGGCGCAGCGCTCGGCACGCCGCTCGGCACATGCCGGGCGGGCCGGCGCTCGACGGCAACGGCGGCGAGGCGGCGCCCGCCGGGGGCGCGTCCCGTCGGCGATGCCGATGCAGGGGCCAGGGCACGTCGGATCAACCGGTCTCGTTGAGTCGGTCGTTGATCTTGCCGATCTCGTCGATCAGGCGCGCCCGCAGCGGGTGCTCCATGTCGAGGATCGCGTCGAACGGCCAGTGCAGGTAGTAGGCGACGTACGTGACCTCTTCGAAGAGACGGTCGGCCGCGTACGTCACGATTCCCCCGAGGCATCGCCGGCGATGTCCACCGTGAACTCCGTCGAGCATTGCGGGCACGTCACCGCGGCCTGCGAGTGACCCTCCTGGTTGATGCGCCGGTACAGATCCTGCAGGAACGCCAGATCGGAGGCGAAGAGGCTCTCGACCACGAACGTGTCGACCTCGGGCAGGGTGCCGAGCTTGGTGATGGTGCGGGTGAGGAGGATGACCGTGAGATACGACGGGTTCTCGCGCACCCGCTGGTCCGACTGCGGATAGATCTCGTCACGGGCGCGGGCGATGCGCATCGTGCCCACCTGGTGGACGACGCCGTCGGCGTCGAGGTAGCCGCGAGGCAGCACGAACTCGAACTCGGTCTGCAGCCCACCGGCCGCCGGTCGCGACGGCCGATCGGCGATGGCGGTCCCGGTCGTCATCACAGCACCCGCTGGATGGCTTCGTAGGTGAGGGTCCATTCCTGCTGCATCACGTCGCTGCCACCCGCGCGCAGCGGGCTCAGCACGCACTTGGTCGGCCAGGCGTTCTCGAGATAGAAGCGGGCCACCGGCTTGTTCTCGGCGTCGTACATCACGAGCGAGCAGCTCTTGCGGGCCTGTTCCATCATGCCGGCCTGGGCCGCTTCGAGCCATGCGTTCATCTCGAGGTTGGTGCCCATCGCCATCTTGAACTTGACGTCCTGGTTGACCTTCGAGTTGCCGACCAACTTCACGACGCGCACGCCTTCGTCGGTCGACTCGCGGTGCTCGATCACGTCGATCTCGGTCGTGATGCCCTGCAGTTCGGAGAAGCTGGCGATCTGGACGCCATCGATGCTGATGCCGAACCGAGATGCCGCTACGGGTGATTCGCTTGCCATGTGCTGGTCCCTTTCAATCGGGGTGTGGTTCATTCGGGGTGGTTCATTCGGGTGTCGGATGATCTGGTGGTCGTCGCTCGTCGAGCGACCGGGGGTCACTCTTCGACGCCCGCACCGCCGTTGAACTGGCTGATGCGGAACACGACGAACTCGGCCGGCTTGACCGGTGCGATGCCGATCTCGACCGTGAGGATCCCGGCGTCGCGGTTCTCGGGCGGGTTGTTCTCCTCGTCGCACTTGACGAAGAACGCCTCGCCCTGCGTCCGGCCGAACAGGGCACCGTCACGCCAGATGCGTCGCAGGAACATCGTCACGGTGCGGGTGACCGAGTCCCACAGCTTCGGATCGTTCGGCTCGAACACGACCCAGTTGGTCCCGTTGAGGATCGACGACTCGACGAAGTTGAAGAGCCGCCGCACGTTCAGGTATCGCCATTCGGGATCGCTCGACAGCGTGCGCGCGCCCCAGACGCGGATGCCCTGGCCCGGGAACGACCGCAGGCAGTTCACGGCGTCGGGGTTGAGCTGGTCGTGTTCACCCTTGGTGATCTGCAGCTCGAGGCTCAGCGCACCGCGCACGACCTCGTTGGCCGGCGCCTTGTGCACGCCCCGGGTGTCGTCGTTGCGGGCCCAGATGCCGGCGAGCGAGCCGGAGGGCGGCATGAACACGCCCTTGCCCTGCAACGGATCCATCACCTTGATCCACGGCCAGTACATCGTGGCGTACTTCGAGTCGTAGCCCGTCACGTCGTTGCGCCAGGCCTTGACCTGCTGCGCGTTGAGCCCGGGCGGGGTGTCGAGGATCGCGACGCGGTTCGCCATCAGCTCGCAGTGGGCGATCATCGCCAGCTGCACCGCCTTCACACCCTCCTCGTCGACCATGCCCTGCTGGAAGGCGGTCATCAGATCGGGAACGACGAGCATGGTGACGTCGTCGATCGCCTCGAGGCCGGCGAAGCCGGTGCGGTCGGACGAGTCACCGATGTAGTCGGACGGGGCCACCGCCAGCCGCTCGGGGAGCGCCGTGCCGCCGGACAGCTCGATCGTGGTGCGGGCGGGCATCACCGCGGCGCCGCGGGTCTCCTGGACGACGATCAGTTGCGACTCGGCCTTCACCTTCGTCGCCACGTTGTTCGGGCCCTTCGACAGCGTGACGTTGTCGAAGACCTCGTCGGCTCGGCCCGGTGCCCGCACGACCAGCTTGAACGTGTCGTCGGACGGCTCGCTCGCATCCTCGACCTGCACCGAGATGCGATCGCCTTCGGCGCCGGGATTGAGCGCCTTGACCGTGAACGGGACCCGGTCGCCCTCGGCCGGGGCGAGCTCGCCGACCGCCGTCGGCAGCGCAGGATCGCTCTCGTCGTCGCTGCCGGTGCCGATCCGCACCACGTAGGCCGCCCCGCCCCCGTTGAGGAAGTAGGCGTAGACCGAATGGGCGAGGTAGGAGCCCTCCACGTAGCCGCCGAACGTGTTGACGAACTGCGTCCAGTTGGTGACGAGGAGCGGCTCGTTGAACGGGCCGCCGCCGGCGAACCCGACGAACGCGGCGACCGCCGTGCCGACGCCTTCGATCGGCTTGGAGCCGGAGGACACTTCCTCCATGTAGATGCCAGGTGACAGATAGGTCGGCACGGTTCGTCCCTTCAGTTCGGTGATCGAGTCGGAGTGGGTGATGTTCGAGTGGGCTGGTTGCTCGTCGCTCGGGAGCGCCCTACCGGGTGGCACCGAGCGGTACTCATCGTGAGCCCTCGGGCAGTGGTGCGTGACCAGGCGGACGGACCGCCATTCGGGCACCGCGACCTGCCCCAATGGACGTCAGGTGAGGCCTGGCGGGCCCGCACGACCGGGCGCAAGCTGGATCCGTGATCGACCACCTGGACACCGCACTGGAGAACTGGCTGACGGCGAGGATCGACGGGGTGAAGGTCGACTTCGTCACCACGGTCGGCGCGGCCGTCGAGCCGGCCGACCGGCCGGGGCGCGGCCAGGAAGCCGTCGGGCACCGACGGTTCGATCGCCGTCGTGCTGTTGTCGGTGACCGAACGATCCGACCGACGCGACACCGACGTGACCGACGTCCGCGATGCCGACGGGCGCGTCGTCGCCCGGCAGCCCTCGATGCGCTTCTTCGACGTCGACTACGGGATCGTCGCGACGGGTGATCCCCGAGCGGGACACGCGGTGCTGGGACGGCTGGTGCAGGCGCTCGTCGACGACGACGTCATCGACCCCGAGTTCGTTCCACCGTCGCTGCGCTAGCTGGGGGTGCCGGTCGAGCTGAGCATGTGCGCCGACCACGCGTCACGCGAGCTGCTGCTGCGCCGGTCCGCCGTCGCCGGAGTCGTGGTGCGCCTCGTGGTGCCGTTCGAGCCAGCCGCCGACGCCCAGATCTCGGCACCGGCGATCGAGCTGCATCTCGACATGGCGCCGCCCCCAGACCGTGCCCGTTCACGCGCCGGCCTCCTCGGGGCGGGGCGATCCGACGCCGTCGACGTGCTCGGCGAGCGGGTGTGGACCACGGTGCGGCGGCGGGAGCTGATCGCCCGGCCGGCCGCCGACTCCGTGACCGCGCCGCCGAGTGCGTCGACCGGCGATCCGGCCGGATCACCAGCACGGACATCCGACCGGACATCGAGCCGGAAGGGTCGGCGCTGACATGGGCATCGCGGTGGCCGCCGGGGCGATGATGACGTGTTCGTTCGGGGTCGCCCCCTCCACGCTCAGCGTCCTGCCCGCCGGCAAGGTGACCGCCGACGGCGCGCCGATGGCCTCGATCATGGACCACAAGCCCAACGTCAACATCGCACCGTTCGGGATGTGCACGTCGCTGTCGAACCCGCAGGTGGCGTCGGCCACCTCGGCCGCGCAGGGCGTCCTGACCCCTCAGCCGTGCGTGCCGGTGACGACCTCGCCGTGGGCGCCCGGCGCCTCGGGAGTGATCATCGGCACGAACCCGGCGCTGACGTCGTCGAGCACGTGCAACTGCACGTGGGGTGGCGTGATCACGATCTCGAACCCCGGCACGCAGAAGACCCAGGCGACCTGAGGCGCACCCGGCACGCGAGGCGCTGCGGTCAGGTTGACGATGCCCGAGTCGGCGCCACGCTCAGATGACGCCCGAGCGCATCGCGTAGGCCACGGCGTGCGAACGGTTGCGGAGCTGGAGGCGGGTCGTCAGGTCGTGGATGACGTTCTTGATCGTGCGCTCCGAGTACGCCAGCTGACCGGCGATGTCGGCGGTGTCGCATCCGTCGGCGAGCAGCCGCAGCACGTCGACCTCGCGTGTGGTGAATCCGCTCGGCCCGATCCCGCGCGGGGCGAGCACCCGATTCTGCATGCGGCTCATCTGCTCGAGGAGCCGGCCGAGCAGGTCGGGCGCCATCGCGCCGTCACCCTTCGCCGCCGACACGACGGCGGCCGCCAGCCGCTCGGGGGATGCCTCGTTGCGTCGCAGCAACGCACTGATGCCGAGTTCCACCGCGCACATCAGCGCTCCGTCGTCGATCGTGGTGCACACGGCGACCACCCGGCCGCACCCACCGCGCCGGAGCGCAGCGGACCGACTGCTTGGCGTCGTCGTCGAGCGATTCGATCACCACGACGGCCACGTCGGGATCGTCGGGGTGGGTGCTGTCCATCACGTACACCTCGGGCCGGCCGCGCATCTGGCTCGCCACACCGGCTTCGGTGATCGGATCGCTTCCGTACACCCGTACGGAGAGTCGTGTCGTCATCTCAGGAACTCCCATGTGTCGTGCGTGAGCACCGTGTGCGTGTGCACCGTGTGCGCTGTCTCTGCCACTGTCCGTCCGGAGTGAACAGAGCGTGGGGTTGGCCCGCTGATACAAGCGGGCCCGTCCGTCGGTTCCCTTTCGGGCGACCGACGCGGCGCAGTCGGGAACCGCGGCTTGCACGTGCGTCCGTCGACCTCGAGCGGTCGTCGTGCTTGCGTTGATGCAATGGGCATCACCGTCTCCCTCCTCGAATCACAACTCGTCGTCGACCCCGGGTCGTCGGTCACCACCGCGCTGCGGATACGCAACACCGGCGACGTCGTCGACCAGTTCACGTTCCAGCCGCTCGGCGATGCCGCGCCCTGGATCACGGTCGAACCGGCCGTCGTTCGGTTGTTCCCCGTCGACCGACGAGGTGGTCACCGTCACGATCGCTCCCCCACGGGCACCGACGAGCACGCCGGGACTCGCCCACTGGGCGGTCAAGGCGATGCCGCAGGAGGATCCGGAGGGGGCATCCGTCGCCGAGGGCACGGTCGAGGTCGGCACGTTCGCCGACGTCGGCGTCGAACTGCAGCCGAGGTCGGCCACAGCCGGTTCCGCGGGCGGTTCGAGGTGGCCGTCGACAACCGCGGCAACCTGTCGGTCCCGGTCCGGATGTCGGGCACCGACGCCGAGCAGGCGCTCGACTTCGACATCCAACCGGCCGCTCGTGGACTGTGAACCCGGCACCGCCCGCTTCACCAAGGTCAAGGTGCGTCCGGCCAAGCGGCTGTGGCGGGGAGCGGCCAAGACGCACACCTTCGAACTGCTCGCCGAACCGCAGATCGTCCAGCTCGAACCGTCCCACCCCGAACCACCGGTGTCGTCGCCCGAGGCCGAGCTGGATGCGCTGGGCGGCGGCGGTACCGCGGTCGCGTTGGCGATCGCCCCGCCGGCCACCGCCGTGGCGGTGCCGATGACGCTGACCGGCACCTACGTCCAGATCCCGATCATCCCGAAGTGGCTGTGGAAGGCGGTGCTGCTCACTCGTCGCCCTGTTCATCGCGCTGTGGGTGCTGTGGCAGACGCTCTTCAAGCCGACCGTCGAGTCGGCCGCACGGGAGGTCGCCGTCGAGGAGGTCGAGGACGTCGCCGAGGACGTCGCCGCGGTCGACGAGAAGGTCGACGAGGCGGCCGTGGCCGACCAAGTGGAGGCCGAGCAGACCGAGGAGGAGATCGCCGCGCTGGAGGAAACCGCCGGAGCGAGCGGCGAGGGCAGTGGAGCACTCTCCAACGTGTTCAACGAGTCGACGTCACCGGCAAACTTCCGCCTGAGCGTCGATGTCGCCGCCGGAGCCGCCGGGAACGCCGCGGCCCCTACGTTGAGCGCGGACACGACGTTCGCACTCACCGATGTGATCCTGCAGAACCCTCGAGGCGACCTCGGCATCCTGTCGATCCAGCTCGGTGGCGTCCCGATCATCGAATCGACGCTCGCCAACTTCCGCGACCTCGACTTCCACTTCGTGGCCCCGTACGTCGCCGATTCCTCCACGCCGCTGAGCATCGTCGTCGAGTGCGACGCCGTGCAGATCCCCGCCGACGGTGGCTGCAGCCCGGCCGTGTCGTTCTCCGGCTTCCAGACGGTCTCCACCCCCGTGGGCGGCTGACGGTGGGCCGCTTCGGTCTGCCCCCACGGTGCGCCGCCATGCGCTTCGCGCTCGCGGCGTCGTTGGTGGCGGCCACGACGGTGTCGTTCGGCGGCGGCGGGGCCGGGTCTGCAGCTCGGGCCGGTCCGGCCGATCACCCCCGACGAGACGAATCCGCAGCTTCGACGACGGGCGCGACGCGGATCTGTCGAGGCGCGGCGAGGCGATCACCGTCGCCGGGTCGATCGACAAGGATTCGGCGGGGTGCCTTCATCGGGCTCGACAATCTCGACCTCGATGTGCCGTTCCCCGCTCGCGAGGTCGGTGTCAGCGGCAACGGGTGCGTCGCCGCGTACGTCAGAGACATCAACGCCGACCTCGTGCGCATCGGCACGATCGACCGCTGCAACCCAGCCAACTCACGCACGCTCGACGACAAGGTGAAGGCCAGCCTCGGCCCGTTCGGCCAACCGGCGGTCGACTTCGACGGATCGGCCGTCGTGGTCCCTGGGCGTCGGGCATCACCTATTACGACATCGGTACGTCCGTCACCCGGCTCGATCTCCCGGTCGCCAGCATCCCGGGGTATCCAACCGTTGACGGGCGGCGAGCTGCGCCCGTCCGACAACGCCGTGGACGTCTCCGCCGACGGCAATCACGTCGTCGCCACGCTCGCGAGCCCGCCCTACGACTCCAACCCGATCATCGCCGGCTGGGACGTCGGCGCCTCCGGCGATGACCGTGCTCAGCACCCCCGACGGCACTGCCGTCCGGCAACGCCCACTCGCCGAGCATCTCCGGCGACGGCCGGTTCGTGTCGTTCGTGTCGAGCGAGCCGCTGGTGGGTCAGCCGACGGTGGCGGGAACCCGTCAATCCTGGGTGTACGTGCGACCGCTGGCGGACGCCGGTGTTCACGCTCGTCAGCCCCATCGACGAGTATTCGACCTTCAGCTCGATCTCCGAGGACGGGTCGCAGGTCGCGTTCGTGACGTACGTGTTCGTGATGCTCCGGCAGCTGCCCGCCGCGCGAGACCGTCCGGGTCGTCTGGTCGGCCACGCCCGGGCTGACAGGACCGCTCCAGATGGAGGACATCAACGTCGCCCCGGACGGCATCGTCGCCAGCCACGGTTCGCCGGTGCTGTCCGGCAACGGCCGATTCGTGGCGTGGGACACGAACAGCGGCTTCGTGCTCGTCGACCCCGAGTTCGGCGACAGCAGGCACGTGATGCTCCGCGAGCGTGAATCCGGCTTGACCGTCTCCGATGTGAACCTCGGGGCGATCGCCGCAGGCGCCTCGGCCATCGGCACCTCGACCGTGACGAACACGGGGCGCAGCTCGATCCTCGTCGGTCAAATGCTCACCACGTCGGCTGCGTTCCAGGTCGTCGGTGGCACCTGCGGGATCGACATGTGGATCCCGCCCGGTGCCACGTGCACGGTCGACGTCCGATTCACCGCCCCGCTCGCCGGTGGTCCCTCCACCGCCGATCTGGTGGTCGGCGAGGTCGGCTTCCAAGCGCTCAGCGCGACCGGTGCGCTCACGGGTTCCTCGGTGCCGCCGACGACGACACCACCGACCGACACCCCACCGACCACGATCCCGGCGCCGACGACGACTCCGCCGCCGACCACCACCACCACCACGGTCATCCTGTCCGGATCGCCGAACCCGCTCGACTTCGGGCAGGTCGCCGTCGGCATCCCCACCGTCCCACTCGACGTGACCATCACCAACGGCGGCAACGCCGCCGCACCGATCACGCTGGAGGTCGGCGGGGACCATCCCGACGACTACCAGATCGTGTCGGACACGTGCCGCATCTCGCCCCTCGCGCCGGGTGGATCGTGCACCGTCAGCGTGCGGATGCTGGCGACCGCCGGCGGCGACCGCCAAGCGGTCCTCGCCGTGACGTCTGACAGCGCGTCCACCCTCGTGACCTTGCGGGGGCGGGGCCGGTTCGCTCCGCAGATCTCCGCGTCGCCCGCCACGATCACCGAGCGCGGCATCACGACGATCGTCGGGCAGGGTCTGCCACCGGGCGCCACGTTCCAGTTGGACATCCCACCCTCGACGGTGACGGTGACCGCGACCGCCGACGGCGCAGGGATCTTCCAGGTACCGCTCCACGCCTTCGGCACGCTGCCGCTGGGTGCCTACGAGGTCGTGCTGCCCGCCGAACCCGGGGTGTTCGAGGAGGTGCGGGCAAGCCTGCTCGTCGTCGTCGGTACGTTCCAACCACAGGGCCCGACGAGCGCGGCGTTCGGCGACAACCTCCTCGTCACCCGGAACTGACCGGCGCTCGCGCCGTTCCGGCCCGGCCACCGCCCGCGCAATTTCCTTGCCTTCGCCCGCGATCCGCGCGACGATCGTGGTGGGTCCGTGAGGGTGTCACACAGGGATTCCAGGAGCGACCAGACCATCGGCTCGCTCGCTGATCCAAAGCCTTCCCCGCATACGGGAGGCACCCCTCGGGCCCCGGTTCGCGCCCCGACCGCCACCGATCTCAGCGCTGACGGCCGCGTCGCACGATGGCGTCGAACTCGGCGTCGCTGATCGGGAACACCGACAGCCGGTTGCCGCGGGCGAGCAGGCGGCACTCGGCCAGCTCGGGCATCGCCTTCAGTTCGTCGAGCGGCACGAAGCGCAGCGGCTTGACCGGGCCCACCGTCACCCAGTCCCATCGCGGGTCGGCGGGGTCCGAGGCGGCGTCGTAGTACTTCGACGTCGGGATCGAACTGGGTCGGGTCCGGCTCGGCCCGCTTGACGATCTTGCACACCCCGGCCGCACCCGGAGGCTTCGCATTCGAGTGGTAGAAGATCGCCCGGTCGCCGACCTTCATCTCCCGCATGTAGTTGCGGGCCTGGTAGCTGCGAACGCCATCCCATCCTTCACGGCCGACCCGCACGAGGTCGTCGTAGCCGAACGTGTCGGGTTCGGATTTCAGCAGCCACCGTGTCATCCGGGCGACGGTAGTCGGAGCGCTCCTGCGGCGTCGTCGTACGAGCGGTCGTCGCCGGCAGGCGACGGTCAGGGACGGGGCGGCTGACCCCGCGCGCGTCAGGCGCTGAACGCGAGCTGCACCGCCCGGTTCCGGTCCCGGACCGCGCTGGATTCACGCAGCACATAGCCGATCCCGCGAACGGTCTGGACGATGCGTGGCCCGTGCTGCTCGAGCTTCTTGCGCAATGCCGACACGTGGACCTCGACGAGATTCACGTCGTAGTCGTCGAATCCCCACACCGAGGCGAGGAGCTGCCGCTTGGACATCACGCGACCTGCGTTGCGCAGGAACATCGACAACAGTTTGAACTCGGTGACGGTCAACTCGATCTCGGTGCCACGGCGCGAAACGATGTGGCCCATCTCGTCGATCTCGACGTCGGAGAAGGTCAGAGCGACCTGTGTCGCCGTTGCGTTTCGTCACCATCTGGATGCGAGCCATCAACTCGTCGACCTCGAACGGCTTGACGAGGACGTCGTCGGCCCCGGCACGCATCGCCCGAGTCCGACGATCCGGCGGGCTCGTCGACGCCACCGTCACGATGACCTGTGCCGACCCGTTCGCCCGAATGCGTGCCCACGATCGCTTCGGGCTCGTCCGTCGATGACCTCGATGATGACGAGGTCGGGCCGGAAGACCTCGACGATGCGGGCGATCCCCGCCGCTGGGTCAGCGACCACGACGTGATAGCCGAGCGACACCCAACTGCGCAGCGAGTTCTCCCCGCAGGCTGGCCCAACTGTCGATGACCAAGATCCGTGCATCCGAATGAAGCGACACCCCGTCCTCCTCGTGCTCAGATAACCCCAAGGACGACTGATTCACGCTGTTGCTGATTCACGCTGTATCGTCCGCCCGCGGTCGCGACAGTACGAAAGTCGTCGGCGGGAGGGCACGGGACTTGCCGATGTTCTCAGGAGACCTCAGCGGATCTTCAGACTTCGGCCCGTTCGAGCCGCGAATCCGCACGTTGAGCGCACAACCCGTCACGTACCGCGTTCCGAAATCGCAGCATGCGTCATGCCGTCTTCAGGGAACAGCCGTCTTTCAGGTCGACCTCAGCAATGGGACAGCGTGGTGGTCTTCACTGATCGCCATGACGGTTTCGGGCGGAGCCAGCGTAGTCGATCATGTCGAGGTCGACTTTCGGGGCCACGGGACCTCGCGGTCGACATCGAGCACGGTCGAACCTTGCCCGACAACGAGCCTTGGTCGATTTCGCCGCGCAGCGCCGGTGCGTGGATCCTGGTGCTGGCCGCCATGACGGGCCTCTCGCCCGCCATCGTCGTCGCCGGTTCGCTCGGCGCGGCGGTGTGGACCGTCGTGCTGACCGGTCTCGAGCGCGGCTACTCGAGTGTCGTCGGAGTCGGACGGGTGCTCGAACATCGGCTCGTGCTCCGCGCGTGCCTGATCGCCGGATCGGTGGTGTTCATCGTCGACGTCGTGGCGGAGTTGGACATCGGCGCCGCCGCAGTGGCATCGGGAACGTTGCTCGCCGCTGCCGCCGTACAGGTCGGGCGCTTCTTCATCGACCGCCGCGAAGACCGACTGCGGCGAGCTGGGATCCTGGTCGAGCGAGTCCTGGTGGTGGCCGACCGCGCGGGTGCCGCCGAAGTGTTCGATCTCGTCGCCGAGCACTCGACGTGCGGATGGAAGGTCGTGGCGTGTGTCGGCGAGTGGACGGTCGTCGCCGCGACGAACGGGGTGGCGTACTACGGCGCCGGCGTCGACATTCGGACGGGGGTCGAGCGCAGCGATGCCTCGGTCGTCGTCGTGACCGCTGACGCTCTGCGCGATGAGCGCACGTATGCCCAGCTGCTCGGCGTACGGCGCGACGGCATCGATGTGCGGGTACACGCAGGACTGCGCGGACTCGACCACCGAGCCGTGCGTGTCGCGCCGCTGGGTCACGACGCACTGCTGTACCTCGATCATCCCCGGCTGCTCGGCTTCCAGCGGTTCGCCAAGCGGTTCCTCGACATCACGATCGCCTCGGTCGTGCTGGTGTTGACCGCCCCGATCCTGGCCGGAGCCGCACTGGCCATCAAGCTCGACGACCGCGGCCCCGTCGTGTTTCGGCAGTGGCGGGTCGGCCGCGGCGGGGTGCCGTTCCACATGCCGAAGTTGCGGTCGATGCAGGTCGATGCGGAACGTCGGGCGAGCGACCTGCAGCACTTGAACGAGCGGGATGGCGGCCCGCTTGTTCAAGATCGACGCCGACCCGCGGGTGACGCGGGTCGGCAGGGTG
Organism: Ilumatobacteraceae bacterium; assembly: GCA_963772085.1. Taxonomy (GTDB): domain Bacteria; phylum Actinomycetota; class Acidimicrobiia; order Acidimicrobiales; family Ilumatobacteraceae; genus Sva-07. The sequence continues at coordinate 83,625 of CAVYWH010000002.1, forward strand.
ATCCGGGCCCTCAGCATCGATGAACTCCCCCAGCTGTTCTCGGTGGTCCGGGGCGAGATGAGCTTGATCGGCCCGCGTCCGGCGCTGCCGACCGAGGTCGATGCAGTTCGACGAACGCCTCGCGTCACGTCACGAGGTCCGGCCGGGAGTGACGGGCCTCTGGCAGGTCGAGCAACGCGACAACGGATCGTTCGACGCGTATCGGCGCCTCGACCTGTACTACGTCGAGAACTGGTCGCTCCTGCTCGACCTCACGATCCTGGTCCACACGATTCCGGCCATCGTCGGGCGTGGTTGGCGGTCACTCGGGCCGTCCCGCCCGCTCACCGTCACGGCCGTTGTGTCGGCAGGACCGCTGCCCGAGCGGCTCCGTCGTCGAACATCCGAATGAACTGATGGCTTCGTGACACCTCAGCCCCCCGCCCGCCGTGAACGGAGCGGGGCCGAGCAGCGTCCGCGGACGTCGACTCGACGTTGCGGGTCCATGCCATCAAAGCGCGGCAGCTCGTGCACGAGCTACGCCGGCCGCCGAGGTGAGGCGTCGTCCGCCCGACGCCCCTCGGCGGCTAGACTCGTCGGCCGACATCGGTGTGACGGGTTCGCCTGCTGCCACACCCCGTTTGCCAGCCCCTGATCGACCGGAGACACACGACGTGTCGAATCGCGACCGTCAGGGACGACTGTCCGATCGACCGAGCGTGCTCACTCGACGCGCTGCGGCGCGATCCGGTGCTCGCCGGACCCGCGCCGCAACACGATCGCGCCCGCGTGCACGGCGGAGATGTCGCGGACGGAGAGCTGTGTACCGACAACTGTTAGCAGCCCCGGGGGCGGCGAGAAGACCGTCAGCGAACACCTCAGCCGATCCTCAGGATCGCGTCAGCCGCGGGCGAAGACGACGTTGCTAGAGGTGGCGCAGGGCGTCGGCAACGACCATCGCGGGCCACGGGTTCGGGTCGATCGGCACACGTTCGGCGGCACCGGTGCGCACCACGTACCCAAGCGACCGAACGGTGTGGATCACCCGCGGGCCGAACTGTTCGAGCTTGCGACGGAGCGCGCTGATGTGGACCTCGACCACGTTGACGTCGAAGTGTTCGAAGCCCCAGACCTCCGACAGCATCTGTCGCTTCGTGATCACCACATCGGCGTTGCGGGCGAGCAGGTCGAGCAGATGGAACTCCGTCGCCGTGAGGCAGAGGAGGTGGTCACCCCGCCACGCCATGTACCCGGCCCGGTCGATGACGAGATCGCCGACGCGGAACAGATTGTCGACGTTGCGCCGGCGCATGATCGCCCGGACCCGAACGGCGAGCTCCTCCATGCTGGGCGGCTGTTCCAGCACGTCGTCCGCGCCCGCCCTGAACGCGGCCACCGCCAGCGAGGCGCCGCCACCGCCGGGAACGAGCATCAGGATCGGGATGTCGGACGTCTGGCGAATCCGCCCGATCGTCGAGGCCGGGTCGCCGGCGACCAGTTGCGCCACCACGATGTCCGGCTCGAAGACGGCGACGGTCAGCGCCAGTTCGTCGTACGGCTGGGCGACCGCGGTCATGCCGTGACCTGCGAGGTGCGCGCACACCTCCGCGCCCAGGCGGGTGGAACACCCGACGACCAAAACCTTGTAGGGGATGAAACCCAACGTCTACTCCCGTCCGCGAACGAAGCGACCGGCCCCTCGGCCGTTGGGCGCGCACGGCCACTCCATTTCCGCTGTATGTTCCGTCTGTTCTCCGCCGTCCGCATCGTGTCGATGAGGACGAACATGAGCATGGTTCATGCGGAGCGGCTTGTACACACCCAGATACACGCTTTCGGCCACCCAAACGGGTGATTTCGATCGCTCCACCACTCTCCCGATCGAAACGTGCACCCTGTGTGGTGTTTCGCGTCGCGGTCGCGGCGCTTGGACGGCAAGGCCGGCGGCCCATGCTGTCCCTCAGCCGGCCGCACGTTTGCGTGGGTCGGCCGGCGCGGCATTGGCGCAGAGCACCGCGACGCTGATGCGTTCGGAGAGTTCGATGGCGCGCTCGGTCTGGGCGCCGAGCGCGTCGATCAGCGCCTGCTGGCCGACGTCGGTGACCGTCTCGATCGCCAGCCTGGCATCTCGTCCGAGCGGAGTCAGTTCGTCGCCGTCCAACCAGCCCCTGTTGCGGAGGCGGTCGGCTGCGCCGCCCAGCACGTCGGGTCCGAAGCCTCGCGTCGAGGAGTACTCGCCGATCGGATAGCCGAGCCACACCTCGGTGAACACGTTCATCTCGACGCTGTCGAGCCCGGCACAGGCACAGGCCGCGAGGTGGGTGTCGCCCCGGTGCTCGCGCACGAGCTCGGCACCGCGCCACAGCCGGCCGTGCGGATCCTCGGGCACGGGCAGCGACCGCAGTGCGGCGAACAGCGCCCGTGGTCCCGGATCGACGGCGAACACCGCCTGCAGGAGGAGATCCCCCGCTTCGGCGATCTCCGCGTCGGGCACGTCGGGTGTGGCCGCCCGCAGACCGGCGGCCGCGCCGTTCGAGCGAGCGTCGAGGACGGCGACGCGACTCGAGATGCTGCGGCCGTGTTGGTACACGGGCCCGAGGAGATCAGGCGAGAACACGCCGAACGCAGCGGTGACGACTGCAGGATCGACGTCCGCACCGAGGGCGGCCGCTCGCCCCCAGACGTATCCGTCGAAGAAGTCGTGACCGAGCGACAGCGACGCTTCCGACGCCTCCCGCGACCACCAGCCGATCGTCGCGATCGCTTCGACCGAATCACGAAGCCGCCGCGCCGGCGAGTCGGGCACGGCCGGCGACATCGGCTCGGTGCCGTTCGGGATCAGGAAGTGCGCGGCGATGTCGTCGTAGTCCATGCGAGCATGCTCCCAGTCGCCGGTCGTTCCGTCACGACCGAGCTCCCCGGCGCGATCTGGCCGCCGCCGCGATTGGAGAGGCCCTTCACCGATGTTGATGTGGGTGGTGCTGAAACGGAGGAATTCGCCCTGCTGGGTGTTCTGGATCTGGAGATGGTCGCGTTCGCCCTCAGGAATCGTCGTCGCGCAGATCTCGAGCGGTCGCGGTGCGGGTACCCGAGCGGAGTCGTCGGGCGACACGACGAGCGATCCGGTAGAACACGAACGCGACCACGACCGAGGCGATGGTCAGCAGTGCGACGAGAACGACGGCGAACTCGGGGCGTGATATCGCGAGCGTCATCACGGCGAATACGAGCCCGTCCTCGGCCAGGCTGACCGCGACGTTCGATACCGGTTCGGGCGAAGTGTTCACGATGATCCGGGTCGACGCCTTCGCGCTGTGACTGCTCAGCGCGAGGAGCACCCCCGACATCGCCAGCGCCGGTACCGACCACTGCGTGTCCGTGGCCGTGCTCATCAGGTATCCACCGATGGCGGGCCGGATGAAGGTGTGCACGCTGTCCCATGCCGTGTCCACGAGCGCGATCTTGTCGATCACGAACTCCACGAGGAACATCACCACGGCCACGGCGATCACCCACCATTGCTCGACGAAGGAGGGCGCCTCGGTCCAACCGAACCGTCCGGCGACACCCACGAGCGCGACGACGCCGTAGACGCTGATGCCCGAGGACCAACCTGCGCCCATGGCCGTGCCGATGTCCACGACGACGGTCTAGCCGAAGCCAGCGAGGCGCTTCACACGATGCGCTGCTCGGCGATCACGAGAGAACCGTCCGGCTCGCGTCGCAGGGTCAGCTCGTCGGTCTCCTCGACGACTCTGCCGTCGGTGGTGTAGCGCGCTTCGAAACGCACCTGCCCCTCCTGCAGGCCCGGTCCAGGCGTGTACCGCAAGTCGCCGAGTTCGAGCGACGTGTTCCGCCAGTACCTGGCGTAGCTCTCGAACGTGAGATTGCGGGCGTCGCGGAACTCTTGCGTCAGCCTCGGCCACGTCGACTCGTACTCGCCGGCGGCGACCTGGTCGTAATACGTGCGCACGAACGCCAAGGCCTCTTCCTCGGCGATCGGTCCCCCTTCGGCTGCCGGCATCAGAAACGGCGGGGCGGTCGTGGGAACGGCGGTCGCCGGCGCAACCGTTGCCGGGGCCGCCGTCGGCGCGACGGGTGGCACCGTCGTGGCCGTGACACTCACCGGGGTGGTCGCGGGAGGGGCCGTGGTAACCGGAGTGGTGGTCGCCGGATCAACGCTGGCCGGCGGTTCCGTCACGGGAGCGGCCGCGACAGTCGACGTCGCCGAAGCGGTCGAGGTCGGCTCAGCGGTTGCCGTGGCGGCGTCGGACGTCGGCGCATCCTCCGAGGCTGAGGGGTCGGCATCAGGACCCGAGGCAAGCAGCCATACCGCACCAGCGATCAGCAGGAACACCGCCAGGAAGGCGAGGAGTGGCGCCGCCCAGGACCGTTGCGTTCGTCCCACCTCGACCCTCACGTCGCGCGCGCGCCGCAGATCGGCGCCAGCGTCGGCTGGACGGACGTCGCCGTCGCTGCCGCGGGAATCGTGAGCGTGGGCGCCGGTCGACCGTCGCGCATCGCACGTCGCGCCCGAGCGGCGAAGACCTCTGCCGAGGCCGGCCGCGAGGCTGGATCCTTGGCGAGGGCGTCCTGGATCAGTTCGGCGACGCCGCGGGGCACCTCGACGGGAAGGGCAGGGACGGGGGCATGAACGTGCGCCGAGGAGATCGCGAGCGGTGTATCGGCGTCGAAAGGCCGTCGCCCGGCGAACATCTCGTAGGCGATCACCCCGAGTGAGTAGATGTCGCTGGCGGAGGTTGCCTGGTTGCCGGTCGCCTGCTCCGGCGACATGTAATGGGCAGTGCCGATCACCTGACCGACGTCGGTCAGCGACGCGGCCCCGATCGCGCGAGCGATGCCGAAATCGGTCACCTTGACCGTGCCGTCGGGCCCCACCATCAGGTTGCCCGGCTTGACGTCTCGATGGATCACGCCGGCACGGTGCGCCGCGTGCAGCGCGTCCGCGGTCTGGCTCAGGATCGACAGCTTGGTGGCGATCGGCAGTTCAGGCTGCTCGACGAGGAGATCGGAGAGCGTCTCCCCGGGACCAGTTCCATCACCAGATAGGCGACGTCGTCCGTCTCGCCGTAGTCGTAGACCGTCGCGATACCGGGATGGACGAGACCGCCGGCGTGGCGTGCTTCCGCCCGGAACCGCTCGATGAACGCCGGGGCCGTTCGCAGCTCGTCCTTGAGGATCTTCACGGCCACAGGCCGGGACAGCACCCGGTCGGTGCCTTCCCAGACCTCCCCCATCCCGCCGACCGCTATCGGGCGGGTCAGCACGTAGCGGCCACCGAGGACCAGATCGTGCTCGGGCCGCATGCACCGCAGATACCCCTCCGCCGCCACGGTTGAACATTTGTGCGTGCGGCGCCAAATGGGCTCGACCCAGGTGCCACGTTCGCCGAATCGTTGTCGACCTCGCAGACGGGCAAGCTCTGGGTCGGATTACAAGCGGTTTCCGCGCGGGATCCGACCCAGACTCTGCCGCGCGAAGTCCGCCGCGACTGCACCCGACGCGAACGTCCCCGCAGGCAGGCGACCTCGGTGTCGCGGTGACGGGTGTCATGCAATATTCGGTTCGCGGCCGCGGTTGATCCACGTGCCGGGACAGGTCCCGGCGAGACGGAGGATCAGGATGAACGTCATGGACGTCGCTCGCGACATCGGGCTCGTTGCCAGGAATGGCGAGGTGACCGGCACGATCGACCAGGAGAAGGTGCTCGGCGCGCTCGATCAGCTGACGGAACGCGACCCGGCGAACGCCGAGCTGTTCAACGCCGTCGCTGAGCGCGTTCGGCGCGCCCGTTCTGCGGGAGTGGAAGTACACGACGCCACCAGCACGCTCATCCGCGACCGCGACGTCGCGACCACGCAGCTTCGCTATCGGTCCGAGATGGCCGACCTCTTCACCGACCTTCGCGATCGACGTCGGCCTCCGCCGTCATCGCGACCTCGTCGCCGCGGCCTGAGGTCCGTGGCCTTCGAGAGCCGGCGCGCATCGAGAACGAGCACTCGGCTGGAGGGCGCCCGATGGCGCGTTAGCGACCCCAGCACCCCTGCGATTGGTTGATGCGTTCCCATGACTCGCCGGCGCCGTTCCGACCGGTTGCTCGACGCTTCATGATTGTGGTGGTTCTCAACGTGCCCGCAACCGCGCAGATCACGCCCAGCCGTCTGCGTAACCACCGCCGAGGAGCTCTGCGGAGTTCGCCCTGCCGCTCGACAGCTACCGCCAGTCACCGGTCAACAGAACCGACCGAGCGGCCGCCGTGACCACGATGACGGCAAGGCACGACGACCACGGCCGCGATCTACTCCACGTGCCGGGACCGCGGCGCGGTGGATCAAGATGAACGTCGGACGTGCTCGCTAACATCGCAGCGAAGTGCCAGGCAACGGCGAGGTGCCGGAACGACGCCTGGCGAGGCCGCGCTCGATCAGCTGAGGGAACGCTCACGAACGTGAGGTTCATCGTCCGGCTGGCGCGTTGCCTCGACGTGCACCGCTGTGCGGGTCAGTGCCAGCATCCTCGTGATCGAGGCGAACGTTCTCGTCGCCGACACCGGCGATGTGGGGGTGGCGAGCGCGACCTCGTAGCGCCGCGGCCAGCAGGCCGGCGGATCCCGCCGAACCCCGGAAAACGACGAAACCCCAGGCCTGTGACCTGGGGTTTTCCGTGGAGCTTAAGGGAATCGAACCCTTGACCCCTTCCATGCCATGGAAGTGCTCTACCAACTGAGCTAAAGCCCCGTGAAGGACGTTGCACGATACCAACGCGGCGTCCTCCGACACAACGGGATCCGGAAATGCGAGGCGGGAATGCGAACGGAATTCGACGTCAGGTGGCGTCGGTGTCGACCGGCGGCGCCCAGGCGATGCGTGGCGCATCCATGTACAGGCGCTCGATCTCGTAGAACTCACGGATCGAATCGAGGAACACGTGGACGACGACGTCGCCGTAGTCCATGAGGATCCACTGCTGCTCGCGCAAGCCCTCGATGCGCACGGGCGAGCGACCGAGCTCGACCTTGACGACCCGTTCGATCTCCTCCACCGTGGCGCGGACGAGACGCGGGTTCGACGCCCCGGCGATCACGAAGAAACCGGTGATCGACAGCACGTCCCCCACGTCGAGAATCACGATGTCGGTCGCCTTCGACGCGTCGGCCACACGCGCTGCCACGCTGGCGAGCTCGAGGCTGGAGTCGTCGGATCGTTCAGTCATCGACTTCGACGGTATCGCCGGTCGTCTCCGCAACGGTCCCGACCGTCGTGTCGACGGGTTCGTCGGACCGAGCGGCCGACGTCGCCGCCTTGTTCTCGATGTAGTCGGTGCCGAGCGTGATGACCACGTCGATGCCCTCGATCAACGTCGACGCCAGGACGACCTCGGACTCGCCGAACACGATCGGAGCGATCGCCAGCATGTCTGCGATGAACCGCTCCTCGGCCACCTCGATGAGGGTCACCTCCGCGGCGCCTCCGGCGGCCGGTTGGGTGTCGATCGACACGACGTTGGCCTGGAAGAAATTCATCTCGCCGATCACATCGAGCATCAGCTCCGACGTCGACTCGTACATCCCGTCGCTCGCCTCGATCTGCTCGTCGCTGAACGGGCCGACGATGCGCACCGAAGTCCCGGTGCTCGGCGTCGAGACGAGCGCCGGCGACACCTGGGCGAACACGAGGGTGGCATCGCGCCGGTCGACGACGACCACATCGGCGTCCGTCGGGTTCTCGGCCTCCGCCGGGACCCGTGTGACCAACGCCCGCGACTGCACCTCGCCGGCCATCAACCGCTCGACGAGTTCGGCGACGGTGGCCGGAGGGATCGGCTGGTCCGACTCGTCGACCGGTGCCACCGCTGCGTCGCGACAACCGGAGCCGCCTCGGCCAGTTCGGCCCAGAATGCGTCGTCGACCAGCCGCTCCGGATCGACGGCGAACGTGTCGCCCGCGGCGGCCGAGATCAGATCCGCCAACTCCGCCGACGACACGACCTGCGACCGCTCGATGGTGATCGACAGCATCTCCTGCACCGTCGCGGTGAATGCCTCCAGGTCGGCCGCGTCGGCGGCGAACACCTCGTCGAGGGGGCGGCGCTGCGTGCCGAACGAAGCAGTCGCATCGGCGTTCGGCGGGATCACGACGATGCTGCCGCCGACCCCGGCGGGGAGCAGCGTCGTCACGACGAGTGACTCGAGCCCCCCGTCAGCATCGGTGACGGCCAGGAGTGCGTTGGGTGTCGCCGGCAGGGCGACGATCGGACGCAGATCGACCCCGACCGCCTCACCCTCCTCCGAATTGGACAGGGTGACCACGCCGACGACGAACATCGACGCGGCCGCGACGACCAGCAGCACCATCCCGACGAATCCGATCAGCGTGCTCCGCTTGCGCTTGTGGGCGATCGCGGTCACGGCAGCTCCCGGTACAGCGCACGCGTGCGGATCACGTCGAGCACCGGTTCGGTCACCAGGTAGTCCAGGGGGCGGCCATCGGTGAATCGTGCCCGAAGATCGGTCGACGACACCTGCAGGCGCGGCACCTCGACTCGGATCCAGTCGACGTCGTCGGGCAAGACCACGGGCTCACCCGGACGATCGACGACGACGAGCCGCGAGTTGGCCACGACTTCGTCGTATCGCGCCCACGTGCGCAGGCCGGCGGCGGCATCGTCGCCGACGATCGTGTACAGCTCAGCCTCGGGGAACCTCGCGGCGAGCGTCTCGAGCGTGTCGGCGGTGTAGCTGTTGCCGCCGTGGTCGATCTCCAGGCGGCCCGGCACGAGACCCGGAACGTCAGCGACGGCCGCTTCAACCATCGCGAAGCGATCCTCGGCCGGCGTGAGGCGCCGCTCGCCCTGCTTCTGCCACGGGACGTTGGCCACCATCAGGATGACCTCGTCGAGTTCGAGCGCGTGCCTGACGTTCACCGCGGTCACGAGGTGCCCCACATGTGGCGGGTCGAACGTGCCACCGAACAGACCCAGTCGGATCGCGGGACGGATGGATCGTTGGCGCGTCATCCGTCGAGTCGATTTCGCAGTTCAGGAACGGGATGGCTCGGAGGATTCGGGCACGATTGACCAGCTTAGGAGACGTCGACGAACTTTCTGCGGAACCGACTCCAGGGGTACTTGACACGTCTGTTACTGTCAATTGTCCCCCCATTACCCCCCGATTTGACGATTTCATCGGTTCTCCTCATGAAAACCCATTGAAATCAGGTCGTCCCGGCGTCCGACGCTTCCGATCAACTCGTTCCGCAGCTGTTTCGCGGCGAGTTCAAGGCGCTGCCCGGTCGTTGCGATGTGCCTCACGGCACAGCGCCAATCGGAATCCATCGAACACACGAACGGTTGTAGCAAACATCATGAACGACAGCATCGGATTGTATTTGAACGACATCGGCAAGGTCCCCTTGCTGACTGCCGAGGATGAGCGCGAGCTCTCCCGGGTGATCGAGACCGGCCGCGAGGCGGCCGAGCAGATCGCCGCCGGCAAGAAGGGCGCCGCGCTCAAGGCGCAGGTCGCCGCCGCCGCCAAGGCCAAGGATCGGTTCATCCGCTCCAACCTGCGACTCGTGGTCAGCATCGCCCGCCGGTACCCGCTTCCTCAGGGCATGGATCTCCTCGACCTCATCCAGGAAGGCAACCTCGGCCTCGAGCACGCCGTCGACAAGTTCGACTGGCGCCGTGGCTTCAAGTTCTCCACCTACGCCACGTTCTGGATCCGCCAGGCCATCGGCCGGGCACTCGACCAGAAGGCCAGCCTCATCCGTATCCCCGGTGACCGCTCCGCCAGCCTCCGTGCGGCGCTGCGTCAGGCATCGGGCGACGGCGAGACCCTCGACCAGAACAACGCCGAACTGCACCGCCTGACCACCCCGGTCAGCCTCGACAAGACCGTCGGCGACGACGGCGATGCGACCCTCGGCGACCTGATGGCCAACGGCGACGGAACGCCGGAAGACCACGTGATGGCACTCGTCGACAGCGATCTGCTCGACGAACTGCTCGGCACGCTCGACTCCCGGGCCCGTTTCGCCGTCGAGTCCCGCTTCGGGCTCATCGACGGCGAGCGCAAGAGCTTCCGCGAAGTCGGCGAGCAGCTCGGCGTCACCGCCGAAGCCGCCCGTCGCCTCGTCAGCCGGGCCGTCGCCGGCCTCCGCGACGACGCGGAGAGAATTCTCGCCGTCTGATCACGTCGACGAACTGAATTGATGGAGCGGCCTCGGGAAACCGGGGCCGTTTCTTCGTTTTCGGTGACGGTAGCCTCGCTGCATGGCTGAGGGTTCGGGAATGTGGTCGCCGACGTCGTGGCAGGAGCGTGCCGCTGGTCAGCAGCCGAGGTGGCCGGACGCCGGCGCGCTCGAACGCTCCCTGAAGCAGATCTCCTCGATGCCGCCGCTGGTGTTCGCCGGCGAGGCGCGATCGCTGCAGACCGAGCTCGGCCGCGTGGCCGCCGGCAACGCGTTCCTGCTCCAGGCGGGCGACTGTGCCGAAAGCTTCGACGACTTCTCCGCCGACACCATCAGGGAGAAGCTCCGGGTCATCCTGCAGATGGCGATCATCCTCACGTACTCGGTCGGTGTGCCGATCGTGAAGGTCGGCCGCATCGCCGGCCAGTTCGCGAAACCGCGGTCGGCCGACATGGAACAGGTCGGCGACATCGAGATCCCGTCGTTCCGGGGTCACATCGTCAACGACCCGACCGCCTCCGAGGCGGCCCGCATCCCGAATCCCGAGCGGCTCGTCCAGGCGTACCACCAGTCCGCGTCGACGCTCAACCTGCTCCGCGCGTTCACCAAGGGCGGTTTCGCCGACCTGTCACGGGTGCATGCCTGGACGCAGGAATTCGTGTCGTCCAGCCCGGAAGGTCAGCGCTACGAGCAGCTCGCCGGCGAGATCGACCGGGCGCTCGGGTTCATGCGCGCCTGCGGCATCGAGACCGAGTCGAACGCGAACCTGTCCGAGGTCGACGTGTGGACGTCGCACGAGGCCCTGATCCTCGGCTACGAGGAGGCGCTCACCCGGCAGGACTCCCTGACCGGCGCATGGTTCGACTGCTCGGCCCACATGCTGTGGATCGGCGAACGCACCCGCGAACTCGACGGCGCCCACATCGAGTTCCTGCGCGGCGTCGGCAACCCGCTCGGCTGCAAGATCGGCCCGACCACGTCGGCCGAGTTCCTCCTCGAGTTGTGCGAGATCCTCAACCCGAACCGCATCCCCGGTCGCCTCACGCTGATCAGCCGGATGGGCGCCGACCACGTCGAGGATTGCCTGCGACCGCTCCTGCGCTCGGTCACCGATGCGGGACACCCTGTCGTGTGGGCCTGCGATCCGATGCACGGCAACACGTTCTCCGCCAGCACCGGGCGCAAGACCCGTCACTTCGACGACATCGTGCGCGAGATCGGCGGGTTCGTGCGAGCCCACCGTGCCGAGGGCACCTGGCCCGGCGGGATCCACGTCGAGCTCACCGGCGAGAACGTCACCGAATGCCTCGGTGGCGGCGACGCCGTGTCCGACACCGACCTCGACACACGATACGAAACGGTGTGCGACCCGCGGCTCAACGCCCGCCAGAGCGTCGATCTGGCGTTCCGGGTGGCCGAGCTGCTCCACGACTTCACCTGATCCACCGGCAGCCACACGATGACTGCCCTCGACCTCACCGCTCACTGGCCCGTGGCCACCGTCAGTGCGGCCGTCGTGCGCAACGGGGAGATCGTCGAGACGGTCGGCGACGACGCGCGAACCTTCGCCCTGGCCTCGTTGACCAAGCCGCTCGTCGCCTGGGCCGTGCTGGTCGCGGTGGAGGAAGGGGTGATCCGGCTCGACGACGACATCGACGGGATCGGACAGCCCGGATGCACGATGCGCCACCTGCTGAGCCATGCGGGAGGGTTCCCGTTCGAGGGCCATCAGCCGATCGGGCCCCCGGCCCGTTCCGCGGGTACTCCAACGGCGGCATCGAGATCGCCGCCGAGACGCTGGCACGCCGCCTCCGGCATCGCCATCGCGGACTATCTCGGCGAGGCGGTGCTCCAGCCCCTGGCGATGACGTCCACGGTGCTCGCCGGGTCACCGGCCCACTCCGCACGAGGGTGTGTCGGCGACATGACCCGCTTCGTCCGGGAGATGCGCGCGCCGACATTGCTCAGCGCGGCGACGCGGGACGACGCGTTTCGCAGCAGCTACCCGGAGCTGAGCGGTATCGTTCCGGGGGTGGGCCGCTTCGTACCGTGCCCCTGGGGGTTGGGGTTCGAACTCCGCGGTGACAAGTCACCGCACTGGACAGGGCAACGCAATTCGGCGCGCACCGTCGGGCACTTCGGTGGGGCCGGCACGATGTTCTGGTACGACCCCGACATCGACATCGGCATGGTGGCCCTGACCGACGAGACATTCGGACCATGGGCGCTCGATGCGTGGCCCGCCGTCTCCGACGCCGTGATCGACGAGTACGCGGCATGACGACGTTCAACCATGGCGATCGGGTCCGCTGGGCCACGGTCGACGACGACGGGCTGCCGCTCGTCCGGTACGGCTTCGTCGGAGGCGTGACCGGCACGAACGGGCCGATCGTCGTGATGCTCGACGGTGAACTCGCCGGCGACGTCATCAACCCGACGGAGATCGAGCCGGTCCACATGTCGAACGTGACCCTCACGTTGAGCGGCACCGATCTGCTCGACGATCCGTCTCTCCGCCAGGGCCTCGTCAACCTGTGGGTCGCCGAGGCCGAGACCGCCGGCCTGGAGATCGCCGCGCTGCACTGCATCGGCACGGGCGTGCGCGAGTCGAGCGATGGCTATGCGCTCGCCGAGCTGTCGAGCGGCGGCGACCGCTACGTGCTCCGCGGCGACGATCTGCCCCCACGACCACGAGTCCGTCATGGTCCGCGCCGACCCCGCCAAGCCCTGAGCTGATCGGTGACCGAAGCCACGATCGGCCACCGACGAGAATCATTCATCGGTTCTGAGCGGCGATCAGATCGTTCGAGGACAAGGCGCGGAGGACGGAGTTGCCTTTGGGCAACGACCGACGACCGCAACGCAGCCATCGGACGATCTGGCGCCGCTCAGGAGAGGCGTTCGATGATCATGGCCATGCCCTGGCCACCACCGACGCACATCGACTCCATACCGAACGTCTTGTCCTCGGTCTGCAGGTTGTGGATCAGCGTCGTCATGATGCGGGCGCCGGTCATGCCGAACGGGTGACCGAGGGCGATGGCGCCGCCGTTGATGTTCAGCTTCTCCTCGGGGATCCCGAGGTGGCGCGCCGACGGGATGACCTGGGCGGCGAACGCTTCGTTGATCTCGACGAGGTCGATGTCGTCGATCGTCATGCCGGCTCTGGCCATCGCCTGGCGGCAGGCCTCGATCGGGCCGAGGCCCATGATCTCCGGGTTGAGCCCCGTGACCCCCGACGAGATGATGCGCGCCAGGGGTGTGAGACCGAGCGCCTTCGCCTTCGTGTCGCTCATCACCAACACGGCGGCCGCACCGTCGTTCAGCGGACAGGCGTTGCCGGCGGTGATCTTCCCGTCGGGGCGGAACACGGGCTTGAGACCGGCGAGGCCCTCCGCCGTGGTGCCGTCGCGCGGTCCGTCGTCCTTCGACACGACGGTCCCGTCGGGCAGCGTCAGCGGGGTGATCTCGTCCTCGTAGAACCCTCGCTGCTGCGCGGCGACGGCGCGCTGCTGGCTGAGCGCGCCCCAGTGGTCCATGTCTTCGCGCGACACGTTCTCCAGCTCGACCACGTTCTCGGCGGTCTGACCCATCGCGATGTAGAAGTCGGGCAGACCCTCCGGCGGCGTCCACGACGGCTGACCGCCCTGCGCTCGGAGCTTGCTGCGCTCGCCCGGCGCCCTGAAGATCGCGTTCGGCGCGGTGTCGCTCGCCCCGCTGGCGTAGCGGCTGACCGCCTCGACGCCGGCGGCGATGAAGCAGTCGCCCTCGCCGGCCTTGATCGCGTGGGCCGCCATCCGAATCGTCTGCAGGCTCGACGAGCAGTACCGGTTGACCGTGACGCCGGGAACGTCGTCGAGGCCCGCCAGGCCGGCGACGATCCGACCGATGTTGAACCCGGCCTCGCCCGCCGGCTGACCGCAACCCATGATGAGATCCTCGACGTCGGATGCCGCCACGGACGGCACCTTGGCCATCAGGGCGCGCACGATCTGGGCGGCCATGTCGTCGGGTCGGAGGTCGACGAGCGAGCCTTTGTTGGCACGCCCGATCGGGCTACGGGCGGTGGCGACGATCACTGCTTCGGTCATGCGTGTCAGGGTAGTGAGGAGGCACGGGCCGTCCCCAACCCGCTCTACGCTGCGACGCGATGAGCAGCATCGTGGCACTCGACGTCGGGGGCACGTCGATCAAATCGGGTGTCGTGGCACTGGACTGCCTGACGGCGGACGGCCGTGCGCTCGATGCCGTCACGATGGCGGCGTCGACCCCCACCCGGTCGACCGAATCCGCCGAGATCGTGTTGGCGCAGCTGGCCCGATGCGGTCGCGTCGGCGATGGCCGTCGCGCGGGATGACGTCGTCGGTCTGGCGATCGCGTTCCCCGGCCCCTTCGACGTTGCCGGCGCTCGCGCCTTGATCCGCGGGCTCCACAAGTTCGAGGCGATCTACGGCATCGATCTGCGCGAAGCGCTCCGGGCCCGCGTCGAGGCAGCCGCGACCGTGCCGATCGAGTTCGCCCGCGATTCCGAGTCAGCGGGAATGGGCGAGGCGGTGTTCGGAGCGGGGCGGACCGGCGGCGCGTGCTCACCGTCACGATCGGCACCGGCCTCGGCGCCTGCCTGACGGACGACGGCCGCGTGATCGACGTCGTCGGCGAACTGGAGATCGAGAAGCTCGCCCAACGAGCGACCCGCGACGGTCGCGCCGACGACGTCCTGTCGGCGCGCGGGCTGGCGGACCGGCTGGGTGTCGAGACATCGGCGATCCAGACGCTCGTCGGCCACCCGACGGTGGTCGAGGCGATCCGTGATCACGGGGAGCGGCTCGGCGCGTTCCTCGCCCCTGTCGTCGCCGAACTCGACGTCGACCTCGTCGTCGTCGGCGGTGGGCTCGTCAACGCGTTCGACGCCTTCGGTTCGTCACTGCGGTCAGCGCTCGGGTCGACGCGCTGCGAACCGGCGACCCTCGGCGCCGGTGGCCCGCTCCTCGGCGCCGCCCTGCTCGCCTTTCCCGACCGATTCGCCGCCAGCGCTGAGCGCCGACGACCGACTTGTCACGTCGGTGCCTGGCACCAACGTGACAAGTTCGATCTCCGAAGATTGCTACATCGGTCCAATCAATTTCACGCGTCGCAGCGAACACAGTCACCGCGAGACGCGCGCCTGATACGCGCTGACCCTCGACGATCTCTAGTCTCTGCCTCATGACGCTTCCCGATGTGCCGCTCGCCGACTTCGACCTCTCCGACGTGGAGTTCTGGAAGGGCCCTCGCGACTACCGTGACGGTGCGTTCAAGACGCTGCGCGACACGCCGGGCCTCGTCCATTTCGACGAGGCACTGATCCCGGATTCCCCGTTCCCGCGCGGCGCCGGCTACTACGCACTCGCCCGCCACGAGGACATCTGGCAGGTCAGCCGCAACGCCACCCTCTTCTGCTCCAGCCAGGGTTCGAACATCGGCGACCTGCCCCAGGAGATGAACGAGTTCTTCGGGTCGATGATCAACATGGACGACCCGAAACACTTCCGCCTCCGCTCGATCGTGTCGAAGGGCTTCACGCCGAAGGAGGTCAGCCACGTCGAGCAGAACGTCCGGGTCAAGGCGGCCGAGGTCATCGACCGGCTGCTCGAGCAGTTCCCCGACAAGCAGTGCGACTTCGTCGAGCACGTCGCGGCCGCACTCCCACTCGAGATCATCTGCGACATGATGGGCATCCCGTCGGAGGACTACGCCAAGATCTTCAAGTGGACCAACACGATCCTCGGCGTCGGCGACCCCGAGTTCGGCGGCACGCTCGAAGATCTCATGTCCCACGCCCTCGAGATGTTCATGTACGCGCAGGCCCTCGGTGAGGACCGTCGGGCCAACCCGCGCAACGACATCACGTCGGTGATGATGACCGCCGAGGTCGACGGCGATCAGCTCACCGCACAGGAGTTCGGATCGTTCTTCATCCTGCTCGTCGTCGCCGGCAACGAGACGACCCGCAATGCGATCAGCCACGGGATGAAGGCGCTCACCGACTTCCCCGATCAACGCGAGCTGCTGTTCGGCGACTTCGAGGCGCACTCGAAGACGGCGATGGAAGAGATCGTCCGCTACGCCACACCCGTCATCCACTTCCGCCGGACCGCCACCGAGGACACGACGGTGGGCGGCCAGGACATCAAGGCCGGCGAGAAGGTCGTGATGTTCTACAACTCGGGCAACCGCGACGAGCGGGTCTTCGACGACCCGTTCCGTTTCGACGTGACACGGCCGATGCAGCCCGTACAGATCGGCTTCGGGGCCGGCGGACCGCACTTCTGCCTCGGTGCGAACCTCGCCCGACGGGAGATGACCGTGATGTTCGACGAGATTCGCCGGCGCCTGCCGTCGCTGCGCATCGTCGGCGAGCCCGACTACCTGCAGAGCGCGTTCATCAACGGCATCAAGCGCATGCCGTGCGCCTGGGACTGATCAGGCGAACGAACACGGAGCGACAGATCAGGCGGCGACGGTGAACCGTTCGCCGGCCGGCTGGGGATCGAGCGTCGACCTGGCGCTCGATCGCACGCGTGTAGGTCGCGACGAGCCGGCCGAAGGCCCGCTCGCGGGCGACGGTCGGCTGGTGGGCGTCGAGCGTGATCGAGGCGAGCACGCCGCAGATGCCGAACCGTTGGGCGTCGGCGACCATCGACGCCACCGCCTCCGCATGAGCGTCGAACCCGTCGTCGGCGACGGCTTCGGCGAGCTCTTGCGGCGTCAAGGCTCGGGCGGTCTGGACGTGGCTGCGGGGAACTTGGGGGGTCGTGTGCGTGTCCATGTCTCCAATGTACGAAGCGCGTGGTCATCAGCGCTAGCGATTAACGCTGAACCTCTTGATCAGCTATGCTGATGTACATGCCTTCGCTCCGCGATGTCGACGCCCGCAACCTCGCCGCCCTGCTCGCTGTGGTCGACGAAGGAACCTTCGCCAAGGGAGCCAAGGCGCTCGGCTTCACCCAATCCGCCGTCAGCCAGCAGATCGCCGCCCTCGAGAAGGCGGCCGGGCTTGCCGTGTTCGATCGGCCCAAGGGCCCCCGGGCCGCCGAGCTCACGCCGGCCGGGTTGCTGCTCGTCGAGTACGCCCGAGCCGTGCTCGCCGAGGTCGATCGGATGGACGACGAACTCGATCGGATGCGGCGCGGCGTGTCCGGACGGCTCGTGGTGGGCACGTTCCAGTCCGCGTCGTCGAGGCTGTTGCCGTCGATCGTCGGCAACATGCGCAAGGACCTGCCCGACGTCGACATCCGTCTCTCCGAACTCGACGATGTGCAGCTGCTCGTGCGTGCCCTGCTCGACGATGAACTCGACTTCGCGTTCACCATCGATCTCGCCCCGGATCCGGCGCTCGACATCGAACTGCTCGGTGTCGACCCGTTCGTCGTGATCGCCCCGCGGCGGAGGCCGACGGTGCGAGCGCGTGTGCCGCCGATCTGAACGACCGGCCCCTGATCGGCCAGCCCAACCACGACTCGTGCCAACTGATGATCGACCGCCGGCTCGAGGCCGTCGGGATCCGCCCCGACTACGTGTTCCGCTCGCAGGACAACGGGGCGGTCCAGGGCATGGTTCGTTCGGGGCTCGGCTGGGCGATCATGCCCTTCCTTGCAATCGATCCGCACGATCCGGGAATCGCCGTGCTCCAACTCGACCCGCCCGTCGCGCCGCGGTGTATCCAGCTCGTCCGTCGGGCCGATCGCACACTGCCCGCGGCCGCCGAACACTTCGCCCGCCTGACCCGTTCTGCAGGGCTCGACGTGCTGCAGACATCCGCAGCCGCCGTCGCATGCTGAACCTCACCGTCGTCAGCCTGTCGACGTCGCTTCAGCCGCCGAGGTTGCCGGCGCGGAAATGTGAGCGGCACACCAGTTCGTAGCGCACCGTGTCGCCGAAGAGCGGCTCGTTCTGTTCGTTCGTATCGCCGACCACCACGGTCTCGCCTTCGTACACCACGACGCCGTTGACGACGCGGGCGTTGTGCGTGGCGCGGGCGCCACACCAGCAACGCGCCTCGACCTGCAGCGCCACGTGTTCGTCGGCGATCTCCAGCATCCGCCGCGTGCCCTCGAAGAGTTCCCCTCGGAAATCCGTCAGCAGCCCGAACGCGTAGACATCGATCTCCAGGTCGTCGACCACCCGCGCCAGCTGGTCGCACTGGGCGACCGTGTAGAACTGCGCCTCGTCGCACACCAGATAGTGCAGCGGCCAGTGGCGCACGGCCAGGGCGTACAGATCGAGATCCGGGGTCACGTCGATCGCCGGCGCCGCGACGCCGAGACGGCTCGTCACCTGGCTGCCCTCGCGGTCCAAGCGTCGTGACGAGCAACCCGAAGAGCTGCCGGCTGGACAGGTTGTGGTGGATCTGGAGCGCGAGCGTGCTCTTGCCCGAACCCATGGTGCCGAAGCTGAAACGCAGGATGGCCATGTCGGCGGTCGACCCTACCCGCCGCCCTCATCACCGCCAGGGTTTGCCCCGCCGAAGTCGCTGATCACAGGAGCGAGCGGACGGCGTCGATCGTGTCGGCGTCGGCGGCCGCCTTGTCGGAGCGGTAGCGCTTGACCCTGGCAAAGCGCAGCGCCACCCCGCCCGGGTAGCGGGTCGACACCTGCACGCCGTCGACGGCGATCTCCACCACCTGCTCGGGCCGGACGTGCACGACGTGACCGTCACGGCCGATCTCGAGGCCGAGGAACCGCTCGGTCTGCCACCGCAGGAGTTCGTCGGTCATCCCCTTGAACGTCTTGCCGACCATCACGAACGATGCGTCATCGGTCGGATCGCTCGACCGCGCCCCGAGGTGCAGGTTCGAGAGCCAGCCCGCCCTCCTGCCGTGGCCCCACTCGATGGCCAGCACCACCAGGTCGAGGGTGTACACGGGCTTGACCTTGCGCCACGACGACCCGCGACGCCCGGCCTCGTAGGGGCGATCGAGGCCCTTCACCATCACGCCTTCGTGGCCTGCCGCGATCGCCCGTTGCAGGAACGCCTCTGCTTCGACCGGGTCCGCGGTCACGATCGACGGCAATCGATCGTCGGCCGGCACCGTCGCCTGGAGCAGTTCCCGCCGCACCGACAACGGTTCGTCGTGCACCGGCGATCCGTCGACGTGGAGCACGTCGAAGAAGAACGCCCGCAACCCACTCCCCCGGCCGCCGATCGCGCCCCCACGCCCCGATCGAATGGGCTCCGAAGTCGCCCATCGTGTCCTGGAACCGACGCGGCGAACCGTCGTCGAGGACTCCGAGCACTTCGCCGTCGAGCACGACGTCGCCGCCCGGCAGGCGAGCGACCGTGTCCACGATGAGCGGCAGTCGACCGGTCACCTCGTTCAGGTTCCGCGTGAACAACCGGACCTCACCCTGGGCGCGATGGGCCTGGATGCGCGCCCCGTCGAGCTTCCACTCGACCGATGCCGGACCGGTCGCGGCGAGTGCCGACGCGACGTCGGTGGACGGGCTGGCCAGCATCGGCAACACCGGCCGGCTCGGTTCGAGGTCGACGGCGTCGAGGGCGGAGCGGCCCCCGGTGAGCGCCAGCGTGGCCGCGGTGAGCAGGTCGCCGGTCATCATCGACGCCCGCCGGATCGACGCCACGGGCACGTCGGCGGCCGCGGCGACGGCGGACGTCATCACCCCGTCGAGCGCGCCCTGACGAAGTTCGCCACCGAGGATGCCGGCGAGCAGACGCTGCTCGCGCTCCGTCGCCCGGCCGAGCAACGACGACAGGAGTTGTCGGCGGTCACGAGCGGACCCGCTGCCCGTCGTCCCGGCGATCGTCGAGAGCGTGTCGGCCACCTCTGCGACCGTGAGCGTCGCGACGTCGGCGGGCACCCCTCGTGCGTCGGCGAGCGTCGCCCAGCCCACGCCGATGCGGCCGCCCGGCATCGACCCTGTGAGGAACGCCACCGCCGGAGCCGCCTCGTCGGGGTCGGCACGACGGAGCACCGCCGCGAGCGCGGCCACCTTCGCGTTCCGCTTCGAGGTCGACGCCACGAGATCGGACGCTTCGGCCAGGTCATCGAACAGGAGGGCCATCATCCCAGTCTCGCCGGTGCGCGACCCGGAGTTCGCCGCACTTCCGGGCGAACGCGCCAGCCGGTACCCGCGGAGATTTTGCGCTGCTGCCACGTCACAACAGGCAAGGCAGCGCTACGTTGGACCTTGCAAGGCTCCGGCAACGGTGCCGGGGTCGACAGGGCGAACGTCGGGGGACGGTCGTCCGGACACCTGGGGAGAACAACATGACCGACACGATCGAACGGTCTGATGCGGCGGACAGCGATCGCGTGCTCGATCACCTCGTCGTCCGTTTCGCCGGCGATTCCGGTGACGGGATGCAGCTGACGGGTGACCGATTCACCTCGGTGAGCGCGTCGTTCGGCAATGACCTGTCGACGATGCCCGACTTCCCCGCCGAGATCCGTGCACCAGCCGGCACGGTCAACGGGGTGTCGTCGTTCCAGGTGAACATCGCCGACCACGACATCACGACACCGGGCGACGAACCGAACGTCCTCGTGGCGATGAACCCGGCCGCGCTGATGGCCGACCTGCACCGCCTCGAACCCGGCGGCACCGTGATCGTCAACGAGGACGCGTTCGACGAACGGAACCTGGCCAAGGTCGGCTACACCGCGAACCCGCTCGACGACGGCAGCCTCGCCAACTACCGCGTGCTGCGCGTGCCGATGACCAGCCTCACGAAGGAGGTGTGCATCCCGCTCGGGGTGAAGCCGCGCGACGCCGAACGCTCCAAGAACTTCTTCGCCCTCGGCCTCGTCTCGTGGATGTTCACCAGACCGACCGACGAGACACTCGAATGGATCCAGACCCGCTTCGCGAAGAACGAACAGGTCCAGGCCGCCAACCGGGCGTCGTTCCTCGCCGGCTTCAACTTCGGCGAGACGACCGAGGCCGTCGGACACCGCTTCGAGGTCCGGCCCGCCCGGCTCCCCGCCGGGGAGTACACGAGCATCACCGGCAACACGGCGCTCGCATGGGGCATCATCGCCGCCGGTCAACTCGCTTCGCTGCCGGTCACGCTCGGCTCGTATCCGATCACGCCGGCGAGCGACATCCTCCACGAGCTGTCCAAGCACAAGCACTTCGGCATCCGCACGGTGCAGGCCGAAGACGAGATCGCCGCGGTGGGGATGGCTCTGGGTGCGGCGTTCGCCGGGCACCTCGGCGTCACCACCACGAGCGGTCCCGGCGTCGCCCTGAAGAGCGAGACCATCTCGCTCGCCATCTCCGTCGAGCTCCCGCTCCTCATCGTCGACATCCAACGCGGCGGACCGTCGACCGGCCTGCCGACCAAGACCGAGGCATCCGATCTGAACATCGCGCTGTTCGGTCGCCACGGCGAGGCGCCGCTCCCGGTGATCGCCTCGTACAGCCCCGCCCACTGCTTCGAGGCCGCCATCGAAGCCATCCGCATCGCGCTCAAGTACCGCACGCCGGTGATCCTGTTGTCCGACGGGTACCTCGCCAACGGATCCGAGCCGTGGAAGCTGCCCGACATCGCCACGCTGCCCGACATCTCGGTGCCGTTCGCCACCGAGTTCAACCACGTCGACGACGAGGGGAACCCGGAGTTCTGGCCCTATCTGCGCGACGAGGTCACGCTGGCCCGCCCGTGGGCCATCCCCGGCACGCCTGGGCTCATGCATCGTGTCGGCGGCCTCGAGAAGGCCGACGGCACCGGCCACATCGACTACACGCCGGAGAACCACGAGCGGATGGTCAATCTCCGAGCGGCGAAGGTCGCGGCCATCGCCGCCGACATCCCACCCATCGACGTACGCGGCGACGTCGACGCCGACGTGCTGGTGGTCGGCTGGGGTTCGACCTGGGCGGCCATCGATGCCGCCGTGCAGCGTCGGCGACGGGTCGGACACAAGGTCGCCTCCATCCACCTCGTGCACCTCAACCCGCTGCCATCGGACCTCGGCGAGGTCCTGGCCCGCTATCGCAGGGTGATCGTGCCCGAACTCAACTCCGGCCAGCTGTGCAACATCCTGCGCGCCAAGTTCCTCGTCGATGCTCGTGCACTCACCAAGGTCCAGGGGCTGCCGTTCAAGTCGCGCGAGATCGAGACCGCCATCGACGAGGAAATCGCCGCCATCGGCACCACCCAGATCGGAGCAGCGTCATGACCACCGCCCAGGTCGCCGTCACCACCAAGAAGGACTGGACGAGCGATCAGGAGGTCCGCTGGTGTCCGGGTTGCGGCGACTACGGCATCCTCCTGGCCGTGCAACAACTGATGCCCGAACTCGGCACCACTCCGGAGAACACCGTGTTCCTGTCGGGGATCGGTTGCTCCAGTCGCTTCCCGTACTACATGAACACGTACGGGATGCACTCGATCCACGGTCGTGCGCCCGCGATCGCCACCGGCGTCGCGGTCGCCCGACCCGACCTCGACGTGTGGGTCATCACCGGTGACGGCGACGGCTTGTCGATCGGTGGCAACCACCTGATCCACGCCCTTCGGCGGAACGTCAACCTGAACATCCTGTTGTTCAACAACCGCATCTACGGGTTGACCAAGGGGCAGTATTCGCCGACGTCACCGGTGGGCAAGGTGACGAAGTCGACACCGATGGGCTCCATCGATCCCCCGTTCAACCCACTGGCGGTCGCGCTCGGCGCCGAGGCCAGCTTCGTCGCCCGCACCCACGACCTCGACCGCCAGCACATGATCGAGACGTTCCGCGCCGCCCACGCGCACCGGGGCACGTCGTTCGTGGAGATCTACCAGAACTGCAACGTGTTCAACGACGGCCAGTTCGACGGGATCACCAAGAAGCAGTCGCGCGACGAGATGATGATCAACCTCGTCCACGGCGAGCCGGTGACGTTCGGGGCCGAGCCAGCAGCGCGGTGTGGTGATGGGGTCGGACGGTCAGCTCCGGCTCGTCGAACTCGCCGACGTGTCGCCCGAGGACGTGTTGATCCACGACGCCCACCGGGCCGACCCGTCGCTGGCGTTCGCCCTCGCCCGCCTCAACACCGACGACGTGTCCCCCACGCCGTTCGGGGTGTTCCGTGACGTCCAACGTCCGGAGTATGCAACGGCGGTCGCCGACCAGGTGATGGCCGCCAGCGAGAAGAAGGGTCCCGGCGATCTGGCGGCGCTGCTTCGTTCGAACGGGACCTGGGCGGTCGCCTGACCGCCCAGGTCCCGAACAACCGGATCAACTGGTGACAGGCTCCTCCAGCACGGAGTCGAGCGGCGCAGTCGGTCGTCACGGGATCGGTCGGATCGTCGGGTCGTCGTCGTCGCTGCTGCACGCCGATGCTCCGATGACCATGATCGACGCGGCTGCCACGGCGGCAACCTTTTCCCCATCCGGTTCGATGCAATTGTTCTCACTGCCTGTCCTTTCGTCGAGGCCCGCAGCCGAACAGTATCCGGGGCCTCGAACTCGAACCCGCGGCAGGCGAGAACGTTCGTGACCGCGGCGAAGTGCAACACGGCGGCGACGACGGTGAGCAGGTGCCACACCTCGTGGTATCCGAACACGGTGGGCCACGGGTCGGGCCGCTTGACGAGCAGCACCGGGAACCCGATCGTGTAGGCGAGACCGCCGGCGATGATGAGCCCGAGCTGGAGTCCGGTCAGGTGGGTGATGAGCACCGGCGCGGCGATGATCGCCGCCCAGCCCATGATCGGGTACAGCGAGTACGACAGCCATTGCATCCGCCCGAAGCAGGCCAACTTCAGGACCATGCCGGTGGCCGCGCAGACACCGACCATGACGAGCATCGGAATGCCCCACGCCCGCGGGAGCACCACCAGGCAGATGGGGACATACGTGCCGGCGATGAGCACGTAGATCATCGAGTGATCGAGGCGCTGCATGACCTGACGGGCACGGGGCGACTTGGCGAGGCGGTGGTACGACGCGGACGTGCCGAACAGCAGCAGCAACGACGCGGCGTAGATCGACGCCGCCACGCGCGCCGCCGCACGATCGGAGACGGCGATGAGCGCGATCCCTGCCGGAATCGCCGCGGCAAACGCCCACGTGTGCAACCGGCCACGCCACACCGGACGATCGAGCAACATCGAGGCGTCCGTCACGAGAGAGCACCGTACCGGCCCCCAGACCTCCGCGCCGGTCGCCGGCCATCGATCACACCAGCGTCACACCGTGTGAAAGGTCGTGCATCGGTGCACGCGACAACTCGGTCGAGGGCTCTGGTCGGTGGGGCGGAGCTGGCACCGATGCACGACCTCACGCCAGGTCGGCGAGGAGGGCGAGGACGGCGTCGCCGTACTGCTCGAGCTTGGCGGGGCCGATGCCGGGGATGCGGGCCAGCGCCGACTTCGAGGTCGGCACACCCTTGGCGATGGCGACGAGCGTCTTGTTGTCGAACACCACATACGCCGGTTTGCCGTCGCGCAGCTCGTTGCGCAGTCCCTTGAGTGCCTCGAACCGTGCTGCGCCCGTCGTCGTCGAGCGACGCCGCGAGATCGTCCGACGACGAACCCGCCGAACGCCTGGCCGGTGCCACGGGCTCCGGGCGGTGCGACGACACGATCCGCCGCTCGGACGGCTCGGTGGTGAGCTCGTCGACGAACGGGCTCGGGTTCGGTCCGGTGACGATGGTCGCCTGGCGGCTGGCCCGCGTGATCGCTACGTGGAACAGCCGGCGCTCCTCCTCGACATCGTCGGCGAGGCGGTGCGGGTACTGCTCGGCGTCGGCGAGATGGACCACGACGTGCGGCCATTCCTGACCCTTCACCCGGTGGACGGTCGCCAGCAGCACGCCGTCGCCCGAGCGTTTGGTCGCCAGTCGTGATCGCAGCCACGACTCGAACGTGGCCACCTCGTCGTGCAGCGCGGCCAGCTGGCGGATCGCCATGAGGTCGTCGCCCTGGGCGGCACGGTTCATCCCGCGCCGGTGCGCGTCGAGCGTGGCGACCGATCCTGCCAGGCCGATCACGTCGATCAGCTCGAACACCACGTCGGAGGTCGATGCGCCACCGGCGACCAGCTTCTGCAACGTCTGGATGTCGGCGGCGAACTCGGTGACCCGCTCGGTGTCACGTTCCTTGTTCAGCCGCCCGGCGAGGCGGTGGAGGTCGACGACGCTGCGCTGCTCGGTCACCCAGTCGTTGATCCGGGGGTGGAACGAGCGCGAGGGCCGGCGCAGCGCTTCGCGGAGATCGTCGGGCGCGAACCCGTCGGCCCCGCTGCGACCCGACGCGGCGAGCCGCAGCCAGGCGAGCACGCTGCGCACGGCGGTGCGGTCGGCGAACTCGAGACCGACGCCACCCGCGATCGGCACGCCGGCGGAGACCAGCGCGACCTGAATCGGAGCGAGCGACGCGTTGACCCGCGCGAGCACGGCGATGTCGGTCGGTGACACGCCGGCGGCGAGCGCCCGCTGCACGGCACTGCGGCTCGCCGCCACCGGGTCGACGGCACCGTCGACGGTCCATCCGCCTTGATCGGTCGACGCGGCCCGGATGGTCTTGGCCACCCGGCGGCGGTTGTGACGCAGGAGTCGATCGACGACGGCGACCGAGCCGGCCGGGCACCGGTAGTTGACCTCGAGCGGATGGTCGCCCGCGCCGGGGAACAGCTCGGCGAAGTCGATCAGCCACGCCGGGTCGGCGCCGTTGTAGCCGTAGATCGTCTGGTCGTCGTCGCCGACGCCGAACACGTCGCCGCCCGGTGCGGCGAGCAGCCGGATGAGCAGCAGGTGGGCCGGTGTGAGGTCCTGGAACTCGTCGACGAGCATCACCCGACACGCCCGCTGCGCCACACGGCGGGCGACGGGCTGCGTCAGGAGCACCAGCAGGGCCCGATAGATCTGATCGTCGAAGTCGACCGCGCCCTGTCGTTCGAGCCGGCTGCGGAACGCCGGCCACACCCCGGCCAGCCCGTCGACGTCGCCGTCGTACTGCTGCTCGGCTTGTTCGGGTGTCACGAGACCGAGGCGGACGAGGCTGAGCGCCTCGATCCAGGGAGCGACCGGGTCGGCATTGCGCTGACGAGGGAACGACACGAGATCGCCGACGATCCGGCGCACCTCGGGTTCGTCGATCGTGCGCCAGTTGCGTGCCTGGGGGGCGAACGGGGCCGACCCGTTGACGATGGCCAGTGCGATGGCGTTCAACGTGCGCACCTGCAGCCCGGGCAGGTCGGCCGTGCGCTCGCGCATCTCCTCCTGCGCCCGCTTGTTGAACGCCACCAGGCTCACCGCCGACGCAGGGAGATTCCACTGCGTCAGCAGGTGCCTGGCACGCTCGGTGAGCACGCGGGTCTTTCCCGACCCGGCGGGAGCGATGATCCGTGCCGCGCCGCCGGGGTGGGTGACGGCGGCGAGCTGGTCGGGCGCGAGATCGGCACTCGACGTGTTGCCGGCCGGCACGTCGCGGGCACGGTGTTCGAACGCCACGACGTGCACCACCGGAATGCCGTCGATCGGTGCGACGAAGCGGACCGGGCCACCATCGAGCCAGACGATCGTGCCGTCGGCCAGCACGACGTCACCCGCTGGCGCGCCCGGTGTGGCGGGGAGTTCGCGCGCTCCGGCGGCGAGCGCCATGTCGAGGCCGAGCCACACCCAGCGATCGGGGTCGCGTGCATCGATCGTGTTCGACCAGACGAGGTGATGCAGTTCGTCGAGATCGAAGGCGAACCTCGGACCGAGCTCGAACGGCGGCGTGTCGGTCGCCGACATCGGATCGTCGTCGAAGGCGACGTCGAGTTCGATCACGACCCGGGCAACGGTCTGGCGCGCGAGATGCAGGGCGCCGAGGGCCTCGCCTGGCGCGGCCGCAGCGTGCCGGCGTCGATGCGGATGACGGGCGCGTTCGACCACGGCTCGGGGACGGCCTGGCCCGGCACGATCAGCACGGCTCGGCCGAGCTCGTCGGGCCCCGATCGCGCGACGGCCGCGCCTCGGGGCACGACATCGGTGGGCGCGGAACGCACGCTCCGGGCCGCCGGCCCGCTCGTGGCGCGGTTGTGCAGGAGCGGTCGCCGGCCGACGGGCGGAGGTCGGCGGCATCGCCGTTCGGCCGGTGTCGTCGACGTCGAACGAGCCGGCATCGCCGGGATCCGGAGGCTCGGGGACCGAGTCGGTGACGTCGAGCCGTCCGCCGTCGTTCCAACATTGCCGGACCTGCGCGGGAGCGTCGTGCTCACCTCCGCAGTACGCGCACGCGATCGCCATGGCCCGACCATAGCGACCCCGTCCGCCGATCGCACACACGTTCGATGCGGTCGAAACGGGTCGTGCGTCGCCCGTTTTTCACCACCGCCCACACGTGGCAGGCTGTCGGACCTATGTGCGGATGTCTCGTGGTGCTGCTCGGTTCGGCCTTTCCCCGGCTCGCGCTGTTCCTGACCTGGTTGTTCACCGATCGGATCGAGATCGCCTTCGATGACAATTGGGCCCTGCCGCTCGCCGGGCTGCTGTTCCTGCCGTACACGACGTTCTTCTTCGTGCTCGCCTATGCGCCCATCGTCGGCGTGTCAGAAGTGGGCTGGTTCTTCGTCGCCTTCGGCTTCCTGCTCGATCTGGGCTCGTACTTCGGCACCAACCGGTACCGCCCGTCGTCGGCCATGAACGCCTGACGGCCGCATGGCGCCCGACCGGACAAGCCTGAACACCGATGCCATCCGAGCTCGTCCTCGTCCGCCACGGTGAGACGACGTGGAGCGAGGAACGCAGGCACACGGGACGTTCCGACATCCCGCTCACCGCCGCCGGGCGGGCGCAGGCGCAGCGCATCGCCGGCGGCGCTGCAAGCGATTCGACATCCGACGTTGCTTCGCCAGCCCGCTCCAGACGGGCATGGGAGACCGCCCAGCTTGATCGGCCTCGAGCCGGAGACGCGACGACGATCTCCTCGAGTGGGACTACGGCGACTACGAGGGCTGACGACCGCCGAGATCCGTGACGTCATACCCGGCTGGTCGGTGTGGACGCATCCGGTGACCGGCGGCGAGACGATCGAGCAGGTGGGCACCGTGCTGACCGGATGATCGACCGCGCGATCGGTCTCGAAGGGACGACCGCGCTGGTGGCCCACTCGCACCTGTTGCGCATCCTTGCCGCTCGGTGGCTCGAACTCCCACCGCTCGAGGGCCGCCGCTTCATGCTCGACAACACCACCATCTCCGTGCTCGGGTGGAGCGCGAGAACCGAGTCATCTCCCGCTGGAACGACCCCGCCGGCTGGGGGTGAGCGAACGGAGCTACCAGGCGATCTCGGGAAGTCCGTACGTCACGCACAGTCCCGCACCGTTGACGATCACGAGTGCTCCGATGAATGCCGCGGCGCCCAACATCCGCGGGTGTGCGCTTCGCGTCTGTGGGGCTGGCATGTACCAGTCCGGCAGCAGCTCGACCCGCCGCGTGATCGGCGACGAATGGGATCGCGTCCTCGGGAATCGGAGCATTCGGATCGGCCGACATGGCGAACCACTCGAGTTCTTCGGCGTCGATGACCTCGACGTCGGTGGCGCTGGTGTCGTCCATGGTCGAACGGTACGTCACATCCGTCGATTCAGTCAGGCAGCATCGGAATCGTGAAGCCAGGGTCGCCGCGCATCGTGGTCGCCCGCCGCAATGCACTGCTGCCGAACCGGTCGCGGATCGAGTCGACGACCATGTCGAGCGAGTCCGCCGCCGACCGCTCGAAGGGCAACGCCAACTGCACGGCGTCCTCGTCGTGCAGGTTGCCGACCGACACGCCGAGCAGCGTGATCCCCTTCTCCTCGACGAGCCCCCAGTTGGCGTCGAGCAACGCCAGCGCCGTGGCGTGCACGGCGGCCGTCGACGCGGTGGCGTCGGACAACGAGTACGACCGGGTGGCCCGGGAGAAGTCGTCGAAGCGGAAGCGCAGCGTGACCGTTCGCCCCACCCGACCGGCCTTGCGCATCCGGCTGGTGATCCGGTCGACCAGGCGGCGCAGGACCACGTCGATCTGGTCCCGTGATCGCCGCCGCCGGCCCAGCGCCTGCTGTGATCCGATCGATCGGCGGCGGCGCCCGGTCTGGACGCGGCGCGGGTCACGGTTGTGCGCCAACGCGTGGAGCTGGCGTCCTGCTCCCGGGCCGACGATGGCGGTGAGCGACTCCTCCGACATCGCGGCGACGTCGGCGACGGTCCGCACCCCGCGCTCGTTGAGCTTCGCCGCGGTCACCGCACCGACACCCCAGAGCCGTTCGACGGGCAGGGGGTGCAGGAAGTCGAGTTCGCCCTCCGGCTCGACGACGAGGAGCCCGTCCGGCTTACCGACTCCACTGGCCACCTTGGCGAGGAACTTCGTCCTGGCAACCCCGACCGTGATCGGCAGGCCGACCTCGCTCGCCACACGCTCGCGCAATCGTTGGGCGATCTCGCGCGGCGTGCCGGCGATGCGCCACAGCCCGCCGACGTCGAGGAACGCCTCGTCGATCGACATGCCCTCCACGAGTGGCGACGTGTCGTCGAAGATCGCATACACCGCCTTGCTGGCGGCGACGTAGGCGTCGAAGCGGGCGGGCACGTCGATGAGGTTGGGACAGAGCCGGCGGGCCTGCGCGCCCGACATCGCCGAGCGAACACCGAAACGCTTCGCCTCGTAGCTCGCCGCCAGGACCACGCCCCCGCCGACCGTGACCGGCTTGCCCCGCAGACCGGGGTCGTCCCGTTGTTCGACCGAGGCGTAGAACGAATCGAGGTCGGCATGCAGGATCGTCGCCAGCGACCGAGCGGGTGCAACGAGGTCATGCGACATCGAACACATGTTCGCACACGATCTCAACGTTTGCGACAAGAAATTTGTGCACCGGGTCGCAAGAATCTTGTCGCAAACGTGGAGACAGGCACCAAGAAGGAGCCGACCCGCCACCACCGCCGATGCGACGCAGGTGGACCTCCCCAGGTCACGGCGGCCCGCCGCACTTCGTCCACGGCATGTTCGCCGAACTCACCGTGGACTGGCAAGTAGAACGGGCCGATGGACGTGCACGTGGAATCGAGCATCCGAGTCACCGACATGGACCACATCGTCCTGTCGTGTGCAGACGTGGAGCGGACCCTGGCCTGGTACACCGATGTGCTCGGCCTGGCGACCGTCCGCCTCGACCAGTGGCGTCGGGGCGAGGCGCCGTTCCCGTCGGTGCGGATCAATGCGGGCACGATCATCGATCTCGTACCGGGTGACACCACCGATGGTCGGCTCGATCACTTCTGTGTGGTGATCGAGCCGACCGACCTCGACGCGGTGGCCGCGTCGGGCGGGTTCGAGGTCGTCGAAGGACCGGCAAGCGGTACGGCGCACGCGGCGACGGCACGTCGCTGTACGTCCGCGATCCCGATGGCGCGATCGTCGAACTGCGCTACTACTGAGCGTGACCACTCGATGGCGCGAATCGTCGAGCTCCCGGTACTACGTGAGCCGCCGGATTGCGCGAGTCGGGGATCGGTCGGTCAGCTGCAGCCGCTGGTATTGCCGCAGCTCGGGCAGGCGTGGCAGCTGCCGGAGCGGATCATCGTGACGCCGCACTGCATGCACATCGGAGCGCCGTCGTCGGTCGGTCGGAGGATGCCGTGTGCGGCCGTGTTGTCGACCGGGGTGTGGATGGCGAGACCCAACTGCATCTGCGTCGACAGCTCACCGGCCGATGGCACGGACTTCGGATCGGGCGGCAGCTCGGAACCCTGGCTGGTGCGGGTGATCGCCTCCTCGACACCGGGCAGCGTCGGCTGCAGCCGCTCGTTGACCGAGAAGATGCCGAGCTCGGCCCGCTCGTCGTAGGTCATGTACTCGAGCGCGAGGCGGCGGAACAGGTAGTCCATGATCGAGCTGGCGAATCGCAGGTCGGGGTCGTCGGTCATCCCGGCCGGCTCGAAGCGCATGTTCGTGAACGCCTCGACGAACGCCCGCAGCGGCACGCCGTACTGCAGCCCGTAGCTGACCGACTTGGCGAAGGCGTCCATGACACCCGCCATCGTGGAGCCCTGCTTCGACACGGTGAGGAAGATCTCGCCCGGCTGGCCGTCGTCGTACTCACCGATCGTGGCGAAGCCCTTGCAGTCGGCGACCCGGAACTCGAACGTGCGGCCGGAGCTGGTGCGCGGCAGCTTCTGGCGGACGGGCTGGTGAACGACCCGCTCGATGATCCGCTCGACGACGGCTTCCGGGGAGTTGTCCTTCGATGTCGCGCCCTTGGACGTGGACAGCGGCTGGCCGACCTTGGAGTTGTCGCGGTAGATCGCCACCGACTTCAGGCCGAGCTCCCATGACAACCGGTGCAGATCGGCCACGTCGTCGACCGTCGCGTCGGAAGGCATGTTGATCGTCTTGCTGATCGCCCCGCTGACGAACGGTTGCACCGCCGCCATCATCCGCACGTGACCCTCGTAGTGGATCGTGTTGTCGCCCATCGAACAGGCGAACACCGGCACGTGCTCGGCGAGCAGGTGCGGCGCTCCGAGCACCGACATGTGCTCGTCGATGTAGACCACGATCTCGTCGATCTGCGCCCGGCGAGTAGCCGAGGCGACGCAGCGCACGAGGGATCGTCTGGTTGACGATCGACATCGTGCCGCCGCCGACCAGCTTCTTGGTCTTCACCAGCGCGAGGTCGGGCTCGATGCCGGTGGTGTCACAGTCCATGGCCAGGCCGATCGTGCCCGTGGGAGCGATGACCACGGCCTGGCTGTTCCGCACACCGCTGACCCGCGCCTGCTCGAGCGTCGTGTCCCACGCCTGGCGGCTCGCCGCCACCAGTTCAGCCGGCACACCGTCGGCCTCGGAGATCTCGCGGCTGGCCGCCCGGTGCATGTCGAGTACTCGAAGCGTGTGCTCGGCGTTCGCCTCGTACCCCTCGAACGCGCCGAGCCGCGCCGCCGTGCGGGCGCTCGCACCGTACGCCGTGCCCGCCATCAACGAGGTGATCTCGGCGGCCCAGGCCCGGCCCTCGTCGGAGTCGTAGGGCAGACCGAGCGCCATCAACATGGCGCCGAGGTTGGCGTAGCCCATCCCCAACTGGCGGAATGCCCGCGTCGTGTCGCCGATCTTCTCGGTCGGGTAGTCCGCACGTCCGACGAGGATCTCCTGCGCCGTGAACACGGTGTCGACCGTGTGGGTGAAGGCCCCGACGTCGAAGGTCCCGTCCTCGTCGAGATAGCTGAGCAGGTTGATCGACGCCAAATTGCACGCTGAGTTGTCGAGACTGAGGTACTCCGAGCAGTTGCGCACCACGATGCCGTTCACGACGTAGGAGTGGTTCCGCGGCTCGGACAGGTTGTAGGTGAGCTCGATGCCTTCGTCGGTTCGTTCCACGAGCCGAACGGTGGTGTCCACGTCGTAGAAGCCCTTCGGGCGTTCGAGCACCAGCCTGAACAGTTTGTTTCGCTTCCGAGAAAGCGTGAACCCGACGTCGGCGGCGAATCGTTCGACGCTCTTCCCGCTGATCCGGAGGTCGTAGCTCGCCCGTTGCTGGTAGCGCCGCTCGACACCGTCCTTGCCCGAGTAGCGGAATGTGCTCTCACCTGCTTTGCGAACGTTGTAGATGTGTGACGAGATCCCGAACGTCGACAGAAGTCGCTGGGCACCACGCAGGAGTTCGATCGAGATCGAACCGAGCCCGACGTACGCGGTCCCCTTCTCCACCTGGTTCACGACGCAGCCGT
Source organism: Ilumatobacteraceae bacterium (assembly GCA_963772085.1). GTDB lineage: Bacteria > Actinomycetota > Acidimicrobiia > Acidimicrobiales > Ilumatobacteraceae > Sva-07. Next base: position 116,493 of record CAVYWH010000002.1, read on the forward strand.
CGGCATCGAACAGACCACGAAGAAACGACGCGACGACGTCGGCGGTGCTTGTTGGATCGACCAGGGAACACGCTTGTGTTCGCCCGTCACGGAAGCAACCCCGAGCGATTCGAGGTAGCGCTTGAACGACTTCCGGCTCAGTCGAAGCTGCGCCGTGCCGTTCGGCTGCTCGCTGACCTTCAGTGGTCGACCGCCGTTGATGGTCTCGACGAACTCCTGATGCCACGGAAGGATCTCGGTGCGATCATCGGCCGAGCCGTACACGGTGGCGGTGGTGGCGCCGCTCGTCGAGCCATCGCCGATCAGCCAGCCGACGTAGTGGGCGAAGTCCTCCGTCCACACGTCGGGCAGGTACAGGGGCTCGTCGCGTTCACCCTTGTCACGCTCCCACCTGGTGTCGACAGGGATCGACCAGTCGGCTTGCGTCGCCGGCGCAGGCAGGTCGAGTGACATCACTCGATCGTCGGGGGTCAGATCAGACGCCTCGACGTACCCCCGGTTCGTGGTGAACACGCGGTGCGACGGCGTACACCGCAGTTCCATCCCGTTGTCGAAGCGCAGGCGTTGCACGGGGTTCTTTCCCGTGATCATGAACGCTTCGGGAGACGTGAGCAACACCGCTTTGTTCGGCGCGTCGGGGTTCGTCGCATCGTGCGTCCAGACCTGAAACTCCTCGCCGGTGTTCGCCCGGGCGAACAATTCGTCGAACCGGATCAGGCCCTTGTCGGTGTGGACGAGTGCATCGCCGGTGAAGCAGGGGTTACTGCCAGTGATGCGGCCGTGTTCGGGCACGGTGTGCCAGCGGTTGATCGTGGTGTCGAACTGCAGGCCGGGGTCGGCACACTCCCAGGCCGCTTCGGCCATCTGCCGCCACAGGTCGCGGGCGCGCACGGTCTCGACCACCTCACCGGTGGTGACCGCCGTGAGGTTCCAGTCGCCATCGTCGACGACGGCCTGCATGAACTCGTCGGTGACCCGCACCGAGTTGTTGGCGTTCTGGTACTGCACCGAGAACGAGTCGGCGCCGTCGAGGTCCATGTCGAAGCCGGCGTCGCGCAGGACCCGGGCCTTGCGCTCCTCGATCGCCTTGCACCAGATGAACTCCTGGATGTCGGGGTGGTCGGCGTCGAGGATGACCATCTTCGCGGCCCGGCGGGTCTTGCCGCCCGATTTGATGGTGCCGGCCGACGCGTCGGCGCCGCGCATGAAGCTGACGGGGCCCGACGCCATGCCGCCCCCGGTCATCGGCTCTTTCGAGGAGCGGATCCGCGACAGGTTCACCCCGGCCCCCGAACCGCCCTTGAAGATGATCCCCTCCTCGCGGTACCAGTTGAGGATCGAGTTCATCTCGTCGTCGACCGCCAGGATGAAACACGCCGACGCCTGCTGCGGCACGCCGGCGACACCGATGTTGAACCAGACCGGGCTGTTGAACGCGGCCCGTTGGGTGATGAGGATGTACTTCAGTTCGGCGCTGAAGGCGTCGGCTTCGGCCGGATCGGCGAAGTAGTCGCCCTCGATCCCCCAGCGCGTGATGGTGTCGACGATCCGGTCGACCACTTGACGGAGCGACGACTCACGCTGCGCGGTGCCGGGCATCCCTCGGAAGTACTTCTGCGACACGATGTTCGTGGCGTTCTGCGACCACGACGCCGGGAACTCGACGCCGGTCTGCTCGAAGGCGACGGCACCGGTCTGCCAGTGGGCGATGCGCGCGTCGCGGCGGTCCCACACGACCTCGTCGTACGGGTGGACACCCGGCGACGTGAACAGCCGAGCGGATGCCGATCGCGGCGGTGCCGGTCGGCTCGGCGGCCGTGCGTTCTGATGCGATCGACATGGCGGAACCCCTTGTCTCGCCTCCGAAAGGCGCGAATTCAGACGCTCATTCTACCGTGCGTGACCCGGGCCAAACTACAACGATGTCGTCATGACAGGCGCTCGAACAACGCCTGCATGAACATGGCCGACTGCGGCACGGCCACACAGGTACAGGGTTCGCTCCCCAAGCAAGCACCGTCGACGTCGTGTCGAACGAATTCGGTGCCCGCCGTCTTGTCCGTGTTCCATGCCGCAGTCGGCAGAGGCCCACCCTACGAAGCGCGCCCTGTGGGGCGAAAGGGGTACAACCCTGTGAATTTCCGGTGGTCAACATGAACATGCGTGTGGACGACGTCCCACCGACGGCGATCACCCCCGAAAACCACGTTTGCGTCGCGGTTTGCGCGCTCTGCGACACGAAAATCGCGACGCAAACGTGGAATGACGGGCTCAGGCGGGAACGGGGGCGACGGTGACGGGGATGCCGTTGAGGACCGACGTGCCGGACAACGGGTCCATCGCCGCGTCGTCGGACAACACGTTGGAGTTGACGCCGGCGTGTTCGGCGGCGATGCGCATCTTCGTCCCCGGCATGTCGTGGCCCCAGCCGTGGGGCAGGCTCACCACGCCGGGGCGGATGGAGTCGGTCACCTCCACCGGCGCCGAGCACCGATCCGACGCGTGACGTGATCGACGCCGGCGCGCCGTCGGCCAGCCCCAGCGTGACGGCATCGTCGGGATGGATCTGCAGCGTGCAGCGCGGCGCACCCTTCACCAGCACGTTGATGTTGTGCATCCACGAGTTGTTGCTGCGCAGGTGGCGGCGACCGACGAGCACCAGCCCACGATCCTCGAGCGTCGGGATCGCCGCCTCCAGCCGGCCCAGGTCGTCGACGAACACGTCGGGGGCGAGTTCGACCTTGCCGCTCGGCGTGCGCAGGATGTCGGGGAGTCGCGGCACGAGGGCGCCGAAGTCGCGGCCGTGCGGATTGCCGAGCAGGTCGTCGAGCGAGGTTCCGTTCGGGTCGAGGCCGAACCCGTCGCCGAACGGGCCCGTGCGCAGCATGAAGTCGAGCACCCGGGCCGGCCCACGGCGACCGTCGGCGGCGAGTTCGGCGAGGAGTTCGTCGGCGTCGCGTCCACCGACGGGCGACCGCTCGTCCTTCACCGCGCCGCGGACCATCCCGTCGATCATCATCTCGTCGGCGAGCGCAGGGTCGGCGTCGACGCCGTGGCCCTGAGCCACGAGCGTCAGCTTCGAGATGATCTCCCACTCGTCGGGCTGGCCCTCCTCGAGCGGCAGCACGGGTTCGGAGTAGTTGGCCGTGTTGCGCACGGCGAACTGGAGCAGCATCACGTCGTAATGGCCGCGCTGGAGTTGCGACGGCGGCGGCAGGATCACATCGGCGTGGCGGGTCGTCTCGTTCAGGTACATGTCGATGCTGACCATGAACTCCAGTTCGTCGAGGGCGCCGGCGAGCTGGTCGCTGTTCGGGCTGGAGAGCACCGGATTTCCCGCCAGCGTGACGAGGCCCCGCAGCCGGCCCTCGCCCTCGGTGGTGATCTCCTCGGCGAGCGCCGCGACCGGGTACTCCCCCATCACTTCGGGATGACCCGACACCCGCGTGGCGCCCCGGCCGATCGAGAACCCGCGGCCCGAGCCGGGCTTGCCGCGGGTCAGCGGACCGCCGGCGACCGGTGTGGTGAACATCGAGCCACCCGGCCGGTCGAGGTTGCCGCTGAGGATGTTCACGGCGTCGATCAGCCACGACGCCGTCGAGCCGAACTCCGTGGTGGTCGTGCCGATGCGGCCGTAGACCGCCGCGGTCGGTGCGGTGGCGATCTCGTGGGCCAGCCGCCGGATCGTGGAGGCGTCCACGCCGGTGGCCGCGCTCACACGCTCGGGCGTGAACGGAGCGATCGCTGGTCGCGAACTCGTCGAGCCCTTCGAGGAACCCGGAGATGTGCGCGCCGGGGTCGGCGATCCCGTCGGCCACCATCACGTTCGCGATGGCCGCCAGCAACAGTGCGTCGGAGCCAGGACGGATCGACACCCACTCGTCGGACTCCTCCGCCGTCTTCGAACGACGCGGGTCGACGACGACGACCTTGCCGCCGCGCGCTCTGATCGCCTGGAGGCGGCCGGGGAAGTCGGGGGCCGTGCACATGCTCCCGTTCGACGCATACGGATTGGCCCCGAGCATCAGCAGGAAGTCGGTGCGATCGAGGTCGGGGACGGGAACCGCGACCGGCGACCCGAACACGTGGCCGGACGCGACGTGGCGTGGCATCTGATCGACGGTCGACGCGCTGAACCGGTGCCGTGTGCCGAGCCCGGTCATCAGCACGCGGGAGAAGATCATCGACGAGAGGCTGTGGGCCGACGGGTTGCCGACGTACACCGCGACACATTCACGACCGTGCCGCTCGGCGACACCGCCGAGCCCGCGCTCGACCTCCGCCCATGCCTCGGCCCATGTCGCTTCGACGTGGACGCCGTCGCGCTTGATCATCGGCACCCGCAGGCGATCCGGATCCTCGTGGAGTTGCTTCAACGTCGAGCCCTTCGGACAGATGAAGCCCTTCGAGAACACGTCGTGCATGTCGCCCCTGATGCGCTGCACCGACTCGGCACCGTCGGCGTCACGCCGCAGCGTGATCTCGAGCCCGCACGAGGCCTCGCACAACGGACACGTCCGGTAGGCGGTTCGGGTGGAATCGGCGGTGCTCGGTGTGGCGGCCATCCCCCATGTCGCAGACCCGCCGCACCCACCTCGGAACGGCCGACACCGCAACCCTGCCTTTTGGGGTCGGGTCCGGAAAGGCAGGGTTGCGTAGGGTCGGGACCGCATGAGCCTGTCCAACCCCTACCGGCCCCTCCGGCTCGAGGACGTCACGATCGAGGGCGCGTACGCGGCGCCGCTCGGGACGGGCCGGGACCGGCCCTGGGTCGGGCTGTGCATGGTGGCCTCGATCGACGGATCGACGGTGGTGTCCGGCGCCTCGGGCGATCTGTCGAGTTCCAACGACTCCGCCGTGATGCTCAGGCTGCGCTCGCTGGCCGACGTGATCGTCGTCGGTTCGGGAACCGTCCGGGCCGAGGGCTACGGCCCACCTCGTCGGGCGGGCCTGCGCATCGGGGTGGTCACCGCCAGCGGGCGCGTCGACGCCACGACGCCGCTGTTCAGCTCGGGCGCAGGGTTCGTCATCACCACCGAACAGGCCGTCATCCCCGACGGGATCGACGTGATCCGGGCCGGCGCCGACGACGTCGACCTCACCACGGCGCTCGCGTCGCTCGACCGGGTGTGCGCCGCACCCCGCTTCGTCCAGGTGGAGGGCGGTCCCACGCTCAACGGCGCCCTGTTCGCCGCCGACCTCATCGACGAGATCAACGTCACGACGTCGCCGCTCAGCGTCGGGGGAACCGGTCCACGGCTCGCTGCGCACGGCGCCGATCACGCCCACCGCTTCGGGCTCGCCCAGCTCCTGGTGGACGACGAGTCGTACGTCTACTCGCGCTGGCTACGCCAGCGGGGCGGCAATCGCTGACTTCTGCAGCAGTTCGAGCTCGCGGTGGAAGTCCGAGGCGGCGTCGAAGTCCTTGTAGACGCTGGCGAACCGCAGGTACGACACCTCGTCGAGCGTGCGGAGCTCCTCGAGCACGGCCAGTCCGACGTTCGCACTCGACACCTCCGAACCCTGGAGCCTCGCTGATTCCTCGATCCGCAACGCGAGGGCCTCGAGCTGGTCGGCCGACACCGACCGGCCGGTGGTGGCGGCGATCAGGCCGTTGACGAGCTTCTTGCGATCGAACGGCTCGCGACCACCGTGCGACTTGACCACGGTGAGGGTCGCGTGATCGACGCGCTCGAACGTGGTGAACCGGTGTGCGCACGTGAGGCACTCACGGCGCCGCCGGATCGCGGTGGCCTCCTCGGCGATGCGTGAATCGACGACCTTCGTGTCGTCCGCGTGGCAGATCGGGCATTGCACGCCCTGACGATACCGGTTCATGCAGACGCGCCCGCGGCCGGTTGCCGGCGACGGCCCGCCGTGACGATCCTGCCGGGCGGATCGGTCACGGAAGGTGGACCGCTTGGCCGATCTGCACGGCGGTGCCGCCGTTGAGACTGATCGAGCGCGTCGACGTAGCGGTCGATCCCGACCTCGCCGCGGTGTTCCTCGGCGATCGACCAGAGCGACTCGCCGGCGGCGGCGACGTGGACACCACCGGACTGCGTGATTGCTGGCTCGGCCTGGGAGGCGGAGGCAGGTCGCCCCCCGAGACCGGCCAGCAGAACGAACACCGCGACCGCGAGGATCAGGGTGACGAGCATGAGCACCACCGCGAGCGCACGGCGGGCGAGATAGTTGGGGCGGGCGGCGGCAGGCCGCGCCATCGACGGGAACGGCGAGACGGATGAGTGATACAGCGAATGCGTCATGGCGAACTCCCCAACAGAGTGTCGATGTCGGACCGCTCCGAGGAACGGGTGTTCGATCAGCGAACGTTCGTCAGTCAACCGCGTTCGCATCGCACTGTCAACCCCTTTCCAGAGAATTCTCGAACGCCTGTTCCGGTACAGATGTTTGACCGCATCGTCGGTGAGCCGTACACTGTTCGTATGGCTCCTCCGATCAGCACGCGGCAGCGCAATATTCTCGAGTTCATCGAGTCGCAGATCCGCGAGCGCGGCTATCCGCCGTCGGTCCGCGAGATCGGCGACGCCGTGGGCCTCACGTCGCCGTCCACCGTGCACAGCCACCTCAACACGCTGCAGCGTCTCGGATACCTGCGACGTGACCCCACCAAGCCACGAGCCATCGAGGTCCGCTACGACACGAACAGCGGGGCCGTCATGGAGCGACGCCCCGTTCGCCACGTCCCGCTCGTCGGCGACGTCGCCGCCGGCACCAACGTGCTGGCCGAGGAGAACGTCGAAGAGCTGCTCCCGGTCCCGGTCGACTTCACCGGCGACGGCGAGCTGTTCATGTTGCGGGTGCGCGGCGAATCGATGATCGAGATCGGCATCCTCGACGGCGACTTCGTGGTCGCCACGCAGATCACCAATCCGAACAACGGCGACATCGTCGTCGCCGGCATCCCCGACGGCGAGGCGACGATCAAGACCTACAGCCGCTCCGGCGCCGAGGTCACGCTGACTCCGGCGAACTCCACGATGGAGCCGATGACCTTCACCGCCGACCTCGTCGAGATCTACGGCAAGGTCGTCACCGTCATGCGTCGCTACTGACCGGGCCGATCAAACCGACCGGCGTACCGTTCAGGTGCCCGGGCGTTTGTCGGCCGGAGGCGGGCCCCACGGGCCTGGCTGCCCCGGGATCGGTGCAACCGACGGGCGCGACGGCGTCGCGGTGGCCGGAGTCGCGGTTGGGGCATCGTTGGACGGCGGTGTCGGCAGTGGCGCCGACGCCGGACGGATCGCAGGGCCGGTCGGGGGCCCGACCACGGCGGTGGTGCCGGTGGTGGGCGGCGGTGCCGGGAACCCGGGCGGGCTCATCGGCCACTGGGGTTGCGCTCCCGGCTGCGGCATCCACCGCTCGTCGGTCGCGACGGCCGTGACACCCCGAGCACGGGTGCGCAGCAGGAGCACGACACCCGCGACGACGCCGACGAGGGCGACGCCGACCGCGAGCAGGCGGAGGAGCAGCACGCCGTCGTTCGGGTCTCGACCCACGGCGATCGCGAAGCCGGAGTCGTCCGACTCGACGCGCAGGGTGTGGTCGCCGGGCACCTCGATGTCCACCGATTGGATCGACGTTCCCGCCGAGGTTCCCGTGTCGTAGTCGACTCCGTCATCGGCGTCGAGCTGGACGTCGCCACCATCGGGTCCGAGCAGCGTCAACGTGAGCGAGGGCAGTTCGTCGTCGTCCCACTCGATGTCGGTGTCGACGTCGCAGTCACCGCGTACCTCGTCGAGCTCGCCCTTGGTCTCCACGAAGAGCAGATACGTGCCGCCGGTGTCGAAGTCGAGCACCGTGTCGCAGCCGACGGGCGCACGTGCCATGCCCGCCACCGCGTCGTCGAGACGTTGATCGGCCGCGAGCCAGATGCCCACGCCGCCGACGACGCCCGCCACGATGGCGATGACCGCCAGCACGCGCGAACAGGGGTCGACGCTGCGTTCCGGAACTCATCGGACACTTCGTAGTCGATCGGCGACCAGTTCGAGTCGATCGTCGGGTTGCACGACCGCGGCGCGCACGAACGAACGGCCGCCTTCGCCGTAGAACTCACCGGGGCTCAGCAGCGCACCGCCGGCGCGGGCGAGCCGTTCGGTGTACGCCCAGCCGTCGTCGACCGGGATCCACAGGTAGAACGCGCCGTCGGGCAGCGGTACCGGCGAGCCGGACCATTCGCCGAGCACACCGGCGAGCAGTTCGAGTCGACGTCGGTACCGGGCGCGTTGGACCTCGACGTGGGCGTCGTCGTCGAGCGCAGCCACCCCGGCCGCCTGGGCCGGGCCGGGCACCATCATGCCGACGTGCTTGCGCACCTCCTGGAGGTACGCGACGAGTTCGGCGTCACCGGCGTAGAAACCGACGCGCAGGCCCGCGAGGTTGGAACGCTTGGACAGCGAGTGGACCGCCACCACGCCGTCGGACCCACCCTCGAGGATCGTGCGCGGCCGGTCGGCCCACGTGAACTCGACGTAGCACTCGTCGGAGAACACCGGCACGCCGTGCGCGCGTCCCCAGGCGGCGGCCGCATCGAGGTCGTCGAGGGCGCCGGTCGGGTTGTTCGGGCTGTTGACCCAGAGCAGCAGCGCCCGATCGGAGTCCTCGGCGCTGATCGAGCCGAGGTCGAGGCGACCATCGGGGAGCGAGCGGACCGCCACCGGTCGACAGCCGGCGAGGATCGCACCCATCTCGTAGCTGGGGTACGCCACGGCGGGATACAGCACGGTGTCGCGTCCCGGCGTGCGCAGATGCATCCACTGCGGCAGCGTGGTGACGAACTCCTTGGTGCCGACCGTCGCTCCGATGTGGGCGGCCGCCACGTCGAGACCGAAGCGGCGCTGGATCCATCGGCGGGCCGCGTCGCGCAAGGCCGGCGAGCCGATGCTCTGCGGGTAGGAGCGCTCGGTCCCGCTGTTGGCCAACGCATCGAGCACCGCCTGGGGTGGCGGGTCGCACGGCGTGCCGATCGACAGGTCGACCAACCCGCCGGGCAGCGCCGACGCGATCGGGTTCAACGTGTCGAGCCGGTCGTACGGGTAGGGCGGCGGAACGAAACCGGTCCCGACCGGCACGGTCGTCGTCACGGCGCCGGCTCCGCAGGCGGCGAGCACGGACTCGAGCCGGCCGGCGGAGGCGTCGGAGAGTCGCGCCCGCACCGTCCAGAACTCCTCGCCCTCACCGATCGACACGACCTCACCTTCGCGGTGGACCGCCGCCAGCACGTCGCCACGGTCGTACGGGATCACGAACTCGCGCACGACGGTGAGCAGGCGCAGCCGATCGCTCAGCGTGCGCAGGAACTCGTCGACGTGTTCACCGGTCGCCGCGCTGATCGCCACCGAACCGGGGTGGTCCTCGACCAGTTCCTTCGCCACTCCCGGAGCGAGATCGGCCTTGTTGAACACGAGCAGCTCGGGCACCGCGGCGGCGTCGATCTCGTCGAGCACCACCCGGACGGCGTCGATCTGCGCCTGCGGATCGGGGGCGCTGGCGTCGACGACATGCACCAGATAGTCGGCGAGCGCGGCCACTTCGAGCGTCCCCTTGAAGCTCTCGACCAGGCCGTGCGGCAGACGGTTGATGAACCCGACCGTGTCCGACAGCAGCACGGGCTCACCACCGGGCAGCGCGAGCCGCCGGGTCGTCGGGTCGAGCGTGGCGAACAGACGGTTCTCGACGAGCACGCCCGAGTTGGTCAGCTGGTTGAGCAGCGTCGACTTCCCGGCGTTGGTGTAGCCGACGATGGCCACCGACGCCAGCCCGCTCTGACCGCGACCCTTGCGTTGGAGCGAACGCGTGTCGGCGAGGTCGTCGAGGTCGCGTTCGAGCTTCTCGATCCGACGCATGATGCGACGACGGTCGGTCTCGATCTTCGTCTCGCCGCCACCGAACCGGGCACCGACGCCGCCGCGCTGCTGGGACAGCTTCGCTTCGGAGCCCCGGCGGAGCCGCGGGAGGCGGTACCGCAGCAGCGCGAGCTCGACCTGCGCCTTGCCTTCGAGCGTGTGTGCGTTCTGGCCGAAGATGTCGAGGATGACGGCGGTGCGGTCGAGCGCGGTCCGCCCCAGCAGCTTTTCCAGGTTGAACTGCTGACGTGGCTTGAGTTCGTTGTCGAACACGACCGTGTCGGCGTCGACGGCCAGACAGAGCTGATGCAGCTCCTCCGCCTTGCCCTTGCCGATGTACCACGTGTGGTCGGGCGAGTCGCGACGCTGCACCATCCGGCCGACCTCGTCGGCGCCGGCGGTGTCGATCAGCAGGGCCAGTTCGTCGAGGCTCGCTTCGACCTTCTCGTCGTCGTCCCGCGGGCCGGCGACGGCCACGAGCACGATTCGCTCCCGGATCGTGCGGTCGATGAGCGTGGCGGCCAACGCCTCGTTGTACGGCGTGGTCATCGCTGCTCCGATCCGGGTGCGGGGTGATCCAGCTCGAGATCCAGATCCAGACGATGGAGGTCGACCTGGACGGTGGCGACGTAGGTCGCGGGCCCGGTGAGCGTCACCTTGGCGGGCTCGTCCTCGTCGAAGCCGACGACGGCGGTACCGCCGGCCATGTGCACGATCACGTCGGGGGAACCGCCGGCCACGAGCCCCCACGACCGGGCGGCGAACGCCGCGGCGCAGGCGCCCGTGCCGCAGGCTTCGGTGATGCCGGCGCCCCGCTCGTGGACCCGCATCGTGATGCCGGTGGTCTCCGGTCCCGGTTCGATGATCTCGAGGTTCACCTGGGGAACCTTGCGGCCCAACTCGAGCAGGTCGACCACCGCGACCTCGTCGACGCCGACGACGCTGTGGGGGTTGCCGAGGCTGAGGTGCATCACCGGACGGTCCGGATGGCAACCGAGGGTCGGCCAGCCGGTGGGCTCGGGCAGGGTCGCCACGGCTCCCATGTCGACGCGAGCCGGAGATCGTGTCGGGCCCGGCGGTCGACGACATGGTCACGGTGCGGTCGCCGGCGTCGGTGAGGATCAGCTGGTCGTCGAGCGTTCCTCGATCGGCGGCGAGCGCCTGGGCGAAGCAGCGGATGCCGTTGCCACTCATCTCGGCTCGCGATCCGTCGGCGTTGAACAGGGTCATCCGCGCGGTGTAGCCCTCGGCCGGCTCCGCCACGAGGAGCCCGTCGGCACCGATCCCGCGGCGGCGATCACACAGGTGACGAGCGAGCCTGGGGAGATCCACCGAGGTCGCGGCGACGTCCGGCGCATCGAGCAGCACCAGGAAGTCGTTGCCGAGTGCGTGGTGCTTCGTCAGGCGGATCGTCGTCATCGTGTGAGGTGGTCGAGCGTGTCGAGAACTGCCGGAACCACTTCGGCCACCGGATCGTGTTCGACGTCGAACCAGCGTACGCGGGGATCGCGACGGAACCATCGGTCCTGACGGACGGCGAACTGGCGAGTGCGGGTGATGATCGATGGCGATGGCCTCATCCTGGCTGATCGAGCCGTCGAGGTGCTGGAGGATTTCGCGGTAGCCGAGCGCCTGCGCCGACGTGCGGGAGAAGCCCGGGCCGTCGGCGATCGCCCGCACCTCGTCGACGAGGCCGATCTCGATCATGCGGTGGACGCGGTCGCCGATGCGTTCGGTCAGGACGGGACGCGGTCGCCGGATGCCGATCTGCACCACGTCGCTGTCGGGGTAGGCGTCGACGCCTGGCCCGAACGAGCTGAACGGACGGCCACTGCCGATGGTGACCTCGAGCGCGCGCACCACCCGACGCCGGTTGTTCGGCTCGATCTTGGCCGCCCCCGCCGGGTCGAGCCCGGCGAGGCGCTGATGGAGCTCGGCGGTGTCGTCGATCGAGTCGAGTTCGGCGCGCAGCTCCGGCCACTCCCCCGGCAGGTCGAAGTCGTCGACGACGACCCGGTGGTACAGGCCGGTGCCACCGACCAGCAACGCCTGCCCGCCGGCCCGGCCGATGTCGTCGAGCGCGGCCGTGTGTGCCGACTTGAACTCGGCGACCGTGAAGTCGTGATCCGGGCTCGACCAGGTCGAGGCAGTGGTGCGGGATCTCCGCACGGTCCGCGGCGGTCGGCTTGGCCGTGCCGATGTCCATCTGTCGGTACACCTGCATGCTGTCGACGGACACGAGGTGCGTGCCGGCGCGACGACGGGCGACCTCCATCGCGACGTCCGACTTGCCGGAGGCCGTCGAGCCGACGATCGCCACACGGCGGACGGGGTTGGCGCGGCTGGCGGCGGTCAGAGCGATTCGCCCTCTGCGATGCGCTGGTGGTGATGGATGACCTCGGCGACGACGAACCGGAGGAACTTCTCGGTGAACACGGGGTCGAGTCCGGACTCCTCGGCCAGCGTCCGCAGGCGAGCGATCTGGACCTCCTCGCGAGCCGGGTCGGCCGGCGGAAGGTCGGCGGACGCCTTGTAGCGGCCGACCGCCTTGGTGATCTTGAACCGCTCGGCGAGCAGGTGCACGAGCGCCGCGTCGATGTTGTCGATGCTCGCCCGGTAGTCGGCCAACTGCTGGTCGTCTGCCTGCTCACTCATCGGCGAGAGAACCTAGCTGCCATCGACCGATCCGCAGGTCGTGCATTCGGTGCCTGGCACCGATGCACGACCTCGCGTCACCCACCGGCTCGTCGCACGCCGGTAGGGGCGGGCCAGCGCGGAGCCGCCCTCGCGCAGCAGCGTTTCGGCGTCGATGTCACCGAACATCTGGACGAGTCGTGCGACCAGGCCCGTCCAGCCGGTCTGGTGGGACGCGCCGAGCCCGGCGCCGGTGTCGCCGTCGAAGTACTCGTAGAACAGCACGAGATCGCGCCAGTGCTCGTCGGTGTGGAACGGCTCGGCCGTGCCGTACACCGGGCGGGTGCCGTCGGCATCCGGCACGAACGTGCCGATGAGGCGATCGCTCAGTTCCTTGGCGACCTCGAACAGGGTCATCTCCACCCCCGACCCGGTCGGGCACTCGATGGTGAAATCGTCGCCGTAGTACGAGTAGTGCTGCAGCAGGGCGCGGATGATGACCAGATTCATCGGGAACCACACCGGTCCGCGCCAGTTGGAGTTGCCGCCGAACATCCCCGAGGTCGACTCCGCCGGCTCGTACTGGACGCGGTAGTCACGGCCTTCGACATCGAACACGTACGGCTCGTCGAGGTGCTCCCTGGACACCGATCGAATGCCGTGCGGGCCGAGAAAACGGTCTTCGTCGAGCATGCGCGTGAGCATCCGCCGAAGCTTGTCCTCGTTGACGAGCGACAGGATGTGGCGCCCGGCCACGCCGGGCTCGAGGGGGTCGGCGATGGTTCCGAGCAGATCCCGGTTGCGCCGCAGTTGGTCGGCCAGCGAGGCCTGCAGGTCGGGAAAGCGGGCAAGGGTCCCCGCGCTGATCACGGTGGTCGCGCACATCGGCAGGAGCCCGACGAGCGAGCGGACCTTCAAGCGTTGACCGGTGCCGTCGGGGAGTCGGAGCACGTCGTAGAAGAAGCCGTCCTCGTCGTCCCAGATCTCGTCCGGGTGGCCGCCGATCGGGTCGATCGCGGCAGCGATCCAGAAGAACCGTTGGACGAACTGCAGCACGAAATCGTCATAGGTCGGGTCGTGGGCGGCGAGCGTCATCGACAACTCGAGCATGTTCTGGGTGAACAAGGCCATCCACGCTGTGCCGTCGGCCTGCTCCAACCGTCCGCCCGTCGGCAGCGCCGAACTCCGGTCGAACACACCGATGTTGTCGAGCCCGAGGAACCCACCTTCGTAGACGCTGCGCCCCGACGGATCCTTGCGGTTGACCCACCACGTGAAGTTCATCAGCAGCTTGCCGAACGATGTCTTGAGGAAGTCCAGGTCGACGTCCTCGTCTCCCGCCAACGCCGCGTCGAGACGGTGGACGAGCAACGTCGCCAGCGCGTGCACCGGCGGATTGACGTCGCTGAAATTCCACTCGTAGGCAGGGATCTGCCCGGTCGGGTGGAGATACCTCGGCGACAGCATCAGATCGAGCTGGCTCTTGGCGAAGTCGGGATCGACCATCATCAACGGAACGGTGTGGAACGCGAGGTCCCACGCGGCGAACCACGGGTACTCCCACGTGTCGGGCATCGAGATCACGTCGTGGCTCACCATGTGGAACCACGCCTCGTTGCGCGCACCGCGTGCGTCGGTGAACGCAGCGGGTGGGCATGGTGCTCCTGGAGCCACACGTCGACGTCGTAGTAGTAGCACTGCTTCGACCAGAGCATGCCGGCGAGCGCTTGGCGCATCACCGCAGCCTGTTGGTCGTCGACGGTCGGCGGCGTGATCGCCGTCGTAGAACTCGTCGGCCTCGGCGCGCCGCGTCGCCACGCACTCGTCGAACTCGACGAACGGGCGGCGGTCGATCCGGCGGGTCCTGCGGCGAGGCGCACCCGATACGACACGCTCGAGCCGGCCGGCACGTCGAAGCGCACGTGCGCCGCGACCTTGGTCCCTTCGCCGTCGGGGTTCACCGCATCGAGCGCCCCGTCGACGACGCGGTCGTTGATGCCGTCCTTCACGTACGGCGTCGGATTGGCGCTCCCCCACAGCCGTCGGGCATTGGATTCGTTCTCGCAGAAGAGCAGCTCCGCGCCCGGCTCCGACATCGAGGTGCCACTGGCCGAGGGTCGGGTGGTCGACGCGCGACCGACGGTGGGTCATCGGGCGCTGATCCCGCGACCGCCGCCAGCGAGGGACGAACGTCGTTCGGTGGCCAGGACCAGCCATTGCGGAACCACAACGTCGGCAGCAGGTGGATCGGCGCATCGACCGGGCCGCGGTTGTGCACGGTGATGCGCACGAGGATGTCGTCGGGCGACGCCTTGGCGTACTCGACCTCGACGTCGAAGTACCTGCCGCCGTCGAAGGCACCGGTGTCGACGAGCTCGAACTCCGGCTCGAGCCGGGACCGCTCGGCGTTCACCCTGACCAGATCCGTCGTAGGGGAAGGCGGCCTGCGGGTACTTGTAGAGATAGCGCTGGTACGAGTGCGTCGGCACGTTGTCGACGTAGAAGTAGTACTCCTTCACGTCCTCGCCGTGGTTGCCTTCGCTGTTGGTCAGGCCGAAGAGGCGTTCCTTGAGGATCGGATCGTGCTCGTTCCACAGGGCCAGTGCGAAGCACAGTCGTTGCTCGTCGTCGCTGATGCCGGCGATGCCGTCCTCGCCCCAGCGGTAGGCGCGCGATCGGGCCTGGTCGTGGGTGAAGTAGTCCCACGCGTCGCCGTCGCTCGGAGTAGTCCTCTCGAACGGTTCCCCACTGGCGTTCGCTGAGATACGGACCCCAGGTGCGCCAACCGACCCCCTCGCGCGCCTCGCGTAGTCGTCGCTCCTCCGCCGTCAGCTCCACGCGGTGAGTCTCGCGCCGTTCGCCAGCGGCCGGGCGGTTCCGGGTCACGGCCGATTCCTCGCGGTGCTGAGCGGTTGCTTAGCATGCGTCCGGAACCTTCCGACCGGGAAGCGTGTGGCGTCGAGAGGCGTCGAAGAGGGGGCAAGCGTGACCATCAGCGTGGTGCAGTGGACGACGGGCAACGTCGGCAAGGAGTCGGTGAAGGCGATCGTCGCCAATCCCGGCCTCGAACTCGTCGGGTGTTATGCGTGGTCCGACTCGAAGGTCGGTCTCGACGTCGGAGAGCTCGCCGGCATCGGCCCGATCGGGGTGGCCGCCACCAACGACGTCGAGGCGCTGTTCGCCCTCGCGCCCGACGTCGTCGTCTACAACCCGATGTGGTTGTCGGTCGACGAGCTGGTGCGCATCCTCGAAGCCGGCATCGATGTCGTCACCACCGCCGCCTTCATCACCGGCGGCCGCCTCGGCGACGAACGCGAACGTCTCGCCGCCGCGTGCGAGCGCGGCGGATCGTCATTGTTCGGGACCGGGGTCAGCCCGGGTTTCGCCGAACTCGTCGCGATCACCATCGCCGGCATCTGCAGTCGCGTCGACAAGGTGACCGTCAGCGAGACCGCCGACACGACGTTCTACGACTCGCCCGACACCGAGCGTGTCGCCGGCTTCGGCCATCCCATCGATCACCCCGACCTGCACGAGATGGTCAAGGCCGGCACGGCCGTGTTCGGCGAGGCCGTGGCCATGGTCGCCGACGCGATCGGCGTCGAGCTGGACGAGATCGTGTGCGAGTCGGAGTTCGCGCAGACGACCGCCGACCTCGAGATGGCATCGTGGACCATCCCGGCCGGCCACGTCGCCGGGGTCGCCGCCAGCTGGCAGGGGCGCGTCGGCGGGCGCACCGTCGTCGACCTCAACGTCCGCTGGAAGAAGGGTGCCACGCTCGAACCCGACTGGGTCATCGAGAAGGACGGGTGGGTGATCCGCGTCGACGGGCTGCCGACGGTCACGTCGTCGCTCGACTTCCTCCCACCGCCCGACTTCGAAGCCGAGACGATCGAGGAGTTCATGGCGATCGGCCACATCATCACCGCCGTCCCGGCACTGAATGCGATCCCGGCCGTCGTCGCCGCACCGCCGGGCATCGTGACCTACGCGGACATGAGCTTCCCGATGCCGCGCGGCTGGGTGCGCAGCTGAACCGTCAGTCGGTCGAACTCTTGTAGCTGAGCCGCAGCTTGGTGCGGAAGGCGATGATGTCGCCGTCCTCGATCAGCACGTCCATCTCGACGACCTCGGCCACACGGAGGTCTTGGTACGCCTTGCTCGCCTCCTTCACCGCGTTGTGTGCGGCGGCCTCCCACGACTCGCTGCTCGAACCGATCAACTCGACGACGCGATAGACGCTCGATCCGGTCATGTGATCCCCCTTCATCTTGTGGCTTGCATCTGCTGGATCTCCAGCTGCTGGTCTTCCATCTGTTCGATCGCGCTCATGTCGACGTTCCTGTCGTCGGCGTGCGCCGCGGAATCTCGTGGACAGTTGCAGCTCGGTCTCGAACTCGATCTCGCCCGACGGCAACACACGACACCGCAGGTCGCTGACCGAACCCACGCGGGCGTCGTCGTACTTGCGGCAGCCGTCGGCGACGGCCCGTTCCGCGGCGTGACGCCAGCTCAAGCCGGTGGCGCCATGCGTGGTGATGCGGTAGACGCTCTCGCTGCCACCGCGGATCAGGGGCGGCTCGTGCGAGGAGAAGTCGGGCGAACGCTCCTGCGTCGTCATCGCCGCGATCGAGGCCATCACGTCGTCCAGCATCTGTTGGCGCCGCTTGCGGCTGCCGCCGTACCGGTAGTCGGACGGATGGATCGGTTCGCCGAACTCGATCGTGATCGGCCCACTGAACGGTCGAGGCACCGCGGCGCCGATCGGCTGCACGCGCTCGGTGCCGGTCAGGCCGACCGGGATGATCGGGGCACCCGAGATCATCGCGAGGTGGGCGACGCCGCTGTGGCCCCGGTGCAGCAGACCATCGCGCGAGCGGGTCCCTTCCGGATAGATGCCGACGAGCTGCCCGTCGGCGAGCAGCCCGGCCGCCGTGGTGAGCGCGGCCATCGACGCCTTCTTCACGTCGCGCTTGATCGGCACCATGCCGAGCGCGGGGAAGATGAACTTCGTCTGCCAGGCGTCCATGTACTCGGCCTTGCCGAGGAACACGACCGGCCGTGGGGCCATCGCCATCACGAGCGGAGAATCGAAGAACGACCGATGGTTGGGGCTGATGATGGCCGGCCCGTCGGCGTGGCACGTGTTCGAGACCGCGCACATCGTGCGCCGTAGAGCAGCTTGATCGTCGGTCGGGCGAGGAATCGGGCGGGCCGTGACAGGGTGCCGACGCGCGGCTCGCTGTCGGTGCCGAACGCGCGGGTCCTCACGTCATCGAGCCTCAATCGAGCAAGCTGGTTGATGCACGCAGTGTTCCACGTTCCCGACCGTGCCGTGAGCGCAATGTCCACGATTCCACGGGTGGACGTGATGGCGGCGCCCGGCGCCTCGGCGACGTGTTCCGGCTCGCACCATCCGTGGCAACCTGACCCGGGTGGACATCCGTTCGGATCGTCGGTTCGAGTTCGATCACGACCGCGGAACGGTCTGGACGGCACTCACCCATGTCGAGCGATATCCGGTCTGGTGGCCGTGGCTGGAGTGCGACGGCGTCGCCCTCGTCGAGGGCGAGCGCTGGGCCTGCCGGGTCAGCCCACCCCTGCTCGTACTCGCTGGACTTCGAGTTGCACGTGGTGGAGGTCGTGGCCGAACGGTTCATTCGTGCCGACCTCACCGGCGATCTGGTCGGCGTCGCACGGTTGACGCTGGACAGCAGCGTCGGCGACGACGCGTGCACCGTGCGCCTCGAGTCGTCCCTCGCGGCCACCGCCGGTCCGGCGCAGTTCGTGGCCCGGTTCGCCGGCCCGATCGCCCGGTACGGGCACGACTGGGTCCTCGACACCGGCGCCCGCCGCTTTCGATCGGCGCTCGACGATCAGCACCCCACGTAGTCGTGCACCGGTGCGAGGCACCCGTGCCCGCTCTGGCTCCACCTGCGCACGATCGGGCGGCTCGTAGGATCCGGCCATGCATGAACTGGTGATACGCGGAGGCAACATCGTCGACGGCACCGGCGCCCCCGGGTTCATCGGCGACGTGGCGATCGACGACGGCGTGATCACCGCCGTCGGCGTGATCCCCGAGCGCGGCGAGCGCGAGGTCGACGCGACGGGGCTCGCCGTCATGCCGGGCTGGGTCGACATCCACACGCACTACGACGGCCAGGTCACGTGGGATCCCGAGGTCACCCCATCGAGCTGGCACGGCGTCACCACCGTCGTGATGGGCAACTGCGGCGTCGGCTTCGCACCCGTGCGCCCCGACGGCCACGACTTCCTCATCGAGCTGATGGAGAGCGTCGAAGACATCCCCGGCACTGCATTGCACGAGGGAATGGACTGGCAGTGGGAGTCGTTCCCCGAGTACCTCGACGCCCTCGACTCGACCGAGCGGGTGCTCGACATCGCCGCCCAGGTCCCCCACGCCGCGCTGCGCGCCTACGTGATGGGCGAACGCGCCCACGACGATGCCACCGACGACGAGATCGCCGAGATGGCCCGGCTCACCCAGCAGGCGCTGGAGGCCGGGGCGGTCGGCTTCTCCACGTCGCGCACCATGCTGCACCGGTCCAAGCACGGGCTGATTCCGGGAACCCGGGCACCGATCGACGAGCTGATCGCGATCGGCGATGCGGTCGGCGACGCCGGCCACGGTGTGTTCCAGCTGATCGACGACGGCTCGCCCGTCGCCGAGGTCGGCGAGTACATGGCCGAGATCGCCCGCCGCAGCGGGGCCACCGTCACGTACTCGCTCGCCCAGTCGGGGCAGGACCCGCTGGCCTACCGCGCCGCCCTCGAGAGCGCCGCCGACGCGCAGGCCGACGGGCTGAACATCGTGCCCCAGGTCGCCTGCCGTCCGACCGGGATGATGTTCGGTCTGCAGTCGTCGCTGCATCCGTTCATCACCCACCCGACCTACCGCCGCATCAGCACGCTGCCCCTCGCCGAACGAGTGGCCGAGCTGCGCACCGCCGAGACGCGCGCAGCGTTGCTCGCCGAAGAGCCACAGACGGGCAGCCCGGTGGCGAAGTTCCTGATGTCGCGTTGGGACCGCATCTTCCCGCTCGGCGACCCGCCCGACTACGAGCCGGCGCCCGAGACGAGCGTCGCGGCCGTCGCCGAACGCGAGGGTCGCCGTCCCGAGGAGGTCGTGCTCGACTGGATGCTCGAAGGCGACGGCACCGCATTCCTGTTCGCTCCGCTCGTCGAGCTACGAGGAGACGAACCTCGAAGCCGTACGCGAGATGATGCTGCACCCGAACGCGGTGCTGGGCCTGAGCGACGGCGGGGCGCACTGCGGGCTGATCTGCGACGTCAGCATGCCGACCACGCTGCTCACCCATTGGGTGCGCGACCGCACCCGTGGCGAACTCGTCCCGCTCGAACAGCTGGTGCGGCTCCAGACCGGCCGCACCGCCGAGGTCTACGGCTTCGACGATCGAGGCACGCTGGAGGTCGGCAAGCGGGCCGACATCAACCTCGTCGACCTCGACGCCCTGACCCTGCACGCGCCGGAGATGATCTTCGACCTCCCGGCCAAGGGCCGCCGCCTCATCCAGCGGGTCGATGGCTACCGGGCGACGTTCGTGGCGGGCGTGCAGACCTACGCCGACGGCGAGCACACGGGGGCCACGCCCGGCCGGCTCGTCCGCTTCGGCCAGACGTCGTCGGCCTGAAGGTCGTGCATCGGTGCCTGGCACCGATGCACGACCTGTCGTCAGCGGGGGCCTTGGCCGTCGTCGACCTTGATGACGGTGCCCGTGACGACTTCGGATGCGGGCGAGCACAGGTAGAGCAGCGTCGAGTCGAGCTGCGCCGGGTCGCCGAGCCGCTGGCGCGGGAAGTGCTTGGTGAAGTCGCCCATGCGGCCGATCATCCCGTCCATCATCTCCGACGCGAACGCGCCCGGGGCGATGCCGTTGACGTTGATGTGGTAGCGAGCCCACTCGACGGCCAGCACCTCGGTCATGCGGGCGATCGCCGCCTTGCTGATCGAGTACAGCGCGGCCCCGTTGCCGGCATAGTTGTAGGCGCCGACGCTCGAGATGTTGACCATGCGACCCGGCAGCTCCGCGGCGATCAGCCGCCGGGCGACCTCGCACGACAGGATGTACGGACCGCGCAGGTTGGTGTCGAGCACCTGGTCGATCAGCTCGATCGACATCTTGTGCGCCCGCTGCGCATCCGGGATGCCCGCGTTGTTCACGAGGATCGTCACGGTGCCGACCGCCTCCTCGGCTTCGGCGACGGCCGCGATGATGCTCTCGTGGTCCTCCATGTCGAGCGCGACCGGATGGACCGTTCCGCCGGCGGACGAGATCAGCGCGGCGAGCTCGTCGAGCCGTTCACGTCGGCGCCCCGTCGGCACCACCGTGGCTCCCGCGGCGGCGAGCACCTGGCTGAACCTCCACCCCAGCCCTGACGTTGCGCCGGTGACCAGGGCGACCTGGCCGGTCAGATCGAACGAGACGTTGGGGAGTGGATAGTCGCTCATCGTGGGGAACGTAGTCACTCGGCGTCGATCCGCTCGGCTCAGAGGCTCCCCGATTTCGGCATGATGGTGCAGTGCAGCGCGTTTCCGTCGTCGGCAACTCGGGATCGGGCAAGTCGCAGCTGGCTGTTCGGGTCGCCGATGCACTCCGTCTTCCCTACGTCGAACTCGACGCGATCCATCACCTCGCCGACTGGCAGCCGATCGATCCCGACGAGTTCATGGCGAAGGTCACCGACGTGGCGAAGGGCGAGTGCTGGGTGATCGACGGCAACTATCGGGTGGTCGTCGTCGACGGACCCGTGTGGGAGCGGGCGGACACGGTCATCTGGCTCGACCTCCCCCGTCACACCGTCATGCGACAGGTGGTCGGGCGCACCCTGCGGCGAATCGTGCGCCGCGACGAACTCTGGAACGGCAACCGTGAACCGTGGCGGAACCTCTACTCGTGGGATCCGAGCAAGTCGATCATCCGCTGGTCGTGGACCCAACACGCCAAGTACGTCCGCCGCTTCACCGAAGCGATGTCATCGCCACGGTTCGAGCACATCGACTTCGTCCGCCTGACGTCGCATGACGAGGCCGAGCGTCTGGTGCAGAGCCTGAGGGACGGCCGTTCTCAGAGATCGCCCAGCGCGCCGCCGTCGCCACGCTAGGCGGCGGCGTTCAGTGGTGGAGCGGGCAGAGCGCGTTCGCCAGCGCACGCAACGGGTGGGGTCCGCGCGGCGCTCAGATGTCGGGCGAGCTCGTCGACGTCGCACTGGCCATCGACGAGAAAGACGTCCTTGGCGACGCCGTCGACCGTCGAGATGCTGGCCGCCTCGACCGAGACGTCGTGGTCGGCGAACCACCTGCACACCGCGGACAACAATCCGATCCGATCGGGCGCGGTGACCCGGACCACCGAACGGCCATCACCCTCGCCGGTGACCTGCACGTCGGCTCGGCCGCTCGGCACGAACGCCGTCTGGGTGGGGCCACCGGTCGCCGCGGCACGAAGTCGGTCGCCGATGAGTGCCCACTGCTGCTGGTCGAGTCCGGCATCGCACCGGACGGTGAGCGAGTGCAGCGCCGTCTGGTCGCCGGGCCATGTCATCGCCGACGCGAACACGACGGACGCGCGGACGCTGGCGAGGATCGCCGCCGTGTCGGCGAGCAGCCCGGGGCGATCACGGGCGACGACGGTGAGCCGGAACATGTTGGGCTCGCGCATCGAGCGCGCCACGGCGCGCACCTCGTTCTTGCGCAATCGGGGGTGACAGAGCGCGAGATCCCCGGCCAGGACGGTCGGCGGTGCGCTCAGCACCCACAACGGCGATGCACCAGCGAGGAGACGGCGCGTCACGACCGGCGGCAGGGTCGTCTCGTTCAACAGCGTCCGCAGTCTCGAGGTGCTGGCCGTCGCCACCTGCTCGTAGTGCTGGGTCTTCTGGATCTGCACGACGTTGTCGAGCACCTGCCCGAACACGTCGGGGCGGGCGAGCAGCCACGAATGGCCACCGGTCACCACATGGCCGTCGGATCCGAACGTCGAGCAGAACGTGTCGAACGCCGACATCGGGATGACCCCGTCGCCATCGCTCCACAGCACCAGCGTCGGCAGGCCGCGCGCCGCCAAGGTGGCCATCTCCCCGGCAAGATCGGCGGTGATGGCGACGCGAGCGGCGTCGGCCATCGCCAACGGGTCGCGCATCACGTTGCCGATGAAGATGCGCGGGATCAGCCGGGCGGTCGCACCGGTCGAGTTCGGCAGCATGAGCTGGATCATCGGGTCGAACACGTGCTTCGGCCGCACCTCGGCCATGCGCGAAATCACGTTGCCGACGAAGACCCGTGGGTCGCCCACCGAGTTCACCACCACCAGGTAGCGGGCGCGATCGGGGTGATCGTGGACGAACTTGGTGGCCACTCCCCCGCCGAAGCTGTGCCCGAGCACGACCATCGGGTCGGCCACCCCGACCTGCCTCGATGAACGCCCTCACCCACGCCGCGTATCCCTCGATGTTCCGCTCAGCGAACGGGAGCGCAGACGTGCCACCGAAGCCGGGCATCGACGGAGCGATCACCCGGCAGCCGCGCGCCGTCAGGCGGCGCAGCGAGCGTTGGTAGGCCCGGTGGTCGAGGCCCCAGCCGTGCAGGAACAGCACCGGCAATCCGCGACCGCCCGAGGCGTACGACACCGTTCGGCCACCGACCTCGATCCGGTTCGTGACCATGTGGTCGACGTGCCACCGTGACCGGGCGCTGGGCGGAAGATCGGTGATGACCCGAGCACCGGTGACCGTTGCCGTCGCTGTCATGGTTGGACCTGGGATTTGAGCGCTGCCCCCATGCCGACGACCGTACGGATCGCGTGATTGCGGGCCTTGAACGGACGATGAACAGCGTGAGAAGAATTCACCGCGCCGGGATCATTGCTGGTACCCCTCGACCACGCCTTCCGAACGCACCGTTGCATCGTCGGGGGCGAGGCCGGCCTCGCGGCGAGCACGGCGCTGACGCAGCAGGTCCCAGCATTGATCGAGCGCGACCTCGAGTTCACGCATGCGGTGGCGATCCTCGTCGCTCGCGAACTCGCCCTGGTGGGTCTCGTTCAGGCGATGCTCGTCCTCGACGAGCCGGTGGATCCGTTGAACAATCTCGCTGTCATCCATGTCGTTCTCCTCAGGTTGGCAGGCGTCGCCCACCGGGGCCATGTTCGCAGACCCGGACCGCGCGCGTCGTCCTCCGCTCGCGCTGCCGCCCTTGTGGCAGACACGTCGACGATCCCGACCTCGGCGGTTTCGGGTGGGCGGGGGCGAGTGGGTACGGTCCGACGTCATGCGACTCAACGCGGTACGGCGCGGAACCGGTGCACCCATCGTCTTCATCCACGGCCTCGGCATGTCGGCGGCGTCGTGGGACGCCTGCATGGACGCGCTCGCCGACCGGTTCACGGTGGTGGCGATCGATCTCCTCGGGCACGGCGACTCCCCCGTCCCCGAGGATGCCGCCGAGTACACCCGCGATCGGGCCCTCGACGACATCGACGAGGTCCTCACCCAGCTGCTGGCCGACATCGACACGCCGGCGGTCCTCGTCGGCCACTCGCTCGGGGGCTATCTCGCCCTCGCCTTCGCCGCCACGCGTCCCGACACCGCCCGCGGCGTGGTCGTCATCAACACCGGCCCGGGCTATCGCGATCCGGTGAAGCGTGAGGAGTGGAACGAGCGCTCGAAGCGCAACGCCCATCGCTTCGGCGTTCCCGAGCAGGTCACGACGCTCAATCTGCAGGAGGACTCGGTCGTGATGGACCGGTTGGCCGAGATGCCGACGCCGACCTTGGTCCTCGCCGGCAGCGACGACCGCCCGGAGTACACCGGCGCCGGCGAGTACCTCGAGCGGAAGATGCCCGATGCACGCCTCGTGGTCGTCGACGGTGGTGGTCACTCCATGCACGAGGACAGCCACGCCGGCGAGGTCGCCGGCCTCATCGCCACGTTCGTCGATGGATTGAACACCTAGGCACGCGTTACCGTCCGAGCATGTCGCAGCGTGAGTCGATCGCGCGGGTACTGGCACACGTCGACTCGTTGACCGACACCATGCTCGCCGAGGCCGCCCGCGTCGTCCGGCTGCCCAGCGTGAGCGGGACCGACGGCGAGAACGAGGGCCAGGCCCACATGGCGGCGCTGTTCGATCGCGGCGGGCTGGAGGTCGATCACTGGTCGATCGATCTCGACGCGATCCGCGCCCACGGTGACTTCCCCGGCATGGAGGTCGAGCGGACCGAGGCGTGGGGGTTGGTCGGTCGCCTTCCCGGATCCGGCGACGGCGCGACGCTGATGCTCAACGGACACATCGACGTCGTACCCACCGGAGATCCCGATGCGTGGGTGGACGACCCGTTCAGCGGAGCGTTCCGCGGCGACCGCCTCCTCGGCCGGGGCTCGTGCGACATGAAGGCGGGACTGATCGCCGCGCACTGGGCCGCACAGGCGATCCGCACGTCGGGTGTGAGGCTGCGCGGTGACCTGCTGGTGGCGTCGGTCCAGGGGGAGGAGGACGGCGGGCTCGGCACCTTTGCCACGCTGCAGCGCGGTTGGACGGCCGACGCCTGCGTGATCCCTGAGCCGACCGAGCTCGACATCATCCCGGCCAACTCGGGGGCGCTGACGTTCCGCCTACGCGTGCGTGGCCAGGCGACGCACGCCGCCCGGCGTACCGACGGCGTGAGCAGCATCGACAAGTTCTGGCCGGTCTGGCGGGCGATCCAGGAGCTGGAGCAGCGCCGCCACGAGCACGTCGACCCGCTCACGGCGCGATGGGCGCTCGCCCACCCGATCTCCATCGGCACGGTGCACGGCGGCGACTGGGCGTCGTCGGTGCCCGACCTCCTCGTTGCAGAAGGACGGCTCGGCGTCGCCATCGGCGAACCCGTCGATCACGCCCGAGCCGAGTTCGAGGCGGCCGTCGCGCGACGCGTGCGCAGACGATCCCTGGCTGCGCGACACATCCGGTCGAGGTCGAGTGGTGGGGCGGTCAGTTCGCGTCGGGACGGATCCCGGGCGACAGCGATCTCGTCGAGCGTGTCCAAACGGCGCACGGCGCGGTCACCGGAGGCGGGCGGGCCGACGTCTACGGCGCACCGTACGGCAGCGACCTTCGTCTCCTCACCGGCCTCGGCGGCATCCCGACCGTGCAGTACGGGCCCGGCGACGCGATGCTCGCCCACGGGCCGATGGAGTCGGTCCCCGTCGCGGAGATCGTCACCACCGCGCGCACCCTCGCCCTGATCGCGCTCGACGTCTGCGGCATCGGCTGAGCCACCCGAGCGCAGGAGCGAGCGGCCACGTCGTCTCGACGGCGTCGTCAATCCGCCGTCGCGGCGTCGATCAGCGACCGCCGGAGGATCTTGCCCGTGGTGTTTCGCGGCAACTCGGCGATGAACTCGACCTGGCGTGGAACCTTGTGACGCGCCAGGTGGTCACGGACATGCGCCTGCACGTCGCCGGCCGCGAGGTCTGCACCATCGCGTGTGACCACGAATGCCACCAGCGCCTGCCCGAACCGCTCATCGGGGACGCCGACCACGGCCACCTCGGAGATGTCGGGGTGGTGGCCGAGCAGTTCCTCGACCTCGATCGGGAACACGTTCTCGCCTCCGGACACGATCATGTCGTCGTCCCGTCCGTCGACGAACAGCAAGCCGTCGTCGTCGAAGTGCCCGAGATCCCCCGACGAGAGCAGGCCGTGACGTTCCTCCTTGCCGCCACCGGTCGTGTAGCCCTCGAACCGCATCGATCCCCCGACGAAGACGCGCCCGGTCGAACCGGTGGGCAACAACTCACCGTGGTCGTCGAGGATCTCGACCTGCACGCCGAACGCGACGCGCCCTGCGGTCGAGGGTGCCTGGCGGAGGTCGGCCGGGGTCGCCACCGTGGCGATCGCCACTTCCGTCGACCCGTAGAAGTTGTACAGGACGGGGCCGAACCGGTCGAGCACCTCGGTGGTCAGCCTGCTGCCGAGTGCCGACCCGCTCGATGCGATCACCCGCAGGTCCGGCGTCGTCACGTCGTCGAGGACGGCGGCGGGCAGCGCCAGGATGCGCGACAACATGACCGGCACGACCACGAACACCTGAGCATGGTGCTCGGCAACGGAGCGCAGGCTCGACTCGGCGTCGAAGGTTCGAGCGAGCACGTTCGTCGTGCACCGCGCACAGGCCGAGCAGCAGGTTCGTCAGGCCCCACGCATGGAACAGCGGGGCGGCGATCACCTGGGTGTCGCCCAGCCGGAACGGCACCCGTTCGAGCACGGCCGCCACCCCAGCGATCGCGGCAGGATCGCTCCGCCGCTCGGCGCCCTGGGGTCGACCGGTCGTGCCGGATGTCAGGATGACGACGCGTCCCTGGATCCGCTGCGGTGTCGCCGGGCGTCCTGCCGCGGCGAGGCCGGCCAGCGCCGACTCGTCGATCGTCTCGCCGCCGCACCCTGCCGCGATCTCGGCGAACTCGAGGTCGTGGATCACATGGGTGATCCCCTCGTGTTCGACCACGTCCGCGAGCTGCGGTCCGGCGAAGCCCGTGTTGAGCAGCACGAGGTCGGCCCCGGTCGCGGACACGGCGACGAGCGCCTCCACGAAGCCCCGATGGTTCCGGCACAGCAGGCCGACCCGCGATCCCTGGCCGACACCCGCCCCGCTCAGCCCGTCGGCGACCGATTGAGCGCGACCCCACAGCTCGGCATACGTGGTCGCACCGTTTTCGTCGTGGATCGCCACCCGATCCGGGTACCGGGCGGCTGCGGCGGCCACGATCCCGGCGAGCGTTGCGCCCCACGGCATGATGGCGAGCATCGCCCGGGGCAGGCGGTCGGGCCGCTCGAACAGCGTCAGATTCGCCCTCGCGACGATGGCTCCAGCGTGCAGCTGACGACGCAGGGACATCGACGCCGACTCTACTGCGGGTGTCTCGGCCGCCACCGCGGGTGAGTTCATTGACGTGCGATGTCACCGAAACGCTTGCGAAACAAATCGTTGCGATTGTGTCGGCGGCAATCGAAACCCTCGACGAAATGGAGTGATGAATGGATTCAGGCAGTTTGGCATGGGTGCTGGTATCAGCGGCGCTCGTCCTTTTCATGACACCGGGCCTCGCCCTCTTCTACGGGGGGATGGACCAGAGTCGCAATGTGCTGAACATGCTCATGATGAACTTCTACTGCCTCTTGATCGTCCCCATCGTGTGGGTCGTTCTCGGCTACTCCCTCGCCCAGGGCAGTAACAGCTACATCGGCAACTTCGACTTCCTGATGCTCGACGGCATCGGCATCACCGGCGACGACGCCGGCGGGACGATCGCGACGATCGCCTTCCTCGGCATGTTCGCCGCGATCACCCCGGCGCTCATCTCCGGTGCGGTTGCGGACCGCATCAAGTTCTCGGCCTGGGCGATCTTCGTCCCGCTCTGGGTGCTGATCGTGTTCGTCCCCGTGTTCAAGTGGGTGTACGGCGGCTGGCTCGGCGTGCGTGGCTCGCTCGACTTCGCCGGCGGCACCGCCATTCACGTCAACGCCGGCATCGCCGCGCTCGCCGCCGTGCTGATCCTCGGCAAGCGCAAGGGATGGCCGTCGGAGGCCAGCCCGCCGCACTCGATGCCGCTCGTGATGATCGGCACCGGAATCCTGTGGTTCGGTTGGTTCGGCTTCAACGCCGGTTCCGCCCTCGCCGCCAACGGGCAGGCCGCCCAGGCGTTCATGAACACGTTCCTCGCCGCCGCCGCGGCCGGCCTCGTGTGGGTGCTCATCGAGTGGGTTCGTGACGGACACCCGACCAACCTCGGCGCCGCATCGGGCATCGTCGCTGGTCTCGTGGCGATCACCCCCGCCGCCGGCTACGTGTCGGGCGGTGCCCCGATCCTGATCGGCGCCGTCGCCGGCCTCATCTGCTGCTACGCCGTGAAGATCAAGTTCAAGGCCGGCTACGACGACGCGCTCGATGTCGTCGGCGTGCACTTCGTCGGCGGGCTCGTCGGTTCGCTCATGATCGGCCTGCTCGCCGATCCCGAGTTCTTCGACGGCGCGTTCGACAAGGGCCTGTTCTACGGCGGTGGCGGAACGCTGCTGCTCGAGCAGGCGATCGCCAACGGTGCGGCGATCATCTGGTCGATCATCGGAACGTCGGCGATCCTGCTGGCGCTCAAGTACACGATCGGCATCAGGGTCAGTGACGAGGTCGAGGAGACCGGCCTCGACTTCGCCCTGCACGCCGAGACCGCCTACCACTGATCCCAACGACGACTGAAAGGAGCGAGACATGAAGATGATCACCGCAGTGATCAACCCGTACAAACTCGACGACGTCAAGGCAGCGCTGCAGAGTGCCGACGTCCACGGTATGACGGTCACCGAGGTCCGCGGCCACGGGCGTCAAGGGGGTCACTCCGAGACGTACCGAGGCACCGAGTACAAGCTCGACTTCGTGCCCAAGTTGAAGGTGGAGGTCGTCGTCGACGACGTCACCGCCGACACGGTCGTCGAGGCGATCGCCACCGCCGCCAGGGCGGGCAAGATCGGTGACGGCAAGGTGTGGGTGACCACCGTCGACGACATCCTTCGGATCCGCACCGGCGAGCGCGGGAACGACGCGATCTAGCGAACGGACCTGATCACTCGACCGTCGGCGGTCGGTTCACCTGGTCATCGGGTGAGCCGGCCGCCGATGTCGCGTCGTGGCGCATGTTCCTCGGCGGTCAGCGTCTCCCCGTCCGGCTTGCGGCCGGTCAGTTTCGGCTTGACCAGCCGGGTCCAGACGAACCAGCCGATCGCACCGACGATGAGCACGATCACGAGCCACTGGAAGATGGCCACGTAGTCGCCGAGTTCCTCCCAGCGGTCGCCGAGCAGGGCCCCGCCACCGATGAGGGCGAAGTTCCACACCAGGCTGCCGGCGATGGTGGCGATCGTGAACCGGACGATCGGCATCCGCCGGAAGCCGGCGGGGATCGACACGATCGAGCGGATCAGCGGCACGCAGCGCCCGAACAGCACGGCGTAGGTCGAGCGCCGGTCGAACCACTCCTCGGCGCGGACCAGGTCGGTGTCCTTCACGCCGAACCAACGGCCGTAGCGGACCACGAAACGATGCAGCCGCTCCGGGCCGATCGCCGCCGAGATGCCGTAGAGGATCCACGCCCCCACCAACGAGCCGACCGTGGCGGCGGCGACCATCCCGAGGAAGTTGGCGTCACCCTGCCCGGCGACGAAACCGGCCAGCGGGAGGATGAGCTCGGACGGGATCGGCGGAAAGAGGCTCTCCAGCGCGACGAGGAACGCCACGCCGACGTATCCGAGCCGATCCACGATGTCGGTGACCCACTCGGTCATGTGATGTTCTCCTCAGCCAACGCGTTCTGTCCACCCTGCACGCCGGAGTCGGCGTGCAGGGTGGCACAGGCTACGCAGGCGTCGACGAACTTGCTGCCGGCGTCGAATCCTCGCTCACGTCGAGGCCGCCGGTCGCCCGCTTCGAGTAGGCGATGGAGATGATCAGCACCACCAGCGAGACACCGGCGATGGCCAGGCCGGCGGGCTTCGGCGTCGACACGATGACGTTGTCGTCCTTGATCTCCGACAGGGCGATGATCGCCGGCAGGATCAGCAGCGACACCAGGTTCATCACCTTGATGAGCGGGTTGAGCGCCGGACCGGCGGTGTCCTTGAACGGGTCGCCGACGGTGTCGCCGATGACGGCGGCCTTGTGCGACTCGGAGCCCTTGCCGCCCTCGTTGCCGTCCTCGATGTACTTCTTGGCGTTGTCCCAGGCACCACCGGAGTTGGAGAGGTAGTTCGCCATCAGCTGGCCGGTGAGGATGACCGCGGCGAGGAACGCACCGAGCGCGACGTAGCCGATACCGAAGCCGATGATCACCGGGGTGAGCACGGCGAGCAGGGCCGGCGTGACCAGTTCACGCAGCGACGCCTTGGTGCAGATGTCGATGACCGGGCCGTAGTCGGGCTTGCGCTCGCCGGACATGATCTTGCCGTCGGCGAACTGGTTGCGGACCTCCTGCACGACCACACCGGCGGTGCGGCCGACGGCGCGGATGGCGAGCGCCGAGAACAGGAAGCTGACCGAGCCGCCGATCAGCAGGCCGATGAAGACCTTCGGGTCGGCGACGTTGATCGGGATCGTGTCGAACACGCCGCGGGCGGTCTGGTTGAGCGTCTCGACCGTCTCGCTGCTGAGCGTCTCACCGGCAGCCGTCTCGATGAAGCTGGCGAACAGGGCCACCGAGGCGATGACCGCCGAGCCGATGGCGAATCCCTTGGTGACGGCCTTGGTCGTGTTGCCGACGGCGTCGAGGCTGACCATGATCTTCTCGGCTTCGCCGGAGAACTCGCCGGACATCTCGGCGATGCCGGCGGCGTTGTCGGCGACCGGGCCGAACGTGTCCTCCGAGACGACCACGCCGGTCGTGGCGAGCATGCCCATGCCGGTGAGGGCGACCATGTAGAAGGAGAACTGCAGGTTGCCGCCGCCGAGGGCGAGGGCGGAACCGATGGCGATGGCGATCGCGACGATGGCGTACACCGACGACTCCATGCCCAACGCGGTGCCGGACAGCACCGTGGTGGCCGGGCCGGTACGGGTCGCTTCGGCGATCTCCTGCACCGGGCGGTGCTCGGTGCCGGTGAAGTACTCGGTCAGGCGGCTGACGGCCTGGGCCAGGATGAGCCCGATGACGACGGCGCCGAGGCACTTCCAGCCCTCGTTGTTGTTGTCGTTGCCGACGTAGCCCAGCGCCAGGGCGGCGGTGCCGAGCACCGTGAGGATGCTGGCGACCAGGAAGCCACGGTTGATCGGGCGCAGGGCGCTCGTGTCGCTCTCCTTGGCCCGCACGGCGTAGATGCCGGCGATCGAGGCGACGACGCCGATGGCGCGGGCGCCGAGCGGGAACACCAGGCCGAGGGCCGGGTTGGCGCCGATGGCGGCGAACGCCGGGACACCGAGGATGATCGACGCGACGAGGGTGACCTCGTACGACTCGAAGAGGTCGGCGGCCATGCCGGCGCAGTCGCCGACGTTGTCGCCCACGTTGTCGGCGATCGTGGCCGGGTTGCGGGGGTCGTCCTCGGGGATGCCGGCCTCGACCTTGCCGACGAGGTCGGCGCCGACGTCGGCGGCCTTGGTGAAGATGCCGCCGCCGACGCGGAGGAACAGGGCGATGAGCGAGCCGCCGAAGCCGAATCCGACGAGGATCGCCGAGCTCGTGTTCTGGAACAGCATGATGATCACCGTCGCGCCGAACAGGCCGAGCCCGACGGTGAACATGCCGGCGACGCCGCCGGTGCGGAAGGCGACCTTGAGCGCGGCGGGGAGCGAGCCGGCCTTGGCCGCCGCCGCCGTGCGCACGTTGCCACGCGTGGCGAGCGTCATGCCGATGTAGCCGGTGAGCCCGGAGAGCAAGGCGCCGGCGATGAAGGCCAGCGTGCGGAACGTGCCCGATTGCGCCCACGTCAGCGCGACGGCACCATCCGGCTTGAGCACCTCGGTCGAGGTGAGGAACACGACGACCGCGACCGGCACCATGATCACGGCGATCGTGCGGAACTGGCGTCGCAGGTAGGCGGCGGCGCCTTCCTGGATGGCGAGCGCGATCTCGATCATCTTCGGGGTGCCCTGGTCGGCCGCGAGCACGCCGCGCATCAGCAGCGAACCCGACGCCGATCGCCACGAGGGCGACGAGCGCGGACAGCACGAGAATCGTCTTCTCCCCGTTGCCCAGTACGAACTCTTGATACCCACCCTCGGCGGCGAGCAAGTTGCCCGGCGCGAGTGCTACAGCTTCAAGCACAGATCCTCCTCATGTGTCCGGATCAACGATCACGGACTGGCGACACGGCGTTACTGCCGTGGCCCGCGAAGCCATCCCCGCTCGCGAGCAGGCCGGACCTTAGCGAAAGCGAGCCTCGGGAATAAATCGTTCCGAACAAATCGTCGAGCGCGACGCTCGACCTGCATCGGGGACGAACGGGTCAGGCGAAGCCGGCGACCTGGTGCGGCGTGTACGGCTCTTCGAGACGGTCGATCTCGTCGCTGGTCAGCGTGCACCTCGACCGCAGCGACCGCGTCGGCGATGTGGTGCGGCTTGGTCGCCCCGACGATCGGCGACGTGACGAACGGCTTCGACAGCATCCACGCCAGCGCCACCTGGGCGCGCGGGACGCCGCGCTCGGCCGCGATCTCGGCCACCCGTTCGACGATGACCCGGTCGCTGTCCGGGTTGTACAGCTTGCTGCCGAACTCGTCGGCCTCGGACCGCTCGGTCGTGGCGTCCCAGTCGCGGGTGAGCTTGCCGCGGGCGAGCGGGCTCCACGGGATGACGCCGACGCCCTGGTCGACGCACAGCGGCATCATCTCGCGCTCCTCCTCGCGGTTGAGCAGGTTGTAGTGGTTCTGCATGCTGACGAACTTGGTCCAGCCGTGCCGTTCGGCGGTGTACTGGGCCTTGCTGAACTGCCACGCCCACATCGACGACGCACCGATGTAGCGCACCTTGCCCGACTTGACGACGTCGTGGAGCGCCTCCATCGTCTCCTCGATCGGCGTGCGGGGGTCGAATCGATGGATCTGGTAGAGGTCGATGTAGTCCATCCCGAGCCGACGCAGGCTCGCGTCGACCTCGGTCATGATCGCCTTGCGCGACAGGCCGGCCGCGTTGCGGCCGCGGCGCATCGGGCCGTGGACCTTGGTGGCGAGCACGACCTCGTCACGGTCGGCGAAGTCGGCGAGCGCCCGGCCCACGATCTCCTCGCTGCTGCCGAGCGAGTACACGTTCGCGGTGTCGAAGAAGTTGATGCCGGCACTCGAGCGCATCCTTGATGAAGCCGCGGCTGGCCTCCTCGTCGAGCGTCCAGGTGTGGTTGCCGGACCCGGAGTCGCCGAAGCTCATGCAGCCGAGGCAGATCCTCGACACGTCGAGCCCGGTCGTCCCCAGTTTCGTGTACTTCATCGCGCTTCCCCTCGATGTCCGACGTGCCGACGTGGATCGGGTGGCCTCACCCTACGACGCCGTCGCATGTCAGCCGATCCCGAACTCGGCAGGACGGCGTCGGTGTCGCGGCCGAGCGGCAGGGCCCGCCCGGGATCGGTGCGGACCCGCGGCGCGGCGGATCGGCGTCGAGGTGGTCACCGGAGCCCACTCGCCGCCGGCGGCCGATGCGCGCGACCCGCGACAGCGCGACGTCGGCCAGCCATCGACCGGGCGACTCGAGCAGCTGGACGACCGCCGCCGCCGCCGTCACGCCGGTCGAGCGGGTCGGCGACCGCGTCGGCGATGAACCGCGGGTCGTCGCCGATCCAGCCGACGAGCCCACCGGCGGCCGCGGCGTCGTCGCCGAACCCCACCCGGTTGGCCGTGCGGGTCGGCGCCGGCCGTGAGCGGTGATCGACAGCCACACCTTCGGGCCCGGTGCGCACGAGGTCTGCGGCGTCGATCCCCATCTGTTCGAGCGCCCGCGGGCGGGAGCCCTCGATCACGACGTCGGCCGCGGCGAGCAGCGCCTGCAGCTGGTCGCGACCCCGATCCGTGTGCAGTGCGAGGGCGACCGATGTGCACCGACCGTGCAGCGCCTCGAAGAACCGCGGCGTGTGGCGCGCCCCGTCGGGCCGGGCGGTGCTCTCGACGTTGATCACCCGGGCCCCGATCCGGGCCAGCACGTCGGCGGCCAGCGGCCCGGCCCACAGCGACGCGAGGTTGACCACGATCGCCCCGTCCGACCGGGCGGGCGGGCGCGTCGCCGAGCGAGGTCACGAGCACCGGCCGCGTGTCGTCGACCTCGCCGACGACCGAACAGGCGATGCCGAGTGCGACCGCTCGCTCCGCCACGAGCGCGGCGTTCGAGGCCGGCGACCCGGCCGGTCACGGCCGTCCACGGTCGATCGCCGCCGATCCGTCGACGCCGAGCCACGCCGGGATCGAGGCGATGTCATCAGGGCGTGCCAGCGAGACGGCGATCCACCCGTCGGCGCAGCGCAGGAGCCGAGCTCGCTCCCCCACAGCTGACCGTTCCGGATGGCGCGAGTTCGAGGAGCGCGGCCCGTTCGGCCAGCAGGCCGACGCCGCGCTGCACCCGTGATCGACGCCAGCCCGGCACCCCGCTCGTCGAGGTAGCCGCACGGATCCGGCGATGGCGCGCACGAGCTCGACCGGGACGTCGACCCCGGCGGCGGTGAGCCACTGGGCGCCCGACTCTGCCCACAGCCTCGGGGCATCGACGTCGGCCGGCGCCCACGCCGGCGGGCAGCGCGTCCCAGGTCACCGATGGCTCCTCATGCCGTCATTCTCACGCCGACATCCTCATCAGCGCCATCTCGGCAGGTCGTGCATCGGTGCCTGGCACCGATGCACGACCTTGATCAGCCGGCGCGTGACCGCGTTCGTGCCCACGACGACGGCGGCACGGTTGCCGTACGCTCGGCTGATCGACCACCTCGAACTCAGCCCGGACGAGTACGGCGACTTCGTCCGCTCGCCGTTCGTCGACGAGCAACTCGCCGGCGACGACCGGATCGCCGCGGTCCTCGTGCGCGGCGACGTGTCGGGACTCGTCTCCCCCGGTTCGTTGCCGACGGTCGTCGTCTGGGTCGGCGACGAGTTCGGTGGCGACGGCCCGATGAACGCCGATGCGGTGATCGGTGAATCCGACGTCGACGAGCTGCTGGCGCTCGGTCGCCCGGTCGCCGATGGCGGCGGCGACGCTCGCGGTCGTTGTTGCGGTCGCAGCCGACGCTGCCGGTCACACGGCGGTCTCGCCGCCGAATCGGCCGCCTACTCGGTGCTCCAGTCCGGCCCGGAGTTCGCCGCGTGGCGCGCGGCGGCGACGGCGTCACCGGCCGCGGACACCGGCCCGGTGGTCCGGGTCGAGCGCGACGGCACGCGGCTGGAGATCGTCCTCGACCGTCCCCACCGGCACAACGCCATCTCCACGCAACTGCGCGACGAGTTGTACGCCGCCCTGTCGATCGCCGATCGTCGACGACTCGATCACGTCGGTCGTGTTGCGGGGCGACGGTCCGTCGTTCTGCAGCGGCGGCGACCTCGGCGAGTTCGGTCAGCGATCCGACCCGGCGACCGCACACGTCACCCGCCTGGCCTGCAGCCCGGCCCGTCTCGATCCATCAACTCGGCGATCGGCTCGAATGCCACATCCACGGATCGACGCTCGGCGGTGGCATCGAGATGGCCGCGTTCGCCTCGCACGTCGTGGCCCAGGCCCGACACGCTGATCGCGCTGCCCGGAGATCGGGCTCGGGTCTGATTCCCGGTGCCGGCGGCACCGTCAGCCTGACGCGGCGCATCGGCCGCCAGCGCACCGCCGCCCTCGGTCTCACCGGCCGCACGATCGACGCCGCGACCGCCCTGCGCTGGGGCCTCGTCGACGAGATCACCCTGATCTCCGCCAGCCCCTTCGATTTGTGTCAGCCCACATCGTGCGCCAGCGGTATCTGCTGACACAAATCTTCGAGCAATTTTCGTGTCAGCACATCGGTGCGCCAACGACGTGCGCTGACACAAATCGATGGTCGGGCGGGGCTCGGTCCGCATCGCCGGCGGCCGGGCGTCGGTCGTACTGTGCCGACTATGTCGATTGCCATCACCGAAGACCATCGCGCGCTCGCCGGCACCGTGTCGGACTTCCTGGCCAAGCACGAGTCGCGCGCCGCGGCGCGTGCCCTGCTGGAAGCGGCCGAGGAGACCAATCCCCAGCTTCTACGGCGAGGCCGCCGCGCTCGGGTGGCTCGGGCTGCACGTCCCCGAGGAGTTCGGCGGATCGGGCTACGGCCTCGAGGAACTCGTCGTGGTCGTCGAGGAGCTCGGTCGCGGCCTGGCCCCGGGCGCGTTCGTGCCGACCGTCGTCGCCAGCGCGGTGCTGGCCGCCGTCGGAACCGACGACCTGAAGTCCACGTGGCTGCCCGGACTCTCCGACGGGTCGATCAACGGTGCGGTCGGGATCGGCGGGTCGGCCGAGCTGCGCGACGGCCGACTGCACGGATCCGGCGGGGTGGTCATCGGCGCCGGTCTGGCCGGCGTGCTGCTCGTTCCCGTCGGCGACGACGTCGCCGTCGTCGATGTGGCGGGCGGAGGGCGTCACGGTCGACATCCCGACCAACCTCGACCCGACTCGGCGCGCCGGGCGGGTCACGCTTCGACGGCGCCGCCGGCCACCATCCTGCCGGGCGCCCGCCAGCTGCTGGTCGACTACGCCCGCACGATCTACTCGGCCGAGGCGACGGGCATCGCCCGCGAGTGCACCGAGCAGGCCGCCGAATACGCCAAGCAGCGCGAGCAGTTCGGGCGCCCGATCGCGATGTTCCAGGCGGTGAAGCACCACTGCGCCAACATGCTCGTGGCCGCCGAGCTGTCGACCGCCGCGGTGTGGGATGCGGCCCGGGCGGCCGACGCCGGTGGCGATCAGTTCTCCTACACCGCGGCGATGGCGGCCACGCTGGCGCTCCCCGCCGCCGACCTGTGCGCGCAGCTCAACATCCAGGTGCACGGTGGCATCGGCTTCACGTGGGAGCACGACGCCCACATCTACCTGCGGCGGGCGTCGGCGATCCAGGCGATCATCGACCCGGAGTCGGCGGCCATCGCCACCACCGATCTCAACCGGGCCGGGGTACGCCGACTCCGTTCGGTCGATCTCCCGCCGGAGGCGGAAGCGATCCGCGAAGAGCTGCAGGCCTTCGTCGCCGAGGCCAAGGGGCTCGAGGGTCCCGCGCTCGCGCGACCGGCTGATCGACACCGGCTACGTCATGCCGCACTGGCCGAAGCCGTGGGGCCGCGGGTGCCGGTGCGATCGAACAGCTCGTGATCGAGCAGGAGTTCAACGCCGCCGGCATCGAGCGACCCGCGTACGGCATCACCGGCTGGGTCATCCTCACGCTGATCCAGCACGCCACCGACGACCAGGTCGCCCGCTGGGTCCGATCCGCGCTCACCCACGAGGTCGTGTGGTGTCAGCTGTTCAGCGAGCCCGACGCCGGCTCCGACGCCGCCGGCGTCAAGACGCGCGCGACGCGCGTCGACGGCGGCTGGTTGATCAACGGCCAGAAGGTGTGGACGAGCGGCGCCCACATCGCCGGCCGCGGCCTCGCCACGGTCCGCACCGACCCCGACGCGCCGAAGCACAACGGCATCACGACCGTCGTCGATCGACATGCACGCCGAGGGCGTCGAGGTGCGACCGTTGAAGATGCCGAACGGCGGTTCGGAGTTCAACGAGGTGTTCTTCAACGACGTGTTCGTCCCCGACGACGACGTGGTCGGCCCGGTCGACGGTGGTTGGACGGTCGCCCGGGCGACGCTCGGCAACGAGAGCGTGAGCATCGGTGGCGGTTCCGGTGGCATGTCGATGCCCGGCGAGGTCCTGATCCCCGGCTACGACGCGCATCCCGAGCGGGTGGCGGGCGGCGCGGCGCGCATCGGCCGCTACATCGCATCGCACCAGGCGATGGCGGTGATGAACATGCGCACCGCGCACCGTGCCGATCGCCGGCGGCGGTCCCGGCCCGGAGGGCAACGTGACCAAGCTCGTGCTCTCGGAGATCGGTCACGATGCGGCGGCGATCATGGCCGAGGAGAACGGCCCCGACACCGCGTTCCTGGACGGCGCCGGCGCGATGTCCGGCACGCTGCTGTTGATGCACCGCGCGATGTCGATCGCCGGCGGCACGTCGGAGATCAAGCGCAACCAGATCGGCGAGCGCATCCTCGGCCTCCCCCGCGACCCCCTGATCAACTGACCGTCAATCCACGTTTGCGTCGCGATTTTCGTGTTGCAGGGCACGCCAAAGCGTGACGCAAACGTGGATGGTGGGGCAGAAGATCGGGCGGCGGGGGCGGATAGCTTGCGGGCGTGTTCCTCTACGGGGTCGTGAACGCCAGCCCGGATTCGCTCGCCGGCGATTCGATCGCCACCACACCGGAGGCGGCGGTGGCCAGGGCGCACTCAGCTGCTCGCCGACGGCGCCGACGCGATCGACCTCGGCGGTCAGGGTTCGACCGACAACGCATCGGTCGTCGACTGGCGTGACGAGTGGGCGAGGGTCGAGCACATCGTCCCCGCGCTCGCCGCGCTCGGCGTCGAGATCTCGATCGATTCGTGGCGCCCCGAGGTGGTGCGGCGTGCCCTCGACGCCGGTGCGACGGTGATCAACGCGGCCGACGGCATGCAGACCGACGAGATGTGGCAGGTCGCCGCCGACTATGACGTCCCGATCGTCGTGCCGTTCCTCTCCGGGCCGAACCCGCGGGAGATGGACCTGGTCGAGCACGACCCGATCGCCGTGATGATCGACTTCTTCGAGTCGCGTCTCGCCGACGCCGATCGGTACGGGTTGCGCAAGCGGTGCATCATCGACCCCGGCACCGGCTTCGCACCGTCGAACTGGCCGTGGGAGGAACGGTTCATCTACCAGAAGCAGGTGTACTCGAACCTCGATGCGCTGCGGCGCTGGGGGCTGCCGATCTACATCGCCCTGCCGTGGAAGGAAACGGCGCAGCACGACGAGCTGCTCGACATCATCGTGCAGCAGCGCCCCGAGTTCGGCCGGGCCCACTACCCCGCCAAGATCCGCGCCGTGCAACAACGCCTCGGCGTCACCTGAAACGTTCGGTGCCTGACCCCAGGCGTTGCAGGTCAGGCGTAGCGGGCGTCGGTCTCGACGACGGGGGCGTCGGTGGCGAGCAGATGGACCCGGTCGCCGACCGGGACCAGCGCGTCGGTGTCGTCGAACTCGAACCAGCGCGCCTCGAGGTTGGTCAGCTGGCGCCACGCCTCACCCGATCGACGCTCGAGCGCGGTGATCACACCACCGTGCGAGACGACGAGCACGTTCGAGCCGGCGCGGCGTTCGTGGATCACGCGCAGGGCGCGCTCGGCCCGTTCGACGATCTCGCCATCGGGTTCGTAGCCGGTCGGGCGGCGCTGCTCGGCCAACCAGTTCGGGTAGCGGGCCTCGATCTCGGCGCGCATCAATCCCTCCCACTCGCCGGCGGACCGCTCGATCAGGTCCTCGAACGGGTCGAGCAACTCGACCGATGCATGGGCGGCGATCAGCTGCGCCGGTCTGGCGGGCGCGGAGCAACGTCGACGTCGCGACGGCGGCGAACGGCCCGTGGTGGGATCGTCCCGGCACCGGCTCGCCGCGCCTGGTCCCGGCCGAGCTCGGACAGCGGTGGATCCGCCCGCCCCTGCCACCGGCCGATGGCGTTCCACGTCGACTCGCCATGACGCACGAGCAGGAGGCGCGTGGCGGACGGACGCGCGGGTCGAACGGGTCGAGATCGACACGTCAGGCGGGCCGGATGAGTCGATGCTGCACGATGTCGACGAGTCGAGGACGCGAGGCCAGGTTCAACGGCACCTGCGAACCGTCGGCGCGGCGAAGCGCCAGCTCGTCGAGTTCGGTGGGCAACGTCACCCCGGCACGGGTCAGCATCGTCGCCATCACCTCGGCGGCCTGGACGCTGAGCGACTGCAACGAGCGGTTCCGGTGTTCGCGGGTTCCGAGGTCGACCTGGGCGATCGCCTCCGGTCCGCTCATCCGGCAGATGTCGATCAGCATCGCCATCTCGACGCCCCAGCCCTCGACGAACTCGATCTGTTCCAGCACCGACCGGCGCCCCGCGTACTCGCCGGACAACGGCTGGGCGAGCCCGGTCAACTCGGGAAAGTACATCGACATCAACGGGCGGGCGACCAGCTCGGTCGTGCGACCGCCGCCGCCGTAGCGCGTCGGGCGGTGGTACAGCGCCTTCACCAGCGAGACCGAGTCGTCGTCGAGCAGCGGCGACAGCAGGCGCACGACCCAGTTCGGCTCGAAGCTGGTGACGTCGCCGTCGCACCACACGATGAAGTCGCCGTGGCTGACGAGGAGCGTGGCCCACAGCGCGTTGCCCTTGCCGTGGCCCTTGCCGTGCGCGGCGTGCACGTCGTCGATCGACACCACACGGGCACCGGCATGGGCGGCCACCCGGGCCGTGTCGTCGGTGCTCCGATCGTCGAGCACGATCAGTTCGTCGACGATGCCGGCGGCGCCCATCAGTTCCGCCCGGATGACGCTGACGAGCGGCCCGATCGTCGCCGCTTCGTCGCGGCACGGGATGCACACCGACACGGTGCGATCGCCCTTGGCCGCGACGATCAGGTCGATGGCGCAGTCGTCGACCTCGAACGTCCGGATGCGGGTCATGGGTCAGGCGAGATCGAGTGGGCCGCGGGCGGTGACACCGGCAGGTTCGAGCCGCGTGTCCCAGCCGTCCGGACAGCGCTCGGGGGCGATCTCGGACAGCGGCTGGAGGACGAAACGGCGCTCGGCGAACAGCGGGTGCGGCACCACGAGGTCCGGAGCCTGGATCGCGACGTCGTCGTACAGGATGATGTCGACGTCGAGCGTGCGCGGCCCCCAGCGAACCACTCGTTGACGCATCGCCTCGGCCTCGATGCGTTGACACCGGCGCAGCAACGCGAACGGATCGAGGCTGGTCTCGACCTCGACGACCATGTTCAGGTAGGCGCCCTGATCGTCCGGACCGCCGACCGGGTCCGTCTCGTACACCTGCGACATGGCCACGACGTTGCCCAGCCCGCGAACGCCCGAGCGGAGGTACTCGCGGCGATCGCCGAGGTTCGACCCGAGCGCGATGAACGCCCGGTGCGGCGACACGCGGCGCCAGGGCGGCGGTCGCCCGCGTGCGATACAGGCGCACGGCGGTGGACGCGGCATCGGCGGCGATCGGCGGCCGCAACTTCGTCACCACCACGGTCACGGCCTCGACACGGTCGAACGTCAGCACCTCGTCGGCAACTCGGGCGGCGAGGCGTTCGAGCAGGGTGTCCTTCGACTCCTGCACCAGCGCGACCACCTGATCGGCGACGAGGCCGTAGTGCACGGTGTCGTCGAGGTCGTCGGACCTGCCGGCATCGGCGAGGTCGACGTCGAGCGTGAGGTCGATCTGGAGCGGTTGAGCGATCTCGCGCTCGTGAGGCAGTGCTCCGACGATCGCCACCACACGCAGCGCGGAGATTTCGATCTGGTCAGTCATGATGCACTCCTCGCTCGACGCCAACGCAACGGTCATCCTTGCGCGGGTCGACCGCTTTTCCAATCACACGGCCGGAAACGACAGGCGTACCGTGGTGCCCCGAGCGGGCTCGCTCTCGATCGTGACGGTGCCACCGTGAGCGGACACCGCGGCATCGACGATCGAGAGCCCGAGTCCGCTGCCGCCCCGGTGGCGCGACCGGGCCGGGTCGGCACGATAGAACCGCTCGGTCACCCGCACGGCGACCTCGGGTGGCATGCCGTCACCGGCGTCCTCCACCGCGAACGTGACCTGGCCGTCGGCGCGTCCGACGCGCAACGCGACGTCCACGTCGGGATCGGTGTGGACGAGCGCGTTGCCCACGACGTTGGCGATCACCTGTCGCAACCGGTCCTCGTCGCCGCTCACCATCGCCGGTTCGTCGACGACGTCGACCGCGATCGATCGCCCGGGCCACGCCGCGCGGGCATCGGCGCCCGCGTCGGCGACCAGCTGGGCGAGGTCGAGCCTGGCCGATGTCGAGCGGTCGTTGCTCGTCGAGCTTGGCGAGCACCAGCATGTCCTCGACGAGCCGCCCCATGCGCATCGCCTCCTGCTCGGTGCGCCGCATGGCGTCGTCGAGGGCGTCCTGATCGCGCAGGCCGCCATGGCGGTAGAGCTCGGCGTACCCCCGGATCGTGGTGACGGGCGTGCGCAGTTCGTGCGACGCGTCGGCGACGAAGCGGCGAAGGCGACCCTCCGATGCCGCCCGCTCGTCGAGCGCGCCCTCGATGTGACCGAGCATCTGGTTGAGCGCCACCGCGAGTTCAGCCGATTCGGTGCCGTTGGCCGATTCGGGGACGCGCACCGCCAGGTCGCCGCCGGCGATGCGTGTGGCCGTCTTGGTCATCTCTTTCACGGGTCTGATGCCG
The DNA here is from genome assembly GCA_963772085.1 of Ilumatobacteraceae bacterium. Lineage (GTDB taxonomy): Bacteria > Actinomycetota > Acidimicrobiia > Acidimicrobiales > Ilumatobacteraceae > Sva-07. The sequence goes on from CAVYWH010000002.1 coordinate 158,995, forward strand.
AGGTGGATCACCCACCAGCTGACGAGTCCGAGCACCGCCAGGATCAGCATCGAGCCGAGCACCTCGACCCACACGAGCTGGGAGATGGTGTCGGTGACGTCGTCGAGCGGGAGCGCCGTGATCACCACGAGGTCGCCGATGCGCTCCGCGAGCACCCGGTACGTGACGTCGCCGTCGATCGAGTCGGTCGTGAAATTGCGGCTCCCATCGGCTGGCAGGTCGCTCATCGAGAGGTCGGGGGCGCCGTACTCCTGATCGCCGACGTTCGGCACGAACCGGGTACTGAGCACGCCGTCTTCCACGACACCCTGGTACGCGTCGCTCGACCGCTCCGGGATCCCCGTGACGGGCGCGTCGGTCGGCATCGGGGCGGGGGTGACCCCCGGAACTGGCCACACCGCCCGAACCGTCGACACCCGCCGTCACCGACACGGTGAATTCAGGGCCGGGGAAGCGGCCGAAGTCGTCGGCCCGTCCGGCGGGTGAGAACGACGCCAGCCGGTCATCGATCTGGTCGATGAGCAGACCACGCGTCGTGAGCGTGATGACCGCCGACACGACGACGAGCACGATGGCGACGACCGCCATCCCGGCGAGCAGGCGCGCCCGCAGCGACATCGTCGGACGCCGGATCATGCCTGCGCACTCATCGCGACGTGGGTCACCGTTGGCGGAGCGTGTACCCGACGCCCCGGATCGTGTGGATCAGCTTCGGCTGCACGTGGTCGACCTTCTTGCGGAGGTAGCCGATGTAGGTCTCGACGACTCCCCCGTCGCCACCGAAGTCGTACTTCCACACGTGGTCGAGAATCTGTGCCTTCGACAGGACGCGGCCCTGGTTGACGAGCAGGAAGCGCAGCAGGTTGTACTCGGTCGGCGACAGCGACACCTCGCCGCCGCCGCGGGTGACACGGTGCGCGTCGTCGTCCATGCTCAGGTCGGCGCACGCATGGACGACCGCCGAGTCGGATCCGTCGCCCGTGCGCCGCAACACCGCCTCGGCCCGAGCCACCAGCTCGTCGAGGCTGAACGGCTTCTGGACGTAGTCGTCGCCGCCGAGCGTCAGCCCACGCACCTTGTCCTCGGTCGCGTCGCGGGCGGTGAGGAACAGCACCGGCGTGCGGTCGCCGTCGGTCCGCAACCGCCGGCACACCTCGAACCCGTCGAGGTCCGGCATCATCACGTCGAGCAGGACGAGGTCGGGCTTCGACGTCGGGATCAGGTCGAGGGCCTCACGACCGTTCTCCGCCGTCGTGACGACGTAGCCGTGGTGCTGCAGCGCGGCCGCGAGCATCGATCGGAGGTTGTCCTCGTCGTCGACGACGAGAAGGTGTTGGCCGGGCATGGTTGCAGCATGACCTCGCTTCCTGAGAGTTTCCCGTGAGCTGTCCGTGAATTGGGTAGGCCGGCGCAGCACGGATCGCGGTCAGATGCCGACGATCAGCTGCGCCCGGTAGCCGGCGTCGTTGTCGCCGGACATCGATGCCATCTGTTGCGCACCGCCGTCGTCGGCGAACACCATGTCCGACGTGAGCGAGACGCGGGCGAGGTTGCTGGCGCTGCGCGGGTAGCGGGCGTCGGCGTACGCGCGTCTCCGCGACCGCCTGGGGGATGGCGAGCTGGGTCGTCTTGATGCTGTTGTTGCCGGAGACGGCGTCGGACAACGCTTCGAAGATCTCGAAGTGCATGTGGGGCCAGCGGCCGTCGTAGCAGCCGGGCACGACCGTGGTGAACCGGACCTGGCCGTTGGCATCGGACTCCTGCACGCCGCGCAGGAAGTTCTCGTCGACGACGGTGTTCGAGTACAGCGAGTACTCGCCGGCCGCCGTGCAATGCCAGAGGTAGACCGCGGCGCCGGTCAGCGGGGTGCACGATGCCGCGTCCTGGACCGTCAGGACCAACTCGAGCGGGATGCCGTCGGTGGTCGTGGTCGACGAGCCGAAGCTGGAGGTGATGTCGCGCCGGACGATCCCGTCCTCGGTCAGGACGTTCACACCGTTGGTGCCGTCGCCGGGATAGGGCCCGCCGGTCTCGTCGGGGATCTCCGACACGCACTCGGTCGTCGTGCCCGCTGTCGTGTCGCGGCCGCCGCGGTGACGGTGTCGACCCGTCGGTCGTGGCCGTGGTGCCCGCCGTCGAACCGGCCGTGCCGGTCGTCCCGCGTCGGTCGTCGGCCGACGACGCACCGTCGCCCGAACCGCACGCCGCCAGCACCAGCGCGCCGATGCCGGCGCCGCCGACGGTGAACAGCATGCGTCGACGATTCATCATCGTCTGCAGATCGTGGACGAGGCCCCGGTCGAACTCGTCGTGCTCCTGGTCGGGATGGTGTTCGTGGTCGGCCATGTCAGCTCCTGGGGTCGTCGCCGGTGGGGGATCGGTGGTTCACGACCATCATCGAACCGATCGCCGGATCGGTATCAACTGGGTGGATCCTGGGAGTTCGCTGTGAATCCGATCGGTGCCGAGCAGCCGATCTCGGTCGGAATCGGTCCGGTATCCGACTCGGACCGACCGAGATCGCCGGACGACCGGTCTCGGCCGTCGCCGGACCGGTGTGCCATCGTGCAGTCGATGGACAGCGACCAGACACGACGAACCACGGGATCGGGACGGCTCGACGGGGCCGCGGCGATCGTGGTCGGCGCCGGGCAGACCCCGGGCGAGACCATCGGCAACGGCAGAGCGATCGCGCTGACGTTCGCCCGCGAAGGCGCCGACGTGCTGTGCGTCGACCGCGACGAAGCCCGCGCCGCGGAGACGGTCGAGCTGATCCGCGCCGCGGGCGGTGCCGCGTCGGCGATCGGGGCCGACATCTCCGATCCGATCGCGTGTCGTGCCGTCGCCGCGCACGCGCTCGAGCGCTGGGGCCGCATCGACATCCTGGTCAACAACGTCGGCATCGGTGGCCATGGCGACGGCCCGGCCCATCTGCTCGACGACGACGGCTTCGACCTGATCCTCGACGTCAACCTCGTGCTCGATGTGGCGCACGTGCAAGGCGATCCTGCCGATCGATGCGCGAACAGCGTCGCGGGTCGATCGTCAACATCTCGTCGGCGGCGTCGATCGCCGGCGGATTCCAGACCGCGTACGAGGTGTCGAAGGCGGGCGTGAACCGCCTCACGACGAGCATCGCCCAGGGGAACGCGTCGCGGGGCGTGCGCTGCAATGCGATCGCGCTCGGGTTCGTCGACACGCCGATGGCCGTCGGTGGGATCGCCGCCGCCCGTGGGGTGGCCACCGACGTGATCCGCGAGGAACGCAACCAGCGGGTGCCGTTGCAGGGCGGCATGGGAACCGCATGGGACGCGGCGAACGCCGCGTTGTTCCTCGCCTCCGACGAGGCGCGTTTCGTCACGGGCGTGGTCCTGCCGGTCGACGGCGGGACCGCGATCCGCATCGGCTGAGCGACCCCACGGGCTTCTGCGTCGACCCCGAGTGTGCATTGCCGGTATCACCGACACGTTCGCTCGACATCTGACATTCTGGTGCCGATCATCATCCGGGTGGTCCATCGTCGGACGGCGCCTGACATCGCGTCCAACAAGACAGAGGGAGACTCCGTGAGCCCACGCAAGGTGAGCCGTCGTTCGTTGAGTGTGCTGATCGCGGTCGGGGTGGTGTTGACGTCGTGTTCCGGCGACAACGACTCCGATGCCGACACCACCGTTGCCGGATCGGTCGAGGACACCACCGCCGACACGGAGGCTCCGGTCGACACGGCGTTGACGGGTGAGGGTTTGGCGGTCGGCGTGATCGCACCCTCGCAGGGCCTGCTCACCACGCTGTTCCAAGGCCAGACCCGCGGCATCGACTTCGCCGTCCAGGACATCGCCGACGGCGGCGGCGTGTTGGATGGCCCGCTCGACGTCACCACGACCCAGACGCCGCTCAACGAGATCGACGCCGCCGTCGTACCGACGGTGATCGACGAAGGCGCCCAGGCGCTCATCGGCCCGGCCAGCTCGACCGGCGGCACCGAGTACCGGGACGCCGTCGCCGCGGCCGACAGCATCTCCTGCAGTGCCTCGGCGAGCATGCCGGGCCTCACCTCCGGCCAGGAGGCGTTCGGCCTGTTCCGTACGGCGCTTCCCGACGACGTCCTGGTGTCCTACCTCGCCGACTCGATCATCGCCCGTCGTGATGCCGACGCTCCCGGCGAGGCATGGAAGGTCGCGATCGTCGCACGCTCCGACGACTACGGCCTGGCCGTCGGCAACGGGCTCGCCTCGTCGCTGCTGTCACGTGGTCTCGACCCCAGCGTGGTCGACTACAACCCTCGGCGGGTGCTCTTCACCGGTCTCGCCCCCGAAGTCACCGACCTCGACCCTGATCTCACGGTGATCGTGTCGTACGAAGAAGGCGCGTCCATCGTCACGGAGTTGGTGCGCGGCGGCCTCGACCCGGCAACGATGATCGGTCTCGATTCGTTCATGCAGCCGAACATCGCCACCACGTCGGCACCCGATGGCGACGTCGATCTCGTCGACGGCTTCACGGTGCTCGGCGCGACCGGGGACCGTGCGTTCTTCCAGCGCTTGATCGACGCCGATCCCAACGGTCAGGTCGCCAACGCCGCGCAGGCGTACGACTGCGCCGTCGTGCTCGCGCTCGCCACCGGTGCGGTGGCCGACAGCGCATCCGACTCGATGAGCGACGCCGTCCGCGAGGTGACCGCCGACGGCACACCGTGCACGACCTACGCCGACTGCCTCACCAAGCTCGATGCGGGCGAGGACATCGACTATGACGGCGCGTCCGGCCGGCTCGCCATCGACGAGCACGGTGACCCCACCTTCGGCCGGTTCACCAGCGCCACGCTGGAAGGCGGGGAGTTCGCCGACATCAACACGAGCGACGTCGACATCGCCGAGATCCGACGCGAGCAGGCGGCGTACGCGGCCGCTTCGTTCACGACCAAGCTCCAACAGGCGCTGACGTTCCTCGGCTTCTACACCGGCCCGATCGACGGCATCTGGACACCCGAACTGACCGCAGCCCTGGCTGCCTTCCAGACATCGGTCGGCCTCCCGCCGACCGGCGTGTACGACGCAGCCACCGACGCCGCGCTGCGCGCGGCGCTCGGTTCGTACGGCGATCTGCTCGATTCCTCGACGAAGGAGCTGCAGATCCTGCTCACCGATCTCGGCTTCTACACCGGCCCGATCGACGGCATCTGGAACCCCGAACTCACCGAGGCGGTCAAGGCGCTCCAACGTGAGCTCGGTGTCCCGGAGACCGGCATCCTCGATGCCGCCACCCTCCAGGCCGCGTACGAGGCCGGGCATCACGACCGGTTCGACACCGACCACCACGGTGGCGCCCGGCGACGACGGCCGCACCAGACCACGTGCAGCGACGCCGCACCCACCGTGCCGCCGACCGCCGCACCCACGGTGCCGCCGACCGCTCCCCCGACGACGATCCCCCCGCCGGAAGAGGAGTCCGAACATGTACGACACGCTGGTCGACGAAGACGACTTCACCGACTTCCTCGGCTTGCTCGACAAGGCCGGCTACTCGAGCGACGATCCGAGAGATCCGACGCATTACACCGTGTTCGCGCCGACCGACGACGCGTTCCGACGGCGGATCGGGCGTTGCTCGACGAGATCACTCGCTGCTGCCGGATCCCCGAGCTCGAGGACTTCTGTCGGCTACTACATCGCACGTGGCGCCGGACTGTACACGACCGAGCCTGGCGCCGATGCCGCTCGAGACGATCCACGGCGACCCGCTCGAGGTCACCGTCGATCCCGGACGGCACTGTCAGTCGACGGCGCGCCGATCTCGGCCGACCAGACGCGACATCGTGGCCACCAACGGCGTGATCCAGGGCGCTCGACGGCGTGATCGAGCCGCCCGAAGCCGACGCACCCGTGGCAGCGCCGGAAACCGACGAGCCAGCGCGACGAGCCGGTCGCCACCGATCCGACGGCCACCGACGGCTGATCGAGACACAGGTCGTGCATCGGTGCCTGGCACCGATGCACGACCTTGTCGTTCAGACCGAGACGCTGGCCGCCAGCATTTCGCGGAGCGCGGCGCCCATCTCGTCGCGGGCGAAGTCGCCCGACACCAGCACGCCGACGGCGGGGACCGACGTGTGGGCCAGACCCTCGCACATGATGTGGCGGGTCTCGACGCCCGCCGCAGACAGCGCCTGCGCGTACGCGGCACCCTCGTCGGCCAGCGGGTCGAACTCGCAGGTGAGGATCAACGTGGGTGGCAGTCCGGACAGGTCGGCGGCACGGAGCGGTGCCGCCTTCGGGTCCTTGCGGTCGGCCTCGTCGGCGTAGTGATCCCAGAACCACGCCATCAGCGCCGCGGTCAGGACGAAGCCCTCACCGTTGCGCTCGTAGGAGCCGGTGGTCTGGTCGCTGTCGGTCACCGGCGTCAGCAGCACCTGACCGCTGAGCGCGGGCCCTCCCGCATCCCTGGCCGACTGGGCGGCCACGGCGGCGACGTTGGCGCCGGCGCTCCAGCCGCACACCGCGAGCCGGCCCGGCACCCCGCCGAGCTCTTCGGCGTTCGCCGCGATCCACTGGATCGCGGCGAAGCCGTCGTCGGCCGCCGCCGGGAATCGGTCTTCCGGAGCGTGGCGGTAGTTCACCGACACGATGATCGCGTCGGACTTCACGCACAGGTCACGGCACATCGGATCGTCGGAGTCGAGGTCGCCGAGCACCCAACCGCCGCCGTGGAAGTACGCCACGATCGGATGCGGTCCCTCGCTGGCCGGACGGTACAAGCGGTAGGGCAGCTCGCCGGCCGCACCGTCCAGCACGCCGTCGACGACCTCGCCGACATCGGGGCCGGGCGGGTTGATCGCGCCGGCCGCGGCCATGAACGCCCGTGCGTCCTCGGGTGACATCGTCTCGATCGGCGGCAGACCGAGGGTCGCCATCATCTGGATCATCATCCCGACGTCGGGCTTGAGCTGACGGATGACGCCGTCGTTGACCTGGACGTCATCGTCGCCGGTCAGCTCGAACCCGAGGTACTCGCGCTCGACGACCTCGTTGCAGATCTGCCGATACGTGTCGACGCCACCGACGTAGGGCAGGAACACACGGGGCTTGCCCGGCACGTTGGCACCCATGTACCACGAGTTGGCGCTCGGCATCAGGGTGAGGTCGGCGAACTCGTTGTTGTGCTTCACCCATCCCGCCTCGGCGGTCTCGGTCGGTTCGATCGTGTCGAAGCCGTTGCGGCGCAGATCGTCGAGGCAGGCGCTGATCCACTCCACGTGCTGCTCGATCGACACGGCCATGTTCGACAGCACCGACGGGCTCCCCGGCCCGGTGATCATGAAGAAGTTCGGGAACCCGACCGTCATCAGACCGAGATACGTCTCCGGTCCGGCGGACCACTTCTCCTTCAACGTCACCCCGTCGCGGCCGGTGATGTCGACCGACACGATCGCCCCGGTCATCGCATCGAAACCGGTCGCGAACACGATCGCATCGAACTCCAACGATTCGGTCGTCGTGTCGATCCCGGTCTCGGTGACCGTGTCGATCGGGGTCTTGCGGAGATCGACGAGTCGCACGTGGGGCAGGTTGTAGGTCTCGTAGTAGTTCGTGTCGAGGCAGGTGCGCTTCGTGAGGATGTAGTGCGTCTTCGGACAGAGCGCCTCGGCGGTCTCCGGATCGTCGACGATCGACCGGATCTTGTTCCGGACGAACTCACCCACCGTCTCGTTGGCCTCGGTGTTGGACAACACGTCGGTGTAGTCGGAACCGACGCGGAGGAGTTCGCTCGCCTGCCACATGTCCTCGTAGGCCGCCTGGCGTTCCTCCTCGGAAACCGCGAGCGCGCTCACCAACGGCGGATCGCCCATCGGAACACCGGCGCGCGACCAGCGCGCCCGCTCACGGTACGCGACGGGGTCGGCTTCGTAGTCGGCGCGGCGCTCCTCGGGCAGCGCGCCGTTGCGGGCCGGGATCGAGAAGTTGGGCGTGCGCTGGAACACGGTGAGCTGGGTGGCCTGGCTGGCGATGATCGGGATCGACTGGATGGCCGACGATCCGGTGCCGATCACCGCGACCCGCTTGCCCGTGAAGTCGACACCCTCGTGCGGCCACGTCGAGGTGTAATACACCTCACCGGTGAAGCGGCTCGCGCCCGGGACATCGGGGCTCTTCGGCAGGGACAGACAACCCGTGGCCATCACGTAGTTGCGTGCGGTCACCGTGTTGCCGTCGCTGGTCTGCAGGCGCCACACCGAAGCGGCATCGTCCCAGGTCGCCGAGTTGACCCTGGTCGAGAACTGGATGTCGCGGCGCAGGTCGTGCTTCTCCGCCACGTGCTGCAGGTAGCGAAGGATCTCCGGTTGGGTCGCGTAGCGCTCGGACCATTCCCATTCGGCCTCGAGTTCGGGATCCCAGCTGTACGAGTAGTCGATGCTCTGGATGTCACACCGGGCACCCGGATATCGATTCCAGTACCACGTGCCGCCGACGTCGTCGCCGGTCTCGAAAACCTTCACGGTAAATCCGAGTCCTCGAAGTTTGTGCAGCTGGTAGAGGCCGGCCATGCCGGCTCCGGCCACGACCACGTCGAAATCGGGAGTGCTCACAGCGTCTGCGTCTTGCATGAGTGCGATTGTTGCATCACCTCGAACACACCGACGATGCGGGCGTCGACGACCGGGCGTCGTTGGTCATCTGACTGAGCATCGTTAGGCTTGCTTAGTAGTGCACATCATGCCGGTCGGAGCCTGACGCCTCGTGTTCGCCAACTTTCTCATCGGGCTGCGCGAAGGCCTCGAGGCAGCGCTGGTCGTCGGCATCCTCATCGCCTACCTCGTCAAGACCGAACGCCGCGAGATGCTGCCGCTCGTCTGGGCGGGCGTGGGCGTCGCCGTCCTCGTGTCGCTCGGTGCCGGGGCCGCACTGACGTACGGCCCGAACGGCCTCAGCTTCGAGGCCCAGGAGGCGATCGGTGGCACGTTGTCGATCGTCGCCGTCGGCTTCGTGACCTGGATGATCTTCTTCATGGCCCGCACGTCCCGGGGGATGAAGGGCGAACTCGAGGGGCGCATGGACGAAGCGATCGGCCGTGGCGGATGGAGCCTCGCGCTCCTGGCCGCGCTGGCGGTCGGGCGCGAGGGCCTCGAGACCGCCCTCTTCCTGTGGGCCGCAGCCAAGGCGACGGGATCGTCCACCCAGCCGCTGGCCGGTGGGGCACTGGGCATCGCGGTGGCCATCGTGCTGGGGATCTTCATCTACCGCGGAGCGATCCGGCTCGACCTCGCCGTGTTCTTCAAGTGGACCGGTGTGGCGTTGATCTTCATCGCCGCCGGCGTGCTCGCGTACGGCGTCCACGACCTCCAGGAGGCCGGCATCCTGCCCGGACTCAACACGCTCGCCTTCGACGTCTCGTCGACGATCCCTCCCAGCTCCTGGTACGGCACGCTGCTCAAGGGCACCGTCAACTTCTCGCCGCGGACGACCTGGCTCGAGCTGATCGTCTGGATCGCCTACGTGGTCCCGGTCCTCACGATGTTCATCATCACCATTCGGCGACCGCAGCCGACGCCGAACCGTTCATCCCCCGTGGCCTCGACGGCCACACCCTGACAATTGCCACATCGAAAGGCACCCATGCACCGCTCCACCCGACACCGCCCCACGACCGTCCGCTCTGCCGGACTGCTGGCCCTCGCCTCCACGCTCGCCGTCGCCGGTGCCGCCTGCACGTCGAACGACTCCGACAGCGAAGAGGGGGCGATGGCGGTCAGCAGCACCGGCGACGCCTGCGACGTGAGCGCGACCGAGGCGCCCAGCGGCAACCTCGTGTTCGAGGTGACCAACGACGGCGACGAGGTCACCGAGTTCTACCTGCTCGGCGACGACGGCCTGCGCATCGTGGGCGAGGTCGAGAACATCGGCCCTGGCCTGACCCGCAACCTGATCGTGGAAGCCGGACCGGGCGAGTACTTCACCGCCTGCAAGCCGGGGATGGTCGGCGAGGGCATCCGGTCGGCGTTCACCGTGACCGACTCGGGTGAAGCCGTCGGATCGGGCGACATCGAGGAGCTCATCGCCACGGCCAGCGCCCAGTACCAGCTCTACGTGCGCGACCAGTCCGCCCAGCTCGCCGAGAAGACCCAGGCATTTGCCGACCTGTACGTCGCCGGCGACGACGACGCGGCACGGGACCTCTACGCGGACGCTCGCGTCCATTGGGAGCGCATCGAGCCCGTCGCCGAATCGTTCGGCGACCTCGACCCCCGGCTCGACCTCCGTGAGGCCGACCTCGCCGACGGCGAGGCCTGGACCGGCTGGCACGCGATCGAGAAGGACCTGTGGCCGCCGACCGACGGTTACACCCCGCTGACCCAGGAGGAGCGTGTCGCGCTCGCCGACCAGCTGGTGGCGGACACCGAGGACCTCGACGCCCGCGTGCAGGACCTCACGTACAACGCGACCCAGCTCGGCAACGGTGCGAAGGAACTGCTCGACGAGGTCGCGACCGGCAAGGTCACGGGCGAGGAGGAAGCGTGGTCGCACACCGACCTGTGGGACTTCCAGGCCAACGTCGATGGTGCCCGCGTCGCGTTCGAGGTGCTCGAGCCGGCATTGACGACCAAGGATCCCGAGCTCGCGGCCACGCTCACCGAGCGCTTCGCGACGCTCCAGGCGCTGCTCGACGAGCAGCGGGACGGGGATGGATTCGCGCTGTACACCGATCTCACACCCGAGCAGGTCAAGCAGCTGTCCGATGCAGTCAACGCGTTGAGCGAGCCGCTCGCCAACCTCACCGCCGCCGTCGTGCTGTGACGCTCTCGCGCCGGCGTTTCCTCACCGTCGCCGGTGCGAGCACCGCGGGTGTCGCCACGCTGGCCGCCGGAGGAACGCTCAGCGGATGCGGCACCGACGGCGGCGAGGCCGAGGCGAGCAACGACGTGGTCCCGTTCTACGGGCCGCACCAGGCGGGCATCATCACGCCGGTGCAGGATCGCCTGCACTTCGCCGCCTTCGACCTCACCACGTCGTCACGCGACGCGGTGATCGAGCTGCTCACCAAGTGGACGGCAGCCGCCGCCCAGATGACGCAGGGCCAGGACGTCGGAGAGTTCGGCGCCATGGACGGCCCGATCGTCGCACCGCCACAGGACACCGGAGAGGCGTACGGGCTGGCGCCGGCGCGCCTCACGATCACCTTCGGCTTCGGCCCTGGCCTGTTCGAGGACGCCGACGGCAACGACCGCTTCGGGCTCGCCGATCGGCGTCCTGCGGCGTTGCGACCGCTCCCCCACTTCGCGGGCGACAACCTCGATCCGTCGAAGTCGAGTGGCGACCTGTGCGTGCAGGCATGCTCCGACGACCCCCAGGTCGCCGTGCATGCGATCCGCAACCTGGCCCGCATCGCCTTCGGCACGGCCGCCGTCAGGTGGTCGCAGCTGGGGTTCGGCCGCACGTCGTCGACGAGCGACGACCAGCAGACGCCACGCAACCTGTTCGGCTTCAAGGACGGCACGAGCAACGTGAAGGTCGAGCACGCCGACCTCGTCGACGAGTTCGTGTGGGTCGCTCCCGGTGCCGACCGCCGCGCCGGGTGGCTCGCCGGCGGGAGCTACCTCGTCGCTCGGCGCATCAAGATGCAGATCGAGACGTGGGATCGCACACCGCTCGGTGAGCAGGAGACGATCATCGGCCGCGACAAGAAGCAGGGGGCCCCGCTGTCCGGCGGCGACGAGTTCGCCACGCCGGACTTCGAGATGATGGGTGCCCTCGACCAACCGATCATCGCCGCCAACGCCCATGTCCGTGTGGCGCACCCGGACCACAACGGCGGGAGCCACATCTTGCGGCGCGGCTACAACTTCACCGATGGCACCACCGAGCGGGGCACGCTCGACGCCGGCCTGTTCTTCATCGCCTACACGAGCGATCCGGACGAGCATTTCATCCCGTTGCAGACGAACCTCGCCGCACTCGACTCGTTGAACGAGTACATCCAGCACACCGGCTCGGCGTTGTTCGCCGTGCCGCCCGGCGTCGCCGACGGTGACTACATCGGCAGCGCCCTCTTCACCTGATCGACAACTTGTCACGTTGGTGCCTGGCACCGACGTGACAAGTGCGATGACGAGTTGGTCCGCGAGCGAGATCGACTCAGCCCGGATCGGATGGACGAGATCCCCCGGCAGCACCCGAAAGGCAGCCGCCAGCTGAGGGAGGAACTCCCGATACGCGCTCGTCGCCCGCCAGAACATCCCGATCCGGCGGCTCGGCACCGGGCCGACGAGCGGGAGCAGCGCCACGCCCGGCGAGTTCGCCACCGGCGGGCTGACCGCGAGACGGGGCAGCAGCGTGACGGCGACCCCGGCGGCGACCATCTGGCGGAGCGTCTCGAGGCTCGTCGCCCGAAACCCCTCCCGTTCGACCGCACCGACGAGATGGCACACGCTCAGCGCCTGGTCACGCAGGCAGTGACCCTCCTCGAGCAGGAGGACGTGCTCGTCGGCGAGCGCGGTCACCGGCACCGGCTCGCCGCGCCGGGCGAGCGGGTGATCGATCGGCGTCGCCAGCACGAAGTCCTCCTCGAACAGCAGCTCGCTCTGCAGACCGTCGTCGTCGATCGGCGCGGCGACGACGGCCACATCGAGCCGGCCCTCCCGGAGACGGCGCAGCAACTCCTCGGTCTTCTCCTCGACGATCAGCAGCTCGAGCTTCGGGAACCGCCAGTGCACCGTCGGGATGACGTGCGGCAGGAGATACGGAGCGAGGGTCGGGAAGATGCCGAGCCGGATCGTCGCCGATCGACGGGTTCTGGCTCGACCGGGCGACCTCGCGGATCGCATCGGCCTCGAGCAGCAGCGTTCGGGCGTGCGCGACCACCTCCAGGCCGGCGGCGGTGGGGATCGTCTCGCGCGTGCCTCGTTCGAACAGCGCGACGCCGAGCTCGGCTTCGAGTTTGTGGATCTGCGTCGACAGCGTCGGCTGACTGACGAAGCACGCCTCGGCCGCGCGGCCGAAGTTGCGATGCTCGGCGAGTGCGACGACGTACTCGAGGTCGCGCAGGTTCACACCATCGAGTCTTCCAGCTCCCGCTGCGGCGTCGGATCACCCGATGGCGCCGACGTGCGGATCAGATGGTCGAACGCGCTGAGTCCGGCCGTTGCTCCGGCGCCGAGCGCGATGACGATCTGTTTGAACGGCACCGTCGTGCAGTCGCCCGCGGCGAACACGCCTGGCACGCGACGTCCGCCCCCGATCGTCGATCACGATCTCGCCGCGGTCGGACAGCTCCACGGTGCCCTTCAACCAGTCGGTGTTCGGCAGCAACCCGATCTGCACGAAGATGCCCGCGAGGTCCACCTCGTGGACGGCGTCGGTCGCCCGGTCCATGTAGCGCAACCCGGTCACCCGCTCACCGTCGCCGAGCACCTCGGTCGTGAGGGCGCCGACGATCACGTCGACGTTGGGCAGGCTGTGCAGCTTGCGCTGGAGGACCTCGTCGGCGCGCAGCTGCGTGTCGTACTCGATCAGCGTGACGTGCTCGACGATGCCGGCGAGATCGATCGCCGCCTCGACGCCGGAGTTGCCGCCACCGATCACGGCGATGCGCTTGCCGGCGAACAGCGGGCCGTCGCAGTGCGGACAGAACGCCACCCCGCGGTTGAGGTAGTCGGTCTCGCCCGGGACGTTCATGTGCCGCCACCTGGCGCCGGTGGCCACGACGACCGACCGCGCGGCGAGCTGGGCGCCGCTCTCGAGCTCGACGGTGATCAGACCGCCGGTCTCGTCGGCGGGCACGAGCTTGGTCGCCCGTTGCAGGTTCATCACGTCGACATCGTGTTCCTTGACGTGTTCTTCGAGCGCGGCCGCGAGCTTCGGACCTTCGGTCCGCGACACGGAGATGAAGTTCTCGATGCCCATCGTGTCGAGCACCTGGCCACCGAACCGGTCGGCGACCACTCCGGTGCGGATGCCTTTGCGCACGGTGTAGATCGCCGACGCTGCACCGGCGGGCCCGCCTCCGACGACGAGCACGTCGAACGGGTCCTTGCCGTCGATGTCGGCCGCGGCGCGTGCCGCGGCGCCGACGTCGAGCATCGAGACGATCTGCTCGACGGTCATCCGCCCGTTGGCGAACGATTCACCGTCGTGGAACACGGCGGGCACGGCCAGCACCTGGCGCTCCTCGGCCTCCGGCTGGAACACGGCTCCGTCGATGGCGACGTGGGTGATGTTCGGGTTCAGCACGCTGATCACGTTGAGCGCCTGCACCACGTCGGGGCAGTTCTGGCACGAGAGCGAGAAGAACGTCTCGAAGTGGTGGGTGCCGGGGATGGCCCGGATCTGCTCGGCAAGCTCGTCGCTGACGCGTGGCGGATGACCGCCGACGTGGAGGAGGGCCAACACGAGCGAGGTGAACTCGTGACCGAGCGGGATGCCCGCGAAGCGCACGCTCACCTCGGTGCCGACGCGGTCGATGCTGAACGACGGGACCCTGGCGTCGGACCCGTCTCGACGGACCGTCACCTTGTCGGACAGGTCGGCGATCTCGTCGAGGAGCGCACCGAGTTCGATCGACTTGGCGCCGTCGTCGAGGCTGGCGACGAGCTCGATCGGCTGACGCAGCGACGTCAGGTGTTGGCGGAGTTGCTGGCTGAGCGTGGAATCGAGCATCGGGTTTCCTCCGGGTGGGGGTGGGTGAGGAAGGGGAATGCGAGGTCGTGCATCGGTGCCGCCGCGATCGTGAGGGCACCGATGCACGACCTACGTGACGACTCGCCGGGTCAGATCTTGCCGACGAGGTCGAGCGACGGGGCGAGCGTGTCGTCGCCCTCTTCCCACTTGGCCGGGCAGACCTCGCCCGGATGGGTGCGCACGTACTGGGCGGCCTTGATCTTGCGGAGCAGCTCGACCGCGTTGCGGCCGACACCCTCGGCGGTGACCTCGACGAACTGGATGATGCCGTCGGGGTCGATCAGGAACGTGCCGCGGTTGGCGAGGCCCTGCTCTTCGCGCATCATGCCGAAGTTGCGGGTGATCTGGCCGGTCGGGTCGCCGATCATGGCGTACTGGATCTTGCCGATCGTGTCGGAGGTGCTGTGCCACGCCTTGTGCGTGAAGTGGGTGTCGGTCGACACCGAGTAGACCTCGACACCGAGGCGGTTGAATTCTTCGTAGTTGTCGGCGAGGTCGCCGAGTTCGGTCGGGCAGACGAACGTGAAGTCGGCCGGGTAGAAGAAGAAGACCGACCATTTGCCGGCGATGTCGGCTTCGCTGACGTCGACGAACGCTCCGTTGTGGAACGCGCTGGCGGAGAACGGCTGAACAGCGGTGTTGATCAGTGACATGGTGCTGCTTTCGGGTGGGGGGTGGATGGGGGGTCCCACATCAGGGTAGGGAACATCCATCAAGAGCGTACAACGATTGATTCTATGAATCTGATAGTCCATGACTATGCATTGGTGGTCCGTCATCCGGACGCCCGGGGAGCGGGACGAAGCTGCGGGGGTTACCATCGCCGCCGATGACCTATTGCCTCGCTCTCCGCCTCGAAGACTCCTTGATCTTCGTGGCTGACACCCGCACCAACGCCGGCCTCGACAACGTCGGCACGTACCGCAAGCTCCACGTGATCGATGCCGGGCCCGATCGCGTGTTCGTGATGCAGTCAGCGGGAAACCTGGCCACGACGCAGGAGGTGCTCGACCGGATCGCCCAGGACCTGAAGAACCCGGGCGAGCACGAGAGCCTCGCCACGGTCACCCACCTGTTCGAGGCCGCGCTGTATCTCGGTCGGCTGAGCCAGGGCGTCGTGGAACGCCATCGGGCGGGTCTCTCACGGGGCCTCGCGGACGCCACGGCGACGTTCATCCTCGGCGGCCAGATCAAGGACCAGCCCGCCGACATCCTGCTCGTGTACCCGGAGGGCAACTACATCCGCGCCTCCGACGACCGCCCGTTCCTCCAGATCGGGGAGAGCAAGTACGGCAAGTTCATGCTCGAGCTCGGCATCCGGGCGCACGTGTCCGGCGACAAGGCCCTCAAGATGGCGCTGAGTTCGATGGTCAGCACCGCCCACTCGAATCTGTCGGTCGGTCCCCCCTACGACATCGCCATCTACCGCAACGACTCGCTCACCGTCGACGAGTATCGGATCGACATCGGCTCGCCGTATCTCCAGGAGCTGCAAGCGACCTGGATCGAGCAGATGGTGGTGGCCATCGACCATCTGCCACCGATCACCGCGAGCGTCTTCTCGCCCTGACACAGCGCCGGCGTCGGTCCGGACGCAGCTCGCTTGCGAGGTGCAGCGCCGGGATGCTCAGTGCACGGTGACCGTGCCGAGCGAACCGTCGACGGTGACGAGCGCCCCGTCCGGGATCGTCGTCGACGCTCCGACCGCGCTCACCACGGCCGGGATGCCGAGTTCGCGAGCGACGATCGCGGCGTGGCTCTGCTGCGCCCCGACGTCGACGACCACGCCGGCGACGGCCAGGAACAGCGGTGTCCACGCCGGGTCGGTGACCGGAGCGATCAGGATGTCGCCCGGTTCGAGTTCGCGTGGATCGGTCGGGTCGTGGACGATCCGGGCGGTGCCGGTGGCCGAGCCCGAGCACACGCCCATCCCTTCGATCACCCGTGCCGCGCGGTCGGGGCGGCGCGACTCGGCACGCAGTTCCCACGTTGCGGGGTCGGGCACGTCGCCCTCGAACCAGAACGGGGGGATCCGCGCCTGCAGGAAGTCGCGCCGGGCACGCCGCTCGGTGATCACGTCCTCGAGCGATGCCGCATCGGCCAGCGCGGCCGGGAGCTGGTCGATGGTGAGGAGGAAGAAGTCGGTGCGGGCCATGCCGGCCCGCCGCGCCAGTTCGGCGAGCGCACGGCGCGTCGGGTCCAATCGCGCGCACGAACGCGGCCTTCGTCGCCTCGCGCTGGTCGCCGTAGAACATCGTGGCCCGCACGGCGACGTCGAACGCGATTCGCGATCGTCGGGGCAGCGACGACCGGACCCGAGCTGCCGTCTGTTCACGTTCCGCGGCGAGGCGCGCGCCGACGACGTGCGGATCGCGATCGTCAGGAGCGTGTCGGAGGCGATCGATCAGCGCCAGCCCGATCGCCGGATCGCTCCCCCACGTCGGCGAGCACAGCTCCCACTCGTCGGGCCCGCGCGAGCCATGACAGCGGCGGAACGCATCGAACCGTGTGATGAACGCGGCCACCGAGGCGCTGTCGGGGCCGGCCGCTCGGAGCGTCGCATCGAGCTCGCCGTAGCCGGTCGACCCGTGCCCGCTCCGGTCGAACAACGCGGTCAGTTCGCGGGTCGCGCTGCACGGCCCGGCCGAGGTCCCAGAGATCGAGCGCCGGCCGTGCCGATTCGATCGAGCCGACGCCGGCCGTCAACCGATTGACGAGGCCGTCGTCACCGACGCGCACGACGAGGCTCTCGAGCATCGACCGACCGATGCCGGCGAAGGAACTGGCGAGCATCAGGTCGTGCATCATCCGACCGAGGAACGGACGCACGCCGACCGGGACTGCGAGGAGCTCCTCGTCCGACGCGGTGGCGACATCGGGGGTCGAGGCGACGTAGGCCGCGATGTCGAGCTGATCGCGCGCGAGTCGGTCCCTGTCGAACCGGATCAATCCCCAACCGAGGGAGCGGATGGTGCGGATCGAGGCCACCACGCTGCGCTCGCCCGGCACGCGCTGGTGCGGCGGCGCGTCGCTCAGGCCGTACATCTGACGGTCGATCAGGTCGACGCTCATCCCCGGTGTGCGAGCCACCAGCGTGCGGGCGAGCGAGACGTTGCCGTACAGGTACCCGCCGAACACGCCGGTGATGCCGCCGTCGATCCCGTCGAAGTGGGCCAGTTGGTCCTTCGTGGCCAGCCCGAACTCGAGGGAGAGGGCGGCCTGACCCTGCAGGAAGGGCACGTTGACGATCGAACCAGTGAGCGGCGTCACGACGTTCGGGTACACCTCTCCGGTGTTGCCGCGGCACACGAGCGGGAACCGCGGAGTCGGGAGGTGGTCGATGACCCACCACCGCCCATCGGGATACGGCTGCAGTTCGTCGCCCATGATGCGATCCTCGTCGCCGCACCCCGCGGCTGCAAGGGCGAGTGCCAGGTGCCGCGATCCGCCGATCGGCCACCGCCGGCCGACCCGGCTTCCACCGTCTGGTGGCGACGCGTGTGGCAGAGTTCGGCGATGAGCACGGCGAGCGCGACGAGCGATCACGACCGATATCGACAGGCCGCACAGCTCCTGCACGACGTCGCCAAACCGATGCGCGTGCTGTCCGCGCTCGGGTGGGACGCGTCGGTGCGCGACGAGTTCCTGGCGGGTGGGGCCCAGACGCTCCCCCAGCCCACGTACCAGCAGATCGATCCTGACCCCGTGCTCCTCGGCGTCGCCGCGGCGAGGCGCCTGCTGCGACCCGGCAACGTGATCGACGAGTGGCTCGAACGCGAAGCGGACGCGATCGAGGCGACCGCACTCATGCTCTCCTCACTCGGGACCCCGGCGTTCCACGCGTACAGCCGGCAGCTCTACGGGGTCCCGAAGCAACCGCTGCGCTTCGACCCGGCGACGCCGCTCGAACTGGCCACACAGATCCAGGGCCACCTCGCCGAGTTGAAGGACGTGCACCTGATGCGTCCGCCGGTCCGCTCCAAGACCGGTGAAGAGGTCGCCGCCCAACTCAAAATGGCGGTCGACGAACACTTCGGCGACGGGGCACCGCAGATCCTCGTCGTCGACGAACTGTCGGCGAACGCCGTCGCCTCGACGAGCCGGATCAAGATCCGCCGGGATGCGCAGTTCACCGCCAAGGACGCGGCGCAGCTCCTCAACCACGAGGCGTTCATTCACGTCGCCACCGGCTTGAACGGGCGGGAGCAGACCGACATCCCGATCCTCGCCATCGGCCATCCGGGTACCACCCGGACGCAGGAGGGTCTCGCCGTCTACTCCGAGTATGTATCGGGAACGTTGGACCTCGACCGGCTCCGCCGGCTGGCCGACCGCATCCTGGCGGTGCAGATGGTGATCGACGGCGCCGACTTCATCGAGGTCTACCGGTGGTTCCTCGATCGCTCGGCGTCACCGGAGCAGGCGTTCGAATCGACGAGGCGCAACTTTCGCGGCGGCGTCATCACCGGTGGGTCACCGTTCACGAAGGACTGCTCGTATCTGTCGGGGTTCCTGTCGATCTCCACGTTCGTGCGTTCGGCGTTCATCGCCGGGCGGCCCGACACGCTCGGACTCCTGTTCTCCGGCAAGCTCGACATCTGGTCGATCGCCGCGCTCGGCGAACTGCGCAGCGAGGGCCTCGTGAAGCCGGCCAAGTACCTGCCGCCGTGGGCGCTCGATCCGGGCTGGGTGCTCAGCCACCTCACGCTCAACGCGTTCATCGCCAACGTCGACCTCACCGCAATGGGCCAGTGCGGTCGGCGACATCCTCCAGAAGTGCCCACGCGTCGACATCGCCCCCGAGCGCCTCGACGCGGACTGACGTCGCACATGGGGTCAGGCACTTCGTGCCACCTCCATCGGACGGGCCAGGTCAGGTCGCGGATCGGCACGGACGGCATCGGCCGGCAGGCTGATCTCGAGCAGTTCGAAGTCGTCGGTCCAGCCGCTCCATCCCCACGTCATGTTCGAGGGGTAGGCGATCGCATCGCGTGCCGCGACCCGTTCGACCCAGCGCCGCGACCCG
This sequence comes from Ilumatobacteraceae bacterium, assembly GCA_963772085.1. Lineage (GTDB taxonomy): Bacteria > Actinomycetota > Acidimicrobiia > Acidimicrobiales > Ilumatobacteraceae > Sva-07. The sequence continues at coordinate 178,690 of CAVYWH010000002.1, forward strand.
TCGTCGAGCCACAAGTCGGCGGCGCCGTCGAGCACGACGTCGAACACGAACTCGGCGTCGTGGGCGAGCACCGGCTCCGCCGTGCCGACCGTCGACGTCGCGGGCGCCGCCGCCACCACGATCGCTCCGGCGAGCCCGACTGTCGCGTCACCGATGCCGGTGTCACGCACGACCAGCCCATCGATCAGCCACGGGTGCCGCGCCGAGTTCTCGGCGACGTGGCGAACGAAGCGCTGCCCGCCGAAATCGCGAGCGGTGTCGACCCGTTCAGTGGGGAGTGCGATGGTGTGCTCGATGAACGTGTCGTGCGCGGCGGGGCAACCGATCTCGATCACCTCGAGCCCCGGGGACGAGCGCAGTACCCGGTGTCGGATCTCCGGTGGTTGCAGGACGCAGTCGCCGGCCACCAACCGGAACGGTTCGCCCTGGTCCTCGTAGACCAGGTCGACCCACCCGCGGGCGCAGAAGATCATCTGGAACCGGATGCGATGGAAGTGCACGGAGTCGGCCACGTCACCGCCGCCAGGGATGCGGATGTGCGAGGCGATGAACCGGCCGCCGAACCGTGACGGCAGGAGGTCGCGGTACTCCATGCCGGCTCGTCCGATGCCGAACCCGTCGCCCGACCGGACGAGCGAGAACTCGGGCGCGTTGTCGGGGAGCTCCACCGTGGTCCCGTCAGCGACGAAGTCGAGTCGGGTCCCGTTCGGTGCCGTCAGCGTTCGGCCGGCCTCCGCGGCGGGCACCCGCACCACGAGCGTGACCGGGTCGTCCCGATCCGCCCGTTGCACTCGTATCGCGATGCCGAGCCCGGTGAGGACGTACGTCGACGGGTCGTCCGCCGGCGAGATCGTCTCGATGCGCAGGCCGACGTCGGACGTGAAGAACTCCACCATCGCCGCGAGGTCGGTACACGCCACGACCGTCTCGATCCGGCTCCAACCTGATGCGTTCGTGCCTGGCACGATCGCATCAGGTTCGGCGGCCGACGTCATCCCGATGGTGTATCAGCGTTTCGCGAGGTCGTGCGGGCCGTCGGAGAGGTAGCCGAGACCGCCGCGCACCTCGGCGCCCCAGGGCTCCATGATGGTGAACAGCTCGAACACGTCGTCGCCCAGCGCATCCAGCGCCGGCGCCATCTGCTCGTCGGTCGCCACCTCGATCGACTCGCGCAGCGCGCGACCGGCATCGGAGAAGCCGTCGCCTTCCAACAGGCCCCGTTCGCGAAGATCGGCCTCGGCGGCGTCGAACTGCGCCTCGCTCCATCCGCGCGAGCGGCTGTAGGTGCGCGGCCCGAGCCCCCAGTACATCTCGGTCAGCAAGCCGATCTGCGTGGCATTCAGCCCCGCCGCCACCCACGCCGCGTTGTGCGAGTCACCGCGGTACTCGCGCAGGAAGTCACCGTGGTGCCAGACCGCGGCGAGCGGGTCGGTCGGAACGTCGAGGGACCGGATGCCGGCGGCGAGCGGGCGTCCGGCGATGGGCAGCGGCGCGGAGGCGGCCGCGAGCAGCTCGGCGGCGCGTTCGACGCCGTCGGGCGCATCGCCCAGGATGCGGCGCAGCTGGCCGACCGCACCGTCGGCACGTGCCTCGCGGATCGTCGCGGCGTCGGTCCGCGTCCAGGCGATGTCGACCAGCGGGACGACGATCTCCGGGTTGAACACACCGAACGCGGCGGCGATCACCTCGCCGGGAACCTGTCCCATCACGCTGCCGCGGCTGGAGAAGTACGACGGCCCGTCGGGCAGCGCCACCCCGTTGGCATCGCCGGGGCTCGGGTCGAAGCCGAGCGCGACGTAGTTCGCGTGGCACTCCGGCGAGAAGTACACCTGACCGATCACCGGCTCGAGCACCGAGCCGAGGCGGCGGGCGGTGCGGGAACGTTCACTGAGTTCGATCTCGGTCGTCATATGCGGGCACGGTACGCCTCGCGCTCGACCGGCGACGAGGCGGCCGATCGCCGCGTGGTACAACTCGTCACGTGTCAACGAACTCAGACTCCGCGCGCACGTCCACCCGCACGACGACCAAGGTCTTCGTCCACGGCAACCCCGAGGTCTCGGCGATCTGGTCGCTGCTCGTCGCCGAACTGGAGCAACGCGGCGTCACCGACATCGTGCTGCTGTCGCCGCCCGGGTTCGGCGCGCCGGTCCCCGACGGCTGGGCGGGTGACGTCGACGCCTACCGGGGTTGGTTGATCGACGCACTGGAACGGATCACCGGTACCACCGGCGCCGCGATCGATCTCGTCGGGCACGACTGGGGTGCGGGCCACGTGTTCGGCACGGTGGCGGCACGACCCGACCTCGTCCGGTCGTTCGCGGCGGACTGCGTCGGGATGCTCCACCCCGACTACGTGTGGCACGACATGGCCCAGGCCTGGCAGACGCCCGACGTCGGCGAGCAGGTCATCGAGGGGATGATCGGCGCCCCGCTCGCCGATCGCACGGCGATGTTCACGAGCTTCGGTGCTCCGGACGACATCGCCGCGGCGATGGCGGAAGCGGCGAACGCCGACATGGGGCGGTGCATCCTCACGCTCTACCGATCGGCGGCGCAACCGGCCACCGCCGAGATCGGCCAACGGCTGCGCGAGGCGCAGCGGCCGCCGATGCTGGCGATCATCGCCTCGGAGGACCCGTACGTGTCAGCGGCCGAGGGCGTGCTGGTCGCCGACGAGTTCGGCGCCGAGCAGCTGTCGTTGGACGGCTGCGGTCACTGGTGGATGTTCGAGGAGCCGGGCGTCGCCGCCGACGGCCTCGTCGCATTCTGGTCGAGCCTCGACTGACCGTCGAGGCGACCGGTCAGGCGTCGACGGTGACGTCGGCCTCGACGGGCGTGACGTCGATGGTCTTGCGGCCCTTGGCGTGGCCGAACGAGACCGAACCGTCGACCAGGCTGAACAGTGTGTCGTCCTTGCCCTTGCCGACGTTCTTGCCGGGGTGGAACTTGGTTCCACGCTGGCGGATCAGGATGGTGCCGGCGGTGATGCTGGTACCAGCGAACACCTTGACGCCCAGACGCTGAGCGTTGGAATCACGACCGTTGCGGGTTGAGCCGCCACCTTTGGTCTTCGACATGACGTGGCCTCCTCGACAACGTGGGGGAAATTCGGAAACGGGATCAGACGGTGATCGAGGTGATCTCGACCATGTGGTACTTCTGGCGATGCCCGTACCGGCGATGCTGGTTGGTGCGCTTCTTGAAGGTGTACCCGTTGATCTTCGGGCCCTTCACCTGAGCGACGATCTTGCCGGTCACGGTCGCACCCTTGAGCTCGTCAGGGGTGGCGAACACCGTCGCACCATCGACGACCATGACGGGGACCAGCGACACGTCGCTGCCTTCCTCGGCATCGAGCAATTCGACACGAACCTGCTGGCCTTCGGCCACTTTTTCCTGCTTGCCGCCCGAGGCGATTACTGCATACATAGCGGGAGACGATGCTAGCGGCCGAATTGCGGATCTCAACCCGCAGCGCCCGCCAGAGCGGAGAATGTCCGCCCGGGGACTGTCCCCGGGGCGGACGTTCTCGTCACTCGAGCAGGCTGTAGTCGACGGTGACGCCGCGACCCTGACATTCGGGGCACTCCTGCGAGTACTCCCGCAGCAACCCCTCGCCGATGCGCTTGCGCGTCATCTCCACGAGTCCGAGTTCGGAGATGTCGAAGATCTGCGACCTGGTCTTGTCGCGGGCCAGCGCGTTGCGGAACAGCTCGACGACCTTGGCACGGTTCTCGCGGATCTCCATGTCGATGAAGTCGATGACGATGATGCCGCCGATGTCGCGCAGGCGCAGCTGCTTGGCGATCTCCTCCGCCGCCTCCATGTTGTTGTGGAACACGGTCGCTTCGAGGTTGGAGCTGCCGACGTTCTTGCCGGTGTTCACGTCGATCACCGTGAGGGCTTCGGTGTGCTCGATGATCAGCGAGCCGCCCGACGGCAGCCACACCTTGCGGTCGAGCGCCTTGTGCACCTGCTCGTGGACGTGGTGCTTCTCGAAGAGCGAGATCCCCTCCGCGGCCGCGTCGTAGTACTCGATGCGGTCGGCCAGGTCGGGGTTGAACGCGGCGACGTACTTGCGCACGTCGTTGAAGAGCCGCTCGTCGTCGATCACGACCCCGCGGTAGTCGGCGTTGAACTCTTCGCGGATGACCCGCACGGCCAGCTCGGGCTCGCGGTACAGCAGCGCCGGACGCTGGGCCTTGGCCGCCTTGGCCGCGATGTCCTCCCACTGGTCGAGCAGGATCGTCATGTCGGCGACGAGCTCGGCCTCGGTGGCCGCCTCGGCGGCCGTGCGCACGATCAGGCCGTGCTCGGCGGGCTTCACCCGGTCGAGGATGCCGCGCAGGCGCTTGCGCACGTCGTCAGGGAGGCGCTTGGAGATGCCGTAGGTGGTCGAGTTCGGGATGAGCACCACGAAGCGGCCTGGCAGCGACACCTCCTGGGTGAGGCGGGCGCCCTTGTGGCCGATCGGATTCTTGGTGACCTGGCAGATGATCAGCTGCTTGTTGCGCAGGATGTCTTCGATCCGGGGGTTCTTGCCCTTCTCGACGATGTCCTCCGCGTCGTACTGCACGTCGCCGCGGTAGAGCACCGCGTTCTTCGGCGTGGCGATGTCGACGAAGGCCGCCTCCATGCCGGGCAGCACGTTCTGCACACGGCCGACGTAGATGTTGCCGTGGATCTGGCTGACGTCGTCGGCGGGCCGGCTGACGTAGTGCTCGATCAGGTTGCGCCCTTCGAGCACGGCGACCTGGGCCATGCCCGGGCGCACCTGCACGGTCATGAAGTAGCGACCGATCGGCTTGCCGTTGCGTTCGCGGCCTCGACGCGTCTCGAGCATCGCCGCATCCATCGTCTCGGCCTTGCCGGCGCCCGACTTCTCGCGCCCGCCGCGGGCACGGCGAGCCCGCTTGCCCGGACCCTCACCTGCATCGTCGCAGCCGCACCGGGTACGCCGGACTGCCGCGCCCGCTGGTCGTCGTCGGCCGTGCCCTGGGAGCGACCGTCGGACGGTTCATCGGGGCGCCGGCCCGAGCCCCCGTTTGCGCCGCCGCCGGAACCGCCACTGCGCTTGCGACGGCGCCGGGGGTTCGCCGAGCGTGTCGTTCTCCGGGGTCGCCCGCACGGCTGGGCCCGGCGGTGGCGACGTGGGGATGGGCATCGTGTCGCCGATCTGCGGCCGGCGCACGAGCGCGCGCTCTGCGGCCTCGACCGACGGGCGGCCTTCGCTCATCGGCTCGGGCATCTCGACGTCGTCGGCGGCGCTGGTCGCCGCCGCCGGCGTGTCGACGATCGGCGCGGGGCACGGCATCGTCGGACGCCGGGCCGTCGAACGCGTCGTCGGTGTCGTCGTCGGGACCGTGCCCCGCGTGCCCGATCCTCCGGCACCGCGGCGGCGTTGTCCGCCGCGCGAACCTCGCCGTCGCTTGGACGGATCGCGTGGTGCTCCGCTACCGAGCGGTTCGTCGTCGTTGTCGGCGATCGTGGGTGCCGCGTCAGCGTCGAAGCTCGGCCCGGGCGCCACGGGCGCCTCGGCCTGCTGGACGGGCAGTGATGTCGTGGGAGCAGCGTCGTTGGCGCTGTCCGCGTCGATGTGATCCATGAACTGGGGGTTCCCTTCTGAGGAGCGCCATCTGCGGGCGCTCGGTTCGCGAGATCACTTGCATGCCGCAACAGACCATCGCGTCGAACATCTGCCAATTGTACCGCACCCCCTCCGATCACCGCCGGAGCCTCCCCACGTTCCGCGGCCGTCGCGCGAAACGTGCACTGAGTGTTGGGACGAGACCCGGACGCACTCAGCGCATGCGGCGCATGTGGACGCTCTGGACGAGGCCGAACATGGCGAAGTACACGATGAGGCCAGACCCGCCGTAGGAGATGAACGGCAGCGGCAGGCCGGTCACCGGCATGATCCGCAACGTCATCCCGATGTTCTGGAACGTCTGCCACAGGACCATCGTGAACACACCGGCACACAGGTACGTGCCGAGCGGGTCGCGGGACAGGTGCGCGATCCGCCAGATGCGCACCAGCGCGATCCCGATCAGCCCGAGCACCACGGCGCACCCGACCAGGCCGAACTGTTCGCCGACGGCGGCGAACGGGAAGTCGGCCCACATCACGGGGATGTCGCGGCCGTTCGTCAGCGGACCCTGCAGCCAGCCCTTGCCCCACACGCCGCCGGTACCGATGGCGCGCATGGCGTTCTCGGCCTGGTAGGTGGCATCGCTGCCGGCCGCACCGGGGTTGAAGAACGACCGGATGCGCGCCGCCTGATAGTCGTTGACCAGCCGGCCGACGAACGCGGCGAGCACCGTCGTCACCGACAGGAACGTGATCAGCAGGATGTACCTCGCCTTGGCCCCGGCCACCAGCAGCACGCCCATCGCCACCGACACGATGACCGACGCCGACCCGAGGTCGGGCTGGATGATCACGAGCACCGCCGGGGCGCCGACGATCATCAGCCCACCGAGGAAACGGGAGTACGACACCTCTTCGCCGCGTTCCTCCGCCAGGTACGACGCCAACATCAGCAACGTCGTGAACTTGGCCATCTCCGCGGGCTGGAAGTTGAACGGGCCGAAGTCGAAGGAGATCTTGTCCTGACCCGAGGCGATCCCGACCAGGAACAGCAACGAGAGCAACACCAGCGTCAGCCCGTAGAGGAAGGCGGCGCGCTCCTTCCACCACTCGTAGTCGAACGACATCACGATCGACATCACGACCACCGCCATGATGGCGAACACGACCTGGCGGGTGACGAACGCGTACGGGTCGGCGGCGATGCGCGTGCGCGACGCCGAGTAGACCACGAAGAAGCCGATGACGGTCAAGGCGACCTGGCTCGACATCAGGACCCAGTCGATGTTGCGGCTCGGGTCGCCGGGGCTCGCACTGATGTTCCCCAGCCCGGAGTCCGGCTTCCGGGACAGGAAGGAGGTGGCCACGGTCGCCGCTACCCGATCGCCGTCATTCGGTCGTGCGGACGTTGGCGAACCGTCCGTCGAAGCACTCCGTGTTGGCGAGCTGCCGCGGTTGAGCGGCCAGGTTGGACGTCGTGTCGAGCTGGTCGGAGAGCACCACCGGATCGGTCGGAGCAAGACCGGACATCTGCAGGAACATACACTTCACCACCGGCCCGGCGGCCTCGGAGCCGTAGCCGGCCTTCTCGAGGTACGCGGTGACGGTGTAGGGACGTTCCGGGTCCTGGCTGTAGCCGGCGAACGCCGAGGAGTCGTTCCACGGGTGGTTGTTCGCGCCCTGCGCCGTGCCGGTCTTGCCGGCGATCGGGATCGCGGTGTCGGGGTAGTAGTAGAAGAGCTTCTCGCCGGTCGTGCTGTGGTAGCTGTCGCTGGTGGTGCCCGGCCCGGTGATCACCCGGCGCAGCCCGTTGTTGATCTCGTCGCGGATCTCCGGCGGCATCGGGATCTGGCGCACCACCTCACCGTCGACGTTCGGCGGGACCGCCACGTGCGCCTGGGACAGGTCGGCCACGCCGGGCGTTCGGGAATCGGGTACGCCCGGCTGGTAGATCGCCATGATGATCTCGGGCTTCATCACGAACCCGTAGTTGGCGATGGTCGAGTAGCCGACCGCCAGCTGGAGCGGCGACGCCGACAGCAGCCCCTGACCGATGGCGAGCTGGACGTTGTCGCCGGTGAAGTAGTTCTGACCTTCGTCCTCGCTGATCACGCCGAGGTCGGCGTACTCCTTCTTCAGCTCGGCGTCGGGCACGGTGCCGTCGAACTCGAACGGCAGCTCGATCCCGGTGTCGGCGCCGAAGCCGAAGAGCTCGACCTGTTCCTGGAGCACCGGCGCGAAGTTGTTCTGCGTCATCATCAGCTCGCCGATGCGGTAGAAGAATGCGTCGCTCGACACCGCCAGCGCGGTCTCGACGTCGACGTTGCCGTACACGCACGGCGCCTGCGTGCCCGAGCACGTGGCGTTCTTGTAGACGCAGCGCACCTGGCCCGTGTTGCACTTGTCCTCCTCGACCGACTCCATGGTGTACCGGCCGAGGTCTTCGTAGTAGTCGTTGATCCCGAGCAAGCCGGTGTTCAGTGCGGCGTAGGCGGTGAACGGCTTGAACGTCGAGCCGAGGTTGTAGCGACCCTGGATGGCGCGGTTCGTCAACGTCGACGTGTCGGGGTCGACGTTGCCGGTGACCGGGTCGACGACGGTCGGAAAGACCTCTTCGAACTTGCCGTCGCCGAGGTCGGACTCGAACCACCGGTTGTCGAACGTCGGATAGCTGGCGAGCGCGATGACGTGACCGTTCTCGTAGTTCTGCACGACGACGGCCCCGGCGGGCGCTTTGAACGGCACCTCCGCCGGGAACTCCGGGAACGTGAGCGTCTCGTAGTTCTTCTCGCGATCGAGCGGGTTGTGCGCCGTGGCGAGCCTGCGCTGCTTGAGCTGGGTCTCGAGCGCCTGTTCGGCGAACTGTTGCTGATCGAGGTCGATCGTCAGCTGGATGTCGTTGCCGTTGATCGGCGGCACCCGTTCGACCTCGCGCACGATCCGGCTCGCGTTGTCGACCTCGTAGGTGACGTAGCCCCACGTGCCGTGCAGCGTCGGCTCCATGCTCAGCTCGATGCCGAACTGGCCGACCCGCTCGTTCAGGAAGTAGCCCTGCCTGGTGTAGGTGTCCTTGGTCTCGGCGGTGATCCGACCCATGTAGCCCACGACGTGGCTCGCCAGCGGCGCGTAGGGATACACCCGACGGGAGTCTTCGATGATCGACACGCCCGGCAGGTCCTCCACGCGTTCCTGGAGCGCGGTGGCGGTCCGTTCGTCGACGTCCTCGGCCACGGGCATCGGCAGGAACGGGCTGTACACCTGGCTCTGGAAGCGCGCCTCCATGTCTTCGACGGGCACGTTGATCCAGCCCGACAGACGGCGGAAGATCTCCGCACGGTCGCTGTCACGGCGGATGACCGACCAGTCGACGGCGACGGTCAACACGCGTTGGTTGTCGGCCATGATGCGGCCGTCGGCGTCGAAGATCCGGCCCCGTTCGGGCAGCAGCGGGAGGGTGCGCAGCTTGGTCGTGTCGACTTCCTGCTGCAGCGACTCCTGCTCGACGGTCTGCAGGAACCACAGCCGAGCGCCGATCAGACTGAACAGCAGCGTGCCGACGAGTGCGAGTACTCCGAGTCGGGTCGCCCGTTTGTCGATGGCCATGTCGTGTCGTCAGTTCGTACGTTCGTGCGCGTCGTCGGGTTCGACAACGGCACCAGCATGTTACAAACGTGTTGCGGGCCCCGTGTGCCGCCCGACGGACGCCACACCCGTTCACACCGTTTTCATACCGGCGGGTTCTGGACGACGGCGCTCACAGCGGCGTGTCGGCGACGGGTTGCTTCCACTCGGGCCGCTTCACGCGCAGACACCATCGTGCGAAGGGAATGAGCACGGGGCTCATGATCGCCGCCGCCCCCGCCGCGACCGGCACCACCACGATCAGGTCGGAATTGAACGGGTGCGTCTCGCCGATGAAGAGGCGCACGAGCGGGACCATCAGGACGCCGGCGGCGGTACCGAGGGCGACGAAGAACGCCCCCAGCCACCACTGCGGGTCGGCGGCCACGAGGGCCAGCAGGCCGGCCACCGTCCCGGCGATCGTCATGGCGATGGCCGCCGAACCGAGCGGGGTGCCTTCGACCAGGTCGAACATCAATCCGAGCGTGAACCCCATGATCGCCCCGCGCTCGCTGCCACCTGCGACGCCGGCCGCAGCCGCGGTGGCCATCAGCAGTTCGATGACCACGCCGGCGACCTTGAAGTCGACGAGCAGGGTGCGCTGGAGCGCGATCAGCACGAGGCCGACCGGGATGATCCGCACCAGCGGACCTTGGACGAACGCCGCCAGCACGTCGGGTTACGACTCGCCGACTTCGGAGAGCGGCTTGTAGAGCATCACGCGCACGTAGTTCAACCGGGTCAGGTCGGCGTGCGGTTCGACGTCGAGCAGCGGGCCACCGGAGCCGGGCCGGTTGGCGCGGTTCGCCACCCTGCCGACCGGGATCCCGGGCGGGGCCAGGCTCTCCGAGCCGCCGGCCGTCTCGACGAGATCGCCGACCTGTAGTTCGGCGAGCGCCGGGTTGTCCTGCACGAAGCGGATCTGCGGGAGCAGCCGCCGGCCGCGCCCTTCCAGCGCGCCGTACTCCTTGCGCACCACGACCGGCTCGGTCGTGGTCGTCGTGCCGGCGGCGGCTGCTTCGGCCGCTGCCGCCGCCTCTGCCGCCGCTGCCGCCTCTGCCGCCGCTGCCGCCTCGGCCGCCTGCGCCTCGGCGAGCGCCAGCACCTGTTCACGGGTGAGCGGCGCGCCGGTCACCGGGTCGACGAAGCTCGGGGGTTGCCCGCCGCCGGCGCCGGGCAACGTCGTGTCCGGCGTCGGCGGGCCACTCGGTGGCTCGCCTTCTCCGGGGACCGTCGTGGTGGTGGTCGTGGAGGTCGTCGTCGTGCCCGCCAGCTCGATCTCGTCGGGGGTGAGGCCCGAGGGCGACGTGATCACCGTGTCGTCGCTCGCCTCCGTGGCGTCCGCGCGTGGCGTCGTCGGTCGCGGCATCGGCGGCCGCGGTGACGGTCACGCCGACGGCATACCGGGTGTCGGTGATCAACATCACCCGGGCGGTGGTGTCGGTGACGCTCGTGACCTTGCCGACCAGACCGGCCTGGTTGACCACCGGCATGCCGACGGCGATCCCGCTCGAGCGGCCCTTGTTGATCTCGATCACCTGGTCGATGTTGTTGGCGGCCCCGCCGATGACCTGCGCCAGCTCGGTGTCGATGCCCGCCAGGGTCGGCAGGTTGTTCAGGGCGAGGATCTCCTGGGCCTGCAGCACGGCTGCCTCGGCCGCCGCCTGCGTGCCGATCAGCCGGTCGCGTTCGTCCTGCAGCGCTTGGTTCTCGCGTTCGACCTCGTCGAAGTTGACGACCCCGTTCCACACCCGCTCGAGCGGCGTCGTGACGACACCGACGGCCGACTCGACCGGATTCATCGACGCGGCCCAGCGCGTCACGGGCACGGTCGATGAACGGGTTTCCCCGCAGATCGAGCGTGAGCAGCAACGCCGACGTGAGCAGCAGCGCGAGGATGACGCGTCGGCGACCGACGGAATAGATGCCCATTGCAGTCCGGAGAGTGACCGACCGTCGTTGGTCAGTCCTCGCCGCCGAGCGACATCAGGCCACGCATGGCATCGATGTTCTCGAGGGCGCGGCCCGACCCGATCACCACGCTGTACAGCGGTTCGTTGGCGATGCGGATCGGCATGCCGGTCTCGTGCGCGAGTCGCTGGTCGATGCCGAGGAGCAGTGCTCCCCCACCGGTGACCGTGATGCCGTCTTCCATGATGTCGGCGGCCAACTCGGGCGGGGTCTTGTCGAGTGTGGTCTTCACCGCGTCAACGATGGCAGAGATCGGCTCCGCGATGGCTTCACGGATGTGCTCGGTGGTGATCTCGACCGTGCGGGGCAGGCCGGAGATGAGGTCGCGGCCACGGATGTCGGCGGTGAGCTCGAGGTCGAGCGGCCACGCGGAGCCCATCTGGATCTTGATCTCCTCCGACGTGCGTTCGCCGATCGCGAGGGAGAACTCCTTCTTCACGTACTGCAGGATCGCCTCGTCGAGTTCGTCGCCCGCCACGCGCACCGACTGCGCCGTGACGATGCCACCGAGCGAGATGACCGCGACCTCGGTCGTGCCGCCGCCGATGTCGACGATCATGTTGCCGGACGGTTCGTGCACCGGAAGGTCGGCGCCGATCGCCGCGGCCATCGGCTCTTCGATGATGTGCACGGGCTTGCGGGCACCGGCGTATTCGGCGGCGTCCTGCACGGCGCGCTGTTCGACCCCGGTGATGCCCGACGGCACGCAGATGACCATCCGTGGCTTGCTCCACTTGGACGCGTGCACCTTCTGGATGAAGTAGCGCAGCATCTTCTCGCACACCTCGAAGTCGGCGATGACGCCGTCCTTCAAGGGCCGGATGGCCTTGATGTGGTTCGGTGTGCGGCCCATCATCCGTTTGGCTTCGAGCCCGACCGCGACGGGGCGGCCGTCGTTGGCGTTGATCGCCACCACCGACGGTTCGTCGAGCACGACGCCGTGGCCGCGGACGTAGATGAGGGTGTTGGCGGTGCCGAGGTCGATGGCTAGGTCACGGCCAAGGCTGAGTGGGTTGTTGCGGGCCATTGGATGGCCTTCCCTTCGCGAATTCTGTCGTTCGAGTGGTCCGGCAGGCGGGTTCGATCTGCGGCAATCGTGCCACGGCCGACCTGTGCCAGGATCCGTATTCCTGGAATGTTACAGATTCGGGAAGAAGATGCCGATCTCGCGCTCCGCCGAGGCCAGCGAATCGCTGCCGTGGACGAGGTTTTCGGTGAAGAGGATGCCGAGATCGCCGCGGATCGTGCCGGGGGCTGCGGAGCGGGGATTGGTGGCGCCCATCATCGTGCGCACGACCTCCCAGGTGTCCTCCGGGCCTTCGATGACCATGGCCACGACCGGGTTGCGACCCATGAACTCGACGAGGTCGGCGTAGAAGCCCTTGCCGACGTGCTCTTCGTAGTGCCGGGCGAGGGTGTCGCTGTCGAGCGAACGCAGTTCCATCGCGACGACGTCGAGGTTCTTGGCTTCGAAGCGGGAGATGATCTCGCCGACGAGCTTGCGCTCCACGGCATCGGGCTTCAACAGGACGAGTGTGCGATCAGACATGGCCGGTCAAGCTATCGGCCGACTTGTCACGTTGGTGCCAGGCACCGATGTGACAAGTTGCGCTCAGTTGGCGTAGCGCTGGAGGACCGGGCGGGCGGCGCCGACGGTGTACAGGCTGCCGGTGGCCAGCACGGCGTCGTCGCCGTCGGCGTACTCCATCGCTCGCGCGCAGGCCGCTTCGACCGAGTCGAACACGGCGACGTTGTCGCAGCCGAGCTGGCGTGCCGCCTGCGCCACATCGACCGCCGGGACGCCGCGTGGCGAGGGTGCCGTGCAGGCGAACACGATGTCGAACTCGTCGGCGCGCAGCGCGGCGAGCATCTCCATCGGATCGCGCAGCGTGCCGATGACGAGGATTCGCCGGCCGTCGGGCTGGAAGTCCTCGAAGAAGACCTGGGCGCACGTGTCGGCGCCGGAGGGGTTGTGGGCACCGTCGACGATGGTCAGCGGCTGGTGGCCGAGCACCTCGAACCGGCCGGGCATCTTGACCTCGCCGAAGCCCTCGTTCACGACGTCGGTGTCGAGCGGCGCGGCGAAGAACGTCTCGACCGCGGTGAGCGCGAGGATCGCGTTGTCGCCCTGGTGCGCGCCGTGCAGCGGCAGGTACACGTCGGGATAGATCGTCGTCGGTGTCCGCAGCTCGAGCAGGCGCCCGCCGACCGCCAGCCGGCTGCTGGTCGTCTCGAAGTCGTGGCCGCGCACGAACGTGGTCGCGGCGCCGGCCGATTCGAAGATCTCGACCAGCTCCGGATCGGTCTCGCCGATGATCGCCGCCGACGTCGGCTTGATGATGCCGGCCTTCTCGCGGGCGATGTCGGCCAGCGTCGGGCCGGCGAACTCGGTGTGGTCCATCCCGATGTTGGTGATCACCGCGACGTCGGCGGTCGCCGACGTTCGTCGCGTCCCAACGCCCGAGCAGGCCGACCTCGATCACCATCACGTCGACGGCGACGTCGGCGAACCAGCGGAACGCGGCCGCGGTGAGGATCTCGAAGTAGCTCGGCCGGAGACCGACGAGCAGTTCGAGATCGGCGATCGCGGCGATCTGCTCGGCGAGCTCCTCGTCGGAGATCTGCTCACCGTTGCGGGTGATGCGCTCGTTGACGCGCTCGAGGTGGGGGCTCGTGTACGTCCCGACGGTCAGCCCGTTGGCCACGAGCAGCCGCGAGATCATCTGGGCGGTCGAGCCCTTGCCGTTCGTGCCCGTCACGTGGATCACCGGCGAGGCGTGCTGCGGGTCGCCCATCGCCGCACAGAACGCGGTGATCACGTCGATCGAGGGCGATTCGATCCGGCCGGTGGTGTCGTACGACGCGTGGGCGTCGAGGTAGGCGAACGCGGCAACGACATCGATCACGGGATTCAAGCCAATCGTCGGGAAGGTCGACGAATGCGACTGGATGTTGCGAGCGCACCGGCGGGCAATCGATGCGGACCGGTCGGTCAGGACGCAGCCTTGCGCTGGCGTGCCGGCGTGCGGGGCACGAGCGTGGGGTTCACCCGGTCGTTGACGGTCTCGGCGTCGATGACGACCTTGCCGATGTCGGTGCGGCCGGGCAGGTCGTACATGGTGTTGAGCAACACCTCTTCCATGATCGCCCGCAGACCGCGTGCACCGGTGCCCCGCAGCAGCGCCTGATCGGCGACCGCCTGGAGACCGTCGGGCGTGAACTCGAGCTCGACGTCTTCGAAGCTGAACACCTTCGCGTACTGCTTGACCAGGCTGTTCTTCGGCTCGGACAGGATCTTCACCAGCGCCTCGCGATCGAGCGAACCGACCGCGCCGATCATCGGGAGGCGGCCGATGAACTCGGGGATCATGCCGAACTTCACGAGGTCTTCGGGCAGCACCTGGGCGAACAACTCGCCGGCGTCACGGTCGATGCGTGAGCGGACGGTGCCGTTGAAGCCGACGCCCTTGTGGCCGATGCGCTGCTCGATGATCGACTCGAGACCGGCGAACGCGCCACCGAGGATGAACAACACGTTGGTCGTGTCGATCTGGATGAACTCCTGGTGCGGATGCTTGCGGCCACCCTGCGGCGGCACCGACGCCTGGGTGCCCTCGAGGATCTTCAGCAGCGCCTGCTGCACGCCCTCACCGGACACGTCGCGGGTGATCGACGGGTTCTCGCTCTTGCGGGCGACCTTGTCGATCTCGTCGATGTAGACGATGCCGGTCTCGGCCCGCTTCACGTCGAAGTCGGCGGCCTGGATCAGCTTGAGGAGGATGTTCTCGACGTCCTCGCCGACGTAGCCGGCCTCGGTGAGCGCGGTGGCGTCGGCGACGGCGAACGGCACGTTCAGCTGGCGGGCGAGGGTCTGGGCCAGGTGGGTCTTGCCGCAGCCGGTGGGGCCGAGCAGCAGGATGTTCGACTTGGCGAGTTCGACCTCGTCGCGCCGGCCGACCGTGGTCGCCTGGTTCTGGTACTGGATGCGCCGGTAGTGGTTGTACACGGCGACCGAGAGGATCTTCTTGGCGTCGTCCTGGCCGACCACGTAGTCGTCGAGGAACGCCCTGACCTCACGCGGGATTCGGCAGGTTGTCGAAGCTGAGCTCGGCCGTCTCGGTGAGCTCTTCCTCGATGATCTCGTTGCACAGGTCGATGCACTCGTCGCAGATGTACACGCCCGGGCCGGCGATGAGCTTCTTGACCTGCTTCTGCGACTTGCCGCAGAACGAGCACTTCAAGAGTTCGCCGGTGTCACCAAATTTGGCCACTGTCGATGCCCCTCTGCTCGTCCTGGTCGGATTGTCGCGCTGATCGCATTCACCGGTGCCCGGTGTGGAGTCCGACAGTGTGGCGCACTCCTCCGGTCGGATTCGGTGGATCTCGACTCGTTCGACGTTCGATCAGCGGATCGGACCGGTGCGGTCGACCGCCTCGCGAGACGAGATCACGGTGTCGATGATGCCATATTCGAGCGCCTCGTTCGCCTCCATGACGAAATCGCGGTCGGTGTCCTTGGTGATCCGCTCGATCGGCTGGCCGGTGTGGTGCGACAGGATCCCGTCGAGCAGCTCGCGCATGCGCATGATCTCCTTGGCGGCGAGCTCGAGGTCGGTGACCTGTCCGTAGCCGACCTGGCCCCACGGCTGGTGCAGCAGCACCCGGCTGTGCGGGAGTGCGAGGCGCTTGCCCTTGGTGCCGGCGGCCAGCAGCACGGCGGCCGCCGACGCGGCCTGGCCGAGGCAGATCGTGGCGATGTCGTTCTTGATGAACTGCATCGTGTCGTAGATCGCGAACAGCGCCGTGATGTCGCCACCGGGGCTGTTGATGTAGATGTTGATGTCCTTGTCGGGGTTCTCCGACTCGAGGTGGATCAACTGGGCGCACATCAAGCTGGCGATCTGGTCGTCGACCGGCGTCTGCAGGAAGATGATGTTCTCCTTGAGCAGCTTGCTGTACAGGTCGTACGCCCGCTCGCCACGGCTCGTCTGTTCGACGACGTTCGGTACCAGGTAGTTCACCGCATCGAGATTCATGAGTCTGTCTCCGTCTCCTGATCGCTGGTTGATGTGTCGGTGTCCGTGTCGTCGTGATCGTGATCGTGCGCTTCGCGCATGATCGTGATCGTCGTGATCGTGATCGTGATCGTGATCGTCGTGATCGTGGTCGTCGTGCGATGTGGTTGCCGTGCTCGTCGTGGCCGTGGCCCAGGAGCTCGTCGCGACCGATCGGGTTGCCGTCGGGGTCGACGAAGTCGAGGTGGTGGATCAGCCAGTCGAGCGCCTTGGACTTGCGGATCGACGACACGAGGTCGGGCACCGCGTCGTTCTGCTCGTAGGCCCGGCGGATGTCCTTGGCCTTCTGGCCGTACTGCATCGCCATGCGGGCGTACTCGGCGTCGAGTTCGGGCGCCTCGACCACGATCTCCTCGGCGTCGGCGACGGCACGGAGTGCGAGGTCGACCTTGACGGCCTCCTCCGACTGCCCGCGCATCGACTCGACGAACTGGTCGGGCTCCTGGCCGGTGGCGGCGAGCCACTGGCCGAGGTCGATGCCCTGGGCCTGGAACTGCTGGACGGTGCCCTGCACGCGCTGGTTCAGGTCGGCGTTGACCATCGGCTCCGGGGGCTCGATCTCGACGAGCGCTCCGAGCGCGGCCGTGACGGCGTTGACGAGTTGCTGGCGGGCCCGGTTCAGCTTCTGCTCGCCGAGCGAGGTGCGCAGCGAGGCGTCCCACTCCTCGAGCGTCTCGAACTCGCCGAGGTGCTCGCTGACCCATTCGTCGTCGAGGTCGCCGAGCTGCTGTTCCTGCACGGCGGTGACCTTGACGGTGAAGTCGGCCTCGCCCTCGGTGCCCTTCGGGGACCGAGGTGAAGGTCAGCTCATCGCCGGCCGAGGCGCCGATCAACTGCTCGTCGAAGTCGTCGGTGACCCAGCCCTGGCCGACCTCGTAGGACCAGTCCTCGGTGTTGAGCCCGAGGACTTCTTCGCCGTCGCGAAGCGCGGCGAGGTCGAGGGTGACGAAGTCGCCGGTGGCGATCGGGCGGTCGGCGTCGACGAGCGAGGCGTGGCGGCGCTGCTCGGTCTCGTGGGCCTGGGTCAGGTCGTCGTCGGTCACCTCGATCGACGGGAGCTCGATCTTGAGATCGGCGTAGCCCTCGACCGTGATGGTCGGGCGGATCTCGCACGTGGCGTCGAACTCGACCGGGCCGGACTCCTCGCCCTCGGTGATCTCGACCTCCGGCGTGGCGATCAGGTCGACGTCGTGCTCACGAACGGCACGGGCGAGGTACTGCGGGACCGCGTCACGCAATGCCTGCTCACGGGCCGGACCGAGACCGACGCGGGCTTCCAACACCTTGCGCGGGACCTTGCCGGCGCGGAACCCCGGCAGGCTGATCTCCTTCGCGATCGCTCGGAATGCCCGATCGATGTCGTGTTCGAACTCGTCTTCTTCGACTTCGACGTACAGCTTGACCTTGTTGCCCTCGAGGGCTTCCAGCGAACTCTTCACAGGCGAGCGAGTGTATCGGGGGCATTCGCTCACCCTCCCCGCCCGTCCCGCCCGCACCGTCAGGTGGCGGTGAGCGAGGCGAGGAACGTGAGGTCCGACGAGCCGAGCGTGTTCTGGTGGACCTCGACGGCGATCACGTTGTCACCCGCGACGACGAGGTTCGGGTTCAGCGTGAACACCCGATCCTGGCGCTCACCGCCATCAGCGATCGCGTCGGGCGCCCGGGTCTGGGAGTTCACGGCGCCGGTGCCCATGTTGAACCGTGCCGCTTCGACGCCGTTGACGTAGACGACCGCGCCGTCGTCGACCCGGAGTCGCAACGTCAGGCTGTCGGTGTCGCGTTCGCGGTGAAACGGGTGCGGAAGTAGGTGGTGCAGTACTTGCGGCTCTCGGTGGGGCCGAATCCGACGACGGTGTTCTCGTCACCGTCGCCGTAGCCGAATTCCCCGACGCCACGCTTCCACGCGGCGTCGTCGAACCCGGCGGCGCGCCACGCCGAGCCCGGGTCGGTCCCGTTGTCGAGGTAGGCCCAGGTTGCCGACGGTGGCAGGTCGAACGGCGTGCCGACCGGCGGAGCGTCGTGGTCGGCGCGGTCGTCGCTGTCGTCGTGGTTGCGGCGCTCGTCGTGGGGCCGGTGGTCGACACCGAGACGGTGGTCGCGGGCGAGGTGGTCGCGGGCGAGGTGGTCGGCGAGGTGGTCGACACCCCCGACGTCGTGGTCACCGCCGGGACCGACGTCGACGTGGTGGTCGTGGTCGAGGTGGTCGTGGTCAGTGGTCGTCGTGGTGGTGCGCTGGTCGTGGTCGTCGTGGTCGGCGTGGTCGCCGACGGGCCATAGGCGACGAAGCTCGGGAAGAACGTCATGTCGTTCGACGACACGGAGTTCTGGTGGACCTCGACGGCGAGGGTGTTCGTGCCGACTCGGACGAGCGACGGATCGATGGCGAAATAGTCGCTGTCGATCTCCATGGCTGCCGTCGGTCAGACCGGCGAGCGTCGTGTGCCCGATGGTGCCGGCGGGCATGGTGTCGCGGATCACCTCGACACCGTTCAGGTAGACGACGGCACCGTCGTCGACACGCATGTACAACGCCGCCTCGGCCGGAACCGCTGTGGCGGTGAACGTCTTGCGGAAGTAGGTGGTGACGTACTTGTTCGAGCGGACGGGCCGTAGCCGATCTTCGTGCGCTCTCCCCCGTCGCCGTAGCCGAACTCGCCGATCCCGCTCTTCCAACTCGAGTCGTCGAAGCCGGGCTCTCGCCACGCGGTGCCCTGGTTCGAGCCGTTGTCGAGGAAGCGCCATGTCTCCCAGCCGGGCGCTCTGGCGACGATCGGCGTCGGCGGGCCGGGCGGGAAGATCGCGAAGCCTTCGACTCGGACGCCGGAGACCCACGAGAAGCTCCCGGCGACGACGAGCGCTGATGCATCGCCGTCGATCGCCCAGCCGCCCATGAACCGGTCGAAGCTCGGCGCGAAGGTCAGGTCCTCGTTGCCGGTCACGAGGTCGTAACCGGCCACCCTCGTCGCACCGTCGCCCTTGGCGCCGTCATGGAATCCGGCGAACACCTTGTCACCGACGAGGTGCAGGCCCTGGACATCCCCCTCGACGAGTTGGCGCCACTTCCGCGCTCCCGTCGCGATGGTGTACACCGTCGTGCGGTTGCCGACGCCTGGCACGCCCTGAGTGCGCGGCGAGCAGGTACACCCCGTCCGGGGAGATCTCGAGGTCGTCGATGTAGCCGGTGACCCCGGTCAGCTCGGGGCCGACGGTCGCTCCCGTGCGGCCATCGAGCGTGCTGATGTCGGTGTCGGCGACACCGTTGACGGTCGCGTACGGACCGCCGATGTAGACCTTGCTCCGGTCCGCCTTGACCGCCACGGCGAGCACGGTGTTGTCGACCACGGGGTTGAACGTCGGATCGACGGCACCGGAGGCGGTGGACACTGCGGCCACCCGTGTACGTGAGACGCCACCGATGGTGGTGAACGACCCGGCCACGTACATCGTGTTGCCGGCGAGCGCGAGGTGGTACACGGTCGAGTTCGCGTCGGCTCGGAAGTCGGTCCGCAACGCACCGGTCGTCGGATCGATCGCGGCGAGCCGGGACCGTGCGACACCTCCGACCGTGGTGAACGTGCCGGCGATGTACAGCGACGTTCCGTCGGTCTGGATGTTGTAGACCGCCCCGTTCGTGTCGGCACGGAACGTCGGGATCAGGGCGCCGGTCGTCGCGTCGAATGCGGCGAGGTTGGACCGCAGCTGCGACTGCGTGCCGTCGAAGCTCGTCGCCCGGGTGAACGTGCCACCGACGTACACGACGTTGCCGACCTTGAGCACGGCCCGACCGGTTCCGTTGACACGCCATGACGCAATCGGCTTGGAGGAGAACGAGACGCCGGCGGCCTCGGCCTCATGCGGCGAGGATCGTCGGTCGAGAGCGATGCGATGGGCAGAACGGACAGGCCGACGAGCGCGACGAAGCAGAGTGTCGCTATCCGTCGGTAACACCGCTTCAAACCCGAGCCCGCCGATCGTTGGTCCCGCACGTTCCGACCCGAAGGCCCGCGTTCGAACAATCGCCGGAGAACGGTAACAGAATCGTGCGCGACCAATTCGCGGCGAAGGGGCCGAGAGCGGGCAGAATGTGGCCGATGGAGTACTGGACGCCGCACAAGCTCGCTTCGCCGCACAAGGGTCAGCTCGACCTCAAGATCGGCGACCGCGTCAAGAGCACGGCCGAGATCCACGACGTGCCCGTCGGCACCGAGGGCAAGGTCATCCTCGCCAACGGATTCAACTGGCAGCGCTATCGCGTGTTGTTCGCCAACGGCATCGAGACGGGCGACCTCGATCATCGCAACCTCGAGCCGATCGGCAAGACCGCCAAGCGGCTCGCCAAAGCCGCCGCCAAGAAGTAGGTCGTCGCCGGCTCAGAGGCCGCGCAGCACGCTGATCCGGCCGTCGCGTTCGGCCTCGAGGAGGGCGTCGTAGTCGCGTTCGGTCTGGTCGGCGTAGGTCTCGGCGAATTCGGCGATCGCCCGATCGAACACGTCCTTGCCGCCGAGGTACGACACGATCGCGATCCGATCGCCCGATCGTGCGTGGGCTCGCGCCAGCGTCCGACCGCAGATCTCGCCGTACATGGCCATCACCCTCGGGTTCATGGTCTCGACCACTGCAGATCCCTTCCAGTCACGCAGCTGGCGGATGTAGAAGTCGCGCTGCACACCGTCGACGCCGGCGAACCGCTCCCAGCCGAGGAAGATGTCGCTGCTCGCCTGCATCAGGTGTTGGCCACGCACGACTCGTTCGGAGTGGGAGTCGACCCTGCTGTGCCCGACGAACTCCTCCATGACCGACGCGTTGGCTTCCTTCGCCTGCAGGAAGAGTGGATCGCCGTCGTCGCGACCCATCAACAGCAGGATCCAGGCCCTCGTCCCGACGCTGCCGACACCGACGACCTTGCGCGCCGCGTGCACCACCCGATAGTTCTCGAGGAGGTGGCGACGGTCGCTCTGCAGGCTGCTTCGATAGCCGCGCACGAGACCGCGCAGGGCGTCGATGAGCTGCTCGTGCTCCATGTCACCGAGCAGATCTTCGATGGGTTCGACGAGCGGCGGATTGGCGACGATCCGGCGCTCCCCGTCGACGATGGTGGTGAGCTTGGCGAGCGCGTGACCGCTGTCGCGTGTGCGCGCTTTGGCGGCATTGGCCTGGAGGCGCTTGCGTGCGGTCGCATCGACGTCGGTCGACATGTGCCCCATCACCGCATCGATGTCGATCTGCGAGTACCAGACGTCGAGGTTGGTCATCCCGGCGAATTCGTGCATCGATTGGCGGTAGCCCCGCATCGTTGCCAGCACTGCGTTCCGGCGCTCCTTGCCCGAGAAGTTGTTGTCGCGCCCGGCGATCGCGATGCTCGCTGCGAGGCGCTTCACGTCCCACTCCCAGGGGCCGGGCAGGGTCTCGTCGAAGTCGTTGATGCCGAACACGAGGTGCCGCTCGGGCGATGCGAACGCACCGAAGTTCGACAGGTGGGCGTCGCCGCACACCTGGGTGGTCAGGCCGGAGTTCGGTGTGGCGGCGAGGTCGGCGGCCATCAGCAGCGCGGCGCCGCGGTAGAAGGTGAACGGCGACACCAGCATCCGGCCGTAGCGCAACGGCACGAGTTCGGGGACCCGGTCGACGGCCTGGAGCTCGAGCAGCTCGACGGGATCGCGGCGCATCGCTCCCGGCGACCAGTCCGCGTGGCTCGCCCGGGGAACCTCGGCTCGCGCCGCCTTGCCGCGTGCGATGCGCTGCTCGACGGTCAGGTGCGGCACGACCTTGCCGTGCTCGACGAACATGCCGTATGGGACGACCTGCTCCCCGTCGTCCTCGTTGATCGCTCCGAACTCGCCGTGCTCGTCCATGCCGCTCCTGTCAGTGTGAGCGTCGACCGCGGTGCTGCCGCGACGACGGTGGCGGCCCTACTTCGGCCCCGACCACAAGGTACGAGCTTGCCATGCATCGAGCATCGTCCACATCGGATGATCGGTCGAATCGAGCCCGATGTCATCGCGCTCCTGCGCGATCTGATCAACTCGCTTGATGACGACGATCGAGACGGACACCACCGACACCAACTGGTTCGCCATGTCGGGAAGCGATGCCGTGACGCGCGTTGGTGGCGACGTCGATCAAGGGCTGGCACCCGACGAGGTGCAGAAGCGACTGGCGACGTTCGGCCGTAACGAGATCGCCACCGAACCGCCGGCGACGATGTGGGAGGTCGCCAAGGCGCAGCTGCTGAACCCGATGAACATCATGTTGTTGATCGTCGGCATCGCCAGTCTGGCCATCGGCCAGGTGCCGACCGGGATCATCGTGCTGGCGCTGGTGTCGTTCAACGTGATCATGGGCACCAACCAGGAGCGCAAGGCGATGGCCAGCGTGGAGGCGCTCGCGCAGCTCCAGGTGCCGGTGGCGCGGGTGCGCCGGTCGGGCAGCGTGGAACAGGTCGACTCCACCGGCCTGGTGCCCGGTGACATCGTGCTGATCGAGGCCGGCGAACTCGTTCCGGCCGACGCACGGATCCTCACCGCCGCGTCGTTGGAGGTCCAGGAGGCATCGCTGACCGGCGAGAGCGCACCGATCCCGAAGGACTCGCGGACGCTGCCCGACGTGGAGACGGCGCTCGGCGACCGCACGAATCTCGTCTTCCAGAACACGCAGGTGACACGCGGGTCGGCGACCGTCGTCGTGTTCGCCACCGGAGCGTCGACCCAGATGGGTCACATCGCCGACATGGTCACCGCGACGAAGCGCACGAAGTCGCCCCTGCAACTCGAGCTCGACGGACTGACGAAGCTGTTCGGCGTGCTCGCCTGGGCAGCGGTGGCGGTGATCGCCGTCTTCGGCATCGTTCGTGGCCAGGAGGGCGAGACGCTGGTGCTGTTGTGCGTGTCGACGGCCATCTCGGCCATCCCGACGGGCCTGCCCACCTTCGTGCAGCTGATGTTGTCGTCCGGCGCGCAACGTCTCGCCGAGTCGAAAGCGGTCGTCAAATCGCTGACCGACGTCGAGACGCTCGGCGGCACGACGGTGATCAACAGCGACAAGACCGGCACGCTGACCATGAACGCGATGACGGCGACCACGATGCTGGCCGGCGGCGACTGGTACAAGATCGAGGGAGGTGGCTACAAGAAGTCCGGCGCCATCCGCGGTACCGCAGGCGTCCCGACACCCGACTTCCACGGGCTGGCCCTGGGACTCGTCCTCAGCAGCGACGCCACCGTCGCCGACGACGAGACGATCATCGGCGACCCCACCGAGGCGGCGCTGGTCGTGCTCGCCGCCAAGGTCGGCGTCGATGCCGAGGAGACCAGACGGGCCCTGCCCCGGCGGGCGGAGGTCCCGTTCGACTCCGAGTACAAGTTCATGGCGACGTTCCACGATCGCGCCGACCGGATCGCCGGCGAACTCCTGCACCAGCCGCACATCGTCTGTGTGAAGGGTGCGCCGGACGTCGTGATCGAACGATGCTCGACCGCGCTCTGGCAGGGCGAACAGGTGGCGATCGCCGAGGTCCGCGACGAACTGCTCGACTCCAACCGGCAACTGTCGGAGCGGGGACTGCGCGTGCTGGCGTTCGCGATCCGCGACCTTCCCGCCGACGGCATGGAGCGTGCGCTCACCGATCCGATGGGCGAGATGCACGACCTCACGTTGATCGCGCTGGTGGGCATCGTCGACCCGCTGCGCGCCGAGGCGGTCGACGCCGTCGCGATCGCCCGCAAGGCGGGCATCGACGTGCGGATGATCACCGGCGACCACACCGTCACCGCCCGGGCGATCGCCGACGAACTCGGCCTCGGGCCGGGCGTGATCACCGGCAACGAACTCTCGCACCTGAGCGACGCCGAGGTCATCGAGCAGCTCCCGCAGCTGCACGTGTTCGGCCGCGTCGCCCCCGAGGACAAGGTTCGCCTCGCCCGGCTCATGCAGGAGGCAGGCGAGGTGGTGGCGATGACCGGCGACGCCGTCAACGACGCCGCAGCGCTGAAGCAGGCCGACGTCGGCGTGGCGATGGGCAGCGGCTCGGAGGTCACCAAGCAGGCCGGCAAGCTCATCCTCACCGACGACAACTTCGCCACCCTCGTGCACGCCGTCGAACTCGGCCGCGACATCTACCGTCGCATCTCGTCGTACGTGAAGTTGCAGCTCACGATCCTGTCGTCGGTGCTCCAGCTGATGCTCTACGCCACGATCTTCAACATCAACGGTGGGGTGGCCCTGTTCCCGATGCAGTTGCTGTTCGCCAAGTTCTTCGTCGTCGTGACGGTGGTCGTCGGCTTCATCGTCGACGTGGCCGACCCCGGAGTCATGCAGCGCCCGCCACGCACACCGGGATCACGGATTGCCACACGGGCCCAGACGGTGCGGTGGGCGGTCACCGGCTTCATCATCTCGGGCCTGGCGCTGATGCTGCTGGCATGGGGGCCCGACGAACCGAGCACCACCGACCCGTCCGTCTCGATGACGATGGCCTTCGCCGTGATCGCCCTCAGCGCCGTCAACAACGGCCTCGTCATGCGTCGCGAGCGCGAGCCCTGGTGGTCGGCACCGATGTTCCCCTACCTCGGATGGATCATGCTCGGCTGGATCCTCACGTGGGCCGCCGTGGAGTTGAACATGCTGCAACGACTCCTCGACACGGTCCCGCTCACGGGCGCACAGTGGGGCCTCGTGCTCGCGCTGTCGCTGGTGGCGCCGGCGTTCACGGCCGTCGACAAGGCCCTTCACCTCCGCAAGGTGAACCGAGCATCGATGCTCGAGACATGACGCCGGACACGAAGGCGGCCGAAGAGAATGGAGCCCAGCCATGAGAAACCGTCGCGTCGCCGCGATCATCGCGCTCGCACTCTTCGCCGCCGCCGCCGTCGTCGCGTTGGACAGCATCGCGCGCAATTTTCCCCGTGGCCTGATCGCAGCGACGCTGCTCCTGCTGGCATTCGCCGCCGGATGGGAGGCGATTCGACGCCGTGGCATCGGCCGCACGTCGTGGGCCGCTGTCGGCGTGCTGCTCCTCGCCGGCGCCCTCGTGGCGGTCGTGGTCGGCAACATCCTGGCCGAGGTGGTGGTCCTCGCGGTGATCCTCGCTCTGGCGACGCTGGCGGCGCGAGCTGCGTTCCGAATCCGGGTGCACCTGCCGCCCGCTGTTGCACCACGCCACCCCGTCGTCATCTGGAACCCGAAGTCAGGAGGCGGCAAGGCTGCTGCAGCTCGCCTCGACGTCGAAGCACGCGCCCGGGGGATCGAACCGATCCAACTGAATCCTGGTGACGATCTGTTCCAGCTCGCCCGCGACGCGGTCGATCGTGGTGCCGACGCGCTCGCCGCCGCCGGAGGGGACGGCACCCAGGCGATCGTCGCAACCGTCGCCGCCGAATGTGACCTTCCGTTCGCATGCATTCCCTGCGGGCACCCGCAACCACTTCGCGTTGGATCTCGGTGTCGATCGGAACGATGTCGTCGGGGCGCTCGACGCGTTCGTCAACGGCGGGGAACGCCGCGTCGACCTCGCCGAGGTGAACGGTCGGGTGTTCGTCAACAACGTGTCGCTCGGGCTCTACGCCGACGCGGTGCAACACGAGGGATATCGCGACGCGAAGTTGCGAACGGTGCTCGACACCGTGCCTGCGTTCGGCGGCGCTGAGCCCTCGGGAGCGGCAGACCTGCGGTTCGAGCGGTCCGGCGGCGAGAGCAGCGGACAGGCGATCGTCGTGATGGTGTCGAACAACTCGTACCGACTGGGCAGCGTCATCGGTTCCGGGACGCGCCCGCGAATCGATGACGGCCGACTCGGACTCGCCGTGCTCGAGGCGCCGTCTGCCGGCCGCCGACCACGACTGCGGCAGTGGGACGCACCGACCTTCGAGGTCGCGTCCGACCGCCCCGTGCCGGCGGGGGTCGACGGCGAGGCGTTGATGATCGATCCTCCACTGCGCTTCGTGATCCGCCCCGGAGTCCTTCGGGTCAGGATTGCACCGCACCATCCCGGCGCGTCGCCGGCAGCGGCGCTGCCCGACAGCATCGTCGACGGGCTGCGGCGCCTGTTGGTCATCGTCCGGCACGGATGAGCTCGCTCTGACAGTCGAGAGCCCTCATCCGACGCCGGTCGGTTCGCTGACCAGAGAGGCACTGCGGACCCCGCGCGCCGCTGCGGTCGCCGGCATCGCGTTCGCGCTGCTGCTCTTCGCCGTCCTCGTTCTCATTCGGATCGCGGTCCCCAACCATCCGGCGGAGGCCGGAGCGTGGATGACGGACGACACGAGACGACGGGCCGTACTGCTCGCGCTCAACTTGGTGCCGTTCGCCGGCATCGCGTTCCTCTGGTTCATCGGGGTGGTTCGTGACCGGATCGGAGTCGGCGAGGACCGCCTGTTCGCCACCGTGTTCCTCGGCAGCGGGTTGCTGTTCATCGCGATGCTGTTCGCCGGTGCCGCTACGGCGGGAGGCCTCGTGCTGACATTCGAGAATCAGCCGTCGGTCGAGGTGTGGAGGTTCGGCCGACGCATCACGCACTCGCTCTTCAACGTCTACGCGATGCGGATGGCCGCCGTGTTCACCATCTCGACGACGACGATCGCCACCCGTCTCGGATTGGCGCCGCGATGGCTGACGGCCCTCGGGTTCGGGACCGGACTGATCCTGATGTTCGCCCTCGGGTTCGTCTCCTGGGTCGAGTTGCTCTTCCCGTTCTGGGTCCTCGCCTTCAGCGTGCACATGCTGGTCGCCTCGTTCCGGACGACGAGCACGAAGCCGTAGCGCCCCGATCGCTCGGCCCGCCGGAGCCCACCATCCCGCGCTGCGAGCGCTCGATGGTGAGACCGACGAACGCTCGATCGGTTTGGCCCGCTCGACCCCGGGTACCTCGTCGTCGTGGCGCCCTTGATCGTGTATCGCTCGCGCGCGTGAACACGTTCACGCTGTGCGTTGTGCTTGCTGGGGTCGTCGTGCTCCTTGCCGCGTGGTTGCCTGCATATCTCGATGATCGACCGATGTCGATGCCAATCGTGCTGGTGGGCATCGGCACCGTGCTGTTCCTCGCTGTCCCGCAGCTGCCCGACATCGATCCACGCGAAAATCTGGTGGCGACGGAACACGCCACGGAGTTCGCCGTGCTCATCTCATTGCTCGGTGCTGGCCTGGCGCTCGATCGGCCACCGAGTTGGAGCGGGTGGGCGTCGACCTGGCGGCTTCTCGGAGTCGCCATGCCGCTCACGATCGGCGCAATCTTTCTCGTCGGTTGGGCTGCGGGACTCACGCCAGCGGCCGCGTTGCTCTTCGGTGCCGTGATCGCTCCTACCGACCCGGTTCTGGCTGCCGATGTGCAGGTGGGTGAGCCGACGGTTGACGACAGTGACACCAGGCTTCGCTCCGACGAGGAGGACGAGGTCCGCTTCGCCTTGACCAGCGAGGCGGGGCTGAACGACGGGCTCGCGTTCCCGTTCGTCTACGCCGCGATCGCCCTGGCGACCACTGGGGCGAGCGGCGCCGCGTTCGTGGAGTGGGCGCTGGACGACCTCCTGCTTCGGGTCGCGATCGGCTTCGTCGCCGGACTGCTCGCGGGACGGCTGCTCGCTCGAATCATGTTCGACCCACCCGGGCCGATGGTCGGCATCGCCGAACAGACCCAGGGGTTTGTCGCGGTGGGTGCAATTCTGCTGACCTACGGGCTCACCGAGGCAGTGCACGGGTACGGGTTTCTCGCCGTTTTCGTCGCTGCTGTCACCCTTCGCCACAGCCGACGAGGAGACTCGTACCACGGTGTCATGTACGACTTCACGAGCGAAATCGAACAGCTTCTGAGTGTGGCTCTGCTCGTACTGCTCGGTGGCGCCGTTGCGTCTGGACTGCTCGCCGATCTGAGTTGGCGCGGGGCCATCGGTGGGATTGTCGTGATCTTCTTGATCCGCCCGCTCGCGGGATACGTCGCAATGCTCCGCTCCAACGTGTCCACGGCGGATCGTCGAGCGATCGGATTCTTCGGGATTCGAGGAATCGGGTCGTTCTATTATCTGGCCGTCGCAACCCAGCTGGCAGCCTTTGCCGACGCAGATGAACTGTGGTCGGCAACGGCCTTCACCGTCCTGCTCTCGATCTTCGTGCATGGCGTCAGCGCCACGCCGATCATGCGGACGCTCGACGCTCGACGCCGGCGCCGGTCACGTCGGACGGACGTAACCGCGGCGCGCCTGGCAGGCGCAACCGGCGACTCGTCGAAATAGCTGTTCCTTGAGCCGGCGGGCGCTAGTCGGCTTGCGAGGTGGTCGCCGCTTCTTCGCGCAGCTCGCGTCCTCGTTCGATCTGCTCGTCGAGCTTGGCGGCCTCGGATTCCGATCGCCGTGTGTCGCGTGGAGGCAACTGGAGGACTTCTTCGGCTTCGATGCCGGCTTGGAGCTGACGTGACCGTTCGAGTTCCGCGTCCACCTCCGCACCCAGCAAGAGGGCGACGTTGGTGAGCCACAGCCAGAGCAGCAGGATGATCACTCCGCCCGAGCGCACCGTATGTCTCGTTGTACGAGCCGAAGTTGGCGACGTACACGCCGAAGCCGAGCGACGCCACGATCCACACGACGATGGCAAAGCCGGCGCCCACGCTGACCCAGCGGAACTTCGGCTGTTGCACGTTTGGCGTCGCGTAGTACAGGACGGCCACGACGAAGACCACCACGAGCAGCAGGATCGGCCACTTGACGATGTTCCACAGGGTGACGGTCGTCTCGCCGAGTCCGAGCGTGTCGCCGAGTTCCTGAGCAAACGGTCCGGTCACCACGAGCCCGAGCAGCACGATCGCGGCGAGCACGACGGTGACGACGGTGATGATCAGATTGAGCGGGCGTAGTTTCCAGAACGGACGGCCCTCGTCAACCTCGTAAATTCGGTTCATCGCACGCCCGAACGCACCGACGTAGCCCGACGCGCTCCACACGGCACCCACCAGGCCGAACACGAAGGCGAACCCCGCTGCGTCGGTCTGGGTCATCTGGGTGATCGGCTGACGAAGCTGGTCGACGGCATCCTGCTGACCGACCCGCTCGACCAGTTCCAGCAACGTGTCCGTGGTCGACTGGCCTTGGCCGAAGATGCCGAGCAACGCGACGACGGCCAGCAGGGCGGGAAACATCGACAAGATGGCGTAGTAGGTCAGCGCCGCGGCCAGGTCAGTGCACTCGTCGCGGCGGAACTCGGCCCATGCCTGCTTGATCGCATACCTCCACGATCCCGCCGCCAGGTCCGATGGTGAATCCGGTTTGCGTGCGTCATCGGGCGGCGGTGCTGTGCGCTGCTTCTCGACAGCGAGGCCCTCGTCGGAAACAGGGTGGTCGGTCACGCATTCCGACTACCCAGTGACCACGACATCGCAACGTTGCAGCGCGGTTCGAGTTCTATCTCGTCGCGATCAAGGCGGCCGTGCGGCGCACCGGACGGCTTGAACTGGGCGACATCGTCAGCGCGCGCCTCCGGCTTGACGCCTGACCGCTGCGCCGGTCGGTGACCCGACGATGGCAAGGAGCCAGACCTTCGCCGCTCGACGACGCCCGACGGTCAAGGTTTGGGCACAGGCACCTGATCCGACGACCGGCGTGTTTGGTCGACGAACACCGCGGGTACCGGCGACGCGTCCCGCCCCACTCGGGGCTCTATCCAAGGAGATCAACATGGCCAACGATCCGATGCGAATCCTCAAAGCCGACCATCGTGAAGTCGAGAAGCTGCTCGACAGGCTCGCCGAGTCCGAGGAAGGTTCCGAGCGCGAAGCGATGGTCGATGAGCTCGTCACCAAGCTCACTGCGCACATGGACGCGGAAGAACGGATCGTGTATCCGCCGGTGAAAGCAGAGGTCGGCGCGGAGGACGAGGAAGAGGCCGAGATCGAGCATGGACTCGCTCGCGAAGGTCTCGAGAAAGTACAGCAGATGGTCGAGATGCCCGGATTCGGCGCCGCGGTCGAGATGCTCAAAGGGGGAATTTCCCATCACGTCGAAGAAGAAGAGACCCAGCTGCTTCCCGAGCTCAAAGAGAGCCTGGATCGTGACGCGTGGCTGGCGATCGGAGACGCTCTCGTTGACGCGAAGAAGGCAGCGGGCCTCCCGGTACCCCAGCCACCTCGCCGCAAGTCAACAAAACGGACGAAGAGCACCAAGACCTCGAAGTCCAAGGCCCGTAGCTGACCCGCCTCCGACACCATCTGGGAATTCGCTGTCCCCTGAATCGCAGCCGCTCCAGCGTTCGGTGACGTTTCGTTCTGCGTCCATATCGCTGCGTGAAATTGTTGCCGGCGCCTCCCCCATCGAGGGGAAGATGGTGAGGTGTCATCGCTGCGGCTCCGACCTCCGGCCCTGGAAGATGAAGCCGACGTCCTGACAGCGCAGCGCGAGCTCGAAGTTGAGGGCTTCGTGTTTGCATTCTTGCGACCGGGCCAGACATTTGGTGAGTTCGTGAGGATGGTCGACGATGAGCGCCACGGTCGTTCGATCGACCTCGACTGGGTGGAGTCCACTTGGTTGCTGGCCGAAGTGGACGGCCTTGTGGTCGGGCGGTCATCGATTCGCTTCGAACTCAACGAACACTTGCTGAAGGAGGGTGGCCATGTCGGCTACGCCGTCCGGCCCGGTCATCGTCGCCGCGGATATGCCACCGAGATCTTGCGCCAGAGCCTCGTCGTGGCTCGAGCCGGCGGCGTTCAACAGATCTTGGTGACGTGCGACGACCGGAACATTGGCTCCGCGAAAGCGATCGAGGCCAACGGCGGACTTCTCGAGAACATCGTCCACGTCGATGGTGTGCCACTGCGTCGATACTGGATTCCTTGAACTGCGAGGACCCACCCGGCGTTCGGTGACGCTCAAGCCGGCGCTTGTCGCCCGGGATTATGGGACGATCGACTTGGGCCGTTATGCGCCGCGGGCGGGCCTCCAGCGACCGGATTATCGAGCGCACGTTATGTGTTGCTCGATGAATCGTGAGGTGGATGGGCGGTTGAATGTCACCGTGCCGCCAATGGAGCTGCGGCTGGTCGCCCGCGCTGAGTGACGGCGATGTCTCCGACGGGTTCGTCGGCGTGACGGATGAGCGCGAACACGGTGGCGCACGTGATGGTCGCGAGCCCGCCGATTGCGAACGGGACTCGTGGCGATGAGATCTGGATGACCCATCCCATCAGGAGGGCTCCGATGGGTGTGCTGCCGAACCAGGCCATCTGCTGTAACGCCATGACTCGTCCTTGCATCGCTGGTTCGGTGGCCTGTTGCAGCACCACCGTGTCGACGGTTTGAAATGCAGCCGACGCGAATCCCAATGGGATGCTCAGCGCGACGAATGCCCAGTATCCGGGGGCGAGTGCGAGCGCGGCGAGGGCCGCCGTGAATCCGACCAGCACGAAACCGAGGGTGCGGTGCGAGTCCGGTTTGACGCCGGCGATGTAGATGCCGCCGAGCAGCGACCCGATCGCGCTGACGCTCATTGCAGTGCCGATCGATCCGGCACCCAGCTCGAACTCGAATCGAACGATCGATGGGAACGTCGTCTGGAAGTTCAGTGCCATGGTGCCGACGACGACCATGACGAGCAAGGGTCGCCGGACGTCGGGCTGGTGGCGGACGTAGGCGAGGCCTTCGCGCAATTTGCCCTTCGTCCGACCGAGGCGCGGACGGTCGATCAGTTCACTTCGACGGATGCGCAACAGGGCACCGATCACCACGAGGTAGGTGGCTGCGTTGACGGCAAAGCAGATCCCGACGTCGAACCCCGCGATGAGTGCGCCGGCCAGAGCGGGTCCGACGAGACGCGACATCGAGTTGATGGTGCTGTTGGCGGCCACCGCGCTGGGCAGCAGATCCTTGCCGACGAGTTGGAAGATGATTGCCTGCATGGCGGGTCGTTCGACGGCGAGGAGGAGACCGAGCATCGTCGTGAGCGCGTAGATCGCCCAGATGCTGGTCTGCCCAGTGGCGACCATCGTCCCGAAGGCGAGCGCGACAAACCCTGACGACGCCGAGGTCGCGAGGAGGAGCCGTCGGTTGTCGAACTTGTCGGCGAGGACGCCAGCCGGCGCTCCGAGGAGCAGCATCGGGAGGAATTGCAGTGCCATGACGATGCCGAGCTGATCCGGGCGATCGGTGAGGTCGAGAACGATCCAGGTCACGGCGAGGGCCTGCGTCCATGAGCCGACGCTCGAGATGGCCTGACCGATGAAGTAGCGCCGGAAGTTCGGGACTTCGAAGGCGCCGAACCGCGATGCTCGGGTCACGTCCTGTCCCTGAGGTCGTGTGTCTCGTCTGATGGTCATGCAGCGATGGTGTGCCAGATGGGTAGGCCGCCACAACTTTCGTTGCTGGTTCCGGGAATCC
>CAVYWH010000003.1:0-176400 GCA_963772085.1 Ilumatobacteraceae bacterium
GCCACGCTCGGCATCGCCGTCGTGTCGCTCATCCTCGCCACGGCGATCACACTCGGCACCACGAGCGTGCGCCAACGTCGCCAGTGGTCGACGCCACTGTCGGTCGGCCGCTACCGCGACGACCGCACCTGGTCGTCCCGCTGACCGAGCTCGTAGATTGAGGCGTCACTCGTAGTTGAAATTCACCGGTCTGGGCGCGATGCCGTTCGCCGACCGACCGAAATCACGCCCAGACGACGCTGGGAAGGAACAATGACCAGCGATCTCGATGGGATCCCGGTCGATTTCCGGCGCAAATGCGACCAAGATCGTTCAGGCCGGGTTCGCATCACCGTTGGCGGGGTATCGCCATTAGGAGTGGCTAGCGACGATCGTGCGGGCGGTTCACCGAAATGGCGCCGCGGCATCTTCGGAGGTGCCCACCGCGACGCACGCCAGCGACTGGACACAACGCCACTGGTGGAGTTGGGACCACGCGTCGGCGAGGCCGTGGCACACGCCGGATTCGGGATCCTGGCCGCCGTGCTCGTGGGCGCTTGGGTGATCATTGGCACCGTCACACGATTTCCCGGTTGGTGGCAGACCGCCTTGTACTGGGTGACCGGATCCGTGACGTTCGTGATGGTGTTCGTGATCCAGCACACTCAGCAACGCCGAATCGCCGCCACTCAGCGCAAGCTCGACGAATTGCTCCGATCATCGCCGACGCCGACACACACCCGTTCGCAGTCGAGGAAGCCCCCGACGCTGCCCTCGAAAGCCTTACTCGTTTCCACGTCGCTGAACACGAACAGGCACAAAACGGCGACTACCTGACGGCCAACACGCCGCCCACGACAAGACGTCGAGGACCACCGACTCGCAGCGAGCGTCGACCGCCCGCCGATGCCGGTTGCTGCCGAATGATCGGTGCGGTGATGCTTGCCCGCTGCACCAGTGCGGCAATCTGCTCGGGCCGGGACGAGCATCTGGGCCGCGGTTGTTCGTGTGCGTGGCGATCTCATCGGGGCGTGTCGGGCTCGCGAAGGATGTCTGTCAATCCAGTGACTTGCATGACGCGTTGCACGGCTGGGGATGCGTGGCGAATGTGTATGGAACCACCCGCTTCGATCATCTTGATGCGCTGGGTGAGGATCACTCTGAGACCGCGGCAATCCATGAACCTACGCCGGACATGTCGAGGAGGATGTGGCTTTGCAGGCTGAGCTCGGATAAGGGGGCTTGCAGGGCGAGCATCGAGTCGGCGTCGATTTCGCCGGTGACGATGACCACAATGATGCGATCCCCGTCAGTGACCTCGACACGTAGGTCCTCGTCATCCATGGCAGCGCGTCGAGACGTTTTTGGCTTCGAGCACGTCGCGGTCCTCGGAACACGACGTTGTGGACTTGCGACGGTCGACGTCGGCGCAGTCGGAAGCGGTTGCATCGTGCGTCATGAGGCTCTCGGTTCATCTTGTCGGGTTCGACTCGAGACGGTTCTGTAGGTCGGCGATGCGTGTTGCGAGATCGTCGATGCATCGTCGTAACTCCGTGTCGCCGGTCGACATCGGAGCTGACGGCGCATGAGCAGGCCGCGTTGCTCTGGGCGGGTTGAACATCGGTCTGTCGCATCAGTTGTTCCACGACGCGGTCTTCGAGCGGGTGTTCCTCGAGTTTTTGGGCCTCGACGGATTGTGCGACTTCCACCCTGGCGGCCTGCCAGGCCGACCAATGCCCGGACACCAAAGCCCAGAGCGACAGCGCCGACACGTAGGCGACGCTGGCGAGCAGACCAAG
Source organism: Ilumatobacteraceae bacterium (assembly GCA_963772085.1). Lineage (GTDB taxonomy): Bacteria > Actinomycetota > Acidimicrobiia > Acidimicrobiales > Ilumatobacteraceae > Sva-07. Next base: position 1,779 of record CAVYWH010000003.1, read on the forward strand.
CATGATCGAAACGGGAATCATCACGATCCAAAAGATCGTCAGCCATCCGTTGAGCCGCCGCATCAGTGTCGGGTCGGCCTGCACCGATGCCCACAGGGACTTGATGATTGTCACGACCCAGCTCGATTCCGGGCGCATCTGGCGTCATGACCGCACGCTCAGATCGAGCGACGACTGCTGCCGCACTCACAGCACGGTAGACGAGCAGCGCGACGATGGCTCCGAGGATGGACCCGATGATGCCCGAGGCCTGGAAGGCACCGTCGTTCGCATCGTGGTGCGTCAGGACGTAGCCGATGAACCCGCCGATGAACGAGCCGACGATGCCGAGCACGATCGTCGCGACGACGGACATCGAGTCGTTGCCCGGCACGACGGCACGAGCGATGAACCCGGCGACGAGTCCGATGACCAACAGATAGATGATGAATCCGAACATGAGTGGCTCCCTTTGGTGCGATCGACTGACTGGCGATCGGCTTCCACTCAAGCACCCTTAGGGGGTGTGGACTACACCCCTAGGTGTGTTTATGATCAGCGGATGGTCGACAGCTCTCTCCACCCCGATCAGGGTCGCGCTGATCGACGACTACGACGTCGTGTTGATCGGGCTGGCCCACATGTTCGACGGCTACACCGACCGCATCGTGATCGCGGAGATCGATGCGAACACACCGCTGCAGGACGAGGTCGACATCGCCCTCTACGACACCTTCGCCCAGCCAGAGGCCGACTACGACGACATCGACGTCCTGATCCAGAATCCGCGTGCCGGTCGCGCGGTGGTCTACACATGGAACTTTCATCCCGACCTGGTGCGAAGCTGCCATCCAAAAGGGAGCGAGTGGCTACCTGTCCAAGACGCTGCCGGCACGCGCGCTCGTGGATGCTTTGCTCGCCATCCACGACGGGGAAGTCGTTGTGAGCCCCGCGCCGGCGAAGGCCCGGCCGGCAAGCGGCCTCGACTGGCCAGGCCGCGCCGAAGGTCTCACGAACCGGGAGTCCGAGATCCTCGCGCTCATCACCCAAGGCAAGAGCAACGACGACGTCGCAGCGCTGACGTTCCTGAGCAAGAACTCGATCAAGTCCTACATCCGTTCTGCCTACCGCAAGATCGGCGCCTCCAGCCGCACGCAAGCAGTGCTGTGGGGCGTCGACCACGGCTTCAAACCCGACAACCGCCGCATCGACCACTGGCGCGACGGCCCCTAGCCACGATCCATCCAAGCGTGGCGGAAATGCCGCTTGCACCTCGCCAGACCGGCAGGACGCGCGTCAGGTGATGGCCACCCCGGCGATCCACACGGCCGCGGCCAACAGCGTGCAGAATCTCCGATCTGGAGAGTGTCTCCGTTCGCGCCGGGACTGCGCGGTGACCGACCGTTACGTCGAGGTCAGGTCCGCGAGCTCCGCGACCGGCACGACGCGTCCAGCCTTGGCGATCATTGCGGGGTCGATCGACACGAAGGCGTCGGCTTGCAACTTGCACACAGCGATGTACTCGGCGTCAAACGTGGAATCCCACCCGTGCTCTTTTGCGAGCTTCCACGCGGTGCGACGCGACACACGGTCGCCGAGCAATCGCATCTTGAGCTCGGTCAGCCTTTGATGTCGCTCGAGGGCGGTCTGCTCAGTCATCTCGCCCGAAGCCACTGCTGCAAACAACAACGACAACGCCTGCGACCGAATGATGTTCGGCGCGACCAGCTGGTGCGTTGGATCGCAGCTGAATTCCTCTGCGACAACATGGAGCAGCGTGGGCGCATCAATCGTGTAGCGAGCCATCTTCTGAGAGTACGGCCGCGACTCACGACGCCATCCACAATCGACAGAGCCCCATGTGCGAGTGTCACCGAGCGGCGGGTCGGGCGGCATCTGATGGCGCTCCGAAACGTGCCGAACGTGGTGGTTGGCGAACCTGAGCCGAGCGGCTGTGTGGCACGATCGATCGGGTGGTTCATGATTGTGCAATGGCGATTCTGCGCAAGAACGGCACTGTGCTGATGTGCCATCGGCATCCCGACCGCGAGTGGGTTCCCAACGTCTGGGACTTTCCTGGTGGCCACATCGCCAAGGACGAAACGCCACAGCAGGCCCTCGCCAGGGAACTCGACGAAGAACTCGGCGTCAAAATCGCCGTCCCCTCACGGCCCGCCGATGCCATCTTCGAGTTCGAGACTGAGTCAACCAGGTTGGCGGTCTGGATCATCGACTACAGCGGTCCAGTTGAGAACTGCTCCCCCGACGAACATGACGAGCTTCGATGGGTGTCGTTGACGGACGCGTCAAAACTCGAACTTGCTGACCCGGCCTACATCCCGCTCATCCAGACAGCCCTCCGTCCTTGAACACCCTCTCACCATCAAGGCGATCAGCACCAGCCACAACAGCGGCGGCGATGTCGATCAAGATGGTGACGATCGTTCGCATCCAAACCCGAGTCTGTCCGACACGCGCCAGCCGCTCCGAATGCCCGACTTGGGCTGCTTCGGCCAGTGATAACCGGGTGATCAACGATTGGTTTGGTAGCCGTGATCGGCGAGCCAGGCGCGTGCTTGGCCGAGGCGGGCGTCATCACGGAGCCGGACCAACCGGGAAACCTTCCTTGACCTGGTGCTTCCCCTGGGATTCGAACCCAGAACCAATGGATTAAGAGTCCACTGCTCTGCCATTGAGCTAGAGAAGCGCAGCCGGACAGGGTACCGAGCGAAGCGGCGGTCTGCACGCTTCGCCCGACACCCTGTCAGGTCATCGCATTGCTGCGTTGGGGTGGCCAAGGGGACTTGAACCCCCAACCGCCAGGATCACAACCTGGTGCTCTACCTGTTGAGCTATGACCACCATGGGAGCGATCAGTCTGCCAGGTCACGGCACCAGCGCCACCTTGCCGGCGACCTTTCTCTCGGCGAGATCGGCCAGCGCCTGCGCGGCCGACGTCAGCGGATACGTGGTGGGCTCGACCGGGCGCAGCGATCCGGCGTCGATCGCGGCCACGATCTCGTCGAGCATCGCCCGGTTCTCCGCCGCGTGCCGTCCGGCCCAGGCACCCCAGTCGACGCCGGTGATCCGCCGGTTCCGCAGCAGCACCTGGTTCGCCGGCAGGCTCGGAATGCCGCCGACGAAGCCGATCACCAGGTACTGGCCGTCGTCACCGAGCGCGCGCAGGCAGGTTTCCCCCAGCGCGCCGCCGATCGGGTCGTACAGGTAGTCGACACCACCTCGATCCGCCGACTCCGGGAACGAGGCGGCGAACGCCTTGGCGGCATCCTTCACCCCAGCCGGGTCGAGCGCGGAGTTGTCGATGACCTCGAGCGCTCCGAGCTCCCTGGCCAGGGAACGCTTGTCGTCCGTCGACGCCGCGGCGACCACCCGCAGCCCGAGCGCCGACCCGATGTCGACCGCGGCAAGGCCGACGCCACTGCCGGCGCCGAGCACCAGCAGCGTGCGACCGTCGCCATCACCCGAACCGAGGGGTCCGATCCCCGCCCGTTGACGCAACGCGAACCAGCCGGTCATGTAGCTCTGCAGGAACGTGGCCGCCTGGCCGTCGGTCAGGTTCGGCGAGATCGGCTGCACCTGCGCCGCCGACACCACCACCTCGCTGGCGAACCCACCGAAGCCGACGTTGGCGAACACCCGGTCGCCGATCGCCGCGGACGTCACGTCGTCGGCCAGTTCGACGACGCGGCCGACGATCTCCATGCCTGGCACGAACGGCAACGGCGGTTTGATCTGGTACTTGCCCTGGACGAGGATCCCGTCGACGAAGTTGACGCCGCACGCCGACACGGCGATCCGCAGCTCGCCCGACCGGAGCGCCGGGGACTCACGCTCGACGACCCGGAGGTCCTCGATCGGCCCGAACGTCGCGCATTCGATGGCAGTGAACATGTCGATCCCCTCTCCCCTCAACTATTCCTCAACCGCGAACGCCAGTCGTCTGGCTTGATCCCGAGTTCGACCATACGTTGTTCCGCCCACAGTGGCAGCTCCACCGCGGTGCCGGCCTCGATGTTCGCGCACCCACGTCCGAATCCTCTGCCCACACGTGACACGAGTTCAGGTTCACCCGCCACATCTGGTCCTGCTCGGCAGGCGCCGGACCGGCCGGGGCAGTACCACCGACCGGCGTTCCCGTCTCGTCCGCGGCGTCGGTACCGAAGTCCGCTGCGCGCAACGACCAGATGCACTGCATCGCCACCGGCGCCATCGCCTGGATGAGCATGGTCGTGTGGGTGCAGCCGCGGGGCCCGCCGAACAGCTCACGGACCTTGTGGGTGAACCCGCGGGCGATCGAGAGCCCGACCAGCTTGTCGTAGTGGCCGACGATGTTCTGGCAGGCGCCGTGCGGATGGACGTCGAGCACGGTGCTCGCCGCGACGATCTCGAAACTCGGGTACTCGACCTCGATGTCGATCATCATGTGGTGGATCGTCAGCGGGTTCGGGTCGTCGGTGAAGTAGAGGCCGGCCGGCTTCTGATCGCGGACCGCACCGCGGATCAGCACCCGGTCGGGAGCGACCCGGAACGCGCGCACCCGGTACTCCCGATCGTGGATCACGTCGAGTGGGCGTCCCGCGTCGTCGACGGGATCCGGCGGCAGGATCGACGAGCGGTCGACCGTTGGCGAGATTGCGTTGGCCATCGACGCACGGTAATCGTCACCACGGCGGGAACTTCGACCGTCCGAACCCGGATGACACATGCCACATCGGTCGGCCAGACTGCGGGGCGATGAGCGACCCGACCGAACACCGCCTCGCCGTCGGAGACCTCGTCCGGCGCGCACGTGACGCTCGAACGGCTGCGGATCGACCACATCGAGGCGATCGCCGCCGCCGGTTCCGGGGACCGATCGACGTTCGGCTTCACCGGTGTCCCCGACGGCGACGAGCAGGCACGCCGGTACGTCGAGGGGCTGCTGGCCGATGCGGCGAAGCATCGATGCGCTCCCTTCGTCCAACGCCGGGTCGCCGACGGGGTGATCGTCGGTTGCACGCGGTTCATGTCGCCGGCGTGGCCGCTCGGTCGGCACGATCCCGACGAGGTCGAGGTCGGCGGCACGTGGCTCGCCGCCGATGCGCAACGCTCCGCGATCAACACCGAGGCGAAGCTGCTGCTGCTCACGCACGCGTTCGACGTGTGGGCGGCCCGGCGCGTCGCGATCTGCACCGACGCCGCGCAACGAACGCAGCCGGCGGGCGATCGAGCGACTCGGTGCCACGTTCGAAGGGGTCCTCCGTCAGCACCGCGCGTCGACCGCGGCCGGCGAGGCGGGGTCGCTGCGCGACACCGCCGTCTACGCCATCGTCGCCGCCGACTGGCCCGCCGTCCGAACCGGGCTGTCGGCGCGGGCCGCGCTGAGCGCCGCCGTCGATCGACCCGAACAGCCATCGGGACGAATCGGGCAGGGGTCACCGCGGCGCTCTAACGTCGATGTCGATGTCGATGACCAGTCTCCGCCGGCGATGCCGACGTGCACGTCTCGTTCCGGCTGGCGGCCGGGATCGGACTCGGGGCAGGGCTGCTCGGCGGGCTGTTCGGCGTCGGCGGCGGTTTGATCATCGTCCCCTCGCTGCTCGCGTTCGCCAGCATGGACCGCCGGAGGGCACACGGCACGTCGCTCGGGTCGACGCTCCTGATCGGGCTGGCCAGCCTCGTCACGTACCTCGCCCACGGGAACGTCGACTGGGCGGTCGCCGCGTTCCTCGCCGTCGGGTCGGTGGTCGGCGCGGTGATCGGCACCACGTTGCTGCACGTGGTGTCCAAGCGCGTGCTCGTCTACGTGTTCGTCGCCACCGTGCTGGTCACGGCACTCCGGTTGTTCACCACCACCGAGAGCGACGGCGTCGAGCACCTGACGCCGTGGACCGCCGCACTGATGGTCGTCGTCGGGCTGGTGGCCGGTGTGCTCGCCGGCCTGCTCGGTATCGGTGGCGGCGTCATCATGGTGCCGGCGGTCGTGATGGTGCTCGGCCTCCCGCCGGCGGTGGCCAAGGGCACCTCGGCGGCGGTCATCGTGCCGACCGCATTCATCGGGACGATCCGCAACCGCACGAACAAGAACGCGGACATCCGCGTCGCCGTCATCGTCGGGCTGTTCGGTGCCGTCACCGCGGTCATCGGCGCGCTCATCTCCGATCGGCTGAGCGACGCGACGTCCAACGTGCTGTTCGCGCTCCTGCTCATCGCGGTCGCCATCACCCAGCTGATGACGCTGCGTTTCCGCGAGCACACGGGACACGGACGCGACCGTCACCCCGGGCGAGCCGGCCACTCGTGCCGAGCCGACGCCGAACCCGCGGCGCGGATCGAGCCGTAACCGATGCTCGTCGCCGTCGTGGTCGCCCACCCGAGTGCCGACAGCTACTGCCGCCATCTCGCTTCGCGAGCCGTGGCGGGCTTGCTCGCCGCCGGCCACGACGTGGAGCTGCTCGATCTCTACGACGACGGGTTCCGGGTGGCGATGTCGGCCGAGGAACGCGACGCCTACCACGGCGAGACGCCCATCTGCGATCCGCTCGTGGCACGGTACGCCGATGTCGTCCAGCGGGCGGGGGCGCTCGTGTTCGTCTACCCGACGTGGTGGAGCAGCCTGCCGGCGATCCTCAAGGGTTGGCTCGAGCGGGTGATGGTGCCGGGCGTCTCGTTCCGATTCGACGAACGCACCGGCAAGGTGAAGCCGGCGCTCGGCAACGTCAGGACGATCGTGGGGATCTCGACGTACGGCTCGCCGCGCACGTACGTGTGGCTGACGAACGACAACGGGCGACGGATCCTGACGAGGGCCCTGCGGATGAGCTGCGGGATGCGCACCCGCACCCGCTGGCTCGGCTTCTACGGCATCGACACGTCGAGCGACGCGGAGCGCCAGGACTTCGCGGCCCACGTCGAGCGGACGATGGCGGACCTCCGATGACCCGCGCACTCGTCGTGTACTGCCATCCGCTCGAGGCGTCGTTCGTCCGCGTCGTGCGCGACCGCGCCGTCGACGCGCTGCGGGCCGGCGGCGCCGAGGTCCGCATCAACGACCTCCATGCCGACGGCTTCGATCCGACGTTCAGCGCGGTCGAGCGCGCACGACACCTGTGCCCGGGAGCCGACGAGTCATTGCGGAGCTACGTCGACGACCTGCTGTGGTGCGACACGCTCGTGTTCGTGTACCCGACGTGGTGGTCGGGCCAACCGGCGATGCTCAAGGGTTGGATGGAGCGCGTGTGGGTCAACGGCGTGGCGTGGGAGCTTCCCGATGGTGCCAGCCGGCTGGTCCCCCGCCTGACGAACGTCCGACGACTCGTTGCCGTCACCACGCACGGCTCGTCGAAGTTCGTCAACGCGGTGCAGGGCGAGGCCGGCAAGCGCACGCTCACACGCAGCCTGCGGGCGATGTGCCATCCGCTCGCGCGCACGACGTGGATCGCCATGTACGGCATCGACACGTCGTCCGACGACGATCGGGCGCGATTCCTGACGACCGTCGATCGCAAGCTCGCCCGCATCGCCCGCCGCTGACGCATCGCGTCGAAGGTCGTGCATCGGTGCCTGGCACCGATGCACGACCTGCGGCCCGGCGCAAGGGGACGTGACGAAAGTCCGGTGTACCGGGCTGCGCGGCGTGCCAACATTGATGGTTCGGCCAGCGCTGGCCGATCGCACGAGGAGACACCCCCATGTCCGTAGACACACCGCCAGACAGCGGCGTCCGCCCGCACGGTACGAGCACGCTGGAGCGCATCGGCCGCGCCTGCGTCCGCCATCGTTGGATCGTCATCGGTGCGTGGGTCGCGCTGTTGATCGTGATCAACGGCGTGGCCGGCGCCGTCGGACCCGACTACCGCACCGACTTCACGCTTCCCGCCAGCGAGACCAAGGAGGTGCAGGAACTGCTCGAGGCGAACTCGCCCGAACGGGCCGGCTTCACGCTCGCAGATCGTGTTCCAGGCACCGCAAGGGGTCGCCGACCCCGAGGTGCAAGCGACGATGGAGGAGCTGTTCGCCTACATCGACGGCATCGAGGACATCACCGTCACGTCGCCGTACGACAGCGCCGCAACAGGTCAGCCAGGACGGCACGATCGCGTTCGCCCAGATCGACATCGCCGACACCCGCACGTTCACCGAACTCAACGAGATCGGTGAAGACATCATCGACCAGGGCGACGAGCTCAACACGGTCGAGGGGCTCGAGATCGAGTACGGCGGCGACCTGTTCGCCACGTTCGAGCTCCCCGAGAGCGAGGTCTACGGCCTGATCGCGGCGGTGATCATCCTGATCCTCGCCTTCGGCTCGGTGCTCGCCATGGGTCTGCCGATCGGCATCGCCCTGTTCGGCCTCGGCATCGCCTCGGCGCTCGTGTCGCTGGCCAGCAACGTCATCACGATGCCCGACTTCACCACCTCGATGGTGGCGATGATCGGCCTCGGTGTCGGCATCGACTACGCCCTGTTCATCGTCACCCGATACCGAGAGAACCTCAAACGCGGCGCGAGCGTCGAGGACTCGGTGGTCGCCGCGATCGACACCAGCGGCCGCGCCGTGATGTTCGCCGGCATCACCGTGATCATCGCGTTGCTCGGGCTCCTGCTCATCGGGCTGGCGTTCGTGCAGGGCGTCGCCATCGCCTCGGCACTCGCCGTGGCGATGATGATCGCCGCCTCGCTCACCCTGCTGCCGGCGCTGCTCGGCTGGGTCGGGACCCGGATCGACAACACCACCTGGGCGGCGATGATCGCCGTCGGGCTCGCCGTGGTCGGCGCGTTCGTCGGTGTCACCACCGGTCAGAGCGGCATCTTCCTCGGCGGGTTCGTGCTGGCGATCGTGTTCTTCGCCATCAGCTTCGCCATCAAGCCGCTGCGCCGGTTCGTTCCCCACCGGGCCGAGAAGCCCAAGGAGGAACAGGTCTGGTACCGGTGGAGCCGGTTCATCCAGCATCGTCCGGGCTGGAGCGCGCTGGTCGCCGTCGGCTTCCTGCTGCTGCTCACCATTCCGCTGTTCTCGATCCGTCTCGGCTTCGGCGACGCCGGCAACTACCCGGAGGACACCGACGGTCCGCCAGGCCTACGACATGCTCGCCGAGGGCTTCGGGCCGGGCACCAACGGCCCGCTGTTCATCACCGTCCAGGGCGACACCGCGTCGGATCCCGAAGCGCTCGGCGCCTTCGTCGAGACGTTGAACGCCACCGACAACGTCGCGTTCAGCCTGGCGAACCCGATCACCGACGACCTCGCCCTCGTGATCGTCTACCCGGAGAGCGCACCGCAGGACGAGGCGACCTCGACGCTCGTCAACGACCTGCGTGACGAGGTGATCCCCGCATCGGGCGTCGACGCGCTGGTCGGTGGCTTCACCGCCGGCTCGACCGACTTCGCCGCCTACCTCGCCGGGCGCATGCCGTGGCTCATCGGCGTCGTGCTGCTGCTCAGCTTCCTGCTGCTGATGGCGGTGTTCCGCAGCGTGCTCGTGCCGCTCAAGGCCGTGGTCATGAACCTGCTGTCCATCGGTGCCGCCTACGGCGTGCTCGTCGCCATCTTCCAATGGGGTTGGGGCCGCGAGCTGATCGGGGTCGACAAGTCCGGGCCGATCGAGGCGTGGGTGCCGATGTTCCTCTTCGCCATCGTGTTCGGCCTCTCGATGGACTACGAGGTCTTCCTCCTGTCACGCATCAAGGAGGAGTACGACCGCACGAAGGACAACGCCACCGCCGTGGCCGACGGCCTGGCCGCCACCGCCCGGGTGATCACCGCCGCGGCGTTGATCATGTTCTGCGTGTTCGGCGCCTTCGCCCTCGGCGACGACCGTCAGCTCAAGCTGTTCGGCCTCGGCCTGGCGATCGCCGTGATCATCGACGCCACCATCGTGCGCATGGTGCTCGTGCCGGCGACGATGGAACTGCTCGGCGACCGCAACTGGTGGATCCCCCGCTGGCTCGACCGCATCCTGCCGAACATCGACGTCGAAGGCCACGACGCCGACATCTTCGAGAACGATCCCCGCGACGAGGAACTCACCTCCGTCTGACCGGGATCGGTGCCGCCGTCTTCGTGTCCTGAGTCGGGGGACGCAGGACACGAGGACCGCGGCGCCGCCCATCGTTCGGGCGCGATCTCGTTCGGGAGACGATCGGAATCGCGCCCAGACCTGAACGTGTCACACCGGCGGCATCGAGGCGGCTGGGCGGCCGGGCGGTTCAGCGAGCGGCGATGGCGACGGCGACCTGTGCGGCCACGCCGGCGTTGTTCTCGGCGAGCGCGAGGTTGGCGGGGATGCTGCGGCCCTCGGTGGCCTCGGCGATCCGCCCGAGCACGAACGGGGTGATCCTCGCCCCGGTGATGCCGGCCGCGGCGCATTCGGCGAGGGCGTCGTCGAGGACACGGTCGAGGTGTTCGGCATCCAGCTCGTCGGCCTCGGGGATCGGCACGGCGAGCAGCACGCCCGAGGCGGGCCGGGTGAGTGACGCAAAGACGGCCGCCACCTCGTCGGCGGCCTCGACCCGGTGCGGGATCGGCAGGCCGGACGACCGGGTGTAGAACGCCGGGAACCAGTCGTGGCGCCAACCGAGCACCGGCACGCCGACCGTCTCGAGGTACTCGAGCGACCGGGGGAGATCGAGGAACGCCTTCGCCCCCGCCGACACGGTGACGACCGCATGATGGGCGAGCGCGTCGAGGTCGGCCGAGATGTCGCCGGTCAGCTCCGCGCCACGGTGGACGCCGCCGATGCCGCCGGTGGCGAACACCGACACTCCGGCGGCGGCCGCGATCGCCACCGACGCGGACACCGTCGACGCGCCGACACTCCAGCGCTGCGCGACGGCGACGGGGATGTCTCGCTCGGCCATCTTGCGGGCCGGGCCGAGGATCCGCTCGTGTTCCGCATCGGACAACCCGACCCTGACCTCGCCGTCGAGCACGGCGGTGACCGCAGGGATCGCGCCGCCGTCACGGATGGCGGTCGAGCAGCGTTCGAGCGCATCACGGTTGAACGGCGACGGCAGACCGAGGTGGGAGAAGATGGTCGACTCGAGTGCGACCACCGGCAGGCCATCGGCCAGGGCGGCGGCGACCTCGTCGGAACAGATCGGATGCAGCACGCTCGAAGTGTGCCAGCCCGCCGCGTGAACGAGATCGTCAGGTCAGCGCGAAGCGGGTGACCGTCTCGACGTGCGGCGTGTTCGGGAACAGGTCGAGCACCTCGACGGACTCCGGCTCGATAGCCGTTCGCCCCCATCAGCGTCACGTCGCGGGCGAGCGACACCGGGTCACAGCTCACGAGCACGAGCACCGGCGGCTTGCCGGCGGTGAGCACGGCGACGCCGGGCTTGCCCAACCCCGACCGGGCCGGATCGGCGACGACGACGTCGATCGGTCGATCGGCCGGCGCACGCCAGCGCCCCACCTCGGATCTTGGTGATGGTCGCGGAACCCTCTCCGCCGGCGCGCTCGGCGAGGTTGTGCTTCGCATCGAAGCAGGCCGACTTGGACGACTCGATGACCGTGACGTGGCCGGCCGACGGCCATCGTCGTGACGGCGAACAGGCCGACCCCGCCGTAGGCGTCGACCGCGTGACGAGCGGTCGCCAGTTCCGGCGCCGCCCTGCGGACCGCATCGACGAGCAGCTCCGCGCCCTGCGCCCCGGACTGGAAGAACGATCCCGCCGACACGCGCAGGTCGTGGCCGGCGATCCGTTCGCTCAGCCATCCCCGCTCGCCGATGTGCACGGTGCTCGGCAGGCCGCGGATGCCCTTGTGGTGCTCCTTCGACCAGATCGCCGTGATCGCGCCGGTGGCGACGCTCGTCGCGCAGCGTCACCTCGGCGCCCTGGTCGAGCTCGATCTGGCGGAGCAACCGCGACAGCGACGACTCGGCGATCGGGCAGCTGTTGATCGGCACGACCTGATCGCTGCGCTCCTCGCGATAGCCGAGGGTGCCGTTCGGGCCGCCGACCACGCGGATCGTCGTCCGGTAGCCGAACGGGTCGACGGCGCCGCCGACCGTGACGATCTCGGCCACCAGTGCGCTCGTCGAGCCGGCCGACGCGACGCAGCGATTCCCGCACGATGTCGGCCTTCGCCGCGAGCTGCGCGGCGGGCTCGAGATGCATCCAGCCGCACCCTCCGCACCCCGCGAGGCGGTGCAGGCAGACCGGCTGCACCCGATCGTCGGATGCCTCCAACACGTCGTGGACGCGGCCACGCGAGAAGTCCTTCTTCGTCTCGGCGACATCGACCTCGACGAGCTCGCCCGGCAGCGCACCGGTGACGAACACGACCCGCCCGTCGTCGGCTCGCCCCATGGCGTCGCCGCCGGCGACGAGACGGTCGGTACGAACGGTCAATGACATCCGACCAGCGTATGGCGCCGCGGGCGCGGACGGTGGGCGTCGATGGCGGAGTGGTGGCAGAGTGGGCGCATGAGCAGCGAGCAGTGGTACTTCGACCTCAACCGCAAGGTGGCGGTGCCGGCCTCCGAGCGCGGCCCTGGCGACAACATGCTCGGGCCCTATCCGTCGCGAGCCGACGCCGAGAACTGGAAGGCCAAGGTCGAGGCGCGCAACGAGGCGTGGGACGAAGCCGACGAGAGACGACGAGGACACGGGCGAGGCCGACGCCGAGCGCGGCGAGTAGGTTGCCGGGTCGATGACCAGGCCGATCCAGATCGCACCGTCGGTGCTTCCCGCCGACTTCTCCAAGCTCGGCGAGGAGGTCGCCGCGCTCGAAGCGGCCGGCGTCGACCTCATCCAGTGGGACGTGATGGACGGCCAGTTCGTGCCCAACCTCACGTTCGGACCCGACGTGATCGCCGCCGCACGCCGGTACGCGACCGTGCCGTTCGAGGCCCACCTGATGGTCTACACACCCGACGTGATGGCCAAGCAGTACATCGACGCCGGCTGCTCCCGGTTGATCGTGCACGCCGAGGCGTGCGTCCACCTCCACCGCACGCTCGGGAACATCAACGAACTGGGCGCCAGGGCCGCCGTCGCCCTGAATCCGGCGACGCCCGCATCGGCGATCTCCCACGTGCTCGACCTCGTCGATCTCGTGCTGGTGATGACCGTCAATCCCGGGCTTCGGGGGCCAGGCCTACATCTCGACCATGGAGCCGAAGATCACCGAGATCCGCCGGATGATCGACGACGCCGGCCTCGGCGACACGGTCGACCTCGAGGTCGACGGCGGCATCGGCCCGGCCACCATCGCCGGCGCCGCGGGGGCCGGGGCCAACGTCCTGATCGCCGGCAGCGCGCTGTTCAAGGATCCGCTCGGCCTCGAGCATGCCGTGACCGATCTGCGCGCCCGTGCCGAAGCGGCCCGGCGGCCATCCGCGCCCGCCACCTGAACCGCCACCTGAGTCCGCCGCCCGGACCCACCGGGTCCGGCGAGTGTCACACCCCGTCCGTACGATCGACATCGTGAGTCTGACCACGAGCGCCGTGCGCCCAGCCGAGGCCCTCGACGAGCTCGCACGCTCGATCGAGTCGGCCAAGGCCGGTGATCGGCTGGCACCGGTCACCGTCGTCGTGCCCACCAACACGTGCGGCGTCATGTCGCGCCGGGCACTCGGCCGCCGCGTCGGGATCGTCGGTGTCGACATGGTCACGCTGAACCGCCTCGCCGAACTGATCGCCGGCCCGACGCTCGCCGCCGCGGGGCGCTCACCGATGTCGTCGTCGCTCGTCGACCTCGCCGTCGGCAGGGTGCTCGACACCCAACCCGGCTCCTTCCGCTCGGTGGCCGGGCATCCCACCACCATCGTGGCCCTGCGGCGCCTCCACGAAGAGCTGCGCCTGGCCGGGCCCGAGGTCGCCGACCGACTGGCGAACACGTCGTCGCGCGCCCAGGAAGCGCTGCGGATCAGCCGTGCCGTCACCTCGCTGCTCGAGGCGGAGTGGTACGACGAGGCCGATCTGTACCGGGACGCGACCCAGCTGGTGACCGCCGGGGCGATCCCGCCGCTGCCGCCCGTCGTGCTCCATCTCCCCCACGACATCGCCGGCCTGGCGGTGCGGTTCGTCGGCGCGCTCGCCGCCCGGTCCCGGTGCACATCGTCACGACCCTTCTCGCCACCGGCGTCGGCGACGACCTCGACCGTGATGCCCTCGACCGTGATGCCCTCGACCGTGATGCGCTCGACCTGTTCACCGCGCTCGGTGTCGCCGTTCCCGACCCGGCGCCAGCGAGCGAGACCACCGAGCGGCGGGTCACGGTGGTGTCGACCACCGACGCCGACGACGAGGTGCGGCATGCGACGCGCGCGGTGCTCGACGCCGCCCGTGGTGGAACGGCGTTCGAACGCATCGCTGTGCTCTGGCCCAGTCGGCGGCCCTACGCCCGACTGGTCGAGCACCACCTGACCGAGGCGGGCATCCCCTGGAACGGCCAACCCGGTACGGCGGTGGCCGAGCGGCTCGCCCCCCGGCTCGTGCTCGACCTGCTCGACATCGACCGCCGTGGTCTGCGACGGCACGGCTTCTTCTCGCTCGTGGCCGACGTGCCGCCCGCCGATCCCGAGGGCGGTTTCTGGCCGACCGCCGCATGGGAGCGCACCAGCCGGCAAGCGGGGGTCGCACGCGACGACGACTGGAACGTTCGCCTCGGTCCGCTGGTCGGCACCGAACGGTGGGGCGAATCGGCGAACTCCCTCCTCTCGTTCGTCACCGAGCTCCGCTCGTCCCTCGGCCACCCCAGCCGGCAGCGACCGTGGAGCGAATGGTCGCAGTGGTGCGTCGACCAGCTCGACCTCTGGGTCGGTCGGGCCCGCCTCGAGCGGCTCCCCGAGATCGAGTACCGGGCCTGGGAGGCGCTCATCGCCGCGCTCGACCGGCTGCGCCACCTCGACCCGGTCGGCGAGCCGGTCACCCGCCACCGCTTCCGCGCCGCGCTCGAGAGCGAACTCGATGCCGCGCCCGGTCGGGTGGGGCGGGTCGGCGACGGCGTCACCGTCGGCTCGCTCGCCGGCGCGGTCGGCCTCGACATCGATGTCGCGATCGTCCTCGGCGCGGCGGAGGGGACGCTGCCTCCTCGGCCCGCCAACGATCCGTTGCTGTCCGATGCCGATCGCGCCGCCGCCGGCCTGGCCCAGTCCGACGCGGTGGCCCTGCGGATGCACCGGGCCCTCCTGGCGCTCGACGACACGACGACGATCACGTTCACCGTTCCTCGCGGCGATCTGCGTTCGACGGCTCACCTCGAGCGGTCCCGCTGGCTCGACCACTTCGCCTGGCGCACCCACGACGTCACCGTGCCGTCGCACACCGCCGGCCTGGCGGTCACCGAGTTCCCGACCACCGACTCCGAGCACCGGCTGCGCAATCGCTACACGCACGTACGCGCCGGCGGCGACCTCGGTCATGCCGACGATGTGCTCAGCGACCCGGTGCTCCGGCGGGCGCTGACGCTGGTCACCGCCCGGGCGAGCAACGTGCTCACGCCGTACGACGGCGACCTGTCGTCGGTGACGCTGCCGCGTGTCGACGGCGTGATCTCACCCTCCCAGCTCGAGGCGTGGGTCGCGTGCCCCCACGCCTACTTCCTCCAACACCTCTTGCACGTCACCCCGATCGACGAACCGGCCGACCAGATCAGTATCTCGGCGGCCGACATCGGCACCACACAACACCGGGCGCTCGACCGGTTCCACCGGGCGGTCATCGCCGGCGAGCTGCCCCAGCCGACCACGGCCGGGTGGACCGACGAGCACGTCGATGCGCTGACCGCGATGTTCGACGACGAATGCCGCCTCGCCGAACGCCGAGGCCGTACCGGGCGCACCGCGTACTGGTCCGACGAGCGCGATCGCATGCGCGCCGACCTGCTCGGGTGGCTCGCACGCGACAGCGAACTGGCGATCCAACGAGGCGTCACCGTCCTCGCGTCCGAGCAACGCTTCGGCAACGACCCCGACTCGCCGGTCGAGTTGTCGCTCGGCGACGGCCGCACGCTGCACCTGCGCGGCACGGTCGACCGCATCGATCGCACCGCCGCCGGAACCATCGTGGTCACCGATCACAAGTCCGGTACGGGCAAGGGCTACCGCGACCTGGTGCCCGAGAACCCGACGCTCGGGGCCACCGTGTTCCAGTTGCCGGCGTATGCCGCAGCGGCGCGCCGCATGGTGGGCGACACCGAGGTGGAGGTCCGCACCGAGTACGGGTTGATGGGCAAGGGCAACTACGAACGCCACGGGTACACGATCACGGCCGAGGTCGCCGAGCTCGTGGCCGTGCAGCTGGCGCACGTCGTCGACGGCATCGAAGCCGGGTGGTTCCCGAACCGGCCCGTCCGGCCGGGCTGGCACCTGTACGTCGCGTGCCCCTATTGCGAGCCCGACGCGCTGGGCACCGGTGAGCGGTGGGCCGAGTGGCTCCGCAAGCGCCACGATCCGCGCCTGGCGCCATGGTTCGGCACCGATCCGGCTGACGTCGGGAGCGGCGGCAGCGGTGCGATCGACGACGGAACGGCCGCCGATGGCTGAGCAGTCCGCGACCGGCGAACGCGAACCGCTGCAGTTGGGTTTCGACCTCGACCAACTCGACGATCCTGTCGGGTCCGACGCACGCGTCCCACCGCCCGACCAGGCGGCGCGCGATCGGATCGGTCGCGACCTCGACGCGACGTTGTTCGTCGAGGCGGGCGCGGGGGCGGGCAAGACGACGTCGCTCGTCGAGCGCATCGTCAACCTGGTGGAAGACGGTGTCGACATCACCGCGGTCGCGGCGATCACGTTCACCGAGAAGGCGGCCGCCGAACTGCGCACCAGGGTCCGCGCCCGTCTCGGGACGCAGACGAGCCAGCGGGCCGCAACGGCGCTCGACCGCCTCGATCACGCCCCGATCGGCACGTTGCACGCGTTCGCCCGGCGGTTGCTGTTCGACTTCCCGATCGAGGCGGGCCTGCCTCCCGGGTTCACCGTGCTCGACGAGCTGGAGAGCGGCCTGGCGTTCGAGGAACAGTGGGACGACCTGCTCGACCGCCTGCTCGACGATCCCGAACCGCCGGGCGGGCTGATCGACGGCGGGCGGGCCTTCGTCGAGCTCTGCGAGTTCGACCGGTTCGGCGTGCGCACCGGCGTCCGTCGGATCGCACAGGACTTCCGCGCCAACTGGGACCTCGTCGACGACCGGGTCGACCTCCACGACCCCGGTCCGCTCGTGGTCGACGTGTCCACCCTGCTGGCCCTCGCCGATGCGATCGCCGCCTCCGACGTCCCACCCGGCGACACCCAGGCGGCCAAGGTCGCCACCGTCGCTGTCGCTCGGCACGCGACTCCGAGCAGCGGCGAGCCTGCGGGTCACCCTCGAAACGATCCTCGCGGCCCACGACGAGTTCGCCAACAAGAAGTCCATGCCGGGGAACAAGGCGACGTGGAAGAAGCACCTCGGCGCGTCGGGCGAGTCGGCGCTCGAAGACGCTGCGCAGCCTCGAATTCGAGTTCGGCGCGGAGGCCAAGCGCCTGCTCGCGTCGGCGCGCCACCATCGGCGCATCGTGCTCGGCGCGATCATCGGTCGGTTCGTGCTCGACGGCGCCCACGAACGGGCGATCGCCGGGCGGCTCGAGTTCCACGACCTGCTCGTGCTCGCCCGCCGTCTCGTGGCCCAACGCCCCGACATCCGGCGGTTGCTCCACGCCCGCTACCAGCGCATCATGCTCGACGAGTTCCAGGACACCGACCCGATCCAGCTCGAGATCGCGGTCAGGCTGGCGTCGCGCCCCGACGATCCTGCGCACCACACCGACTGGCGACAGCTCGTCCCCGAACCCGGCCGGCTGTTCATCGTCGGCGACCCGAAACAGTCGATCTACCGGTTCCGCCGCGCCGACATCGCCCAGTATCTGCGTGCGGCCGAGCAGGTCGGCGCCGACCAGGTGGTCCTCACCGCCAACTTCCGCTCGACGTCCGCCGTCATCGACTTCGTCAACGACGTGTTCGGCCGCGTCATCACCCACGATCCCGACGTGCAGCCGGCGTTCGGCGCCCTCGACGCCTGTCGCCGAGCCGACCTGCTGGGCCACGGCACGGTCCACGTGCTCGGTTCGGAGATCACCGACCGCGCCACCGAGCAGACCACCGGCCGGGCCGCCGGTGATGCCTCCGACGTCGGCGACGCCGAGATGGGCGCCGCCGACGCGCTGCGGGTGATCGAGGCGCGCGACATCGTGGCCGCGGTCACCACCGCCCTGGCCGACGGGTGGCTCGTGTACGACGAGCAGCTCGACGCGCTGCGTCCGTGCGTCCCGGGCGACATCTGCGTGTTGCTCCCCACACGGATCTCCCTGCCCGCGCTCGAAGCCGCGTTCCGCAACGCCGCGCTGCCCTATCGGGCCGAGAACTCGTCGGTCGTGTACGCGTCGTCGGAGATCCGCGCGCTGCTGCTCACGCTGCGGGCCGCCGACGACCCCACCGACAGCCTCGCCCTCGTGGCATCGCTGCGGTCGCCGCTCTACGGCTGCAGCGACGTCGAATTGTGGGAGTGGGTGTCGGCGGGCGGCAGCTGGGGACTGTGGGCCGACCCTCCCGACGGCCTCGCCGACCATCCCGTCGCTGACGCCATCGCCCACGTCCGCTCGATCGCCGAACGGACCGGCCTCGTGTCACCGGCCGACCTCGTGTGGGCGGTGGCCGACGAGCGCCGGGTGTTCGATCTCGCGCTCGACGGGAGCGACGCCCGTGACGTGTGGCGCCGTCTGCGTTATGTCATCGAGCAGGCGCGGGCGTGGGCCGACGCCGGCGGCCACGGGCTGCGGCGCTACCTGCACTGGGCGGCGCTGCAGGCCTCCGAGAGTCGGGTGGCCGACACGATCCTGCCCGAGCACGACCACGATGCGGTGCGGGTGATGACGGTGCACGCGGCCAAGGGCCTCGAGTTCCCGATCACGATCGTGGCGGGGCTCACCACCAAGCCGAAGCGGAGCCAGACCGCCGGCGTCGTCTGGAACGCCGACTCGTGGATGCTCGCCGGCAAGGGCGACGACGGGGTGTTCGTCGACCACCAGCCGATCGACGAACAGATGAGCGACGCCGAGCGCCGGCGCCTGCTCTACGTGGCATGCACCCGCGCCGTCGATCACCTCGTCGTGTCGTTGCACCGCCCGCCGCCGGCCAAGAACAACCCCGACGGCGCCGACCAGGAGAAGCTGACGTCGGCCGAACTCCTCTGGTACAACGGCGCCGCCGGCCCGACGTCGGGGGCGCGCATCACCACGTTCGAGCCCCGTGCCGGTCCGGTCGCCCGACCCGGTTCCGCTCCAACTCGCCTGGCCCGACCCCGTGGCGTGGGCGGCGGAACGTCGACGCGTCCTCGCCACGGCCTCACGACGATCCGGCATCGCCGCCACCCGGTTGGCCGCCGAACTCAGCCCGCACGTCGCGGCCACGTCGGCGAGCGACGACGTCGGTCTCGACAAGCAACCGGTCAACATCGAGCAGCCCCCGTGGCAACGAGGCCGGTACGGCACGAGCATCGGTCGGGCCGTGCACGGCGTGCTGCAGTTCTGCGACCTCGACGACGGCCACGACATCGCCACGCTGGCCAAGGCCCAGTGCGCGGCCGAGGGCGTCATCGGCCTCGACGAACAGGTGGCCGCACTGGCCCGCAGCGCGATCGCGACACCGATCGTGCGCGGCATCGTCGCCGGGCTCGAGCACTGGCGCGAGCTGTTCGTCGCGGCGATGGTCGGCGACCGCGTGCTCGAGGGCTACGTCGATCTCCTCGTGCGCACGCCGGAGGGCCTCGTCATCGTCGACTACAAGACCGACCAGTGGTCGGGCCCGGTGCAGACCGGCGAACGACTCGATCGCTACCGTCTGCAGCTGGCGGCGTACGGTGCGGCCCTCGAGTCGGCGCTCGGCGAGCCGATCGCGGGCGGGGTCCTGGTCCGTTGCGTGGCCGACGGCCCCGCCGATCAGATCCCCATCGAGCGCTGGGCCGACGCCGTCGCCGAGGTTCGCCGACTGGTCACTGCTCGGGACGATGGCGCCGAACCCGAACCGCCCGGTGGTCCGGCACCGGCGTGACCGCCGCCCGGCCGAGCTGGAACACGCCCTTGGTGGCGAGCCCGACGAACATGCGCAGGAGCACCAGCACGATCAGTGCGGCGAACGCGATCGCCGCCGGCACCGCGATCGTGGCGAGCAGCACCCGACGGTCGTCGAACAACAGGCTCATCACGCCGGAGTCGACATCGGTGCCGTCGACGCGCAGCGTCCGGATGGGGTCGTCGACGGTCGGGCACGTCGACCGCGCTGTCGTCGACACCGACCACGTCGTTGCCCCCGAAGTCCGGCTCCGGCGGCCGCACGTTCGACGACAGCGCCGCGTACTCCGGATCGAATCCCGCCCCGACCAGGTACTGCTCGCCCACGTCCAAGAACCGGTAGTCGGCGCCGAAGCGGACGTCGATCAGCCCGTCGACCGCCCAGTTGCTCGCCGAACCGGAGCGCAACTGGTCGATGTGGAATCGCACCACCTGCGCGACGTCGTCCTTGCCGGTGACCGTGCCGACGAACGCGAGCACGGCGCGATTCGGTGTGGGACAGGCGGGTGGGACCACCACGAGCGGCCCGTTCGCCGCCGGGCACCGTCGTGTCGGGCGGTGGTGGCGCCGCGGCGATGGCCGACGGGGCGCGCTCGAACCGAGCACCGAACACAGCAGCGCCGCTCCGAAGACGAAACCCGGCACGACGCCGGAAAGCCGTCGACGCATCACACGGCGAGATTAGCGATCAGCGGCCCCGGAAACTGGGCGCCCGCTTCTCCATGAACGCACGAACGGCCTCGGCCGTGTCGCTGGTGCCGAAGTTGACGGTCTGCGAGAGGCCCTCGTCGTCGAGCGCCTCTTCGAGCGTCACGTTGAAGGAGTTGTTCAGCAGCCGCTTCGTCATCGCGAGCGCGATGGGCGGGCCGGCGGCCAGCCTCGTGGCCCAGTCGTCGACGAAGGCGTCGAGGTCGGCGTCGGGGAGCACCCGGTTGACCAACCCGAACTCCTTGGCCTCGTCGGCGCCGATGATGTCGGTCAGAGAAGGCGAGTTCCTTGGCGCGGTGCATCCCCACCAGCCGGGGCAGGATCCACGATCCGCCGAAGTCGATGCTGAGGCCCCGGCGGGCGAAGATCTCGGAGAACCGGGCGGTGTCGCCGGCCACCACGAGGTCGCACACCAGCGCGAGGTTGGCCCCCGCCCCGACGGCGATGCCGCGCACCTTGGCGATCGTCGGCTGTGGCAGGCGGTTCAGGGCGAGGCAGATGTCGCCCACGTGGCGCATCGCCGCGAGCTGGTGGGTCGGCACCGCACTCGGGTCGCCTCCGGCCATGCCCGACACGTCGGCGCCCGAGCAGAAGTCACCGCCGGCTCCCGTGATCACCACGACGCGATCTGTCCGGCGTGGCGGCGATCGTGCGCAGCTCGGCCAGGAACTCGTTCCACATCTGGCCGTTGATCGCATTCTTGCGCTCCGGGCGCCGCAGGGTGATCGTGACGATCCCGCCCGCCCGGGCGACCGAGATCGCTTCCAGATCTCTCGTCTCGTGGTCGCGGGTTTCGGCAGCAGGCGTTTCGACGGTCATGTCGAGCGACGATACTGACGGGCATGGGGTTCAACCCGTACCGGAAGTTCAAGGCCAAGCCGGCCGACTACGCCCTGGTGGCGGTCGCGTTCGTCGTGGCGGTCGGCCTGGTCGTCTGGGCGTTCGCCGGCTGAGCCGGTGGATGGTGCATCGACACGGCGGTCAGAACGCCGCCTCGATCACCTCGACGTCGACCCCGGTGATCGCGACCACGTCGAAGCGGATGTCGCCGGCGCGCACGTCATGGGCCCGGAGCCACTCGACGGCCAGCTGGCGGATTCGTCGTTGCTTGCTCACGCCGACCGCTGCCGCGGCCGGGCCGAAGAGATCGGTCCGACGGGTCTTGACCTCGCTGAAGACGTAGAGGTCGTCGCGGCGCAGCACGAGATCGAGCTCGCCGGTCGGTGAACGCCAGTTGCGGTCGACGACGACGTAGCCGCGACGGCGGTAGTGGGACGCGGCCACCCGTTCGCCCCACGCTCCGCGGGCCGCGTTCGATGGATGGGCAGACATGGCACACCTCCAGTCGTCAGATACAGGAGGGGCTCGATGGCCCGAGCGCGGCACCGATCAGAATCGGTGGCCGCGAGAACTCAGAAGTCGCGCTTCTCGCGAATCTTGGCGGCCTTGCCCTTGCGGTCGCGGAGGTAGTACAGCTTCGCACGGCGAACATCGCCACGCTTGACGACCTCGATCTTCTGCACGGTCGGGGTGTGCAGCGGGAACGTGCGCTCGACGCCCACGCCGTAGCTGAGCTTGCGGACCGTGTAGGTCTCCTGCAGCCCGCCGCCCTGGCGGCCGATGACGTCACCCTGGAACACCTGGATGCGCTCCTTGCCACCTTCGACCACGCGCACGTGCACCTTGAGCTCGTCGCCCGCCTGGAAGTCGGGGAGATCGCTACGCAGCGAGTCGTTGTCGATGAGATCGGTGGCTTTCATGGGTCTACCTGTCTAAGCGGGTTCGAGCGAAGCGTGCACGGGCGCAGTTGCGCCGATGGGGCCTGTCAATGATACGGGACTGCAGGGAACTCTTCCAACAGGCGGCGGTCAGAGTCCGACAATCCGCCGCGGGCCTCGATCAGGTCGGGGCGGTCGCGGACGGTCCGATGCAGGCGTTGCGCGAGCCGCCACCGCTCGATCCGGGCGTGATCGCCGCTGCGCAGGATCTCGGGCGTCTCCCACTCGCGGAACTCGGCGGGGCGTGTGAACTGGGGCTCCTCGAGCAGGCCGTCGGCTCCGAAGCTCTCGGTCACCGGACTCGCCGCGTTGCCCATCGCGCCGTCGATGAGGCGGGCGACCGCTTCGATCACGACGCAGGCCGCGACCTCGCCACCGCTCAGCACGACATCGCCGATGCTGATCTCGCCGTCGACCAGGTGTCGACGAACCCGATGGTCGACGCCTTCGTACCGTCCGCACAACAGGCTGAACCCATCGAGCGCGGCCAACTCCGTCGCCACCGACTGGTCGAACCGGCGTCCGCCAGGCCCGAGCAGCAACAGCGGTCGGGGTGGATCGGTGGCCTCGACCGCGTCGAAGATCGGCTCCGGCTTCATCACCATGCCGGCCCCGCCACCGAACGGGGAGTCGTCGACGGTGCGGTGCACGTCGGACGTGTGCTCACGGATGTCGTGACAGCGCAGGTCGAGCAGGCCACCCGAACGCGCCTTGCCGAGCAGGCTCTCCGAGCAGAACGTGTCGACCAGACCCGGGAACAGCGAGAACACATCGATGCGCATCGCGCTCGGCGGATCGACGTCAGCGGGCTGGTCATGGGGTTGGCGTCACCCGAGGTCGAACAGGCCGTCGGGGACGTCGATCGTGACCACGCCGTCGCTCATCGACACGACGAAGACGGACGGGACGAGGGCGCCGGACTCCAGTTCGAGGATGTCGGACGCCGGGTTGGCGAGCACCGCCACACACGTGCCCCGGCTCGTGCCGTCGACCTCGACGACCTCCGAACCGATCAGTTCGTGGGCCCACAGCGCATCGGGATCGTCGAGGGGCTCGGCGTAGAGCGGCTCGTTGGCGAACCGTTCGGCCGCGGTGCGGTCGGCGATCTGTTCGAACTTCACCACTCGGCGGCCGCTCGAAGCGACACGGGCCGACACGACCGTCAGTTCGCCGGTCCTGGTGCGAACCTTGGTTCCCGGCTCGAGTCGGGCCGGATCGTCCGACAGGAGCTGGACGAACACGTCGCCGCGCAGACCGTGCGCACGACGGATGTGGCCGATCTCGAGGTGGCCGGCAGGGATCGGGTCAGACATGGCAGCGACCGTCGCGACGAGCGGACAGCGGCGAGCGCAGAATGCGCTCAGTCGTCGAGGAACTCGATGTCGATTTCGACATCGTCTTTGCTCGCCGCGGCGCGAGCGACCGTGCGAATGCTCGCCGCGGTGCGGCCACGACGGCCGATGACCCGACCGAGATCGCCTTCGCCGACGCGAACGTTGAGCGTGAGGCGGCGACCGGAGTCGTCGGTCTCGACCGTGACGGCCGCGGGATCGTCGACGATCGACTTGACGATGTGCGTGAGGACGGCGACGGCGGTGGGAGCGCCGGCTGCGGACTCGTCCGGGGACTCAGCCGAGTCGGACTCGACCGTGTCGGTCTCGCTCACTTCGACGCCTTGGCTGCCTCGAACTGCTCGATGGCACCGGAGATCTCGAGGAGCTTGCGCACCCGCTCGGTCGGCTGGGCGCCGTCGTCGAGCCACTTGACCGCTTTGTCGTTGTCGACCGTCAGGGCCGACGGGTTCTGACGAGGGTCGTAGTGACCGAGGATCTCGATGAAGCGGCCATCTCGCGGCGAACGCGCATCAGCCACGACGATCCGGTATTGGGGTTGCTTCTTCTTACCGACACGTGTGAGTCGCAGCTTGACTGCCATCTGAAATCGTCACTCCTGGTTGCAAATGAGAACGTCGCAAGGCTAGCGGGATGCGGCTGCATCCCCTCCCGACCCGACGACGCGGGTTCTCAGCGGTTGGGGAAACCGGGCATGCCCGGCATGTTCGGGGTTCCGGGCAGGCCGGACAGGTCCATGCCGCCCGGTTGGAGGTTGAAGCCGGGTGGCAGGCCCTTGGGGATGCCGCTCGGGCGGCCGCCCTGCTGGCCCTTCTTGCCCTTCTTGCCCTTCTTCGTGGGCTTGCCGCTCATGCCGAAGCGCTTCATCATCTTCTGCATCTCGCCGAACTGCTTGACGAGGCGGTTGACGTCACCGACCTCGGTGCCCGACCCGACGGCGATGCGCGTCCGGCGGCTGCCGTTGATGATCGCCGGCTGCGCCCGTTCGGCGGCCGTCATCGAGCGGATGATCGCCTCGATCGGCTTCAGGTCGTCGTCGTCGATCTTGGCGCCCTTCAGTTCCTTCGGCATGCCCGGCATCATCCCCATCAGGTTGCCGAGGGGGCCCATCTTCTTCAGCTGCTGCATCTGGTCGAGGAAGTCGTCGAGGGTGAACTGACCCTCCATCAACTTCGCCGCTGCGGCCTCGGCCTGATCGGTCTCGAACGCCCGCTCGGCGTGCTCGATGAGGGTGAGCATGTCGCCCATGCCGAGGATCCGGCTGGCCATCCGGTCGGGGTGGAACTGTTCGAACTCGTTGAGCTTCTCTCCGGTCGAGGCGAAGGCGATCGGCCGGCCGATGACCTCCTTGACCGACAGCGCCGCACCACCGCGGGCGTCGCCGTCCATCTTCGACATGATCACGGCGTCGATCTGCAGCGTGGCGTGGAACGCCTCGGCCGTCTGCACCGCGTCCTGACCGGTCATCGCGTCGATCACCAGGAACGTGTAGTCGGGGTCGACGGTGGCCGAGATCTGACGGACCTGTTCCATCATGTCGGCATCGATCGACAGGCGACCGGCGGTGTCGACGATCACCACGTCGCGCCCGAGGCGCTTGGCCTCCTCGAGGCCGGCGCGAGCAGCGTTGACCGGGTCGGACGGGTCGGAGAAGACCGGCACGTCGATCTGGCGGCCGAGCGTGCGCAGCTGTTCGACGGCGGCGGGGCGCTGGAGGTCGGCTCCGACGAGCAGCGGCTGACGGCCCTGCGTCTTGAACCAGGAGGCGAGCTTGGCCGAGTTGGTGGTCTTACCGGAGCCCTGCAGGCCGGCCATCAGCACGACGGTCGGCGGCTTGGGCGCATACGTGATCGAGAGCGTTTCGCCGCCGAGCGCGCTCGTCAGTTCGTCGTTGACGGCCTTGACGACCTGCTGGGCCGGGTCGAGCGCGCCCGAGCGGGTGGCGCCGATCGCCTTCTCGCGGATCCGGTTGCAGATCGTGCGGACGACGGTGACGTTGACGTCGGCCTCCAACAGGGCGGTGCGGATCTCCCGCATCACCTCGTCGACATCGGCCTCGGTCAGGCGGCCTTTGCCCTTGATCTTCTTGACGATCCCCTCGAGGCGGCTGGACAGTGTGTCGAACATCGGGATCCAACGCTACCGGCGCAGCGCGTTCGCGGAACGAGAACCTGGTCCCTTCGGGGTCGGGTCCGGAAGGGACCAGGTATCGGGTTCCCGTCAGTTTCGGGGTACCTCGTTCCACGGAACCGACTTGTCGACCCGGGGCTCGCCGGGCAGACCGAGGACCTGCTCGCCGAGGATGTTGCGCATGATCTCCGACGTGCCGCCTTCGATCGAGTTCGCCCGCACCCGCAGGAACGAGTAGCGGGTGCCGTACATCGAGCCCGTGACGTCGAGGTCACCGGGACGACGGAACGTGTAGTCGTAGCCGATGAGGGCCTCGGCCCCCATCAGGTCGATGCAGAACTCGTAGAGCGCCTTGTTCAACTCGGAGAACGCGAGCTTGGCGATCGACATCTCCGGGCCCGGGTTGCCGGCCTTGGCGCGCTCGGCCGCCCGGCGGTTGGTCAGGCGGCCGACCTCGGCCTGGGTCCACAGCTGCATCAGGCGGTCCTTGCGCGCGCCGGTCTGCTCCGATGCGTCGAGCTCCTTCCAGATCGCCACCGCGTCGTTGGCCTGGGCGCCGCGCTTCGACACCTCGCCGCTGCCCGCTCCGCCGCCGGAGCCGATGGCGTTGCGTTCGTTCATCAGCGTCGTCAGGCTCGCCCGCCATCCCTCGCCGACGTCACCGACACGGTGGGCATCCGGGATCCGCACGTCGGTCATGTAGACCTCGTTGAACTCGGCCTCGCCGGTGATCTGGCGCAGCGGACGGACCTCGACACCTTCGGCGTGCATGTCGAGTGCGAAGTAGGTCATCCCCTTGTGCTTCGGCGCATCAGGGTCGGTACGGGTGACGAGCATGCCGAAGTCGGCGATGTGGGCGAGGGTGTTCCACACCTTCTGGCCGTTGACGATCCATTCGTCGCCGTCGCGGATCGCCTTGGTGGCGAGTCCGGCGAAGTCCGAGCCCGCGCCGGGCTCGGAGAACAGCTGGCACCAGACCTCCTCGCCGGTGAACATCGGGCGCAGGAAGCGTTCGCGCACTTCGTCGCTGCCATGGGTGGCGATGGTCGGCCCGGCGAGGGCCATGAAGAACGTCGCCGGATTCGTCGGCTGTGCGCCGGCGGCGCGGAGCCGACTCTCGACGAGCTTGTTCAGGTCGGGCCGCACGCCGAGCCCGCCGAAGCGCTCCGGGAAGTGCACCCACGCCAGCCCGGCGTCGTAGCGGGCACCGCGGAACGCGACGTTGTCGATGGTGGTCGGGTCGTGCGCCGCGAGGAGCGCGTCGATCGCCGCTTCCACTCGGGCCGTTTCGGGATCGGTGCTTCGCGTCGTCGAAGGAGCTTCGGTCACAGTCATGTCCTCCAGCGTGCCAGACACCCCCACCAGCCCACCAACCCGAGACCGCCATTCCTCCGTCATTCCACGTTTGCGTCGCGATCTGGACCCGACAGGCGCGCCAGAACGCGACGCAAACGTGGATTGTCGGGCTGCTACTTGTCGAACAGGGCGGCGACGAACTCGGCGGGGACGAACGGGATCAGGTCGCCGATCGTCTCGCCGGTGCCGACGAGCTTGATCGGGATGCCCAGTTCGGTCTCGATGGCGAACACGATGCCGCCCTTGGCCGATCCGTCGAGCTTGGTCAGCACGACGCCGGTGACGTCGGTGGCCTCGCGGAACTCACGGGCCTGGATCAGACCGTTCTGGCCGGTCGTCGCATCGATCACGAGCAGCGTCTCGGTGACGCGCCCTGCGCCCTTCTCGGCGACGCGCCGCACCTTGCGCAGCTCGTCCATCAGGTTCGACTTGGTGTGCAGGCGGCCGGCGGTGTCGGCCATCACGAGATCGATGTCGCGCGCGGCGGCCCGCTCGACCCCGTCGAAGATCACCGAACTCGGATCGCCGCCCTTCGGCGCCCCGGACGATCTCGGCACCGGACCGTTCGGCCCAGGTGGTGAGCTGCTCCGCCGCGGCGGCACGGAACGTGTCGCCCGCCGCGAGCAGCACCGAACGCCCATCGGCGATCTGCTGGTTGGCGAGCTTGCCGATGGTGGTGGTCTTGCCCACGCCGTTGACGCCGACGAACATCCACACGTTCGGGCTCCCCGGTTCGCCGTCGACGAACACGAGCGAGCGATCGGACGAGTCCAGCCGGGCGGTCATCTCCGCCTGCAGCGCGTCGAGCAGCTGCTGCGGATCGGTGATCTCCTTCGAGGCGACACGGCTGCGCAGCTCGTCGATCAGCGC
Organism: Ilumatobacteraceae bacterium; assembly: GCA_963772085.1. Taxonomy (GTDB): domain Bacteria; phylum Actinomycetota; class Acidimicrobiia; order Acidimicrobiales; family Ilumatobacteraceae; genus Sva-07. The sequence continues at coordinate 30,009 of CAVYWH010000003.1, forward strand.
CTGCGTGACGCCGACGCCCACGTCGGCACGCAGCAGCGCCTCTTCGAGATCCTCGAACGTCGCCTCGTTGATCGCACCACGGCCGAGCACGCCGGCGAAGGCGCCGGTGAACGTGGACCGCGCCTTGGCCAGCCGGTCGCGCAGGGATGCCGGCGGCGCCTCGACGATCGGCTCGGGCTCGACGACCTCCGGCTCGACGACCTCGGGTTCGACGACCGTCGGCTCGGCGACCGTCGGGGGACCCGGTTGCGGCGGCGGGACGACCGGTGGCACCGGGCGGGTGGGGGCGGGGCGCGTCCGAGCGGCGTTGCGCCGGCTCACCACCAGCACGCCGATGCCGAACACCACGACCGCCACGGCCAGGATCAGGAACAGAAATTCGATACCCATCAGCGTGCGACGCTACCGCTGCCCATCGACGTCGGAACTTGTCACGTTGGTGCCTGGCACCAACGTGACAAGTGCGGTCAGGTGGCGGGGCTGTCCATCGAGACGCGCTCGGTGACGACCTTGCTCGAACCGCCCGGCTGCATGCTGACGCCGAGCAGGCAGTCGCCGGCCTCCATCGTGCGCTTCTGGTGCGACACCACGATCAGCTGCGCGTCCTTGCGGAACTCCTGGATCAGCCCGAGGAACCGGTGGAGGTTGACATCGTCGAGGGCCGCCTCGACCTCGTCCATCACGTAGAACGGCGACGGCCGCGACCGGAACACGGCGAACAGGTACGCCAGTGCGGTCAGGCTGCGCTCGCCACCCGACAGCAGCGACAGCTTCTTCACGTTCTTGCCGCCCGGTTTGGCCTCGACTTCGATGCCGGTGTTCAACATGTCGTCCGGCGCCGTGAGGGTCAGCCTGCCGACACCGCCGGGGAACAACAGCGAGAACAGTTGGGAGAAGTTCTCGGACACATCGGCGAAGGCCGAGGCGAACACGTTCTGGATCTCCGCATCGACCGCGGCGATCACCCGGGCGAGGTCGCGACGGGTGCTCCGCACGTCCTCGAGCTGTTCCTCGAGGAACGTGTGCCGGCGCTGCAGCTCGTTGAACTCCTCCAACGCCAGGGGGTTGATGGGGCCGAGCAACCGGAGCTCCCGGTCGAGTTCGCGCAACCGGCCGGCCGGGCTGGCGCCCTCGGGCAGCTCCGGCATCTCCGCCGCCTCCGCGACCGACGGCTCGATGTCGAGTTCACGCCGCAACGTGTCGATCGCCGTCTCGAGCCGCAGTCGGGCCTCGGCCTCACCGAGTTCGGCCTGGCGGGCGCGCTCGCGCACCGAATCGAGCGATCGTTCCTGCTCGGCCCGCTCGCGACGCAGGCGGTCGAGTTCGGCCGTGAGCCCGCGCACCTCGTCGCTCTGACGGCGGCGCAGCTCGACGAGCGCCGCGTGTTCGACCTCGACCGTCGCCCGATGCGCATCGACGACGACCACCAGGCCGTCGATCACGCCGAGCGACCGTTCGACGTCGGCCCGCTGGCCGGCCGCCGCGGCACGAGCCAGCACATCGGCGGCCAGGCGTCGCTCGGTCTCCGCGAGTTGCTGTTCGAGCAACTGCTGCCGCTCGTGGAGGCCGGCGTTGCGAACTTCCAGTTCGGTACGGCGCGACGACAACGCCGCGGCCCGGCGGTCGAGTTCGGCACGCAGCTCGCCGCGGGCACGCGCCGCCGCGACCTCGGCCTGTTCGTCCGATTCGAGGCCCGGGCAGCAAGGCGGTCAACTCGTCGATGCGGCGCTGCTCCCGTTCGACCGAGGCCTGCCGTTCGGCCAGCGTCGCCGCCAGTCCGTCGCGTTCGGTCTGCAGTTCGCGGACCTCGCGTTGGGCGCGCGCCAACCCCTCCGACGCGGCCGTGAACCGGGCGTCGTTCGCGTCGAGCGACCGGACGAGATCCGCCTCGGCCGATCGCGCCGCGTGGAGCGCCCGCTCCGCGTGACTCGGCCGCGTCGCTCGCGGCGGCCAGCTCGTTCGCCGGCGGTCTGCGCCGCATGCACCGCATCGTCGAGGGCCGCTGCCGTCGCTCCCGTGCTGGCCGCACCGATCCTCCAGCCACTCAGGCCGAACCGGTCACCGGTCTCGGTCACCACCACCGCATCGGGGTGGGCGAGCGCGGTGTCGACCGCGGTCGCGACGTCGTCGACGCACACCGCGTGGCTCAACAGGCCGTCGAGCAACTCGGTGACCCCGGCCTTGGTCGATCGTGCGTGCGGGCGGACCGGACGGCCGACCGAGACACTCGGCAGCGACGTCGGGCGAGCGCCGAGGGCGATGACCGCACCACTCGTCGAGGAGCTCCGAAGTGCGTCGAGCGCCAAGCGACCGACCGCAGGATCGTCGACGACCACCGCCGTCAGCGACTCACCGAGCGCGGCCTCGACGGCCGGCGCCCAACCCTCGTCGATCTCGATCAGGTCGAGGAGCGTGCCCAACACACCGTCGACGCCGGCGAGGCGCTCGGCACCCGGCCCGGGCCCGAGCCGAATCGAGAGCCATCTGCAGCGCGTCGACCCGAGCGGCCGTGCTCGATGCCGGCCTCCGCCGCGTCGGCCCGCAGCGATCGGCGAGCCTCGGCGCTGGCGAGCGCGTCGGCGAGCTGCTGCTCCGCGGCCTCCACCTGCTCCACCAGCGAGGCCTCGACCGCTCCGGAGGACTCGCAGTCCGCCCTGAACCGGGCGACCGCTTCGTCGAGCACCGCGATCCGCTCGGACAACGACGTCGCCCTGCCCTCGTGGCGGCGCACCTCGCCCGCCACCCGGTCGAACGCAGCCCGCACCGACCGCAACTCGCCGCGGACCTCAGCGGCCGCGCTCGCCGCCCGTGCCGAACTGTTGTCGCTCGGCCCGACCGCTTCCAGTGCCGTGACGCGCTCCTCGGCGAAACGGGCCTCGTCGGCGACGAGTTCGATCGATGCCGGTTCCATCGCGTCGAGTTCCGCGGCGACCACGATCAGTTCCTCCTGGAACCGCGCCGCTTCGGCCTCGAGGTTGGCGACGAGGTCCGCGTCGAGCAGCTGGACGCGGTCGCGCTCCAGCGAACGACGCCGCTCGGCAAGCACGGCGGCCAGCCCGCGTGCACGCTCGCGGAGCTGTTCGACCCGCACGAGCCGATCGCCGCTGTCGCTCTGGCCGCGCGCCGACAGCTCGGCTTCGATCGCCATGACCCCGGTGTCGAGACCGGCCAGGGATGACTTCAGTTCGCTCTCGCTCGTGGCGCTCTGGATCCTGGTCGCGGCGAGCGATTCGAGCTTGACCCGCCACGAGGCGATCTCGCGGCCGGCGACGAACGTCTTCAGCGAGTTCAGCTCGGCGATCAAGGAGCCGTGCCGCTCGGCGGCGGCCGCTTGGCGTTCCAGCGGCCGCAGCTGCCGACGTACCTCGCGCAGGAGGTCCTGCACGCGCAGCAGGTTGGCCTCGGTGGCGTCGAGGCGGCGTTCGGCCTTCTCCTTGCGCTTGCGGAACTTGAGGACTCCGGCCGCTTCCTCGATGATCGCCCGCCGCTCCTCGGGCCGGGCGTTGAGCACGGCGTCGATCTGGCCCTGGCTGACGATGACGTGTTGCTGGCGGCCGACGCCCGCATCGGACAGCAGTTCCTGCACGTCGAGCAGACGGCACGGCACGCCGTTGATCGAGTACTCGGAATCCCCGTTGCGGAACAGGATGCGGGTGACGGTGATCTCGCTGAGGTCGACGCCCGAGCGTGCCGTCGGCGTTGTCGATGGTGATGCTCACCTCGGCACGGCCGAGCGCAGGGCGCTTCGCCGTACCGGCGAAGATCACGTCGTCCATCTTCTGGCTGCGCACCGATTTCGGGTGCCTGCGCGCCGAGCACCCAGGCGATGGCGTCGACGACGTTCGACTTGCCCGAGCCGTTCGGGCCGACCACGACCGTGACCCCGGGCTCCAGGACCATCGTCGTGCTGTCGGCGAAGGACTTGAAGCCCTTGAGGTTGAGACTCTTCAGGTACACAGCAGTCGGAGAACCTACTCGCGCGATCGCCCACTCCCCCGGAATGCGGCGCGTCGCGCCTGGCGACTGCGTGTATCAGTGCTGGCAGACCGAGGCAGAAGTGGGTGCTGCGACCGGCGGTGGTCGTCCGGCGGATCCAGCCCCGGCCACACGTGAGACACCGCTCGCCGCCGCGCCCGTACACCCGATGGTCGTCCTGGTACGACCCACCCGACGCCCATCAGATCCACGTACTGGGAGTCGCCGAGCGTCGAGCCGCCTGCGGCGATGGCGTCGGTGAGCACGCCCACGATCGACCCGTGCAGCCGGGCAGTCGCCCGTGCGTCGAGCGACGACGCCGGCCGATCGGGCCGGAGCCTGGCGTCGTGCAGGATCTCGTCGGCGTAGATGTTGCCGATGCCGGCGATCGCGTGCTGGTCGAGCAGCAACGGCTTGAGTGCCCGGCCGGTGGAGCGCGTGATCCGTGCGCACGTCCGCTCGCGTGAACGGTTCGGCGATCGGGTCGACGCCGAGCATCGCCAGCTCGGGCAACTCGACCGCCACGTTGTCGGGATCGAACACGACGACCTCACCGAACGTGCGCGGGTCGACGAACCACACCTCGTGTCCGTCGTCGAGGGTCATCACCACATGGGTGTGGGCCGGGCGCGGATCGCACCCCCGGCGGCGAGGAGCACCTGGCCGCTCATCCGCAGGTGGATCATCACCGTGTCACCGGTGTCGAGCGGCAGGAGCAGGTACTTGCCGCGCCGGTCCGTCCCTCGATCACGGCGTCGGTGAGCCCCGCTGATCAGCGCATCGCGCGACGTTCGCCGGACGACACGCTCACGGCCGACCTCGGCCCGGACGACCCGCCGCCCGACCAGATGCTCCGCCAGGCCACGACGAACCGTTTCGACCTCCGGGAGTTCAGGCACGCCACGACCTCACGCCAGCGCCAGGCAGGCCCTGGTGGCGGCCACCTGTTCGGCGGCCTTCTTCGAACGGCCGGAGCCCTCGCCGAGGACCTCACCGTCGACGATCACCGACGCGACGAACATCTTGGCGTGGTCGGGGCCCGTCGAAGTGACCGTGTACAGCGGCGCCCTGCGACCGGCACGGGCGGCCAGCTCCTGCAGCTGGGTCTTGTTGTCCATCTGATCGAGACCCTCGATCGTCGCCGGGAATCCCGGGCGTGACGAGCCGGTCGACCATCGCATGCGCGGCCACTCGCACCACCATCGAGGTACACCGCGCCGAGCACGGCTTCGAACGCGTCGGACAGGATCGACGGCTTCTCGGCCCCACCCGCCGCGGCCTCGCCGCGGCCGAGCCGGATGTGCGGCCCGAGGTCGATCTTCGTCGCCACGTCGGCGAGCGCCAGCGCGTTCACGACGCTCTTGCGGAGGTCGGTGAGCTGACCTTCGGGCGTGTGATCGAACCGCCGGTACGAGATGTCGGCGACCGCCCAACCGAGCACCGCATCGCCGAGGAACTCCAGCCGCTCGTTGCTCAGATCCCCGGGATGCTCCGCGCACCACGACCGATGATTGAGCGCCTGATCGAGCAGCGCCCGATCGGTGAACCGATGACCGATGCGCCGCTCCAGTGCGCTCGAGGTCGCTCGAGTCCCCGTCGCCGCGATTCAGGCGCCGGTCACGGTCAGCCGTCGCTCAGGCTGTGGCCCGATCGTTGACGTAGTCGACCGCGTCGCGCACCGTCTTGAGGTCTTCGAGATCCTCGTCCTCGATCCGGAAGCCGGGGATCCGACCGCCCAGCTCCTCTTCGAGGGCCTCGACGAGCTCGATCAGCGCCAGCGAGTCGGCATCGAGGTCGTCGACGAACGACTGGCCTTCGGTGATCCCGCCGGGCTCGATCTCGAGGATGTCGGCGAGGCGATCACGAACGATCTCGAAGATCTCGTCTCGACCGATCGGGCCCTTCTCGCGTCGGGAGTCTGGTTGCACGGGTGTCTCAGATGGCACGCCGGGCAGTGTAGTGCCGGGCACCGAAACGGCCGTCAGCTGAGCCAGGCGTGACGCGATGGCGGTCAGGCGTTGGCGGCGATGGCGTCGCGAATCTCGGCGACCACGTCGTGTTCGACCATCTCTCGGGCCACGCCGATGCCGTTGACGATCGCCTCGGCGGTCGACGAGCCGTGGGCGATGATGCACACGCCGTCGACGCCGAGCAGCACGGCGCCGCCGTAGGTGTCGGGGCTGAGCGTCTTGTAGAGCGCGAGCAGCGCCGGCATGAGGGCGTCGGCGTGAGGCTTGTAGTGCTCCTCGGCGGTGAACGCCTCGAGCAGTGCGGCGACGATGGTCTTCATCCCGCCCTCGAGCGTCTTCAGCACGACGTTGCCGGTGAAGCCGTCGGTCACGCAGACGTCGACGTTGGTGCTCATCACGTCGCGGCCCTCGACGTTGCCGATGAAGTTCAGGCCGGGGCATGGCGGACAGCAGCTCGTAGGCCTCCTTGCGCAGCGTGTCGCCCTTGCCCGGCTCCTCGCCGATCGACAGCAGGCCGACGCGGGGTTCGGCGATGCCGAAGCGATGGCGGGCGTACACGGCCCCCATCAGCGCGAATTGGACGAGCCATTCGGCCTGCACCTCGGCGTTGGCGCCGGCGTCGAGCAGGATGGTCGGGGTCGAGCCGGGGACGGGGATCGGCGTGGCGATCGCCGGGCGCTTGACGCCGGAGATCCGGCCCATGCGCAACAGCGCCGCCGCCATGGTGGCCCCGGTGTTGCCGGCGGAGATCATCGCGCTCGCCCGGCCGTCGCGCACCGCCTCGGCGGCACGCACCAGCGTGGAGTCCTTCTTGCGTCGCACGCCCTGCGCCGGGTCGTCGTGCATGCCGATGACCTCGGACGCCTCGATCAGGTCGAGTCGCAGGCCGGTGTCGGCATCGATGCGATCGAGATCGGCGGGACCGACGAGGACGACCGGCGTCCCGGCTTGTGCGGCCAGGAACGCGCCCGCGACGATCGGGCCGGGAGCGGCGTCGCCGCCCATGGCGTCGACCGCGATCGGAAGCATGTGAGGGGTGTGACGCCCGGGAAAGGACCGGGTCAGCCGACGTCGACGACGACGCGGTCGCGGTACCAGCCACATGAACCGCACACCGTGTGCGGCACCTTGGCGGACCCGCAACGCGGGCACAGGCTGCGAGGAGGCGTGCTCAGACGCCACACGCTCGCCCGACGGCTACGCGTCTTCGACTTCGATGTCTTCTTCTTCGGAACGGCCATCGTTCGCTTTCCTCGTCCGGGTGACCGCAGCCCAACGGGGTCGCGGTCTGATCGTGTACGGGTCGCCGGTTCGGCTCACCCGTGCCACAAGGGCCGCATCACGTTATCGGCGCCGACCCCGGATCGCATCCGCTGTGCGAGATCGGTCTCGGGACGTGACCCGCGGCACGACGCCCGGTCAGCGACGGCGTTCAGTCGGGATCGAGCGACAAGGAGTCGAGAGCGGCCCATCGAGGGTCGGTCGATTCGGTGCGGCAGTCGCAGCTGCTCCACGGTTGCGGTCGACGCCGCACGTCGGGCACAGCCCGGCACAGTCGGGTCGGCACAGCCGCTCGTCGTCGAGCGCCAGCAACGCCGTTTCACGAACGAGCGGATTGAGATCGAGCTGCCCGTCCTCGATGACGAACGCGTCCGGGTCGATCACGGTCTTCTGGTAGAGCTCGTCGATGTCGACCGCGTCGATCCCGGTGAGCGGCATCAGGCAGCGGCGGCACACGCCGGTCCAGGGGACGTCGATCGTGCCGCGGACCGCGATCCCGTCGTTGAGCGCTTCGAGCACCAGCCGCAGGTCGATGTCGCCGTCGAGCGCGGGGTGCACCACGCCGATCGGCTCGGCGTCGACGGCGAAGTCGAACCGGCGCACGCGCCCCGGGCTGGCGCAGGAGCTCGACGGCGTTCAGCTTGAGCTGGCGTGTGATGTCGGCCATCGACTCACGCTACCGGCGGCGGGAAACGCGAGCTTCAGCCGTCCTGATCGAAGAAGCCCATGGTCGGGTCGTCCTCTTCGATGCTGGTGGTCTCGTCGCGGATCGAACCGATCGACAGTCGTTGGCGGCCGGCGTGCACCGTCTTCTGCAGCTTGTCGAGCAGGATCTCGAACGAACCGAGGCGCTGGTCGAGGAAGTCCTCCGTCTCGTGCTTCAAGCGGCGGGAGTCGGCCTCTGCGGTCTCCATGACCTGGCGGGCGCGCTGTTCGGCGGCGCGCACGACCTCGGTGCGCTGCACCATCCGCTCGGCGCGGACCCTGGCGGCCTCGAGCAGTTCGTCGGCCTCGCGGCGGGTCTTGGCGACGAACTCCTGGCGCTCCTTGAGCATCCACCGCGCCTGGCGCAGCTCGTCGGGCAGCCGGTGCAGCGACTCCTCGAGCAGTTCGATGATCTCGTCGCGATCGATGCGCGGCGACGACGACAGCGGCATCGTCGGCGCGGTCGCGACGATGTCGATCGCCCGACGCAGCAGGGTCTCGGCGTCGCCGACATAGCCGCCCGGTACGCCGGGATCGGGGTACTCGTCGTCGATGTCGTCGTACTCGTCGTGTTGATCGCGGTCGTCGTAGCTCATGGCTCAGTTCTCGTCGGAAGCGGTGAACATCTGCTCGAGCGCACCCGCGACAGGGGCCGGGACGAGATGTCCGATCGCCCCACGGTACTTCGCGATCTCGCGGACGAAACGACTGCTGATGTAGCTGAACTCGGGCGAGCAGGGCAGGTAGACGGTCCGGATCCCGGTGACCGCGTAGTTGTTGTGGGCCATCTGCTGCTCGACTTCGAAGTCGCCCGCGGTCCGCAGCCCCTTGACGATGAAGTCGGCGTGGTCGGCGGCTGCCGCCTGCACGGCGAGGCCGGACCGCGCCTCCACCGTGACGCAGCCGGTGCCGTCGGGATCGAGATGGGCGAGCGAGGCGCGGGCGAGTTCGACGCGCTGTTCGACCGGGAACAGCCCGGACGGCTTCGACGGGTTGTGCATCACCGCCACCACGACCGAACCGAACAGTTCCGTCGCCTGGGCGATCACGTCGACATGGCCGAGGTGGAGGGGATCGAAACTCCCTGGGTACAGCACACGCAGGGACGGAGCGCTCAAGGTCATCGGATGCTCGCGGTCATCGGGTACGGAACCTAGTTCGTGGTCGGTGCCGCAAGACGTTCAAGGTGCGTCACGGTGGCGCGGCCGTACCGCTTGGTCCGGCGCTGCTCCCAACCCTCGGCGGCGCTCGATGGCACGGCCGGACTCGGCGATCAGCACGTCGACCTTGAGGAGTTCGAGCAGCCGCGGCCACTCCTCGAACTCGTACGGAGGGTCGGCGAAGGCGATGTCGACGTCGAGCGAGTTGGCGACCGAGAACACGTCGAAGGAGATGACCTTGCTCCGTGACCGCAGGTCGAGCGCGTCGAGGTTGGCCTCCAACGCCCGCAGCGCGGTGCGGTCGCGTTCGACGAACGTGCAGTGTTCGGCCCCGCGAGACAGTGCTTCGATACCGAGCGCGCCGCTGCCGGCGTAGAGATCGGCCACGAGCGCGCCGTCGATCAGCCCGGCGCTGCCGAGCGAATTGAAGATCGCCTCGCGCACACGATCGGTGGTGGGCCGTGTCGACGTGCCGTCCGGGCTCACGAGCCGCCGTCCGCCCAACTCTCCTGCTACCACTCGCATGCTCCGGAGGATACGAGGACGCCCTGACGACACGACGCCCGCGTGCGCGAGACTGGAGGCGTGATCCGCTCCGTCGCCTCAGATCGTGTGTGTCGATTGCGGTGGGCGTTGCTTCCTGCTCACCGCCGAGCCCGAGGACGGCCTCTGGGAGGACGGCGAGATCGTCGCCTACCGCTGCGAGGACTGCCTCGACCGCTGGGACATCGTCCTCACCGAGGACGACGACGACGAGTCGGGCCGCGGCGACGACCCGACCCCCGACCGCTCCTCCGGCTGGTAGCCGGCACCCCCCATCCTCGTTTGCGTCGCGCTTTTGCGCGCTCTGCCGCGCCGAAATCGCGACGCAAACGTGGAATGACGGGGGGTCAGCTCTTGGCGAGGAAGGCTTCGTCGTCGGCGGTGAGGAGGAGGTCCAGTTCGTCGGCGAGCAACGGGTTGTCGGCGAGGGACGGGTCGGCATCGACGATCTCGAACGCCGCCTCCCGAGCCAGCTTGACCAGTTCCCGGTCGCGCCGCAGCGACGCCAGCTTGAGGTCGTTGCGACCCTTCTGGGCGGTCGACATCAGCGTGCCCTCGCCCCGCAGGTCGAGGTCGACCTCCGCCAGCGCGAAGCCGTCGGTCGACGCCACCAGCGCTTCGACTCGCGGGTTCGACGCGGGAGCGTCCGGATCGTCGCTCTGCTGCGTGACGAGCCAGCACGTCGACGGATGCTCGCCGCGGCCGACACGACCGCGGAGCTGGTGCAGCTGGGCGATCCCGAACCGGTCGGCGTCGAGGATGACCATGACCGTGGCGTTCGGGACGTCGACGCCGACCTCGATCACCGTCGTCGCCACCAGCACGTCGAGCTGGCCGCTGCGGAAGCGGTCCATGGTGTCCTGCTTCTCGGCCGGCGACAGTCGCCCGTGCAAGAGTCCGAGCCGCAGACCCGACAGCTCCTGGGTCGACAGGCGGACGAACGTCTCCTCCGCCGACGCCACCTCGAGCTTCTCGCTCTCGTCGATCAGCGGACACACCACGTACGCCTGGCGGCCGTCGGCGACCTCGGCGCGGACGTCGGCCCACACCTCGACCTCCAGCAACGGCCCCTCCGCCCACTTCGTCACGATCGGCGTGCGGCCCGGCGGCATCTCGTCGAGCACGCTCACGTCGAGGTCGCCGTACACGGTCATCGCCGCGGTCCGTGGAATCGGGGTCGCCGTCATCACCAACACGTCGGGCACGTGCTGGTTCGCCTTCTCGCGCAGGGCGGCCCGCTGCTCGACACCGAACCGGTGCTGCTCGTCGACGACGACCGCACCGAGGGTCTTGAAGTCGACCTTGTCCTGGATGAGCGCGTGGGTGCCGATGGCGATGTCGATCGAGCCATCGGCGAGCCCGGACAGGATCTCCTTGCGGGCGGCGCCGGTGACCCGGTTGGTGAGCAACTCGACCCGCAGCGGTCGGTCGCCGAACAGGTTGCCGGGGTCGGGCACCTTCAGGTCGCCGACCAGCGCCCGCACCCCCGTGGCGTGCTGCTCCGCGAGCACCTCGGTCGGCGCCATCAGCGCGCCCTGGTGACCGCCCTGCACGGCGGCGAGCAGCATCGACAGCGCGACGACCGTCTTGCCGGACCCGACGTCACCCTGCAGCAGCCGGTGCATCGGGTGCGGTGCGGAGAGGTCGCGGTCGATCTCGGCGATGACGCGCTGCTGCGCTCCGGTGAGCGGGTAGGGCAACGCATCGTGGAAGCGCCGCACCAGCTCACCATCGACGGAGTGCACGAGACCCTTGGACGAGCGCTCGAGCTCGCGCTTGCGCAGCACGAGCACGAGCTGCACCCGCAACAGCTCGTCGAACGCGAGCCGCCGGCGCGCCATCTCCTTCTCCCGCATCGAGTCGGGGGCGTGGATCGAACGCAACGCCGCGCCACGGTCGACGAGGGCGAGGCGTTCGCGCACCGGCACGGGCACGGGGTCGGCGATGCCGCGCTCCGCACAGCGGCGCAGTGCCTCCTCGACCCAGCCCGCCATCTCCCAGGTGGAGATCTGCGCCTTCTCGCTCTGCGGGTAGATCGGCACGATCCGGCCGGTGCGGTCGCCGATCAGGTCGACGACGGGATTCGACATCTGCAAGCCGCCCCGGTACGTGTCGGCCTTGCCGAACAGCGCGATCTGGAGGCCCTCCTTCAGCTGGCGCTCCCGCCATGGCTGGTTGAAGAAGACGACGTCCATCCGACCCGACCCGTCGCCGACCGCCACGTTGACCATCGAACGACGGTTCCTCGTCAGCCGCTTGTTGACCGACCTCACGGTGACGAGCACGAGCGCTTCCTCGCCGGGCACGAGGTCGGCGATGCGCGCCTCGTTGGTCCGGTCGACCCACCGTCGCGGATAGGTGGTGACGAGGTCGAGCACGGTGTGGATGCCGACCCCGGCCAGCGACGCCTGCTTCTTGTCGCCGACACCCTTCAGGCGTTCGACCGGGATGTCGGCGAACTCGCGCAGCGTGATCGGGTGCACCGCGGTCATCGGCCGCGCCCCATTCGAACGGGCCGCATTCGAACGGGGCACATTCGAACTGGCCTCACTCGACGGCCTCACTCGATCCCGAACAGGTACGGGTAGAGGGGCTGCCCGCCGTACTGGACCTCGCGGGCCACCGAACCGTGGTGATCGGCGAGCCAACCCTCGAGCGCCGCGGTGATCCCACCGTCGGCCCCCTCGCCGGTGATGATCGTGATCAGCTCGGCGTCGTCACCGACGATCTCGTCGAGCAGACCGATCGCCGCGTCGACCATCGCCTGGCCCTTCGACACGATGCCGTCGAGGTTCCCGTCGGCATTGCCGGAACCGTCGCCGGCCCGCCGACTGAGTCCGATCCAATCGCCGGCGACGATCTCACCGATCGACGTGTTCGTGTCGCGCACCGCCTGCGTGATCTCGCCGGTGGTCACCGAGTTCGCCGCGTCGACCATCTCGGCGGCGTTCTCCGCGGCATCGGCCTCGGGGTCGTACACCACCAGCGCGGCCAGCGCCTCGGGCATCGAACGCGTCGGCACGACACGGACGGTCTTGGTGGTCAAGGCGTCGACCTGCTCGGCGACCGGGATGATGTTCTTGTTGTTGGGCAGGATCACGACATCGTTCGCGTTCACGTGCTCGACCGTGTCGAGCAGCTCGGCGGTCGACGGGTTCATCGTCTGCCCACCCGTCACCACGCCCTGCACGCCGAGTTGGGCGAACAGCTCGACGAGGCCGTCGCCGCTGCAGACGGCGACGACCGCGGTGGTCACCGGAGGCAGCCCGCCGCCCGCTCGGGGCGCAGCGGCCCCGGTCATCGCCCGCTCCCGCTTCGCGTGTTCCTCGTCGACCTCTTCGAACAGGTCGGTCACCCGGATCTGTCGCGGCCGACCGTCGAGGTCGAGCGCCACCTCGATCGCCGCGCCGACGTCATTGGTGTGGACGTGGCAGTTCCACAACCCGTCACCACCGACGACCACGATCGAATCGCCGATGTCGCCCCAACCACGCTTGAAATCGTCGATGCGGACGTCGAGCAGGTCGAGGAAATACATGACCTCGTAGCGCTGCTCGCTGACGTCGAGTTCGCCGGCGGTGGCCGACGTGCGATGGGCCACGGCCTCGAACGCCGCGCCGGTCAGATCGTCATCGGTGTCCGGGCCGGCTTCGGGGAGGGCGTCGCCGGCGACCACGTGCAGCGCCGAGTCGAGCAGGAGCAGGAACCCGGCCCCGCCGGCATCGACCACGCCGGCCTCCTTGAGCACCGGCAGCTGTTCGGGCGTGTTGTCGAGCGCCCGCTTGCCCGCCTCGCGAGCGGCACGGACCACATCGGCGAGCGAGCCACCCTCGTCGGCCGCGGCCCGCGCGCCCTCCGCGCTCTCGCGGGCGACCGTCAGGATCGTTCCCTCGATCGGCTTGAGCACCGCCTGATAGGCGCCGGCCGCGGCCGCCTGCAGCGCTTCGGCGAACGTCGGACCGGCATGATTTTCACCGTCATGATTTTCAGGGTGCTGGTCGGCCTGCTCCTTCAACGTCGAGGCGAAGCCGCGCAGGATCTGGCTGAGGATCACGCCGCTGTTGCCGCGGGCGCCCATGAGCGACCCGTGGCTGATCGCATCGCACGTCGCCACCAGATCGTCGGGCTCGGTGGCGTCCATCTCGGCGACCACGGCATCGAGGGTGCGGGCCATGTTCGTGCCGGTGTCGCCGTCGGGCACCGGGTACACGTTCAGCCGGTTCAACCGCCCGGCATGGGCCCGCACGGTGTCGCGGAACGTTCGTACGGTGTCACGCAACGCCTCGGTGTTCAACCGTTCCAATGTGGGCACGGCGCAGAATCCTATGGGCGCCGCACGTCCGGGACGGATCACGCACGAGTCCGGCGACGGGCGGTGGGCTCTGGCATGACGCTTGGTAGCATTGCGAGGTCGTTTCAGCGTGTTGCAGGAGAATTCAAATGGCTTCCAAGTGTGAACTGTGTGGCAAGGGCCCATCGTGGGGCATGTCCGTCTCGCACTCCCATCGTCGTACCAAGCGTCGTTGGAACCCGAACATCCAGCGTGTCCGGGCATCGTTGAACGGCTCCACCAAGCGCGTCAACGTCTGCACCAGCTGCATCAAGTCCGGCAAAGTCGTCAAAGCGGGCTGAGGCTCGCTTCGCTGCTCGATGCGTGATCTCTCGAAGCGGGACCTTTCATGCAAGGCGTGATCAAGGCATACGACCCGAGCAACGGTGACGGTCTCGTGATGTGCGACACCGACTTCGCCGACTACGAACTCGCGGCCAACGCCCTCGAGGGCTCGATCTTCCGGATGCTCCGGCAGGGTCAACGCGTGATCTTCGATCTCGATGGTGCCGGCCGGGCCACAGCCCTGCGCCTCGGCTCCGAGGTCGACATGGGTACCCCCGGCCACTGAGCCGGCGGACCCGAACGCGTTTGCAATTTGCCCAAATTTGCCCGTCGGTTTCGTCGGAGCGCGTCCCGGCCCGTACGCTTTGTCCCGTTGATTTGAACGCGCTGCCCCCCGTCATTCCGACGACAGCGCCTGAACCACAGCGACTCAACCACTCGACTCAATGAGGAGCCCAGATGAGCGGAACCACGAACAACCAGCGACTCAAGGATTGGGTCGACGAGTGGGCAGCGATCATGCAGCCCGCCGACGTCTACTGGTGTGACGGTTCCGCAGACGAGTACGAAGCGCTCTGTCAGACGCTCGTCGATTCCGGCACGTTCACCAAGCTCGACGAGGCCAAGCGCCCGAACAGCTACTGGGCGCACTCCGACCCGGCCGACGTGGCCCGCGTCGAGGACCGCACGTTCATCTGCTCCGCGACCGCCGACGAAGCCGGACCCAACAACAACTGGCGTGACCCGGCAGAGATGCGCGCCGAGATGACCAAGCTCTACACCGGCTGCATGAAGGGCCGCACGATGTACGTCGTGCCGTTCTCGATGGGCCCGCTCGGCTCGCCGATCGCCCACATCGGCGTCCAGCTGTCCGACTCGGCCTACGTGGCCGCCTCGATGCGGATCATGACCCGCATGGGCCAGAAGGCGCTCGACGTGCTCGGCGACAACGACTGGGTCCCGTGCCTGCACTCCGTGGGCGCCCCGCTGGAAGACGGCGAGACCGACGTCCCGTGGCCGTGCGACGGTGACAACAAGTACATCGTGCACTTCCCCGACACCCGCGAGATCTGGTCGTACGGCTCGGGCTACGGCGGCAACGCCCTGCTCGGCAAGAAGTGCTTCGCGCTGCGCATCGCCTCGGTGATGGCTCGCGACGACGGCTGGCTCGCCGAGCACATGCTGATCCTCAAGCTCACGAACCCGACCGGCGAGTCGAAGTACATCGCCGCCGCGTTCCCGTCGGCGTGCGGCAAGACGAACCTGGCGATGCTCGTGCCGACGATCCCGGGTTGGAAGGCCGAGACCATCGGCGACGACATCTGCTGGATGAAGTTCGGTGACGACGGCCGCCTCTACGCGATCAACCCGGAGGCCGGCTTCTTCGGCGTCGCCCCCGGCACCGGGTACGACACCAACGCCAACGCGATGGAGACGCTGTGGGGCAACTGCATCTACACCAACACCGCCCTGACCGACGACGGTGACATCTGGTGGGAAGGGATGTCCGACACTCCCCCGGCCCGCGCCATCGACTGGCGGGGCAACCCGTGGAACCCGGAAGTCGACACCCCCGCCGCGCACCCGAACGCCCGCTTCACCGCGCCGGCGTCACAGTGTCCGTCGATCGCCCCCGAGTGGGAAGATCCGGCCGGCGTGCCGATCTCGGCGATCCTCTTCGGTGGGCGCCGCCGCACCACGGTGCCGCTCGTGACCGAGGCCAACGACTGGGAGCACGGCGTGTTCCTCGGCTCGATCATGGCGTCGGAGACCACGGCTGCCCAGCAGGGCGCCGTCGGCAACCTGCGCTTCGATCCGATGGCGATGCTGCCGTTCTGCGGTTACAACTTCGCCGACTACTTCGCGCACTGGCTGTCGATGGAGAAGCACACCGATCCGGCCAACCTGCCGAAGATCTTCTTCGTCAACTGGTTCCGTCGCGACGAGGACGGCCGCTTCCTGTGGCCCGGCTTCGGCGAGAACAGCCGCGTGCTCAAGTGGGTCTTCGAGCGGGTCAACGGCGATGCCGAGGCGATCGACACCCCGATCGGCAAGCTGCCGACGCACGACGCGCTCGACACCAACGGCCTCGACATCGACGACGAGGACCTCGACACGTTGCTCGACGTCGACGTCGACGGTTGGAAAGCGGCGATCCCGCAGATCCGCGAGCACTTCGCCGTGTTCGGCGAGCGGCTCCCGGCATCGCTGGCCGTGGCCGTCGACACCCTCGAATCACAGCTCAACTGATCCTGGCGAAGGTCGTGCATCGGTGCCTGGCACCGATGCACGACCTTTTGCGTTCAGGCGGGCAGACCCCAGCGCTGCTTGGCGGCGTTGATGGTCGGCAGACCGATGTCGCCACCCGACGCCGCCTCCGGCCGGTAACTCGCGCCGATCATCGCCGCCAGCGTCGCGCCCGTCGACATCGACAGGGCGTCGAAGTCGTACCCGCCTTCGAGCACGACCACCGTCCTGCGGGCCGGCACGAGCGCCTGCAGGCGGACCGCGAAATCGGCGTAGTCGCCCGACGTCAGTTCGAGACCGGCGAGCGGATCGTTCCGATGACCGTCGAACCCCGCCGAGATGAACAACCAGTCCGGCCGGTGCGCGGCGACGATCGGCGCGATCACGTCGTCGAACGCCTGCCGGTACACGTCGCCACGGGTGCCGGCCGGGAACGGCAGGTTCAGGTTCGAGTGCGGCGCAGCCGGCCCACCGGTCTCGCCGGCCAACCCGGTCCCCGGATACAGCGGAGACTCGTGCGTCGACACGTAGAGCACGCGTGGGTCGTCGTAGAAGATGTCCTGCGTGCCGTTGCCGTGGTGCACGTCCCAGTCGACGATGGCCACGCGTTCGCCGCGATCCGCCAGCGCAGCGGCGGCGACCGCGACGCTGTTGAACAGGCAGAAGCCCATCGCCTGGTTCGCCAGCGCGTGATGGCCCGGGGGGCGGCTCGCGGCGAAGGCCACGTCGCACTCACCCGCGTCGAGCGCGGCGACTGCGTCGAGCACGGCGCCGACCGCGCGTCGCGCGGTCATCCACGACCCCGGCACCACCGACGTGTCCGAATCGAGGTCGCCCCCGCCTGCCTGGCAGAACCGTTCGAGCAGGGTCACATACGTCGGGGTGTGCACGCGCGTGATGGCCTCGATGCTCGCGACGCTCGGGGTGCGGAACGACACGGCCTCGGTCAGACCGGCCGCGGGGATGCCCGCCAGTGCGGCGTCGAGCCGGCCCGGGCGCTCCGGATGCCACGACGGCGTCACGTGTTCGTCGAGTTCGGCGCTGGCGTAGACGTGGATCGGCGCTGCCACCCGGCCACCATACGCGCCGGAATCGTCCGCACGGTTCCCAGATGCGATGCTGGGGTGATGTCGTCCGCCGCGGAGCCAACCACGTGGGAGTCGGCGATCGTCCTCGGCAACGGCGACACGGCCATCATCCGGCCGCTCGTCCCCGGCGATCGAGACGCGCTCGCCAGCTTCCATCGAGCGCAGTCGTCCGACAGCATCTACAAGCGCTTCTTCTCCCCGAAACCCGAGCTCACCACCCGGGATCTCGATCACTTCACCGAGATCGACATGGTCGACCGGGTCGCGCTGGTCGTCGAGTCGCGCGGTGAATTCGTCGCCTGGTCGAGCTACGAACGCTGGCCGGGACGGAACGAAGCCGAAGCGGCGTTCATGGTGGCCGACGAACACCAGGGTGAGGGCATCGCCACCCTGATGCTCGAGCACCTGGCGGCGATCGCCCGGTCGAACGGCATCGAGCGGTTCACCGCCGAGGTGCTCGCCGACAACCGAGCGATGCTGGCCGTGTTCGCCAAGGCGGGCTGGCCGCTCCAACGACGGTTCGAGTCGGGCGTCGTCGACCTCGACTGGGAGCTGGCCACCACCGACGAGTTCCTCGACAGCGTGGAGCGGCGCGAGCAACGCGGCGACTCACGCGCCGTTGCCCGCATCCTGCTGCCCCGCGCCGTCGCGGTCATCGGCGCATCGAATCGTCCGGGTTCGGTCGGCGCCGCCCTGTGGCACCACGTGTCGTCGAGCGTGACGGTGCCGAAGTACGCGGTCAACCCGACGCACCAGGGCGGCGACCCGTACGAGTGGTACGCCACGGTCGACGACCTTCCCAACGACGTGTCGCTGGCGATCATCGCCGTCCCCGCCCACCAGCTCGACGAGATCGTCGACGCCTGCATCCGCAAACGCATGCGCGGCGCGGTCATCGTCACCGCCGTCGACGGGACCGACATCGACGTCGACGCGATGGTCGTGCGCGCCCGGCGCAACGGGCTGCGGCTGATCGGTCCCTCCAGCATGGGCGTCGCCTCGCCGCGACCGGAGTCGCTGCTGCAGGCTGCGCTCGTCAACGTCACGCTGCCGCCCGGCAAGGTGGCGATCTCGATGCAGTCCGGATCGCTCGGCAGCTCCGTGCTCCGCCAGGCGAGCGACCTCCAACTCGGACTCTCGTGGTTCGTCTCGCTCGGCGACAAGGCCGACATCTCCGCCAACGACCTCCTGCAGTTCTGGGAGGAGGACGCGAACACGACCGTCGTCGGGATGTACACCGAGTCGTTCGGCAACCCGCGCAAGTTCGCCCGCATCGCCCGTCGCGTGTCGCTGACCATGCCGATCGTCGCGGTGCGCACCGGCGCGGCGTCGGTCGGCTCCCTCGGTGGGGCGCTGTACCAGCAGGCGGGCCTGATCGAGGTGCCGACCGTGAACGCCATGCTGCACACGGTGCGCGTCCTCGCGTGCCAGCCGTATCCGCAAGGCCCGAACATCGCGGTGCTCACGAACGCCCGCAGCCCCGGCACGCTGGCCAGCGCGGCGCTGCAGACCGCAGGGCTCGTTGCGGTCGACGGGCCGATCGCGCTCGATTGGCGATCGACCCCGGCTGACTTCCGTGACGCGATCCGCGCCGCGCTCGACGACGACGCCATCCACGGCGTCGTGGTCATCCACGCCCCGGCGGTGGCCGACGACGTCGACTCGACCGCGGTCGACATCCACGAGAGCGCGCTCGGCTCGACCAAGCCCGTCGTGGCGATCATGTTGGGTGGTGTCGACGGCCCGGTGCTGCCGGGTTCGACGGTGCCCGCCTTCGCCTTCCCCGAACAGGCTGCGGCCGTGCTCGGTCGTGCGTACGCCTACGGCCAGTGGCTGGCGACACAGGCCACGGCCGATCCGGTGCCGGCACGCATGATCGATCCCGACGCGACGCGACTCGTGATCGACGAGATCGTCGGGGCGGGGCGGCAGCAGGCCGACCTCAGCGAGCAGCAGCGCATCCTGCACGCCTACGGCATCGCGTTCGCGTCGGCGCGGGAGGCGACGCCGTCGACGGCGGCATCCGCCGCGGACCACGTCGGATATCCGGTCGCGATCAAGGCCACGCGCCGACGGCCGGGCCGTTCCGCCCGGTCGGGCGTCGCGCTCGACGTCAACTCCCCGTCGGACGTCGACGAGGTCGTGGCGACGATGGTCGAGGCGCTGGGCAGCGACGCCGACCACCTGATCGTGCAGACCATGACGACACCGGGCGTCGACCTGCGCATCCACTGCGAACACGACGAACGGCTCGGCGTGATCGTCAGCGTCGGTCTCGGTGGTGCGCAGGCAGACGTGATCGCCGACCGGACGAGCCGGCTGGCTCCTGTCGCGCCCGCCGTCGCCACGACGATGCTCGACGAGACCCGGATCCGAGCTGCGCTCGCCGAGGCCGACATCGACGGCTCGGCCATCGTCGACGCGATCGTCCAGGCGGCCCAGCTCGCGTCCGACCACGGCCGCATCCTCGAACTCGACCTCAACCCGGTGATCGTGTCCGAACACGGAGCGGTCGTCACCGATGCGACGATCCGTCTCAGCCCGACCGGCGACGCCGAGGAACCCCTGCGCAAACTGTCCTGACCCGATGGCGCCATCGAGCCAGTGTCTGCGCCGGAACCGGATTTCGGCGTTCCGGTAGCGTGCTCCGATGGCGTCGCCCGAAGAGTTCACCGGTCCGACCACCGAACTGCTCCAGTCGTTGATCCGCAACCAGTGCGTCAACGACGGCACACCCGATTCCGGCGAGGAGACCCGGAACTCCGACCTCCTCGTCGGCTTCCTGGAAGGTGCCGGCCTCGACGTCGAACGATTCACGCCCAGAGCCGGGTCGCGACTCGATGGTCGCCCGCATCGAGGGATCCGACCCCGATGCACCCTCGCTCTGCCTGATGGGTCACACCGACGTGGTGCCGGTGAACGTCGAGGGGTGGCGTCACGACCCGTTCGCCGGCGAGATCATCGATGGGGAGGTCTGGGGTCGAGGGGCGATCGACATGCTCAACCTCACGTCGTCGATGGCGGTGGCGTTCAAACGGCTCGCCACAGAAGGCTTCCAGCCGAAGGGCGACCTGATCTACTTCGGTGTCGCCGACGAAGAGGCCGGCGGGGTGTGGGGCGCCGAGTGGATGGCCGACCACCACTGGGACGTCATCGACGCCGACTACGTGCTCACCGAGCTCGGCGGCTGGTCGACGGTCGGTCACGACGGCGAGCGATCGATCACGGTCAACGTCGGCGAGAAGGGTCTCGCCTGGCGGCGCCTCCGCGTCACCGGCACACCCGGTCACGGATCGATGCCGTTCGGGGCCGACAACGCCCTGGTCAAGGCGGCCGAGGTCGTCCGACGCATCGCCGCGTATCGATCGGCGGCGCACATCGACGATCTGTGGACCGCCCAGGTCGAGTCGATGCCGTTTCCCGACGAGTTGCGAGCGGCGCTCACGTCGCCCGACCACATCTGGCAGGCGCTCGAGGGTCTCCCGACGCCGGTGGCGCGGACGTGCCACGCCCACACCCACACCACGTTCTCCCCGAACGTCGTCCACGGCGGGCAGAAGACCAACACGATCCCCGATGCGGTCGACATCGACGTCGACATCCGCACGGTGCCGGGAACGACGCGCGACGACGTCGATCGGCACCTGCGAGCGGCACTCGGCGAGCTGTACGACGAGGTCGAGGTCAGCGTGTTGCAGCACGCCGACCCGACCCGGTCGGAGTTCGGCCCGGGAACGCCGTTGTGGGACACGCTGACGACGCACACGCAGATCGCCTACCCGAACGCCAAGCTCGTCCCCGGCCTGGTGGTGGGCGGGACCGATGCCCGCTTCTACCGTGAGCGCGGCAGGATCGCCTACGGTGCGGGTCTGTTCTCCCCCGAGATGGACTTCGCCTCGTTCGGCCGCGATTCCACGGCAACGACGAACGGATCGACACCGCATCACTCGGCCTGTCCGCCAACTACTTCTACGGCATCGCCAAGGAACTGCTCAGCTGAGCCGGTCGTCGCGTTGGTGCCAGGCACCGAACGTGACAGGTTCAGCGGAAGAGGTCGCGTTCGGAGTCGCGCAGGACGGGCGCCATCGAGGCGGTCTCGTCGGTCGTCCATTCGTGGCCGCGGATCACCGCGACCGGCACCCGGCTCGTGTTGCCCTTGACCAGTTCGGCGGCGGCGGCCAGTTCGTCGACGACGCAGATCTCCTGCACCCGGAACTCGTGCCCGTGCGGGTCGACCTCGCCGATGTAGCTGTGCAGCGGCGCGATGCCGGCCACGCCGATGGCGATGTCGGTCTGCCCCTCCCGCCACGGGCGACCGAACGTGTCGCTGATGACGACCGCGACATCGACGCCGAGCTCGACGAAGCGCTGCCGGAGCGCACGCGCCGACGCGTCAGGGTCTCGTCGGCAGCACGAGCACACGGTCGTGTGCACCGCTCGACGACTGATCGACGCCGGAGTTGGCGCAGATGAAGCCGTGGTGGGTCTCGGTGATCAGCACCGGTCCGATCTGGCGAACGATCCGCTTCGACTCGCGCAGCACGACCTCGACCACTCGCGGGTCCTTGTCCCAACGGCTCCCCCACGTCTCGGCGAACGCCGACGGCTCGATGTCGGCCAACTCGATCGCACAGCCCTCGGCCTTCGAGACGATCTTGGACGTGACGACCACGATGTCCCGATCGAGCAGCGGCTGGCCCTGATCGCTCGACGCGTCGAAGATCATGTCGGCGAGTTCGGCACCCGGCTCGATCTCGGGCAGGCCGACGACGCCGAAGATCTGCAGGTTCGCCACGAGGGTTCAGGCAGGGAGCGAGGCGAGGAAGTCGAGGAGCGCCGCGTTGACCGGGCCGGGATTGGTGAGGTTCGCCGCGTGCGCTCCGCCCACCTTGACCACCGGGCCGGCGCCGACGAGACCGGCCGCCAGCGCCTCGGCCCGATCCATCGAGATCGCCGTGTCCTCGGTGCCGTGCACGACGATCGCCGGACAGGTGATCTCGCCGAGGCGATCGGTCACGTCGTCACGGGTGGTGAGCGTGAGGTACGGCTGCTCGAAGAGCTCCTTGGGCCGGGCCTGCCACTTCGCGATCCACACCGGATCGAACACCGGGTCGGCGATGATGATGTTCGCGACCACGCCGGCCAGGTCGTCGACCGGACCGGCCGTCAACCAGATGTCACGCATCTGGTCGTAGCCCTCGGCGATCGCCGGATCCTCGGTGCCGGCCTGCGTGTCGAGCAGGATCAGACCCGCGGACGCGCTCGGGCGCGGTCAGCGCGACCCGCAGCGAGATGAACCCGCCCTGGCTCATCCCGCCGACCACCGCCCGGTCGATGCCGAGATGGTCGAGCAGTGCCAGGCAGTCGTTGGCCGAATCCCAGTAGGTGAACGGCTTGCCGTCGAACTCGGTCTGGCCGAACCCACGCTCGTCCCACGTGATCACCCGGTAGTCCGGCGACAACGCCTCGACCTGGGGGGCGAACATCTCCTGGTCCATCAGGAATCCGTGCGCCAGGATCACCGCCGGCCCGTCGCCGCCGGAGTCCTCGAAGTAGATCCGTTGGCCATCGATGTCGGCGTGGGGCATGGGCGAAACGTACCCGATGGGCCAACATGGGCAGATGCCGAGCGATCAAGCGTCCACCGCGGACACGACACCCGTCTCCGAGATCTTCGATCCCGACGGCCTGGGCTGCCGTGCCGGGCTTCGAGTTCACCGACATCACGTACCACCGTGCGGTCGATGCGGCCGTCGTACGCATCGCCTTCAACCGACCGGAGATCCGCAACGCGTTCCGCCCGCACACCGTCGACGAGCTCTACACCGCGCTCGATCACGCCCGCATGTCGACCGACGTCGGGTGCGTGCTGCTGACCGGCAACGGCCCGTCGCCGAAGGACGGCGGCTGGGCGTTCTGCTCGGGCGGCGACCAACGCATCCGCGGCAAGGACGGCTACAAGTACGCCGAGGGCACCGACGCGGCGTCGATCGAACCGGGCCGTGCCGGCCGGCTGCACATCCTCGAGGTGCAGCGCCTGATCCGGTTCATGCCCAAGGTGGTCATCTGCGTCGTTCCCGGCTGGGCCGCCGGCGGCGGGCACTCGCTCCACGTGGTGTGCGACCTCACGCTGGCCAGCACCGAGCACGCCCGCTTCAAGCAGACCGACGCCGACGTGGCCAGCTTCGACGGCGGGTACGGCTCGGCGTACCTGGCCCGCCAGGTCGGCCAGAAGTTCGCCCGCGAGATCTTCTTCCTCGGCCGCGAGTACACCGCCGACGACGCCTACCGGATGGGCATGGTCAACGCGTCGGTGCCCCACGCCGAGCTGGAAGCCACCGCACTGCAGTGGGGACGCGAGATCTGCGCCAAGAGCCCGACCGCCCAGCGGATGCTGAAGTTCTCGTTCAACCTCATCGACGACGGCCTCGTCGGCCAGCAGGTGTTCGCCGGCGAGGCGACCCGCCTCGCCTACGGCACCGACGAAGCCCAGGAGGGCCGCGACAGCTTCCTCGAAAAGCGCGACCCCGACTGGTCGCCCTACCCGTACCACTACTGATGGCCCGCCCCTGATGCCGTCATTCCACGTTTGCGTCGCGATTTTGCGCGCGCTGGCGCACGAAAATCGCGACGCAAACGTGATGTCGGGGCTCGATGGGTGGAGTTGGAGATCATCCCGATCGAGGATCCGGACGATCCACTCTTCCGGCAGTTCCGGCTGAACGAGCGCGGGCTGGCCAGCCGCACCGAGAAGCGTGACGACGCCGGTGCCGGGCTGTTCTTCGCCGAGGGCGACCTCGTGATCGAGCGGGCGCTCGCTGTCCGGGTGCGTGCCCGTCGCGGCGCTCGTCGACGCCGAGCACGTCCCGCCGCTGGCCGCAGGCCTTGCCCTGCCCGGTCTACGGCGGCGGCATCGAGGTCCGCCGCGCTCGTGACCGGGCTCGGCTACCCGCACCCGATCGTGGCCCTGTTCCGAACGGCCACCCCGTCCGAGCGTCTCCGAACTCGCCGCCGAGGCCGACCCGCCTGGTCGTGCTCGAAGCGGTGGACAACCCGGCCAACGTCGGCTCGGTGATCCGCAACGCCGCCGCGTTCGGCTTCGACGGTCTGATCCTCGACCACACCAGCGCCGATCCGCTCGCCCGTCGATCGTTGCGCGTGGCGATGGGGACGGCCTTCGCACTCGCCCCACGCCCGGACGACCCATCTGGCCGACGAACTGCGGTCGCTCGACTCGGCTGGCAACTGCTGGCGATGACCCCCGACCCGTCGGCCGATCTCGATCGACGACATCGTCGTCGGCGAGCCCGCGTGGCGATCCTGATCGGGTCGGAGCGAGCCGGGTCTGAGCGAGGCGCTGCTCGCCATCTCGACGCCCGTGCGCATCCCGATGGCCGACGGCGTCGACTCGCTGAACGCCGCCGCGGCGACTGCGGTCGCGTGCTTCGCGTTGCGGCGATAGAACGACGCGATAGAACGACCGGCATGTCCGCGGTGCTCCTCCTGTCGTGTCCCGACCAACCGGGGATCGTGGCCGCCACCGCCGGCTTCATCGCCGACGCAGCGCGGCAACATCATCCACGCCGAACAGCACGTCGACACCGTCGGCGCCAATGCCGGCGTCGTGTTCTTCCAACGGGTCGAGTTCGACCTGCCCGAGGACGGCCCGACGACGGACGTGTTCCTCGCACGAGTTCGAACCGGTGGCCACGAAGTTCGCGCATGCACGTCGACATGCGATCGACCGAGGCGCCGGTGGCCGACCGCCATCCTCGCTTCGAAGCAGCCGCACTGCCTGTACGACCTGCTCAGCCGCTGGCGCAGCGGTGAGCTGCCGATCGACCTGCGGGTCGTCGTGTCGAACCATCCTGATCACGAAGAGTTCTGCCGGCACCTCGGCGTCGAGTACCTGCACCTGCCGGTCGAACCCGGCGGGACAGGCGCACCGGGAGGCGGCGCTCATCGACACGCTCGAAGCGGCCGGCGTCGAACTGGTCGTGCTCGCCCGATACATGCAGATCCTCGGCATCGCCGTCATCGACCGGTTTCCCGACCGGATCATCAACATCCATCACTCGTTCCTGCCTGCGTTCGTCGGCGCCAACCCGTACCGGCAGGCCCACGACCGTGGGGTCAAGCTGATCGGGGCGACCGCCCACTACGCGACGTCCGACCTCGACGAGGGTCCGATCATCGAGCAGGACACGGTGCACGTCTCCCACCGCGACGACGTCCGCCGACTCACCGCGAAGGGTCGAGACCTGGAGACGATCGTGCTCGCCCGCGCCGTGCGGGCGCACGTCGAGCACCGGGTGCTCGTGTACGGCCGCAAGACCGTCGTGTTCTCCTGACGCGTCAGGTCGGTGGCGACGCGGCTTGGCACGGCGCCCACGCGGCGCCGAGCCGCTCGGCTCCCACCGGAAACGCTTGAGCGCGATCGCCAAGCCCGGCGAGACCCCACAACGCCACGAACGCCATCGCCGCCCAGTCGAACGCCGGTGCGTCGACCGTCGGGTTGAAGCACGCCTGGAACGACTGCACGAACGGCTTGAGGGGGAAGATGCTGCCGACGACCTCGAGCCAGCGCGGCGGATCGTCGACCTGGACGAACACGTCCGACACGAACGCCAGCGGCAGGATGATGGCGTTCGCCGCGGCCGACGCCGAGCTGGCCGATTTCACGACGGCGGCGAGCGCCATGCCGAGCGCGGCGAACGACGACACGCCGATCAGGAACGTGGCGACCGCGGCCGGCATCTTGGCCGCGCTCGATGTCGAGGTCGTAGGCGACCACGCCGAGCGCCAGCATCACGACGACGCCGACCAAGGCGATGATGACCGCCGAACAGATGAACCCGCCGAGGTAGATCCACGTCGGCAGCGGCGTGCCTCGCCAGCGCTTGAGCACGCCCTCGTCGCGCCGGAGCGGCACCATGTTGGCGAGGTTGGTGAACGTCGCCGACACCGCGGTGAACGCGGCCAGCCCGCCGGTGTAGAACTGCGCCGACGACCACGAGCCGTTCGGGGTGTCGATCCGGTCCGAGCCGAACAGGGCGTTGAACAGCACGAGCATGATCAGCGGCAGGCCGAGCGTGAAGAACATGGCGATCGGGATCCGGCGGAACGAGCGCAGCTGGTAGACGGTCTGCGTCCACAGCAGCCTCGCCGTCGAGGGGAACGCCGTCGCCGCGGTCACGACCATCTCCGCCGCGGCATCGCCGGCCGTGCCGTCGATGGCCTCGTCGGACTCCGGTGCGTCGGTGAGGGAGAGGTACACGTCCTCGAGCGAGGCGCGATGCACGGCGAGCGACTCGAGTTCGACCCCGGCCTCGAGCGCCCACCCGGTGAGCCGGTGGACGGCGGCCGTCGGCTGGTCGATCGTCGCCTCGACGGAACGGCCGGCGATCCGCACGTCGGCACCGAACAGCGGCCCGAACAGCGACGACGCGTCGGCGATCGCGACCGACTCGGGAAGCATGAAGCTCACGACCGTGCCGCTCGCCTGGTTGATCAGCTGCGTCCGGAGTGCCCTCGGCGATCAGCCGGCCCGCCGACAGCACCCCGACGCGGTCGGCGAGGTGCTCGGCCTCGTCGAGATAGTGCGTGGTCAGCAGCACCGTGGTGCCGTCGGCACCGAGCGACTCGATGAGGTCCCACGACTTGCGGCGCGCCGCCGGATCGAACCCGGTCGTCGGTTCGTCGAGGAAGAGCACGTCGGGACGCCCGATGATCCCCAGCGCGAGATCGACCCTCCGCCGCTGACCGCCCGACAACGAACCGATGCGTGCGTCGACCTTCTCGTCGAGGCCGACGAGCCCGACGACCTCGTCGAGCGGGCGGGGCGACCGGTAGCAGCCGCCGTAGAGGTCGATCACTTCGCGCACGGTGAACTCGGTCTCGACGCCCGACGACTGGAGCACGATCCCGA
This sequence comes from Ilumatobacteraceae bacterium, assembly GCA_963772085.1. Taxonomy (GTDB): domain Bacteria; phylum Actinomycetota; class Acidimicrobiia; order Acidimicrobiales; family Ilumatobacteraceae; genus Sva-07. The sequence continues at coordinate 57,521 of CAVYWH010000003.1, forward strand.
TGCGATCGCGAAACTCCCGTCCTGCGTTCCACGGGCTGGTGTCGAGCACCCGCACGGCTCCCGACGTCGCCTCGCGGTGGCCTTCGAGGATCTCGACCGTCGTCGACTTGCCGGCGCCGTTCTCACCGAGCAGCGTGTACACCTCGCCCGGCCTCGACCGCGAACGACAGGTCGTCGACCGCCCACGTGTTGGAGTACTGCTTGCGCAGCTGCTCGACTCGGATGACCGCCATCGCGCCCGAACGCTACCTGCCGCTGCCGTAGGTGGCCGATGTGATCGGCAGGCCGGTGTCGTTGCGCAGGTGCTCGGCCGCGGTGACGAAGTACGCCATCAGCTCCGGCGCGATCGACGGGTCGTCGCACCCCTCTGCGCACACCTGGTCGACCGCGGCCCGCATGTGGTGCAACCAACGATCACGTTGGAGCGGCCCGACGAGGTACGGGAAGTGCCGCATCCGCAAGCGGGGGTGGCCACGCTCGTCCGAGTACGTGGTCGGCCCGCCCCAGTACTGGGCGAGGAACAGCGTCAGCCGGTGCCGGGCACCGGTGAGATCCGGTTGCTCGGGATACAGCGGCAGCAACACGTCGTCGGTGGCGACGCCGGCGTAGAACGCATCGACGAGACGTTCGAAGAACGGCATGCCGCCGACTCGGGAAAACAGCGTGGGCGCCGTGTCGGACACGGCGCCCACGCTAAGGGGAGTTCTTCGGAACGGGAGGGGAGACCGTTCCTGGAGAGTTCCGGCGAGCGCTCGACGCTCGCGATCGCTCAGGCGTCGGCGAACATCGCTTCGGCGTCGAACTTGCGGTACTCGATCAGCTCGTCGGCCCGGAGCACGAACGGCGTCTCGCCGTTGCACGGATCGAGCACGAGCGCGTCGTCGGTGGCGAGCAGGACCAGCACCGTGATGACGTCGTTGTCGTGCGTCTTCATCTCGATGACGTCACCGGTGTTCAGTTGGTCCATCAGGATCGTGGTCATGGTCGCTCCGCTTCGAGTGTTCAGGTTGTTCGGGACACCCGCATGGTGCCCTCACTGTTCAAGACACCGGTAAGAACCGGGAAATACCTGAACAATTCCCTGACGGAGCGTGCCGTCCGCCACAGCCCGGCCCGCCGCGTCGATGGCGGCGGGGCCGGACTGCGCCCGAATGACTCGACCGTGCGGTCAGCGGGTCGAACGACCGGCATCAGTTCGAGTCGGCGGTGTCGCCTCGGTCGAGTTCGTAGTAGCGCAGGAGCTCGCTCTCGGTCGTCGGATCGAGCGTGTGCGAACGATCGGCCTTCGGGGCCGACGTCACCACCTGCTTGTCGAACGGCACGACGAACGAGCCGTCCTCCGCGGTGTACCCCACCGAGACGGGGACGTAGTGCGACGCCCGGAGCAGACCGACGTTGACGACCGCCCACGTCGGTTCCCCCTGGGCGTCGTAGAGCACGTCATCGATCGTCCCGACGAGCTTCTGGTGGGGGTCGACGACATCGTGACCCCGATACTGCATGGTCATGGCTGCATTCCGTTTCTCCGCCCGCTGTGGTGTGGAGAAGTGTGATGAGAGCTGTGTGGCCAACCGTTGGCCGCATCGAGCCAGTACCCGTCCGTCATCGAACCGTAACATTCCGACCACGGCCGTTCAACGGACGTCGGTCACACGTTCAGTGGAAATCGGGTGCGGTGTAGTCGGGGAAGATGTCGGGCAGGCCGTCGCTGACCTTGACCGGGTAGACGGCCGCACGCTTCTCGAGGAAGCTCATCACGCCCTCGCGGGCGTCGTCGCTCGCTCCCCGGGACTGAATGCCTCGGGAATCGACGCGGTGCGCTTCCATCGGATGCGAGGCGCCGAGCATGCGCCACAGCATCTGGCGGGTCAGGGCGACCGAGACGGGCGCCGTGTTGTCGGCGATCTCCCGGGCGATGGCCCGCGCCGCCGGCAGCAGTTCGTCGGCGGCATGCACGCTGCGCACCAGCCCACCGTCGAGCGCCTCCGACGCGGGGAACACGCGGCCGCTGTAGCACCACTCCGCCGCCTGGCTGATGCCGACGAGCCGCGGCAGGAACCACGACGAGCAGGCCTCGGGCACGATGCCGCGGCGGGCGAAGACGAAGCCGAACTTCGACTGGTCGCTGGCCAGCCGGATGTCCATCGGCAGCGTCATCGTGACACCGATGCCGACCGCCGCGCCGTTGATCGCTCCGATGACCGGCTTGGTGCACTCGAAGATCCGCAGCGTCACCATCCCGCCGCCATCGCGCACGACGCCGACCGGCGTCTTGATGTCGCTGCCGCCGCCGGCGAACGTCTCGCCGCCGCCGCCGAGGTCGGCGCCGGCGCAGAACGCCCGGCCCGAGCCGGTGACGATCACCGCGCGCACGTCGTCGTCGGCGTCGACCTGATCGAACGCATCGATCATCTCGCGCATCATCGTGCCGGTGAACGCGTTCATCCGGTCAGGCCGGTGCAACGTGATCGTCGCGATGTTGTCCTCGACGTCGTACAAGATCTCGGTGTATTCCATGCCGGCCGACCGTAACGACCGAGACCCGTCGCGAAGAGAACCGGCAACCTACCAAACATCGAATCTCAGCCGGGATCAGATCGTTGGCTGAGGGCAAGGCGCCGTGCGAGGCGACGTTGCCTTTGGGCAACGACCGAGCGTCGGCAACGCAGCCATCGCCGCGATCTGGCCCGGCTATGATGTCCAGGAAGCGGGAGGCAGCGATGCCGGAGCCGATGGCACCGGCGAGGGCGCCGATCGCGATCATGATCAGCATCACGGTCTTGTCGTAGCCGTCGACGACCACGAGTGCGGCGAACCCGCTGTTGGCGGGGAACTGTTTCACGCCGCTCGTCCACTGGCTGTTCCACGCCCACAACCCGACGCTGGCGACAGCGCCGCCGATGATGCCGTGGAGCAGTCCTTCGAGCATGAACGGGATGCGGATGAACCAGTCGGTGGCGCCGACGAGCTTCATCACCTCGATCTCACGACGGCGGGCGAAGATCGCCGTGCGGATCGTGTTCCAGATCAACAGGACCGCGGCGAACAGCAGGAACCCCGACAGCAGGAGCAGGCGGAACCCGAAGAAGCTCTGCAACTGGGAGATCAGACTGATCTGGTCCTCGGCGAACTTGACCTCGTAGACGCTCGGCAGCTCCTCGAACGCCGACGACAGCTGGCGCAGGAACCCGACGTCGGTGCCCTCGGTCGGCACCGCCTTGAACTGCGTGGTGATGTTGCTCTCGTCGAGCAGGTCGCGCACGCCGGGCTCACCGGCGAGCACACGGTCGGCCTCCTCGAGCGAACACGCCGCGTCACAGAACGTCCCAGCTCTCGATGAACTGGTCCTGCGCGTCGAGGTTCTGCTCGACGAGCGCGAGCTGCTCCGGCGTGGTCGTCGGTCGCATGAACACGATCATCTCGACGCCGCCCTCCCACCGGGAGAGCAGGTTGTCGAAGGCGTGCTGGCTGAGCAGCGTGAGGCCGACGCCCGAGCAGCGAGATGGCCGCCGTGATGATGGCGGCCACCGTCAGCGTGGCGTTGCGGCGGAAGCTGTCGAACGTCTCGCGCAGGGTGTATCGGAGTCGTGACCACATGGTTCGTTCAGCTCACTCGTAGACGCCGCGCGCCTGGTCACGCACGATCACGCCGCGATCGAGCTGGATCACCCGCTTGCGCATCGTGTTCACGATCCGCTGGTCGTGGGTGGCCATCACCACGGTGGTGCCGGTCTTGTTGATGCGGTCGAGGAGGCGCATGATGCCCTCACCCGTGCCGGGGTCGAGGTTGCCGGTCGGCTCGTCGGCGAGCAGGATCAGCGGACGGTTGACGAACGCCCTGGCGATCGACACGCGCTGCTGCTCGCCACCGGACAGCTGGTGCGGGAGCCGGTCTTCCTTGCCGGCGAGGCCGACGAGTTCGAGCACGGCCGGCACCTGCTGGTTGATCACGTGGGACGGACGGCCGATCACCTCTTGGGCGAAGGCGACGTTCTCGAAGACGCTCTTCTCGAGCAGCAGCTTGTAGTCCTGGAAGATGTTGCCGATGTTGCGCCGCAGGTGCGGGACCCGGCCCGGCGGCATGTCGACGATGTTGCGGCCGGCGACCCAGACGGCGCCCCGCTCGGGACGGTCCTGCCGGTTGAGCATCCGCAGCAGCGTGCTCTTGCCGGAACCGGACGGGCCGACGAGGAAGACGAACTCGCCCTTGGCGACGTCGAAGCTGGCGTCGCGAACCGCGACGACTTCGGTCGAATAGCTCTTGGTGACGTTCTCGAGTCGAATCATGGTGCACCGCCGAAAGGCTCAAGCAGGGTACCGCCGGGCACGGCTGACGCTGCGTCACCCCCGAGTGACCGATGACCCGAGAAGGTCGTGCATCGGTGCCAGGCACCGACGCACGACCTTCACGTCGTCGTTTCTGCCTGGGCCCGCCGCCAGCGGAGGTAGCCCACGACGAGTTCGTCGATGTCGCCGTCGAACACGCCGCTCACGTTGCTCGTCTCGACCTCCGAGCGCAGGTCCTTGACCATCTGGTACGGCTGCATCACGTAGCTGCGGATCTGGCTGCCCCAGCCCACCTGCGCCTGCTTGCCGGCGATCGCGTCGAGTTCCGCGGCACGGTCCTCCTCGGCCTTCGCGGCGATCAGCGACGTGAGCCGCCCCATCGCCCGCTCGCGGTTCTGCAGCTGGCTGCGCTCCTCCTGCGAGCTCGCCACCAGGCCGGTTGGCTCGTGGATCAGGCGGACGGCCGACGACGTCTTGTTGATGTGCTGGCCACCGGCACCCGATGCCCGGAACACCTCCATGCGGATGTCGGACTCGTCGATGTCGAGGTCGACGTCTTCGAGCAGCGGCCACACCTGGACCGCGGCGAACGACGTCTGCCGGCGGCCCTGGTTGTCGAACGGGCTGATGCGCACCAGGCGGTGCGTGCCACGTTCGGCGGTCATCAGGCCGTAGGCGTACCGGCCCGGTGATGGTCACCTCGGCCGACATGATCCCGGCCTCCGCGCCCTTCGGACACGTAGTTGAGGCTGATGTTGAAGCCGCGGCGCTCACACCAGCGCTCGTACATCCGCAGCAGCATCTCCGAGAAGTCCTGGGCGTCGACGCCGCCGTCCTTGGCGTTGATCTGCACGATGCAGTCGCTGTCGTCGTGCTCGCCGGTGAACAGGCTGCGCAGTTCGAGCTGGTCGAGCGTCACCCGGATGGCGGCGATCGCTCCCTGCGATCTCCGGCTCCTGCGACTCGTCGTCCTCGTCACGGGCCAGCTCGTGGAGCACCTCGACGTCGGCGACCCGCTCGGTGAGGTCGTCGAACGTGCCCAGGTCGTCACGGATGTTGGCGTACTCGGCGTTGAGCTTCTTGGCCCGCTCCTGGTCGTCCCACAGCCCCGGCTCGGCCACCTCGGCCTCGAGCACGGCGAAGCGCTCCCGGTTGTCGTCGATCGACAGGTAGGTCGCGGCTTCGTCGAGCCGACGCTGGACGTCGCGGATGTCCTGGGTGAAGTCACGCATGGTTCTTGCCCTCCGGCGGGTGCCGGTTCAGGTGGCGCCGTGGCACTGCTTGAACTTCTTGCCCGACCCGCACGGGCACGGCGCGTTGCGCGGCGTCTTCGAGAAGTCGTCCTTCACGATGGTCTGCTGCTTGGTGACCGCCGGTGCCGGAGCGGCCTCCGGCGGCAGTTCGCCCTCGGCGACCGCGGCGCGCGCGGCGCGGTCGAAGCCGCCGATCTCGTCGTCGTCGGACGAACTCGTCTGCAGGTTCTGGACCGCCGGTGCCTGCTCGGCCGGCTGCCGCCTGCTGGTTCTGCACGACCTGCACGTGCATCACGTACTTCACGAAGTCCTGGGCGATGCCGGTCATCATCGCCCCGAACATCTCGAAGCCTTCACGCTGCCACTCGACGAGCGGGTCCTTCTGACCCATCGCCCGCAGGTTGATGCCGCCCTGCAGGTAGTCCATCTCCTCGAGGTGTTCACGCCAACGCTGGTCGATGATGCGCAGCATCACCTGACGCTCGACCTGGCGCAGCACCTCGGAGCCGAGTTCCTCCTCGCGGCGCTCGTAGTGCGCGGTGGCGTCGGCCATGAGCAGGTCGTAGAGCTCGTCGGTCGACGCTGACGTCGGCGAACTGTTCCTCGGTGATCGAGTTCGGCCAGTACAGCGTCAGCTCGGTGGCCAGCCCGCCGAGATCCCATTCGTCGGTCGCCACCGACGCGCAGTGCGTGGTGATCAGGGCGTCGACGGCCTCGGCGAGGTACTCCATCGCCGCCGAGCGCAGGTCTTCGCCGTCGAGGATCTGATCGCGGCGCTTGTAGATCACCTTGCGCTGCTCGTTCATCACCTCGTCGTACTTGAGGACGTTCTTGCGGATCTCCGCGTTCTTCGTCTCGACGGTGGTCTGCGCCCGCTCGATGGCCTTGGTGACCATCTTGGCCTCGATCGCCTCGTCGTCGGGCAGCGCCCGACCCATCACGTAGCTGAGCGCACCGGTGGCGAACAGCCGCATCAGGTCGTCGTCGAGGCTGAGGAAGAACCGGCTCTCGCCCGGGTCGCCCTGGCGGCCGGAGCGGCCACGGAGCTGGTTGTCGATGCGGCGGCTGTCGTGTCGCTCCGAACCGATGACATAGAGGCCGCCGAGTTCGCGGACCTCGTCGCCCTCGGCCTTGCACTGCGCCGAGTACTGGGCGACGAGCTCCTGCGTAGCGGGCGAGCGCCTTCTTGCGCCCCTCCTGGAAGTCCTCGGGCATCTGGTCGAGCGGCATCGGGAGTTCGTAGTCGTCGACGAGCAGTCCCGGGTCGTAGCCCTCCTTGAGCACGTCGGCCTTGGCCAACCCTTCGGCGTTGCCCCCGAGCTGGATGTCGACGCCTCGACCGGCCATGTTCGTGGCCACCGTGACCCGCCCGAGCCGGCCCGCCTGGGTGACGATCTCGGCTTCACGGGTGTGCTGCTTGGCGTTGAGCACCTCGTGGGCGATGCCGCGCTGGGCGAGCAGACGGCCCAGGTGCTCGCTGCGGCCGACGCTGGCGGTGCCGACGAGGATCGGCTGGCCCAGCTCGTGGCGCGGCTCGATGTCGTCGATGATCGCGTTGAACTTCGCCTCCTCGGTCTTGAAGATGAGGTCGGCCTGGTCGATGCGCTGCTGGGGACGGTTGGTGGGGATCGGCACGACGCCGAGCCCGTAGGTGTTCATCAGCTCGGCGGCCTCGGTCTGGGCCGTTCCGGTCATGCCGGCGAGCTTGTCGTACATGCGGAAGTAGTTCTGGAGCGTGATCGTGGCGAGGGTCTGGTTCTCCTCCTTGATCTTCACGCCCTCCTTGGCCTCGACGGCCTGGTGGATGCCCTCGGACCAGCGACGACCTTCGAGGATGCGCCCGGTGAACTCGTCGACGATCTTCACCTCGCCGCCCTGGACGATGTAGTCCTTGTCGCGCTTGTACAGCTCCTTGGCCTTCAGCGCCACGGTGAACTGGTGGACGTAGTTCGACTGGACGTTGTCGTAGAGGTTCTCGACCTCGAGCGCGGCCTCGACCTTCTCGATGCCCTCCTCGAGCGGGACGACGACGCGCTTGTCCTCTTCGACCTCGTAGTCGACGTCGCGCTTCAGCCCACGCACGATCGACGCGAACCGGTAGTAGAGCTTGGCGGCGTCGGCGACGCGACCGGAGATGATCAGCGGCGTGCGGGCCTCGTCGATGAGGATCGAGTCGACCTCGTCGACGATGCAGTAGTTGTGGCCGCGCTGCTGGACCTTGTCGTTCTTGGTCTGCGCCATGTTGTCGCGCAGGTAGTCGAAGCCCATCTCGTTGTTGGTGCCGTAGGTGATGTCGGCCTGGTAGCTGGCGCGCTTCTCGGCCGGCGAGGTGCGGTAGCCGGGGATGATCAAGCCGACGTCGAGGCCCGAGCCAGCGGTGGATCTGGCCCATCCACTCGGCGTCGCGCCGGGCGAGGTAGTCGTTCACCGTGACGAGGTGGACGCCCTTGCCGGTCACGCCGTTGAGGTACGCCGGCAGCGTCGACACGAGGGTCTTGCCCTCGCCGGTCTTCGCCTCGGCGACCCAGCCGAAGTGCAGCGCGGCGCCGCCCATGAGCTGGACGTCGTAGTGGCGCTGGCCGATCACCCGGGTGGACGCCTCGCGCATCACCGCGAACGCTTCGATGAGCAGGTCGTCGACGTCGGCACCGTTGTCGAGCCGCTGACGGAACTCGTTGGTCTTCGCTTTGAGTGCGTCGTCGGACAGAGCCTCGATCTCGGCACCCAACGCGTTGACGTCAGGAACGATTCCTTCGAGGGCCTTGACCTTCTTGCCTTCTCCAGCGCGGAGGATGCGATCGAGGATTCCCATGCAGCGATCGAGCCTATCGGCAGGGTCGCGAGCCGTGGCGGCGGCGCAGCGCGGACCGGTGCCGGCGCCGGTCGGGCCCGTGACGCCGTGCGGCCCGGATCAGGCCACCGCGGCCAGGCCGGAGCGGTTGCACCGACGCCGGCGTGGACGCCACCGCGTAGAGCATGCACGTCGGATGCGCCCGCCGCTGTCGAGCGCCTGCGCCGCGTGGGTCATGGTCGCGCCGGTGGTGACGACGTCGTCGACCACGAGGATTCGGCCGGCCGCGCACGTCCGGGCCGGGCACGGAACACCGAACCGGCGAGCCGCTCGCGCCGGGTGCGGCCCGTCTGCGGACACCGGTGCCGACGTCTCGATCGAGCAGCCGGCGGCACGGCACACCCAGCTGGGCGGCGATGTGGCGTGCCAGGAGTTCGCCCTGGTCGAAGCCACGCTCGCGGCGGCGGGCGGCGCTGGTGGGCGCCCAGGTGACGACGTCGACCCGGGTGTGGTCGCCGTGCTCGACGATCTGGTTGACGACGAGGCCGGCGAGATGGCGACCGACCTGACGTCGGTTGCGGTACTTCAGACCGAGCACCACGTCGCGCGCCCGACCGGTGAACGGCACGGCGGCATGGACACCGTGGGACTGCGGCCGCGGCGAGCGACCGACGAGGGCGAATCGACAGGTGGTGCACACGGGCGCACCCGGGGTGTCGCATCCGGCGCAACGAGTCATCAAGAGCATGACGTCATCATGACGAGGGGGTACGACAGTCCTGATCGGTACCGTTTCGCACGTGCATCGCTTCATCCCGATCGACCGGCCCGTCGAGCGAATCGCGCGCTGCGTCGCCGGCCTGGCGCTGTTCGGCATCGGGATCTCGCTGCTGATCGATGCCAACCTCGGCGCCGCCCCGTGGGACGTGTTCCACACCGGTGTCAGCGAGCTCACGGGATGGCCCGTCGGCACCATCATCATCGTCACCGGCATCGCCCTCCTGGCGCTGTGGATCCCGCTGAAGGAGTCGCCCGGGCTCGGCACGGTGCTGAACGCGTTCGAGATCGGCCTCGTCGTCGGCGTGGTCCTCCCGCTCATCCCCGAGCCCGAAGCACTGGTGCCGCGGGTGCTGATGATGTCGGCGGTGTGGTGATCATCGCCATCGGCTCGGGCCTGTACATCGGCGCCGGGCTCGGACCGGGTCCCACGCGACGGCCTGATGACCGGCCTCGCCCGCCACGGCCTGTCGATCCGGCTGGCGCGCACCGGCATCGAGGTGCTGGTGCTGGCTGGTCGGCGTGCTGCTCGGCGGCTCGATCGGCATCGGCACCGCCGTCTTCGCGCTCGGCATCGGCCCGCTCGTGCAGGTCTTCCTCCCCCGCCTGTCGATGCGCGACGCCCCCGCTCACCGCCACCCCCATCGAAGCAGCCCTCCCCGAACTGTGAGCCCTGCAGGTCGAAATCGACCTCAGAACTCACCGATCACGCCGGATCCGTTCGCCGGCCGTAAGTGTGAGCTCCGGGTGCGGAAATCGCAGCGACAGCTCACAGGTCGGCGCGCTGACGGGCGAGCGACGACCTCGGCGACGGTCGGCACGACCTCGGCCGGCCGCTTCGCGCTGTACCAGCCGAGGTACAGCAGCTCCCAGCCACACGCCGCCGACCCGCACGTCCCGCTGCTCGTCGAGCGGCTCGGCCTGCGGGCCGAAGTGGAACCTCCGGCTGTGCGCCTCGAGTCCCAGCTTGACGGACGGGATGGCGAGGTCGACGCGAGCGACGAAGCGACCACGGCCGTCGAGGATCTCGTACTGCGGCACCACCGCGGGGAGCCGTGGGTCGCGCCAGGCACGCGGCCACGAGCTCCTCGAACCAACTGTCGGGCACCCGACCCTCGAACGGGATCGCATCGAGGTGCCGCAGCAGCACGCCGGTGCCACGCTGACCCGGCCGGTGGAGGCGCTCCGCCGTGTCCCGCAGCCAGGTCCAGGCTGGCGCCACGGCGACGCGCGTCGGTCAGCGCACGGCCGACGAGCCGCCGATCGCGGACCACCGATCCGAGATCGGCCAGCGTCCGAGCCAGATTGGTGGTCGGGATGCCGTCGACGTCGACCGACGATCGCACGGTCGAGGGCGACGATGTGGTGCGGCACCGCTCACAGGCCACCGAGCCGGCTCGGCGACCAACGATGCGTGCGGTCGACGCTCACCTCGATCGTCGTCGAGTTGCCGAAACCGTCGAGCCGGTGCAGACGAGCAGCCGCACGGTGCGACGCCGCGCCGTGACCGCCCGCCGCCAGCGTCGGCGGCCATCAGCTCACGCTCGTACGTGCGCCGGCGCGCCGCTGATCGCCAGCACACCCGGATACGGCTCGAGCAGCCAGCCTTGCGCGAGTGCGGTGGCGACACGGTGTGCGGTCGAGTTCGAGGTCGGCAGCCTGGCGTCTGGTGAACACGCTGTGCTGAGAGGCTGCGAGCTCGGCGACAGCGTGAATCGCGCTGGTCGTCGTCATCTGACCGACCGTACGCCCGGGGTGCGACAGACCGCGGCCGACCACCCGAAGTGTGAGCCGCACAGGTCGAAATCGACCGGTGGGCTCACAGTTCGAGGGGACGGCGGGCTCGAGTCGCACCCGAAGTGTGAGCCCGTACAGGTCGAAATCGACCGGTGGGCTCACACTTCGGGATGGCGTGGTCGGGGTCAGTAGCGGTAGTGCTCGGGCTTGAAGGGGCCGGAGGGGTCGAGGTCGAGGTACTCGGCCTGCTCGTCGGTGAGCTTGGTGAGCTTCACGCCGAGGGCGTCGAGGTGCAGGCTGGCGACCTTCTCGTCGAGGTGCTTGGGCAGCACGTACACGCCGAGCGGGTAGTTCTCGGTGCTGTTGTACAGCTCGATCTGGGCGATCACCTGGTTGGTGAACGAGCACGACATCACGAAGCTCGGGTGGCCGGTGGCGCAACCGAGGTTCACGAGGCGACCCTCGGCGAGGATGATGATCTGGTGGCCATCGTCGAAGCTTCCACACGTCGGTGCCGGGCTTCAGCTCGTCACGGGTCGCGCCGGAGCGGGACAGACCGGCCATGTCGATCTCGTTGTCGAAGTGGCCGATGTTGCAGACGATGGCGTTGTGCTTCATCTTGCGCATGTGGTCGATCGTGATGATGTCGGCGTTGCCGGTGGCCGACACGAAGATGTCGGCGGTGTCGACGACGTCCTCGATCGGCAGGACCTGCAGGCCCTCCATCGCCGCCTGCAGCGCGTTGATCGGGTCGATCTCGGTGACGATCACGCGGGCGCCCTGGCCACGCAGCGACTGCACGCAGCCCTTGCCGACGTCGCCGTAGCCGCACACGACGGCGGTCTTGCCGCCGATCATCACGTCGGTGGCCCGTGAGATCGAGTCGACGAGCGAGTGGCGGCAGCCGTACAGGTTGTCGAACTTCGACTTGGTGACCGAGTCGTTGACGTTGATGGCCGGGAAGATCAGCTCGCCCTCGTCCATCATCTTGTAGAGACGCTTCACGCCGGTGGTCGTCTCCTCGGTGACGCCCTTGATGTGGCTCGCCATGCGGGTCCACTTGGTCGGGTCGGACTTGAGCGTGCGCTGGAGCAGGCCGAGCACGATCGCCAGCTCGGGGTTCGACGCCTCGGTCGGGTCGGGGACCTGGCCCGGCCTTCTCGTACTCGACGCCCTTGTGCAGCAGCATCGTGGCGTCGCCGCCGTCGTCGAGGATCATGTTCGGGCCGTCGTAGACCGTGCCGTCGGCGGCGTCGGGCCACGTCATCATCTGGTCGGTGCAGAACCAGTACTCCTCGAGCGTCTCGCCCTTCCAGGCGAACACCGGGACGCCCTGCGGGTCGTCGACGGTGCCGTTGGGGCCGACGACGACAGCGGCCGCGGCGTGGTCCTGGGTGGAGAAGATGTTGCAGCTGGCCCAGCGGACCTCGGCGCCGAGCGCGGTCAGCGTCTCGATGAGCACGGCGGTCTGGATGGTCATGTGCAGCGATCCGGAGATGCGGGCGCCGGCGAGCGGCTTGGTGTCGCCGTACTCCTTGCGCAGCGCCATGAGGCCGGGCATCTCGTGCTCGGCGAGGATCATCTCCTTGCGGCCGAACGGCGCCATGGAGATGTCGGCGACGCGGTAGTCGCGGCGCGCGGCGAGCGTGGACGTGCTGGTGGAAGCAACGGTGTCGGTCATGGAAAGGCCCTTCAGGGTGTCGGTTGCCAGCATCCGAACGATGCAGCAGATTCGTGATGTCGAAGCGGGCAGGGGCCTTCAGGCACCGATCGAATCAGCCCGGCGATTCGGTGGCGACAGCCTACCGGTGCCGCACGACCTCAGCGGACGATGGCGCCCTCAGGCGCGTCGTCGATCAGCCGAACGTCGGCCTGGAGACCGTCGCGCTCGATGATGCCGACGAGGCGATCGTGCTCGGCGTCGTCGACCGTGGTGGCTTCGTCGATCAGCATGACGGGGATGTCGTCACGGATCTCGTACGTGCGGTGCAGACGGTCGTTGTACAGGACCGACTCCGACTCGATGTAGTACAGCGGGCCCTTGTCTTCGGGGCAGGCGAGGATCTCGAGGAGTTCGGCGGCGAGGGTCATGCGCTTCCAGTCAGGTGCGATAAGGGTCGGTCGGCGATCAGCGAGATCACTCGGTGATGAGGGACAGTAGCGCCGCGACATGGTCGTCGCAGCCGTCACGATCGGCAGCTTCGAGGTTGAGCCGCAGCAGTGGTTCGGTGTTCGACGGCCGCAGGTTGAACCACCAATCGCCACAGTCGACGGTCAATCCGTCGAGCCGGTCCTGCGACGACGACTCGAACTTCTGGCTGATCCGCTCGATGACCGCCTCGGCGTCGTCGACCTGGGTGTTGATCTCACCGCTCGCGGAGTAACGCTCGAACGGTTTGCGCACGACCGACAGCGGCTGGCCGGCACGGCCCAGCTCCGCCATCACCATCATCGACGCGATCAGACCGCTGTCGGCGTTGAAGTTGCGGGCGAAGTAGTAGTGCGCCGAATGCTCGCCGCCGAACACGGCACCCGTGTCGGCCATCACCTGCTTGATGAACGAGTGCCCGACCTTCGTCCGTACGGGAACGCCGCCGTGCTCGCGAACGACCTCGGGGACCGCCCTCGAACAGATCAGGTTGTGGAGCACCGTGGCACCGGGGTTCGAGCGCAGGACCGCCGAGGCGAGCAGCGCCGTCGTGGTCGAGCCGCTGAGACCGTGGCCGAGTTCGTCGACCACGAAGACCCGGTCGGCGTCGCCGTCGAAGGCGAGCCCGAGATCGAACCCGCCGGAGACCACGCGTGCCCGCAGGTCACGCTGGTTCGCCGGCTGCAGCGGATCGGCCGGGTGGTTGGGGAACGTGCCGTCGAGTTCGCCGTACATCACCTCGAGTTCGACGCCGGGCAGGCGTTCCATCACTGCGGGGACCACCAGGCCGCCCATGCCGTTGGCCGTGTCGGCGACGACCTTCATCGCGCCGATGTCGGCCGGGTCGATGAAGCTGACGACGTGGTCGACGAACTTCGAGAGGAGGTTCTGTTCGGTGCGGCTGCCGCACTTCTGCGCCGTCGGGAACGTGGCTCCGTCGAGCACCTGCTCGGCCACCCGCTGGACCTCGGCGAGGCCGGTGTCGACGCCGACCGGACGAGCGCCGGCGAGGCACAGCTTGACGCCGTTGTAGCCGGCCGGGTTGTGCGAGGCCGTGAACATCGCGCCGGGCACGTCGAGCGTGCCCGAACCGAAATACATCAGGTCGGTCGACGCGAGACCGATGTCGATCACGTCGAGGCCATGCTCGAGCAGCGCCTGCGCGAAGGCGTCGAGCAGCTTGGGCCCGGACGGCCGCATGTCGCGGGCCACCACCACTCGGCTGGCACCGGCGGCACGGACGAAACGGGCAAATCCGACCCCGAGTGCGTGGGCCACCTCGACATTCAATTGATCGGGCACGGTGCCGCGAACGTCGTAGGCCTTGACGATGTTGGAGAGGTCTGACATGACGGCCGAGAGGCTATCTGCCCCCGCGCACCGGCAGTCGCGCATTCACCCGGGCGGCGGTGGAGGCGACGGTGATCCGTGCGGTTCGACCAGCGCCGGTTCGGCGGGCCGGAACATCGGATCGGTGTCATCAACCGGCGCCGGATCGGGCGGGTCGCGCCGGTCAGCCCACGTGGCCCCATCGGGATCGTCCGGGTCACCCCGGTCGTCCCCGTCGTCGGGATCGCGCGGATCGAGCGCGTCGTCGTCGGGGTAGACCACGTCGCCCCGCCAGCGCCAGTAGAAGCACAACAGGATCCCGAACAGGGTCAGGCCGTAGAAGAAGTTGTCGAGGCTCGACCGGCCGTAGGTCAGCGTCACCTCGTTCGAGGTCGGCACGACCACCATGAAGTTCGGGGCGACGCGATACGGCCCCTCCGCCCCCGACACCTCCCAGTTCGGGAAGTAGCTCACGCGGACGAGCACCGGGACGCCGATCTGGTCCACATGGAAGCTGACCGATTCTTCGCCGACGTCGACATCCGACACCGTGATCTTCGGCAGGTCGACGACGTCGATCTCCTCGCTCGGCACGACGTAGTCGACGTTGCGGCTGCGGTCGCCCGGCTCGCCGACGCGGGCCTCCATGTCGACCTCGGCGGCAATGCGCTGCCACGAATCGGGGCCGTCGTCGACCGGCATCGCCGGCCAGTCCTCGCGCCGCTGGAACCAGCTCGTGCCGACCTCGAGGTTGCGTTCACGCTGATCGCCGTCGCGTTCTTCGACGACCACCGGCTGCACCGTCAACGCTTCGACGATGCGCGCCTCGACGAGCTCGTAGATCTCCCACGGGCCCGACGTCTCGATCAGCTCGAGCCGGTCGTTTCCGGCTGCTTCCTTCTTGGCCTCGTCCGTGCGCACCATCAGGTAGCGCACGCCGAGATCGGCCATGTGCTGCACCCCGACCTCTGCGTCGTTGTTCTCGTAGCGCAACTGGCGAACGGGATTGGACGACTGCTTGGACATCGCCGCCGTGGTCAGGAAGTGGTACGGCGTGGTGCCGGACGCCTCGAAGAAGAGGCCCTCCATCGAGGCGATGCAGCCGTCGGTCCAGTGCGGCAGCAGCATCAGCGCCATCGTCGTGCCGTACTGGCCGTTGTCCTCGCTGTTCTCCCAGAGTGCTCGACCGCAGCCGTTGGTCTGACCGATCTGGTCCATCGTCTCGACCACGTCGTGGTACTCGGGGTAGGCCGGCCGGCCCTCGTAGCCGAGCATGTTGTAGCGGGTCCAGCCGTCTGCCACCGCGCGGCCGGCGGTGGCCGGTTTGCGGAACGGGCCCCAGGCGTAGACCGTGGTGTCGCCGCTCGCGGCACGACCGTCGAACGGCAGCGACTCGTACATCCAGCCGAACACGAGCAGGCACGACAGCGTGATCGCTCCGGCGGCGAACGCGCCTTCGAACACGCTCAACTGCCGCGACGCAGCCCTCCCGCGAATCGCGTTGACCGCCCACCCGATCAGCTCGATCGCGCCGATCATCATGAGCAGGTACCGCAGGAGATAGATGAACGGGAGCAGCCGTGGGTTCCACAGCAGCCCGATGCCGGGGAGGCTGTCGCGGGTCATGTACACGAGCCCGACGAAGCGCCAGGGTGATCAGACCGAGCGCCGTGCCGTTCAGGTTGCGGCGCATGATCATCGCGACGAATCCGATGATCGCCAGCGTCGTGATCAGGATGTCGAGCGGTGCGGTGAGCGGGAAGAACATGTCGTAGAACGAGTCGCTCGCCCCCTCGGGGCGGAACCCGTACTTCATGTCGGTCATGAACTCGTGGCCGAACAGGAACGGGCCGACCCACCAGGCCGACAGCAGGAGCGTCGTGGCGCCGGTGGTGATCGCGTAGACGAACCGCCGGCGGTCGAACCAGACGAGGCACAGGATGACGGCGCTGACCGCGACGAAGATCAGCACGATGCCGTGCGAGACCGCGGCGAGCGACAGGACGATCGCCGCGGACACCCGGTACTTGCCCGTGCGCAGGCCGGCGGCGAGCAGGCCGAGCCCGAACATCGCGAGCGTGAGCGCGATCGAGAACGAGTACTCGCCCGCCATCGTCGACTTGACGTTGCCGCCGTAGATCTGGAAGCTCTCGTCGAGCAGGAAGCAGAGCCCACCGATGGCGAAGAGCTCGGGGATCGGATGGCGGAAGTTGGCGAGCCGGCCGAACGTCCAACAGGCGATCGGGAACAGCACCAACCCGGCGACGGCGATCAGCTTGAACGCCACGCCGTACGGCAGCAGCACATCGAGCGCCACGATCGCCAGCGCCGGGATCACCATGTAGAACCGGTAGAGCGGCAGGCCGCCGTACCAGTCCATGGTCCAACCGGACAGTTGGAAGTTCGGGAGCAGGTGGTCGCGCAGGTAGGCGGGGGCCCACACGTGCGCCCCCATGTCGCCGCCCGTCGGCGTCGTCTGGTCGAACACGAGGTCGCGCCCGGGCGAGAACGGGTTCAGGTGGACGATCATCATCATGATCACCGTCGAGGTGACCAGGATCGTCGAGGTGACCAGCACGCGGACGACGCGCTCGTTCGTCCACGGCCGGCGCCACCACGCGACCGGCCGCCGGACGATCCGGCGTCCGGCACGGCGAGTACCAGGGCGGCCGCTCCGGCGTCGGTCGCCAGTCCGCCGGCACGGGTTCGGCCGAGCGCGGCATCGTCCGCCAGGCCGTCGCTCACCAGGCCGTCGTTCACCAGATGGTCGGCCCGCCCGGTCGTCGCCGCCCGGTCGCCGGCGGTGACGGCGGTGCCGGTCACCGCGACGGCATCGGGCTCGCGGTCGGTGCCAGTCGATCGCGTGGTCACGCGTTGTCTCGGGATCTTGCACATCGTCAGTCATCGCTCATCCGCACACGAAGGGACGTCGCGCCGCTCGTGCCGTCCATGTACGCCAGCTGTACATGATGCCGGACGCACGTCGTGGCGACACGGCAGCAGCCGAGAATCGCCGGGCACGTGTCACGGCCGTGCACCGGCTATCACCAGGCAAGGACCAGACCCGTCAGGTTGAAGCCGATGTGCGTCATGATCGACATGCCGAGCCGCCCGGTGCGCATCGCGGAGAACCCCAGGATCAGCGCGAAGACGAACAGACCGGGGTACTCCACGACCCGGAAGTGCACGAGGGCGAACAGCATCGCCACCCCGACGACGACCAGGCCGTCGTTGTACCGGGCGAGCAGCGACCGCTGCAGCAGCCCGCGGTAGAACAGCTCCTCGGCCACCGGCGCGCCGAAGCCGACCAGCACGATGAGCAGGATCGCCGACCCTCCGGTGGCCCGGTCGATCAGATCCTTGGCGTTCTCCTGGAGGCGGTCGTCGGTGAACACGTTCGGCCACAGCGAACGCAACGGCAGGTAGACGAGGTTGACGACCACGAGCTGCGACAGGGCGCCGATGCCGAGACCGATCGCGTCGATCCCGCGGAACGTCACCCCGTAGTCGACGATGAAGTTGCCCGTGCCCGCACGATCGGAGGCGACCCACATGCCGAGCAGGTAGCACACCCATGCCGCGCTGAGCGCGGCGGCCATGACCCCGATGGAGACCTCCGACACCTGGTCGCCGCCGCTCAACGCGCCGACGACCACCGAGGACACGAGCTGGGCCACGACCCACGACACGCTGAACGCGACGACCGCCGTGCCGACGTCGATCGGGGCCGCTGCGGCAACCCGGATCGGGTTGCGGAACGGGCTGGACACGCGCTTCGGCGCCGGTTCGGCCACGGGCAGCGACACTACCGGCGCACCGTCGGCGACCGTGTTCAGGCCGAGCCACGCGTCCGGCGCACGCGACGACGCCGAGCGAGCGCTGGATGCCGCCGACGCGGTCGCCGGATCAGACCGCGATCAGGACGTGCTGACCGAGCGCCCGACGGTCGTCGAGCCGCCAGCCGTGCGGGACCGACAGCCGCTCCGCGTGCCGCACACACAGGTCGTATGCGTGCGGGTCCCGCTCGGCGAGCAGCTCGTCGAGCCAGACGTGCGAGTGGCGATAGTCGTAGGTCAGCGTGACCGCCGCCCGCTCGGAGCAGCCCGAACGCGAGCAGTGTCGGCGGTCGGAACTCGGTCGAACGGCGGCGGATGGATTCCCAACGTCCATGGACGAAAACTACGAGTCGTCGCGTCGGCGCGGGTGGATGGTCGCGGACGACGGATCGTCAGGCGCGGCGGGGCGGGTGATCACGCCTCAGCGACCGGGCAAGAGGCCAGATCCCGCATAGCATGTGTCCATGAGCAACCTGCCTCCACCCCCTCCTCCGCCCCCGCCGGGGCGAGGCCACGGGCAGCAGCGCCGCACCGACGCCGATCGCAAGTCGCCCGAGCGTGGTCAGGGTGAGCCGACGCCGCCGTCCAGCTCGGGTCGCGGGCCCGGCAGCTGGCCCAAATGGACCATCTGGGTGCTCGTCGGCGTGTTGGCCGCAGCCTTCCTCGTGCCGAGCCTCTGGCCGAGCGACAGCGGCGAGACGCTCGAGTACTCCGAATGGCGCGAGCAGGTCATAGAGGGGAACATCGAGACCGCGGAGATCAACAACGGGTCCGCCAAGATCACCGGCGAGTTCACCAACGGCGACGAGCTACAGCACCACCGGTGACGCCTGCGACGGGCGTGTCCGACGCCGACCGCGAATTGCTCGACGAGCAGGACGTCCAGTACGAGTTCGAGGCGCCGAGCAACAACTGGCTGCTCAGCATCCTGTCGATCTTCCTGCCGGTCATGTTGATCATCGGGTTCTTCATCTGGATGCAGCGCCGAGCATCGGGCCAGATGGGCAACGTGATGTCGATCGGCAAGAGCAAGGCGAAGGCCTACGACGCCGACAAGCCGTCCACCACGTTCGACGACATCGCCGGGTACACGGGTGTGAAGCAGGAGATCACCGAGGTGGTCGACTTCCTCCGGATGCCGGAGCGCTTCAAGGAGATCGGCGCACGGGTCCCCAAGGGCATCCTGCTGGTCGGCCCTCCCGGAACCGGCAAGACGCTGTTCGCCCGCGCCGTCGCCGGCGAGGCCGGCGTCGGGTTCCTCAGCGTCACCGGTTCGGACTTCATGGAGATGTTCGTCGGTGTCGGCGCCAGCCGCGTCCGCGACCTCTTCCAGCAGGCCCGCCGCATGGGCCGGGCCATCATCTTCATCGACGAGATCGACTCGATCGGCCGCAAGCGTGGCGCCGGCCTCGGTGGCGGTCACGACGAGCGTGAGCAGACGCTCAACCAGCTGCTCGCCGAGATGGACGGGTTCGAGACCTCCGAGGGCATCGTCATCATGGCGGCCACCAACCGTCCCGACATCCTCGACCCCGCGTTGCTCCGTCCGGGCCGCTTCGACCGCCAGATCATCGTGCCGTTCCCCGAATCGTCCGAGCGCAAGTTGATCCTCGAGGTGCACAGCCGCGACAAGCGGATGGGCCCCGACGTCGACATGGAGACCATGGC
The DNA here is from genome assembly GCA_963772085.1 of Ilumatobacteraceae bacterium. Classification (GTDB taxonomy): domain Bacteria; phylum Actinomycetota; class Acidimicrobiia; order Acidimicrobiales; family Ilumatobacteraceae; genus Sva-07. The sequence continues at coordinate 77,348 of CAVYWH010000003.1, forward strand.
CCAGGCCACGCCGGGCATGTCCGGCGCCGACCTCGCCAACCTGGTCAACGAGGCGGCGCTCGTCGCCGTGCGCCGTGGCTCGAAGCAGATCGAGCGGATCGACTTCGAGAACGCTCGCGACCGGGTCGTGCTCGGCGCGCGACGCGAGTCGCTGGTGATGTCGGCCGAGGAGAAGCGGGCGACCGCGTACCACGAGGGCGGCCACGCACTGCTCGCCACCGTGCTCCCCCACGGCGACCCGCTCCACAAGGTCACGATCCTGCCGCGCGGTATGGCGCTCGGCGTCACCTGGTCGTTGCCCCAGGAGCGCCACACGTACTCCAAGGAGTTCTTCGAAGACACGATCTGCAAGGCGATGGGCGGCCGCGTCGCCGAGATGATCGTGTTCGGGCATCTCAACTCGGGAGCGGCCAACGACCTCGAACAGGCCACGGGCATCGCCCGGCGCATGGTCCGTGAATGGGGCATGTCCGAGCGGGTCGGGCCCGATGGCGTGGAGCAGCCAGCAGGCCGTGTTCCTCGGCGAGGACCTCATGTCCTCGCAGCGCGAGTACTCCGACGACACGGCGAAACTCCTCGACGAGGAGATCGCCCGCATCCTGACCGATCAGGAACAACGGGCGACCGACGTGATCACCCGCCACCGTCGCGGCCTCGAACTCATCGCCCAGGCGCTCCTCGATCGAGAGACGATCGACGGGCCCGAGGTCGCACGGTTGATCCATCTCGGCATGACCGAGTCGGGCCAGCCGGCCACCGACATCATCGCCCGCTGAGAATGTCCGCCCGGGGACTGTCCCCGGGCGGACATTCTCAGCTGCTCTTCTGACCGAGTCCCGGTTCGGGTGACGATCCCGGCTCGCGTGCTTCGGCGACCGCCGCCCACAGATCGGTCGCCGACATCGGGCCGACGAACCCGGCACGGTTGACGCCGCTGGCGTCGGCGATCACGACCGTCGGCACCGCCTCGATCGAGTACCGCTCGTGCAGCGCACGGTCGGCGAGGTACTCGACGTCGACGACGGCCACGTCGGCGCTCTCGAGGACGCGTGCCTTGTCGACGACGCTCTGGCACACCTCGCACGTGGCGGAGCTGAACACCGCCACGAGCCACGGCGCATCCGACCGTGGGAAGTCGGCGCGATCGAGTTGCTGGGGGACGGCGAAGCGACGCTGCGTCGGCGCATCGACCCGGCGGCGAGTGCGTGCCACGGTGGCGATGATCCCCACCGCCGTCACGATGACGACCACGATGAGGAGCCGGTCCACGGGCTCAGGCTACCGGCTCACCCGATGTGCCTCCGGAACCCAGCCGGGCGCGAACCACCCGGGCGATGAGCGAACGGGCCGGTAGTCGGGCCGCTCGCTCATCGCTTCGCGAGACGCGGAGCGGCCGGCTCAGGTCTCGACCGACGGCAACGCCCAGGCGCCGGAGCGGCCGGCGAGTGCGTCTCCGTCGGCGTCGACGCCACGCGGCAGCGACCGCTCGACGAACACCCGGTTGGTCGACTTTCAGGATCAGTTCCGTGTCGAGCGCGTCGGCGGACTCGAGGGGGATCGTGATCACCGCACCGGGGCCGATCGGGATGTCGGTCAGGCCGTCGATCGGGGTCGGACCACCCGGTCCGAGCGCCTCGATGGTGATGGTGCCCTCGGCGTTGTCGACGTTGTAGACGATCAGGGCATCGGACGTCGGCCACCGACGGGCCGATCCCGAGATGCCACTGGGTGGCGACGAACCCGTCGTCGCGGTTCGGGGCACCGACGACGACCGACGTGGCCACCGAGTCGCCCGCCGGCCGGGTGATGGCCCGTTCGACCACGATCGAGGGCTCGGCCAACGTCGAGAAGACCACGGCATGGCGACCGTCCGGGATGCCCGCACCGCTCTCGTCGGCCGACGGGTCGAACACGACGACGCGTCGTGCCGGCACGGCGATGGGTGGGATCTCACCGAAGTTCGCATCGATCGGCAGGCCGAGGAACACCGCATCGACCTCGACATCGGAGTCGGTCGGGTTGTAGATCGCGAACGTCTCGGTGATGCCGTCGCCGCGCTCGCCGTCGGCGAACCACCACTGCTCACGCGGCGCCGGCGCGGCGAGCACCACCTGGTAGCCGAGCCGCCCACCGCCGAGGTAGTGCTGGGCGCGACCGAGCACGATGCGACCGCTCGTGGTGGTCACCTCGACCGCGACGACGGGCTCGTTGCGGAACCCGAGTTCGGCGATCGGGATGACCTTGACCGAGCGCGGCGGGATCGGGAACCCGCGGAACGCGGACGGTGACGACTCGCCGGACTCGGTGGAGAAACTGAGTTGGGCGATCGCCACGTCGTCGTAGGGGTTCGTGAGGACGAGCGTCTCCACCGAACCGTCGACCGTGAAGCCGTCGGCCAGGTACCACGTGTCGGACGTGTCGTTCGAGCACGGGGCGACCGAGTCCCCCGCCGGATGGACCGCCCGCTGTTCGACGATCCCGCCACCGCCGTCGAGTTCGACGACCACGCTGGCGAACGGTGCCGTCGCCAACGCGTCGACGTCGATCGTCGAGCGCGACCACGGGGCGACGGTGATGCCCTGCTCGGCGACGGCGCCGTCGGGCGTGAGCACGGTGAACCGTCCGACGAGCTGCTCGCTGTCGCGGTTCGACACGATCACCTCACCGCCGACGCCCTCCTCGCCGCTCGCCGGCACGCCGGGACAGAACCAGCTGCCGGTCAGGGTGGCCGCGCCGTTGACGTGGGGCATCCACGTGCCGGCGTCGATCGAGAAGACGGCCGCGGGTTTCGGCCGGCGCCTCGCGACCGGCGGCGAACAGGGCCGCGAAGCCGAGCACCAGCACGATGAGGGCGGGGATCCGCCGGGTCACGGCGTGCCTCCCGTCGGTCGGATCCGCCGTACGGGTGACGAGTCCGCCACCATCGTCGGCCTCGAGGCGCGGCGGCGACGGCGGCGTCGAGCGGGTCGTGGCGAAGCACGATCAACGTCTCGTCGCTGGAGTAGGTGTTGATCCGCCGGCCGCGCGGCACCCGGATCTTCAGGGCGATGAAGATGGCGGCGACCCACAACAGCACCTGCATGGCGATGAGCAGCGAGCGGCTCGACGGACTGTCGTAGCGCAGCTCGGCCCGACCGGCCGTGGCCACGTCGAAGGCGGTGCTGATCCCGAACGAACGGCGAGCCTCGACCGGGTCACCGTCGAGCGACAGCGTCCAGTGCTCGTCGAACGGCACACCGAGCTGGACGACGCCCGGCGTGACGTCGGCCACCGACGGCTCGAACTGGTCGGCGCCGGCCATGATCGGCACGGCCTCGGTCAGGTTCGCCCGCAACAACGCTTCGATGCCGGCGGTCGTGCTCGCCTCGGCGGTGGCGCCCGAGAGCAGGCTGGTCGTCGGGAGCCAGGCCGAGTTCTCGTAGATCTCGAGCGTCGGGAACCCGCCGCTGACGGTGGCGAGGTCGAGCTGATCGTCGAGGGAGGACGACAGCCCGTCGGCCACCGGGATGGGATCGTCGGTCGTCGACGTCACGCCGTCGAACTCCGGGATGACGACGTACTTGATGCCGAGCGGAGCGAGCAGGCGGCCGCGCGCGCAGGGTGGACGACGATGCGATCTCGTCGAGCGCAGTGTTGATGTACGCGGTCGCCGCGGTGTCGGGTGGGGCCCAACGGTCGCGGACATCGAGGTCGCCGTCGTCGATCAGCGCCCACGAGATGCCGTCGCGGTACTCGGTCGACGGGACCGGGCAGCACCCGCGAATCACCGATCAGCAACACGCGGTAGTCGCCGTCGGCCGGATCGTCGACCAGCCACGCGTTCATCAGCCGGCCGAGCGTCGTCGTCGGGGTCTTCCAGCCGCCGTCGCCGATCGCCGCCACGCCGGGGACGATCCCGATGACCACGGCGATCATCGCCAGCCACACCGAGCGGTTGGCGCCAGCCGAACCGGCCGCCGCGGACGTCGAGGTCGAACGCCGCCAGCACCGCGGCCGCCGAGATCGACACACCGAGCGCCACCGGCACGAGCAACACGCCCGGCCTCGGGCAGATCGACCGGGAACGCGCCCCGGTCGCCGGCGACCGCGAGCGCACCGAAGCCCAGCACCACGACTCCGGCTCGAACCGCCCAGGTCAGCCGCCACGCCTTGGCCAGCGCGACGGCGGCGATGACGGGGATGAACAGGGCCACCGCGAGCGCGGCGAAATCCGTCGGACCGATCTCGAACGAGGCGAGCTCGAGCAGGCCACGGCCCGGGTCGCCGATCGGTGGCGGGCCGACGATCGAACTCCACGACCACGTCGCGATCCACGGAGCGTTCAGCACCGCGCCGATCGAGCGCGCCCCCGAGTGCCGCAGACCACGAACCATCCGGCGACCCGCCATGAGCCGAGTGCGAGCAGCGTGGCGAGGCCGAGCAACACCGCCGACGCGGCGGCGACGACCACCACGACCGGCGCGAACGCCGCGGCCAGCGCGACCACGAGACCGAGCACGACGACACGGCGCACGCGCTCCAACGTCTCCAGATGGATCACCGAGTCGGTCAGATCGGCGTCGGCCGCGGCCGGATCGGCGGTCTCGATGCCGACCGCGCGACGCAGGAGATGCACCATCCACGGGAGCGACGCGTACACGATCAGCACCGTCAGACGGCCGCCGGCCATCGCCCCACCGACGAGTGGTGTGGCGGCGTAGACGATCAGGGCGCCGACCCTGGCCCGCGTCGAGGGGAACACCGTCGCCAGCTTCCACATCCCACCGGCACCGACCAGGACGAGGCCGACGACCAGCAAGGTCTGGAGGAGCGCCATGTGGAAGAGGGTGGCGCCCGACATCGCCGCGAGCGTCGCCCATCCGGTCGGGTTGGCCTGCGTGGCGCCGGCACCGGTTCCGTTCCAGCCCGACACGAACGAGTCGAGCATCAGCCGGGGGCTGTCGGGGAACGGGAGGAACTCGCCGACGGCGGGGACGCCGCCGCCGAAGAACGTGCGGCTGCCGACGACGACACCGACGATGACGCAGATCCAGGCGATGACGGGCGCCGTCGTGCCGTCCTTCCACCGCCGGACGGTCTCGTCGTCGGAGACGTACGTGGCCGTGTCGCGGCTGCGCAGGAACGCGGTGAGGCGGGCGCTCCCCCGTGTCTGCAGACCGGCGACCTCGCGTTCGGGAACCCGGCGGAACGGCTTGACGGCCCGGCGACGCGCCAGCACCGCCGGGGTGCGCGGGATCAGACCGACGAGCGCCCGCAGCGATGCCCACGCCTGGCCGAACGTCGCCGTGAACACGCCCACGATCAGCTCGACGACGGTGAGGAGCACCATCTCCAGGGAGCGCCCCGGCAGACGCGACCCGCCCGTGAGGACGGCGACGGCGCGCATGCGGTGCTGCGCCTTCAGGCGCTCGTGGGGCAGATCGGGGCGGCGGTCGGCGAGTTCGGCTCGATGGCGCACGCGGGCCGACGGCGTGACGACCACGCGGGCGCCGCTGTGGTGGATCCGCCAGCAGAGCTCGACGTCTTCGCCGTGGAACGACATCGCCTCGTCGAACCCGCCCAGCTCACGGAAGAGATCGGCACGCACGAGCATGCACGCGCTCGGCAGGACGAACACGTCCCGGACGCCGTCGTGCTGTTCCTGGTCGACCTCACCGAGTTCGATCGTCCGGTCGACCTCGCCGAACCGATCGACGCCCATCCCGACCGATTCGAGCACCCGCGAGTCGCTCCAGTGGACCAACTTCGGGCCGACCATGCCGGCGTTGGAGCGGTACAACTCCTCGACCATCAGGCGCAGCGCATCCGGATCGAGCGCCACGTCGTCGTGGCAGATGAGGAACAGCCCGTGCTCGCCCTCGACCAGGCGCAACACCTCGTTGGCGACCGTGCCGAATCCGGGGTTCCCGTCGACGCCACGGACGAACGCCCCCGGCAACCTGGCCGTCACCCGGGCGGCGATGTCGTCGGCTGGGCGCCGGCTCGCTCGACTCCGGTGTGGAGCGGGTGACCAGGAACAGCAACCGCAGATTGGGGTAGTCCTGGCGGGCGAAGGACTCGAGCGTCTCGTCGAACCACGGGCCCGGATCGTGGACGACGACGACCCCGACAACGGGCGGAGCCTGCACCACGGCCGAATCGTGCATCGTCGTCGATGCCTGTGACCTGTCCTTCTCCACGATTGATCGAGGCTAGCGGTGGGTCGCGGAAGACACGGGTCAGGCGATGTCGCCGCCGCCGGAACGCCGGACCGTTCCCTCGCTAGGCTGCCGGGCTGATGGCCACACCGTCGCCCACCCCAGCGTCTCGTGCTTCGCGGTCGCGACGGTCCCTGACCAGCCTCGACGCGACGAACTTCCCGCTCACCAACGTCGACCTGACGAACTTCGACGTGGCGGCGATCCTGGCGTCCGACCCGGGCCGCGCCGCCAGCGCGGTGGTCGGCGGGGTGCTGGGCGCGGCGGCGACGGCCGTCCGCGAAGCGACGTATGTCACCGTCGGCCTGACCGTGCTCGGGGTCCAACGAGCGCTGTCGAAGCGTGTCGACATCGAACGCGCCCTACGCCACTCACCGACGTCCACGTCGTAGAATCTGTCCGCCGTGTCGTCCGTCGTCCCACCTGCGCAAACGCGCACGCCCTTGCCCGAGGGAACCATTCCCGTCGGCATCTCGCTCCTCATCGCCGGCGTCGCGACGTACGCGTTCTTCAAGGTCGGCACCGTGGCGGTCGGCGGCACCGAGGAGTTCGCCCCGCTCTCGGCCCTCTGGTTCGCCACGTTCGCGCTGGCCCCGGGTCTCTTCCTGCCCCTCGAGCAGGAGCTCGGGCGGGCCATCTCCCACCGCAGGGCGCTCGCGCAGGGTGCACAACCGGTCGTGCGCAAGGTGGTGTCGCTCGGCGCGTTGATGCTCGGGCTCGCCCTCCTCGGCATCGCCATCGCCAGCCCGTTCCTGGCCAGCGCCTACTTCGACGGCAACTGGTTCATGGTGCTCGCCCTGGCCATGGCGTTCGTCGGGTACGCGCCGGCCCACCTCGCACGCGGCGTGTGTTCCGGTACGGGGAGGTTCTCGGAGTACGCGCTGATCATGGGCTCCGACGGCGTCGTGCGCATCGCACTCTGCATCGCGCTCGCCCTCGTCGGCGTCACCGCCGTCGGCGCGTACGGGATGGTGATCGCCATCTCGCCGCTGTTCGCCGTCGTCTACGTGTTCCGCCGCGGGGCCCTGAAGACCGATCCCGGCCCGACCGCCGAGTGGAACGAGGTCACCCCGAACCTCGGCTGGCTGCTGCTCGGCTCGGTGTTCGCCGCCACGCTGCTCAACGCGGGACCGATCGCCGCGAACCTGCTCGCCGAGCCGAGCCAGGATGCGCAGGTTTCCGACTTCGCCTACGGCGTGTTGCTCGCCCGCATCCCGCTGTTCATGTTCCAGGCCGTGCAGGCCGCGCTGCTGCCCCGCCTCAGCCGGCTCGCCGCGCGTGGCGAGCTGGTCGACTTCCGCGCCGGGCTCCGGCGTTTGCTGCTGATCGTCGTCGCCATCGGCGTGGTGGGATCGATGGGAGCGTTCATCCTCGGGCCGTGGGTGCTCGGGGTGGTGTTCGACGCTGACTTGAGCGGCCGCACGTTGGCGCTCCTGGCCTTCAGCAGCGCCACCTACATGATGGCGCTGGCGATCGCCCAGGCCGTGATCGCTCTCAAGGGCCATGCGCTCGTGGCGGCCGGGTGGTTCGTCGGCGTGGTGACCTTCCTGCTCGCCGTGTGGCTGGGCGGCGACGACGTGTTCCGCCGCGTCGAGATCGGCCTCGTCGTGTCGTCGTTGGCGGCCGTGATCTCGTTCGCGATCGCCCTGCACTTCCGGCTCCGCTCCGGCGTCGTTCCCGATCAGGACTCGATCATGGAAGCGATCACCGACATGCCCTTCGAGACCTGAACGCCCTGGTCCCCTCGGGGTCGGGTCCCGGAGGGGGCCAGGTTGTCAGGCGGGGACGGGGAGTCCGGCTTTGCGTGGCTTCGAGGGCGAGGTCGTGGGTGACCATCATCTTGATCAGGGTGGGGAAGTCGACTTCTGGTTCCCAGCCCAAGATGTTCTTGGCTTTGGACGGGTCGCCGATGAGCAGGTCGACTTCGGCGGGGCGGATGAACTTGGGGTCCTGGCGCACATAGTCCCGCCAGTTGTCGATGCCGACCTCACCAAAGGCCCGCTCGACGAGGTCTTCGATCGAATGGGTCTGCCCGGTGGCCACGACGTAGTCGCCGGGTTCGGGTTGTTGCAGCATCAGCCACATCGCTTTGACGTAGTCACCGGCGTAGCCCCAGTCACGCTTGGAGTCCAGGTTGCCGAGCACCACCTCGTCCTGCAGACCCAGCTTGATCCGGGCCGCGGCGTTGGTCACCTTGCGGGTGACGAACTCCAGACCCGCGCCGGGGCCCTCATGGTTGAACAAGATCCCCGAGGAGGCGTGCAACCCGTAGGACTCGCGGTAGTTGACCACGATGTCGTGCCCGAACACCTTGGCACACCCGTACGGGCGAACGCGGATGGAACGGGGTCAACTCGGTCTGGGGGGTCTCGCGGACCTTGCCGAACATCTCCGACTGCGACGCCTGGTAGAAGCGGATCGGGTTGTTCTGCGATCCGCCGACCATGCGGATCGCTTCCAACATGCGCAACACCCCCAACCCGGTCAAGTTCGCCGTCAACTCCGCCTGCGAGAACGACAACGCGACGAAGCTGATCGCACCCAGGTTGTACACCTCGTCGGGCTGACACGCCTCGATCGCCGACACCAACGACGGCAGATCGGCCAGATCACCCGACACCAGATTCACGAACGGGAACTCGTCACGCAACAACTCCGCACGCGGGTTGTTCTGACCCTTCACCATCCCGAACACCTCATAGTCCTGCGAATGCAGGAACTCGGCCAAATGCTGACCATCTTGACCAGTGATCCCAGTGACAAAAGCGCGAGGCATAAGGCGGGCGATTCTACGACGCCGGCCTCACGACCCCACCCGGCCGTGATGCTCCGGCGATACGCTCGCCACTCGCATGGTCCCCCCGCCCCGCCCGGTTCGTGTCGCGATCGACGTCGGGCCCGCTGCACGGACAGCGCACCGGGATCGGCCAGGCGGTCGCTGGAATGGTCGGCGCACTCAGCGCCGCTGGCTCGACCGACGACTCGGGCGACAGCGCCGATCGCGTCACCCTGATGCCGTACGTGACCAGCACACGAGCCGACCGGGAGCCGTCGCAACGGCGACTCCCCATCCCTGCCGCCGCGGCGATCCGGCTGTGGTCCCGCAACTCCGTGCCGACGGTCGACCGATGGCTGGGCCGCCCCGATCTCGTCCACGGAACGAACTACGTCGTCCCGCCGACGCGATGCCCGCGCGTCGTGTCGGTGTACGACTGCTGGTTCCTCGAACACCCACGCGACGTCGACGCCGACGTGCGGCGCGCCGCCGCGGTGCTGCGGCGGTCGGTGCTCGACGGAGCACACGTGGTCACCTCGTCGACGGCGACGACCAGCCGTGTGCGTGAACTCCTCGCGACCGACCGGGTCCACACGATCCACCTCGGTCCGCCGCCCGTGCCGACCATCCCGCCCGAGGATCGTCCGGTGAGCCTCCCCGACCTCGACGACGGACCGTTCATCCTCGCCCTCGGCACGATCGAGCGGCGCAAGAACATCCCCACGCTCGTCGCCGCGTTCGGTCGCCTCGCTCGCGAGCACGAGCACGTCCGGCTGGTCATCGCCGGCGCGCCCGGCAACGACGCGGCCGGCGGTCGACCGCGCCGTCAGCCGCCTCGACCCCGCGGCCGCCCGCCGCGTCATCCGTCTCGGGCCCGTCACCGATGCCGAGAAGACGTGGCTGCTCGCCAACGCCCGGACCCTGGCCTACCCATCGCTCGACGAGGGGTTCGGCTTTCCGATCCTGGAAGCACAGCAGCTGGGCACCCCGGTCGTCGCGAGCACCGCCGGATCGATCCCCGAGATCACGGGGGCGGCGGCGTTGCTGAGCGCTCCCCTCGACTCCGAGGCCCTCGCCGCCAACCTCTACTGGGTCGTCAACAGCGACGACATGCACGCCAAGCTCGCACGGCGTGGTCACGCCAACCTGCGCCGCTTCACCTGGTCGACCACCGCTGATCGGCTGATCGCGCTGTACCGAACGCTGATCGAGGAGTGATCCGACCGTGAAGCCAGCCGTGACGCCGACCGCGAACGACGCCGCACCGACGATCACCGTCGTGTCCGGTGGCGTCGGAGCCGCCCGATTCCTGCGCGGGCTGATCGACGCGGTCGACGAGGCGAACTCGATCACCGCGATCGTCAACACCGCCGACGACTGCGTCATGCACGGCCTGTCGATCTCCCCCGATCTCGACACCGTCACCTACACCCTCGCCGACGCGATCGATCCGGTGCGGGGTTGGGGGCTCGTCGACGAGTCGTGGCGGGTGATGGAGTCGCTCGCGCCCGTACGAAGCGGTCAAGCCAGCGGATTCGGCGGCCGCCACACGGTGGTTCAACCTCGGCGATCGCGATCTGGCGACGCACCTCTACCGGACCGCGCGACGAGCGGAGGGCGCGAGCCTGACGACCGTCACCGACGAGATCAGGCGGGCGTGGCACGTCCCGATCCGCATCCTGCCCATGTCCGACGGGGTGCTGTCGACACGTGTCAGCACGGTCGATCACGGTGAGATCTCGTTCCAGGACTACTTCGTCAGGCTGCACCACGACGTCGACGTCGACGCCGTGCGCTTCGTCGGCAGCGCCGAACTCACCGCGGCGGCGCGGGCGGCGCTCGAATCGGCCGACATCGTCGTGATCGCGCCCTCGAACCCGCTCGTGTCGATCGCGCCGATCCGTCATCTCGCCGGCGTCGACGAACTGCTCGCCGCCCGACGCGACCACGTCGTCGCCGTGTCGCCGATCGTCGGCGGCGAAGCGCTCAAGGGTCCCGCCGCCCGCATGATGGCCGAGCTCGGCCACGAGCCGACGGTGGTCGGCGTCGCTCGCCTCTACGCTCCGATCGCCTCCGCGCTCGTGATCGACCCCGTCGATGCAGACCACGCCGCCGCGGTCGAGTCCACCGGACTCCGTTGCATCGTCCAACCGTCGGTCATGTCGACCCGGCCGATCGCCCGGGCACTCGCCACGGCGACGATCTCAGCGATCGGCTGACCGGCGGCCGGCTGGTCTCGGTCAGGACTCGGCGACGAGGCGAGCCACGCCCTCGTCGAGCTCGGTCCACGGCGACCAGGCCAGGTGGATGCGCGCCCGCACCGGCGAGACGGCGAACCGGGCGAGGTCGTCGGGGCGGGCGGGCCCGGCCGCCGCCGTCAGGCCGGACCCGGCGCCGATGCGTTCCCACAGTTCGCGCACCGCCGTCTGCGTTCCCGTGCCGATGTTGATCACGAGTCCGCCACCCCGTTCAGCGGCCCTGACCAGGGCGTCGACCACGTCGTCGATGAACACGAAGTCGCGGGTCTGACGGCCGTCGCCGTGGAGCGTGGGCCGCTGTTGGGTCGCCACCGCCGCACGGAACGCCGCCACCACGCCGGCGTCGGGTCGCTGTCTGGTGCCATACACGGCGGCGAGCGCCAGGACCGTGAACTCGATCGCATGATCCTCGCGGAACGTCTCCAGCAGATCGATCGCCGCTCGGGCCACGACGCCGTCGACGCCTCGAGGGGCCAGTGCACCTTCCTTGACCGGCAGCGCCTGGGCCGGTGGATGCCCGTACAACCGGGCCGCCGGCAACGCCGCGACGACCTTCGTCACCCCGTGCCGCCGGGCCGACTCGAGGGCGACCGCCACCAGCTCGACGCCGCGGCTCGCGGCGACCGGGCCGCCGCCGGGGCGAGGGAGCACGGCGAGGAGGTAGACGACCTCCGGCCGGCGCATCCCGATCATCGTGTCGAGATCGACCGACCTGGCATCGAGATGGTGGATCTTCAGGCCGGCGCCGAGCGCTCGCGCGTCGGCGAGGTTGGCCAGGCTCCCCGTCGACAGGTCGTCGACGACGTCGACGTCATGTCCTTCGGCGAGCAGGCGATCGACGAGGTGGGAACCGATGAATCCTGCTCCACCGATCACCAGCACTCTCATGTCGATCCTGTCACTCGGGCGGAGAGTCCGGAACCCCCGCGTCGCGTAGCTCTCCTCCGTCGGCGACCGCGCCGTGGGTGCCGACCATACCGTTGACCACCTTGGCGTTCGAACCGACATCGCCCATCACCAACGACGACTCGACGAGCGAACCAGCGCCGATCCGGGCCCCGGGCAGGACGACCGAGTCGATCACCGAAGCGTTCGCGTCGATGTGGGCGCCGGCGCTGACGATGCTGTTGCGCACCGTCGCCGACGGCTCGACGAGCGCACCGGGTTCGATGGCCTCACAGCGATCGTGCACCCGCGTGTCGCCGAGCAGATCGAGGTTCGCCGCGAGGTACAGCTCGGGCCGACCGGCGTCGATCCAGTAGTCGTCGGTCGCCACGCCGTACAGTCCGCCGCGACCGACCACGAGCGGGAACACGTCGCGCTCGATCGACGCCGCGCACCCCCGGTTGCATCAGCGCGAGGACCGACGGTTCGAGCACGTACGTGCCGGCGCTGATCAGGTTGCTCGGCTCGGTGCCTGGCGACGGCTTCTCGACGAACGCCTTCACCAGTCCGGCGCCGTCGCTCAGCTCGCCGATGTCGACGACCCCGAAACTCGACGGATCGTCGACCGCGATCAGATGGATCGTCGCCTCCGCACCGAGGCGACGGTGCGCGGCGACGAGGCCCGACACGTCGAGGTCGGTCAGGACATCGCCGTTGGCCACGATGAACGTCTCGTCGATGCCTGCGGCGTCGGCGGCGAAGCGGATCGCCCCGGCGGTGTCGAGCGGTTCGGGCTCGACGGCGTAGGTCAGCCGCACGTCACCGCAGCGACCGTCCGGAAACGCCTCGACGAACGGTTCGGGCTTGAAGCCGAGCGCGAGCACGACGTCGGTGACGCCACCGCGGGCCAGGCGATCGATCAGGCGAGCGATCATCGGCCGGTGGCCGATCGGCAGCATCGGCTTCGGCGTCGTGTACGTCAACGGTCGCAGGCGGGTGCCGAAACCTCCGACGAGAACGACCGCGCGCATCAGCCGCCCGATTCGGTGGTGCCCGGCGTCGCGGTCGTGGTGGCCGTTGGCCGGGGGAGTCGGCTCTGCGCGGATCGGCGACGATGCTGTCGGCAGGTGCGACCGTGGACGACGGGAGCGTCGACTCGCCGGGGATCGTCGTCGCGTTCGGCAACTCCGGAATCACCTGGCCGCTGTCGGCGGCGCCCAGCTCGGGCAGGTCGGCGGCCCACGGCGGCATGCCGACGTCGGTGCCCGACGGAACGAAGGCGATGGAGAAGACCATCGCGTCCTCCGCGACCCTGATGTTGTCGAAGTCGGCGACGTAGGTGGTTCCGTCATCGGTGTCGGAGAAGTTGTTCCAGACGACGACCTTGAGCTCGCCGTCCTTCATCTCTCCGTCGACCTCGCACTGCGTCTCGTCCTCTTCGAAGACACCCGTCTCGTTCTGCGAGGGCAGCTGGGCGCGCTGATCCTCCGGGAACGTGAGCTTGTCGTCGGTCAACTCGACGCCGTAGACGTCGAGGAAGACCGACAGCTTGGCCCGCTTGCCGACCGATGCCGAGGTGAACGGATGCCAGTGCACGACGCCGTCGTCGTGGCTGTGGATGCCGGTGCGGACGAATTCGTCGTAGCCGGGCGCCGCCGGGTCTTCCTTGTTCCCCGTGACCTGCACCCAGGTGTCGCACAGGTAGAAGCCGTATGCCATGTGCCAGTGGTCGTCGACCGTCGGCGCGGATGCGTCGGCGGCGGGGCGGCGACTGGCGCGCGTAGACGACGAGCCCGATACCGAGGACCACCACGATCGCGACGATGAGGGGGAACATCGTTCCGCCCTGGAACCGGACCTTCTTGCCTTGCCCCGACTTCGCGAGCTTGGCGGCTTTCTTGGTGGATGACGAGGAGGGTGCCACGAGCATGCGAGGCTATCGGCGGTCGGCGATGAAGCGGGTTCAGCGGCGCAGCGACGCGATGAGCCGGTGGTATGCCGCCCCGACGGCGCCCGGCGACGCCTCCCGCTCGACCCAGCGTCGCCCGTTCGCCCCCATCTCCGCCGCCAGGTGCGGGTCGGCGAGCAGGTCGGCGATCGCCGCCACGAACGCGTCGAGGTCGTCGGGCGGCACCGCGACGCCTCCTCCCGACTCGGCGAGGATCTTCGGCACGGCGGTGCCGACGTCGATCGAAGCGACGACCGGACGGGACGGCGGCCATGATCGAGTACGTCTTCGACGGCACGCTGACCCGGGCCAGCCCGGCCTTCAGCGGCACGACGTGGATGTCGCCGGTGGCGAGCAGTTCGGACAATCGATTCGGCTCGATGTAGTCCGCGAAGCGGACGTTGGACATCGCTCGCGCCTGTTCCTCCAGCGATCGGCGCGCGGCGCCGTTGCCGTTGATCAGGAACGTCACTCGCCGGCAGTGCCGCCGCCGCACCGAGCACGAGATCGAGCGACTGCGAGAACCCGACGTTGCCGCCGTACAGCACCACCGGGCCGTCGCCCAGCCCGAGTTCCTCCCGGTACGGGGTCAGACGGCCCGACGGCGTGATCGCCTCGGTGTCGACGAAGTTGGGGATCACGTGCACCCGCGCCGCATCGGCGCCGCGCATCTTCGCCCGCACGTTGTCCGCCAGGTCGTCGGACAGCACCGTGACCGCGTCAGCTCGGCGGTAGCTGATCGCTTCGAGCCGTTTGGCCAGCGAGATGATCGTGCGGTTCGTGATCGCCCCGGTCTCGATGGCGGCGTCGGGGAACACGTCCTGGATGTTGAAGATCGTCGAACCGCGGCGGATGCGGCTCACCAACCATCCGGTGAGCCCGAGCGTGATCGGCGGTGACATGGCGATGACCGCATCGACCCTCGACAACGGCCGCCCGATGCGCAACGCCTCCAACCCGGCGACGAGCGTGTACCCGGCGAAGCCGAGCGCTCGACGCAGGAGGTTCGTCTTGTCGTCGCCGGGGAACGGGTTCACCCGGCTGATCGAGCCCCACGTCGTCGTCTCGCGCCGGATCCACCGTCCGCGCCACGCCGGCTCGATCGCATGATCCCGGTACCACGGCAGGGCGGTCACCACATGCACCTCGTGGCCGAGCAGCACCAGCTCGGCGACGATCCGGCTCATCACCACCCCGGTCGGCGCGGTGTCCGGGTCGAAGTGCGGACACAGCACGACGAGTCGCGCTGGACGGGTCCGCACGGTGTCGGGCGGCCCAGTGTCAGGCGGCGGGTGCCGGTCACGGCGCGCCGTGCTCGACGGCGAGCTGGTACGCGGCGGCGATGGCCGCGCCCGACCTGGCCGCGGTGAACGATCTGGCGCGTTCGCGACCCGCGGCGATCATCGCCGGTCGACGGGCGGCGACCTCGTCGAGCGCACCCGCCCAGGCATCGGGTCGCGCGGCAGGACCATTCCGGCGTCGCCGACGACTTCGGCGAGCGCGGGCTGGTCCGAGCAGATGACCGGCGTGCCGAGCGCCATCGCTTCCACGACGGGAGCGCCGAAACCCTCGTATTCGCTGGGGAACACCAGCGCCTCGGCCATGGCGATCAGGCCGTCACGATGAGCGTTCGAGACCCGGCCGGGTCGCACGACGCGGCGTTCGAGCCCCAGCTCGGTGATGGCCCGGCCCACCTCGGCGTGCGCCGCGCCTTCGCCGCCGAGGAGCACCAGCCGCAGGTCGGGGTCGGTCCAGTGACGCGCCATCACGTCCAGGAGGAATCGGTGACCCTTGTGCGGATGGGTGATCGCCGGGAACACGAGCACGGGCCCGGACCCGAGGCCGTAGTCGCGGCGGAGGTCGGACGGTGTCGGTGCCGCCGATCCGAGCTCCGGCTCCACGCCGTGGGGGACGACGACGACCCGCTCCGGATCTTTGGCGAAGCGGTCGACGACGACGGAGCGCACGTACTGCGGTCGGCACCGCGACCACACTCGAACGGCGGATCGAGCGGGGGATCGTCGCCTCGAGATACCGCAGCTTCGTGGCGGTGAGGTACTCGGGATGGGTCAGGTACTGCAGGTCGTGGATCGTCAGCACGATCGGCCCACCGCCGATCGCCGGGATGGTGCCGCCACCGTGGTGGACCACATCGGCCGACCGGGTTCGCCGCGCCAGCCAGGTGTTCTCGGCGAGCACCCGGCGAGGTCGCTCGCGGCCGGTGATCCCCGCGGTCACCATCGGGTACAGGGAGGCCAGTTCGGGGTGGGCGTCGACGAATGCGGGCAGGCAGTAGAGCGTGGGACGAAACACGGCGGCTGGTCGGCCAGACCGATCAGCTGGCGGACGAGGTACTCCTCGGATCCGCCCACGTCGCCCGGCACGCACCACAGCAGATTGACGGCGACGTCCGCCGGCGCACGGCCCGGCTCGACTCCGGTCCGGTCCCTGCTCGTTCCGTTCATCTCGCGGGTCATCTCGCCAGCTCACGGTAGACGTCGACGGTGCGTGCGGCCGCGGCGCTCCACGACATCTCGCCGGCCCGCTCGCGACCCCGCTCGCCGAGCGCGACGGCGTCGCCGAGCGCCCGCTGCAAACCGTCGACGATCGATCCGACGTCGAACGGATCGACGAGCACGGCGGCTCCACCCGCGACCTCCTCGGTCGAGGTGCCGCGGCTGGTGACCACGGCCGTTCCCTGGGCGAACGCCTCGAGCACCGGCAGTCCGAAGCCCTCCCGCTCGCTGGGATAGGCGAAGATCGTCGCCGCGGCGTACAGGGGGGCCAGGTCGCCGTCGGGGACGAAGCCGAGCAGCAGCGCGTCCGACGTCGCCAGCTCGCTCTGGTCGCCCCACCCGTCCATCCCGGCGACCACGAGCGGCAGGGTTGCGAGCTGGTCGACGGCGACCATGAGCCGGGACAGGTTCTTGCGCGGCTCCAGCGTCCCCACGAACAGGACGAACTCCCGCGGCAGGCGGTACTTCGTGCGCACCCGATCGACGTCGGCCGGGGACGCCGCCGCAATGTCGACACCGAGCGGTACATGACGGATCCGCCCGGCGTCGATCCCCGCTTCGACGCAGTCGTTGGTCGTCGCCGCACTGGACGAGATGACGAGGTCGGCCCGGCTCCTGATCGCCGCGAGGCTCCGGGTCATCAGGCGGGCGCCGTGACGGGTGAAGAGTTCGGGCCGGTGGAGGAACGCCAGATCGTGCACGGTCACGACCAGCGGATGACTCGTGGCCGCCGGGATGAGCCCGGTCGCGTGGACGACGTCGACCGACCCGGTGACCGATTCGACCTTCGGCCAGCGCAAGCGCACCCACGCCTCGTAGAGCAGGGGGCGCGACGAGGGGCAACATCGCGACGGACCCGACCGGCCGGTACGACGGGCGGGCGGGCGCGGGTGGCGCCCGGCGACGTACTGCAGCTCGACGTCGCCGCGGGCGGCGAGCTCGCGGGCGATGCGCAGGGCGGCGATCGCCGTCCCGCCCGGGACCGGGTGCCAGCATTGCTCGACGGTGTAGGCGACGAGCAGCCCGTGTCCGGTGTCGTCGCCCGCTTGTGCACTCGCCACGGTCCCAGTCTGGCGTGCGACGGTCACGCCTGCAGGCGGTCGACCAGCTCGCCCAGGGGGGCGCGGAAGTCCCGGAGGGGTTCGAGACCGGCGGCGCGCCACACCGCGTTGTCGAGCACACTGTTGGCGGGTCGTGGCGCGGGGCGCGGCGGGTCGAGTTCCGCGGCCTTGATCGGGCGGACCATCGACGGGTCGTGGCCGGCCGCGCGCAGGATCTCCTGGACGAACTCGTACCAGCTCACCGCCCCCTGGTTGGTCAGGTGGAGCACGCCGGAGCGCCGTTCGAGCGCGATCGAGCGCAGCGCCGGCGCGAGGTCGGCGGTGAACGTGGGGCAGCCGCGCTGGTCGTCGACGAACGCCAGATCGGCACCGGGTCGGGCCAGGCGGAGCACGAGTTTCACCATGTTGTTGCCGTGCTCGCCGCACACCCACGACGTGCGCACGACGGCCGCTTCGCCGCCGGCCCGCTCCTCGCCGGCCAGCTTGGACTGCCCGTAGACCGATTGCGGGTTGGTCGGGTCGTCCTCCCGATAGGGGCGGTCGAGCGTGCCGTCGAACACGTAGTCGGTGCTGACGTGGACGAGATGGGCGCCGAACTCGTGCGCCGCGTCCGCGAGGTGCCCGACGGCGTCGGCGTTGATCGCGTAGGCGACGGCGGCGTTCGTCTCGCAGTCGTCGACCGCCGTGTACGCCGCGGTGTTGATGATCGCATCGGGCCGGATCGTGCGGACCGCGGCGACGACCGCGTCACGGTCGGTGATGTCGAGGGCGGACCGGTCGAGTGCCGTCACCTCGTCGCCGGCCACGATGGCGTGGGCGACCACGTCGTGGCCGAGCTGGCCGCCCGCGCCGGTGACGAGCAACCTCATCGCCATCTCCTCACAGGCCGGCCTCACAGGCCGGCGTTGGCCTTCAGTGGCTCCCACCAGTCGCGGTTGTCCCGGTACCACTCGACCGTGGCGGCGATCGATTCGTCGAACGACCGGCTGAGCGACCAGCCGAGCGCGCTGATCTTGTCGATGTTGACCGAGTAGCGCCGGTCGTGACCGAGCCGATCCTCGACCGGCCTGATCGCCGACTCGTCCCGGCCGGTCAACTCCAGCAGGCGGTACGTGAGCTCACGGTTGGTCAGCTCGTTGCCGGCGCCGATGTTGTAGATCTCGCCGGGCACGCCCTGGTCGAGCACCAGCTGGGCGGCGATGTTGTGGTCCTCCACGTGGATCCAGTCGCGCACGTTCAGCCCGTCGCCGTACAGCGGGACCTGCTTGCCGTCGAGCAGGTTGGTGGTGAACAGCGGGATCACCTTCTCGGGGAACTGGTAGGCGCCGTAGTTGTTCGAGCATCGCGTCACGACGACCGGCAGCCCGTAGGTCGAGTAGTACGACAGGGCGATCAGGTCGGAGCCGGCCTTGGCCGCCGAATAGGGCGAACGCGGCGCGAGGACGTCGGTCTCGACCGAGGACCCTTCCTCCACCGAGCCGTACACCTCGTCGGTGGAGATGTGCAGGAACTTGCCCACGCCGACGGTGTTGGCCACGTCGCACAGCACGTTGGTGCCCATGCAGTTCGTGCGCACGAACGTCGAACCGTCCTGGATCGAACGGTCGACGTGGCTCTCCGCGGCGAAGTGGACGACCGCGTCGTGCCCGTCCATCGCCCGTGGCCACGTCGTCGTAGTCACAGATGTCGGCGTGGACGAAGTCGCAGCGCGGGTCGTCGAGCACGTCGCGGATGCTCGCGAGGTTGCCCGCGTAGGTGAGCGCGTCGTAGATCGTGACCTGGTGGTCGGTCGACCCGAGCAGATACCGGACGTAGTTCGACCCGATGAATCCGGCGGCGCCGGTGACGAACAGCTTCATTCCCGTTCCACTCCGCTGCTTCCTGCGTTCCCTGCTTCGACTCGTCACTCGACGTCGATCTGACAATGGTCGCCGACCATCAGGCGCACCGCCCGTGGCTTGCGCTTCGAGCGTGACACCACCGCGTCGCTCCCGATCAGGCTGTCTTCCAGGCGGGGGATGTCGATGATCTGGCTGTTCTCCATGATCACCGAGTGTTCGACCTCGGAATGGCGGATCTCGCATCCCGCACCGATGGCGCTGAACGGGCCGATGAAGCTGTCGATCACGACCGCACCGGCGCCGATGGCCACCGGACCTCTGATCGTCGAGTTGACGACCTTGGCGCCCGCCTCGACGATCACCCGACCGTCGATGACCGACTCGTCGTCGACACTGCCGTCGATCCGCGTCTCGATCCGTTCGAGGATCAAGCGGTTCGCCTCGAGCAGCGGCGTGAGCTTGCCCGTGTCGATCCACCAGCCGGTGAGGATCTCCATCCGCACGACGTGGCCGTGGTCGATCAGCCACTGGATCGCATCGGTGATCTCGAGCTCGCCGCGCTCCGACGGCTCGATGGCGGCCACGGCATCGTGGATCACAGGGTCGAACAGGTACACCCCACGAGCGCGAGATCCGACGGCGGATCGGCCGGCTTCTCCACCAGGTGCACGACGTGTCCCGAATCGTCCAGGCGTGGCGATGCCGAAACGGTGCGGATCGGGCACCTGCTTCAGCAGGATCTGGGCCGACGGCGGGTCGGCGCCCGCTGCGGGCCGCCGCGAACGCGTCGACGAACGCGGCCAGATCCTGTTCGAGCAGGTTGTCACCCAGGTACATGACGAAGTCCTCGTCGCCGAGGAACTCCCGGGCGATCAGCACGCAATGGGCCAACCCCAGCGGCTCGTCCTGGGGGATGTAGGTGATCGAGGCACCGAACTGCGAGCCGTCACCGAGGCCGGCCATCACCTCGTCGCGGGTGTCGCCCACGATCACGCCGAGTTCGGTGATGCCGGCAGCCACCATCGAATGGATGCCGTAGTGCAGGATCGGCGTGTTCGCCACCGGCACCAGTTGCTTCGCCCTGGTGTGGGTGATCGGCCGCAGCCGGGTGCCGGCGCCACCAGCCAGGATCAGTGCCTTCATCGGTAGTGCTTCATCGGGCCGGACGCTACAGCGTCGTCACTAGTCTTCGACGATGGGTGGCGGCGGACCGATGCCTCGGAAGTAGTCGAGGATCGGCTCGGCGCCGTCGCCGACCACCA
Organism: Ilumatobacteraceae bacterium; assembly: GCA_963772085.1. Taxonomy (GTDB): domain Bacteria; phylum Actinomycetota; class Acidimicrobiia; order Acidimicrobiales; family Ilumatobacteraceae; genus Sva-07. Next base: position 98,092 of record CAVYWH010000003.1, read on the forward strand.
GCACGGCGTTGCCGTCCTTGGTACGCCGACGACCGGGAGCTGGTACTTGTTCACGCCGGTGCGCGAACGCCTTGCGCAGCGTGCCGGCCGCCTTGACCGGGTCGAGGCCCGGGTCCATCCGGATGGCGCGGGTCGCCGCTTCGATCAGCTCCGACGCGACGAACGGATCGGATTGCACCCGGGCGATCACCGATTCCGCGGTCTTGTCGATGAAGTCCTGCTGGCGTTCGATCCGGCCGAGGTCACTGCGCGGGTCCTCGCGCCACTCACCGTCGCGGAACTCCTCGAAGTGGCGGCTGCGGGCGTACTGCGAGCGCCTGCAGGCCGTCGACCTGGTGGCATCCCGGCTGCTGATCGAGCCCGGTGTTGGTGTCGCGTGTGACGTACAAGAAGCACAGTTCGGTGCCGCCGGCGGTGTCGATGAGATCCTTGAAGCCCTCGAAGTCGACCTCGACGACAGTGGTTGATCGGGATGCCGAATTCCTGCGTGATGGTGGCGGCCAGCACGTCGGTCCCGTCGCTGTAGGCGGAGTTGATCCGGCTGGCGCTGTTGCGGCCGGCGATGTTGACCCACAGGTCGCGGGGCAGGCTCAGCAGGGAGACGCCGTTGCCGTTCTTCTCCTGGCGCATGATCATGATGGTGTCGCTGCGCTGGCCGGACACGGCGTTGGCGTCGCCGATCCCGCCGAAGTCGGCCGAGTTGGGGTCGGCGGTGGCACGGGTGTCCGACCCGATCAGCAGGTAGTTCACCGCCGGACCGTCCTTGGCCTGCAGCACCGTCCTCCAGGCCCTCGATGCGTTCGACGTCGGACGTCCGCGAGTTCGCCGCGCTGATCACCCCTGCCGCACCGATCACGCCCACGATCACCGCGAGAGACAGGCGAGCGGCGCGGAACTCCGACGTCGCCGATGGCGCGTCGGAGGAGGGGCAGGCGTATTCACAGCCCGTCAGGCTACTGGCGGGTCCGGCCGAGCTCGTGGCACCCCGCGAGACGTCGGTCTCACGTCGACGGATCAGTCGTGTGCGAGCGCCGTGGCGTGCACGATGTCGCCGACGTCGAGGTGGTGTTCGCTGCCGTCGGGTTCCTCGACGACGAGCCGGCCGACCGGATCGACGGCGGTCGCCCGTGCCGCGGAACGTCACGTCGCCGGGCAGTTCGACCTGGACGTCCCGGCCGATCGTGTCGAGTTCGGCCACGTACCGATCGGAGCAGTCGGCCGGCAGGGCATCGAAGGCGGCGAGCACCGCGCCCAACACGGCCGACGGCGACACGCCATCGCCGAGCCGGGCGGCGCCCTCGGGCGCCCAGCCGACGTTCAGTCCCACGCCGACGACGACCGCGCCCGTTCGAGCGGAACGCTGCGCCAGGATCCCGGCCAGCTTGCGACCGTCGAGCAGGACGTCGTTCGGCCACTTGAGGGCGACCGTCGCTCCTCGTTCGACCAAGGCCGGCGCGGAGGCGCGGACGCCGTCGACGACCGCCAGCCCGATCCGCTGCGTGAGGGTGGCCGCCACCGCCGGGACATGGGTGAACCCGAGCGACACCAGCAGGTTCGCACCGGGCGGAGCCTCCCAGGTCCGATCGAGCCGTCCACGACCGGCGGTCTGGTGGTCCGCGACGAGCACATGCCGGTGGCTGGCGGAGCCGTCGTCGAGCGCAGCGAGCAGATCGGCGTTGGTGCTGCCCGTCTCGGCGACGTGCCGAACGGTCCACCCCGGTGGCCAGATGCTTCCTGAAGCGGTCATCACCCCTACATTGTCACCCGTGCTCCAGAAGATCTTGATCGCCAACCGTGGCGAAATTGCCGTCCGAGTGATCCGCGCCGCCAAGGAGATGGGGATCGCCACGGTCGCCGTGTACTCCGAACTCGACCGCGATGCGCTCCACGTGCGTCTCGCCGACGAGGCCTACGCGCTGGGCGGCCAGACCGTCACGGAGAGCTACATCAACACCGAGGCCGTGCTCGGTGCGCTCGCCGCGAGCGGTGCCGACTCGATCCACCCGGGCTACGGGTTCTTCAGCGAGAACGCCGACTTCGCCCGTGCGGTCACGGCCCTCGGGATCGAGTTCATCGGGCCACCGGCGAGCGCGATGGACGAGATGAGCGACAAGGTGTCCAGCCGCCAGGCGGCGATCCGCGGCGATGTCCCGATCGTGCCGGGCACCACCGAGTTCGCCAGCGGACCCGAGGAGATCCGGGCCTTCGGCGAGGAGTTCGGTTGGCCGGTGTGCATCAAGGCGGCGTTCGGCGGCGGTGGGCGGGGCATGAAGGTCGTCCAGTCGGCCGCCGAGGTCGACGACGCCATGGCCAGCGCGCAGCGCGAAGCCAAGAGCTTCTTCGGCCGCGACGAGGTGTACGTCGAGCGCTACCTCACGTGGCCGCGCCACGTCGAGGTCCAGCTGGTCGGCGACAAGCACGGCAACGTCGTGTGGATCTCGACCCGCGACTGCTCGGCGCAGCGCCGCCACCAGAAGCTGATCGAGGAGGCCCCGGCGCCCGGTCTGGCGCCCGGCATCGAAGAGGCCATGGGCGAGGCCGCCGTCAAGGCGGCCAAGGCGGTCGGCTACGTGGGGGCCGGCACCGTCGAGTTCATCTACCAGGACGAGCAGTTCTTCTTCCTCGAGATGAACACCCGCCTGCAGGTCGAGCATCCCGTCAGCGAGATGATCACCGACATCGACCTCGTCGAATGGCAGATCCGGGTCGCTTCCGGCGAGGAACTGCCGATGACGCAGGAGGAGGTCAACGCCTCGCGAGCGCGGTCACTCGATCGAGGTGCGCATCAACGCCGAGGATCCGACCGACGGCAAGTTCCTTCCGTCACCCGGCCCGATCACGAAGCTGATCGCTCCCGACGGGTTCGGTGTCCGTTTCGACACCGGCTACCTCTCCGGCGACTCGATCAGCCAGTACTACGACAACCTCGTCGGCAAGCTCATCGTGTGGGGCACGGACCGCGCGACGTGGCGATCGCCCGCACGATCCGTGCGCTCGAGGAGATGACGGTCGAGGGCGTCGCGACGACGATCCCGGCCGACCTCGCCATCCTGCGCCACCCCGATTTCGCCGCCGTCGAGCACTCGACGAAGTGGGTCGAGGAACGCCTCGACCTCAGCGCGATCGCTCCCCCGGTGCGTCCGCAGCCGTCCGGTGACGACGACGAGGCCGTCCCGCTCGTCAAGCGCTCGACCACCGTCGAGGTGAACGGCAAGCGGTTCGACGTCGAGATGTGGGTGCCCGAGCAGGCCGCCGTCGCCGTCGGCGCCGCCCCGGCGAAGAAGGCCAAGCGCGGTCCGTCCGCAGCCGGTGCGGCCGGTGCCGGGTCAGGGTCGATCGAGGCACCGATGCAGGGCACGATCGTCAAGGTGCTCGTCGAGGTCGGTCAGGTCGTCGAAGCCGGCGTCGGCATCGTCGTGCTCGAGGCGATGAAGATGGAGAACCAGATCAACGCCGACAAGGCCGGCACGGTCAAGGAGATCCGGGTCGCCGCCGGTGACACCGTCGGTGGTGGCGACGTCCTCGCCATCATCGAATAGGTCATCGCAGCTCTCGTCGTGTGCGGTCCCGGATGCGGGACGCAGATCACGACGACGTCGCGACTGGGCTACTCGGCGGCTTCGGCGAGGGCTTCGCTCATCGCCGGGTGGACGAGGATGCTCTGCACGAGGTCGCTGACGGTCAGGTTCGCCGTGACGGCCACGGCCAGGACCGAGATCAACTCGGCGGCGTGGCGGCCGACGATCGATCCGCCGAGCACGACGCCGGTGTTCGGGTCGGAGATGATCTTGACGAACCCGCGGGTGTCGGCGTTGATCATCGCCTTGGCGGTGACCGAGAACGGCACCTTCGTGACGCGGATCTTGCGGCCCTCGCTGAACGCCTCGGCCTCGGCGAGGCCGACGTCGGCGATCTCGGGCTCGGTGAAGATCGCCGAGGCCGCCTTGTCGTAGTCGAGGTGGCGGTGGCTCGGGTGTGCAGGCCCATCACGTGCTGGGCGACCTCGCGGCCCTGCATCGACGCCACCGACGAGAGCGGCAGCTTGCCGCTGATGTCGCCGGCGGCGTAGATGTGGCCGACGTTGGTGACGCAGTGCTGGTTGATCCCGACGTAGCCGCCGGCGTCGACGTCGACACCGGTGGTCTCCAGGCCGATCCCGGCGGTGTTCGGCACCGAACCGATGGCCAGCACCGCGTGCGTGGTCTCGACGCGGCGGCCGTCGTCACAGCGCACGATGACCGTGGAGCCGTCCTCGGAACGGTCCATCGCCGATGGCTCGGGCACCCATCAGCAGCTTGACGCCGCGGCGCATGAACTCTTCCTCGAGCACGGCGGCGACCTCGGGATCCTTGCCCGGCAGCACCTGATGCCGGCTGACGACGAGGGTGACCTCGGCGCCGAACGAGGAGAACATGTGGACGAACTCGACGCCGGTCACGCCCGACCCGACGACGGTCACGCTCTTGGGGAAGTTCTTCGGCGGATAGCAGTCGCGCGTGGTCAGGATGCGATCGCCGTCGGGTTCGCACCAATCGGGGATACGCGGCCGCGATCCGGTGGAGATCAGGGCGGCGTCGAACTCCATCGACTCGACGCCGTCGGGCCCGTCGACCTCGATCGTGTGCGGGCCGGTGAACCGGCCCGTGCCCCGCTTGATCCGCACGCCCTGGCTCTCGAGGATCGACGTGGTGTTGCCGCTCATCGTGGCCTTGATGTGATCGATCCTGGCGGTCAGCCCTTCGACGTCGACGCCGGTCGCGGTCGTCTCGAGGCCCATGCCTCGAGGCGGCGGGAGAAGCTCATCGCCCCGCCCGTGGCGATCATCGTCTTGGACGGGATGCAGTCCCAGAGATGGGCCGCCCCGCCGACGATGTCGGATTCGATCATCGTCACCTCCGCTCCGAGCCGGGCGGCATGCGTGGCCGCCGTGTTTCCGGCCGGGCCGCCACCAACGATCACGAATCGAACACTCACGTCCGTCAGGCTACGCCCTCGGGCATCCGCGTGTATCGGGTCACTGCACGCGAACAACCACCGCGCTCGCTACCGTGCTCCGGCGGTGACCGCCACGAACGACAGCCCGAACGACAGCGACCAGAACGACAGCCTCCAGAGCGGCAGCGGGCTCACCGCCGAGCGGGCCCGTCGCCTCGACCTGCTGACGGCGATGCGCGAATCCGGAGCGAATCCGTACCCGTACCGGTTCGACCGCACGCACGATCTCCGCGGGTCCGGGACGGCTGGGGGCATCTCGAACCCGGCGCCGAGACCACCGACGAGGTCAAGGTCGCCGGGCGGCTGATGTTGCTCCGCGACTCCGGCAAGTTGATCTTCGCCACGCTGCGCGATCGCTCCGGTGACGTCCAGCTGTTCATCTCCAAGGCGGTCGTCGGCGACGACGCGTTCGACGCGATCAAGCAACTCGACCTCGGCGACTGGGTCGGTGTCGCGGGCACGGTGATGACCACGCGCAAGGGCGAGCTGTCGATCAAGACCGAACAGGTCGAACTGCTGGCCAAGGCGTTGCGGCCCATGCCCGACAAGTGGCACGGCCTGACCGACACCGACACCCGTTTCCGTCAGCGGTACGCCGACCTGATCGTCAACGAGGAGGCGCGGCGGGCGTTCGAGATCCGCCACGCGGTGATCGCCAGCTTCCGCCGGACCCTGCACGATCGCGGGTTCATCGAGGTCGAGACCCCGGTGCTGCACGTCGAGGCGGGCGGCGCGCACGCCCGCCCGTTCGTCACCCACCACAACACGCTCGACGTCGATCTGTATCTGCGCATCGCGCTCGAGCTCCACCTCAAGCGCTTGATCGTCGGCGGCATGGAGCGGGTGTTCGAGATCGGCCGGATCTTCCGCAACGAGGGCATGTCGACCCGCCACAACCCGGAGTTCACGATGATGGAGCTCTACCAGGCGTTCGGCGACTGGAACGACGTGATGGACATCTCCGAGGTGCTGATCACGCAGGCCGCCGCTCGACGCGACCGGATCGAGCGTGATCGAGATCCGCGGCGAGTCGATCGACCTGGCCGAACCGTGGCCGCGCGTGCGCATGGTCGACTGCGGTGTCGGCCAAGATCGGGCGCGAGGTCCATCCGTCGCAGCCGATCGACGAACTCCGCGCGCTCGCCGAGCAGCACGACGTCCGCTGGGAAGCCCGCTGGGGCGGTGGCAAGATCGTCGAGGAACTGTTCGAGAAGCTGTGCGAGGCCGACATCGTCCGACCGACGTTCGTGACCGGCCACCCGACCGAGATCTCACCGCTGGCCCGCGTCGATCGCACCGACCCGTGGCTCACCGAACGCTTCGAGATCTTCGTCGACGCCCGCGAGTTGGGCAACGGCTACTCCGAGCTCAACGACCCGATCGAACAGCGGTTGCGGTTCGAGGACGAGCAGGTCGCCAAGGACGCCGGCGACGCCGAGGCGGGCAGCGTCGACGAGGACTACCTGCGGGCGCTCGAGTACGGGATGCCGCCGACCGGCGGACTCGGCATCGGCATGGACCGAGTGGCGATGTTGCTCGCCGGCGTCGACTCGATCAAGGAAGTGATCCTCTTCCCGACGCTCCGACCCGAAGTCTCATGAGCAAAGGAGTCTTGTGATGGCAAGGATGGCATGGGGCGCCGGGCTGGCGACCGTGGCGGCCGACGACTCGGTGCTCGACACCTGGTACCGCTGGCTGGGCTGGGGCGAGTTCGGCGATGACGACTGCCCACTCGACGAGATCGAGACACAGCTCGGCATGCGCGACACCGTCGACGACACCCGGCGGGTGGTCGTCCGTCCGGTGCGCATCTCGATCGACGTCGACGCGCCACCGGCCTCACCATCCGACGCGTACCTGCGCCTGCATCTCCTGTCGCACCGGCTCGCCGCACCACGGACCCTGAACCTCGACGGCATCTTCGGCGTGTTGAACAACGTCGTGTGGACCGACCGGGGCCCCGTCGCGGTCGGCGACCTCGACGAGGTGCGGCTCGCGGTCCGCCTCGCCGGCGGCACGCTCACCGTGCACGGCATCGACAAGTTCCCGCGGATGACCGACTACGTGATCCCGTCCGGCGTGCGCATCGCCGACGCCTCGCGGGTGCGCCTCGGCGCCCACTTGGCCTCCGGCACCACGGTGATGCACGAGGGCTTCTGCAACTTCAACGCCGGCACGCTCGGCACGTCGATGGTCGAGGGCCGCATCAGTGGCGGCGTGATCGTCGGCGACGGCAGCGACATCGGCGGCGGCTCGTCGATCATGGGCACGCTGTCGGGCGGTGGCACGGAGCAGGTCACGATCGGCGAACGGTGCCTGCTCGGCGCGAATGCCGGCATCGGCATCAGCCTCGGTGACGACTGCGTCGTCGAGGCCGGCCTGTACGTGACGGCCAGCACCCCGGTGCTCACGCCGGACGGCGTGGTCAAGGCGCGTGAGCTGTCGGGGCAGGACAACCTGATGTTCATCCGCGACGGCCAGTCGGGCAAGGTCGTCGTCCGCGCCCGCACCGGCGCCTGGGGCACCCTCAACGCCGACCTCCACGCCAAGCAGTAGCGCTCGGGAACTAAGTTCGGCCAGATGGCGAAACAGGACGAGTTCGGCGAGCCGGTCGAACTCGAGGCCGCCGGCCGGATGGTCGAGATCACCAGCCCCGGCAAGGTGATGTTCCCGTCGGTCGGACCGGCCAAGGCGGAACGGACGAAGCTCGACCTGGCCAACTACTACGTGTCGGTGGGCGAGGCGCTGATGCGCACGGTGGTCGATCGGCCCGTGCTGCTCGAGCGGTACCCGAACGGCGTGCGGGAGAAGTCGTTCTTCCAGAAGCGCATCCCCGACACGGCACCCGACTGGCTCGTGACGACGACGGTCGAGACGATCAACGGCACCCCGTCGCGGGCGTTGGTGATCGCCGACCTCGCCCACGTGTTGTGGGCGGTGAACATGGGCGTGCTCGGCCTGCACGTCTGGCCGTTCCGGGCGTCGGAACCAGAAGACGCCGACGAGATGCGCATCGACCTCGACCCCTCCCCCGGTGTCACGTTCGACCAGGTCCGGGAGGCGGCCGGCCACGTCAGGGACCTGCTCGCCGAACACGGCATGCTCGGGTTCGCCAAGACCACGGGCAGCAAGGGCATCCACATCTACGTGCGGGTCGAGCCGGGTTGGGACTCGTTCGCCATCCGCGGCGCGGTGATCACGCTCGGCCGGGAGTTGGCGCAGCGGCACCCCGACCTCATCACGGACAAGTGGTGGAAGGAGGAGCGCGGCGAGCGGGTGTTCATCGACTTCAACCAGAACGCCCCGCACAAGAACATGTTCGGCGCGTGGGGTGCTCGGCCGCGGGTCGGAGCGCAGGTGTCGACGCCGTTCGGCTGGGACGAACTGGACTCGATCGATCCGGAGGCGATGACGATCGACACGGTGCCCGACCGGCTCGCCGAACTCGGCGATCCGTGGGAGTTGATGGACGACGCACCGTGTTCGATCACCCCGCTCGTCGAACGGTTCGCCAGCGATCTGGCCGACGGGATCCCCGATTCACCATGGCCGCCCGTCTATCCGAAGATGCCCAACGAGGCGCCGAGGGTGGCGCCCAGCCGGGCCAAGAAGGCCGACTGACCGGGTCGCAGGTTCAGGATGCCGATTTGGCGTCCGCTTCGATGGCCTCGTTGTCGGCCTGCAGTTCCTTCTTCTCGATCGTCTCGGCGTGCTGCATCGCCGACTCGACCCGAGCGCCCATGTCGGACACGCCGACGACGATCAAACCGGCCTGGCCGGCGTCGAGCGACTCTCCGAGTTCCTTCAGGTCGTGGCGGCTCATGCCGAGCGCGGCATGTCCGGCGACCGCACCGAGCAGTGCACCGCCCCCCGTCGTCGCGGCCACGAGCCCTCCACCGATCGCGGCGAAGGGGAACAGCGCGACGACGAGGCCGGTGGCGAGACCGACGCCGCCACCGAGCACGCCGCCGACGCGCGTCGGCGTCTCGTGCTTCTTGGTGATCTTGACCTTGCCGTTGTCACGCTTGCTGATCACGGCCGCGTCGTACGCGTCGAGCAAACCCTCCTCGACGTGCAGATCCTTCACCAGCGGGTAGTCGGCCTCGGCATCCTCGTCGCTCGCGTACACCCCGACGAAGACGACAAATGTGTCAGCAGCCATGGTCAATCCTTCCGTTCCACGACTGCGGCGGTCGCAGTCGAGCCGAAGCTAGCAGGCCGATTTTGCGTCGTTCGAAGGGTGCGAATCGTCGTGCTGGATCGCCGGTGTGATCGGTCGCCTCGGCGGTGCGTCCGACCACGACGAGGCCGGACAACACGACGATCACACCGACCCACCCGAGCGGATCGAGCGACTCGTCGAGGAACGCGGTGGCGAGCAGGATCGCCGTGAGCGGCTCGGCGAGCACCAGCGTCACGGTCGTCGCCGCCGTCAGACGGTCGAGACCGAACCCGTAGAGCACATACGCCACACCGGTGGCGAGGATGCCGAGGTGCAGGGCCATGGCGATTCCCGAGCCGGAGCCCAGCCAGGCGAACGGTTGCGTCACCGCCGCCAGCGCCAGGATCACCGCACCGACCGTGAACGGAGCGGCGAGTGCGAGCGTCGAGTGCATGCCCCGGTCCATGGTCGTCTTGGCGCTGACGGAGTACACCGCGTACCCGAACCCCGACGCCAGGGCGAAGGCGAGGCCCCGCGCGTCGACGTCCTTGTCCGGTGACGCGGCCCCGGAGATCAGCAGCACGCCGCCGGCGACCGTGACGACGGTGCCGAGCAGCCACCCCCACCCCGGGCGCCGCTGGCGCCAGGCCCATTCGAGCCCGCCGGTGAAGAACGGGCCGCTGCCGATCGTCACGACGGTGGCCACGGCCACTCCCGCACGGCTCGCGCCGGCGAGGAACAGGGGCGTGTAGAGCGCCACGCCGACACCTCCGATGAGCACGAGCGACCGGTTGGCGCCGACCGAGCGCATCACGTCGGCGCGCGCCGGCCCGCGGGGCAGGAGCCAGATCGCCACCCACAGCGTCATCGCGCCGACGGCGATGCGGACGGCGGCGACGCCGAGCGGCGTCGACCGGTCGGGTCCCAGCTCCTGCGCCGTGCCCGACGTGCCGAACAGCACGGCCGCGGCGAGCACCGCGGCGATGGGTCGGGAGGTACGGGCCACGTCGCCTGGTCTAGTGGATGGTCCGCGCCGGTCGTCGCCCGCCCGCACTCGAGGGAATATTGTTGCGACCGCAAGGGTTATCCATGCCATGACCACCTCAACAGGTATCGACATCCGCCGGGCGTCCGATCGCTTCGCCACCAACATCGGCTGGCTCGACTCCAAGCACTCGTTCAGCTTCGGCCACCACTACGACCCTGCGAACACCGGGCACGGCCTGCTCCTCGTCAACAACGACGACGTCGTGCGCGGCGGCTCGGGATTCGACACCCACCCGCACCGCGACATGGAGATCATCACGTGGGTGCTGTCGGGCGAACTCGAGCACAAGGACTCCGAGAAGAACCGCGGCGTCCTGTACCCGGGCCTCGCCCAGCGCATGTCGGCCGGGCGCGGCATCTGGCACTCCGAGATGAACAACTCCGGGCGCGACGACGTCCACTTCGTCCAGATGTGGGTCACACCCGACACCGAGTCGATCGATCCCGGCTACGAGCAGCTCGACATCAACGGTGAACTGGACAAGGGCGGGCTCGTCCCGATCGCCTCGGGCAAGGGCCACGACGCCGCCATCTCGATCCGCCAGGCGGGCGCCGTGCTGTACGGCGGCCGCCTCCAGCCCGGCGAGACCGTCGAGGTGCCGAGCGACCGCCACGTCCATCTGTTCGTCCCCCGCGGCATCGGCATCGCTCGCCGCCGACGCCACCGATCGATCGCGTCGACCGGCGATGCGGTTCGGCTCACGGACGTCGGCGGGCTCGATCTCACCGCCGGTGCCGACGGTGCCGAGGTCCTCGTGTGGGCGACGGCCTGAGGGCCCGAGCCCGCACCGCCACGCCTAGTCTCGAGTTCATGACATCGCCCGTGTCGTTCGACGACTTCGCCCGGCTGGTCCGCGATCGTCGCACGTCGATGATCGTGGACCAGGACCGCGAGGTGACCGCCGAGGTCGTGGCCGAACTGTGCGGGCTCGCAACGTGGGCGCCGAACCACAAGAAGACCTGGCCGTGGAGGTTTGCGCTGTTCACCGGCGACGGCCGCGCCCGCCTCGGCACGACGATGGTCGACGACATGATCGCCGCGTCGTTCGGCGACGAGGGCAAGCTGGCCAAGACCGCCACGAAGTACCTGCGCACACCGGCGGTGCTCGTCGTCGGGGCGTCCGCCCACGACAACGACATGCTCGATGCCGAGAACCGTGACGCCGTCGCGGCCGGGATCCAGAACCTGCTGCTCGGCGCCACCACGCTCGGGCTCGCCAGCTTCTGGTCGACGCCCGCGCTCACCCGAGCCCCCACCGTGCTCGACCTGTGCGGGTTCGACCCCACCGATCGCATCGTGGCGATGATCTATCTCGGCTGGGCAGAGGGGACCAGGCCGCCCGTCCCCGACCGCCCACCGGTCGAGCTCAACCACATCGTCGAGTAGAGCAGTCGAGTGCGGCCGGCCGGCCGGACCTGGTTTTCGTCGTGATGACGGCGTGGGCGAGACTGGAGCGGTGACCGACACGCGCCCGACGATGATCACGCTCGACCTCGAGGGCGTGCTCGTCCCGGAGATCTGGATCGCGGTCGCCGAGCGCACCGGGATCGACGACCTGCGACGGACCACGCGTGACGAGCCCGACTACGACGTCCTGATGAAGTACCGCCTCGGTCTGCTCGCCGAGCACGGTCTGACGATGTCGCTGATCGAGGACGTGATCGGCGGCCTGTCGCCGATGGAGGGCGCCAAGGACTTCCTCGACGCGCTCCGGTCGCGCACGCAGGTGATCATCCTGTCGGACACGTTCGAGCAGTTCGCCCGCCCGCTCATGCGCCAGCTCGGATGGCCGGTGGTCCTCTGCCACCGGCTCGTGGTGGAGAACGATCGCGTCGTCGACTACCGGCTCCGTCAGGCGGATCAGAAGCGCCGTTCGGTCGAGGCGTTCCACGCCCTCGGCTACCGGGTGATCGCCGCCGGCGACAGCTACAACGACACGTCGATGCTCAGCGAGGCCGACTCCGGGTTCCTCTTCCATGCTCCCGCGAACGTGATCGCCGAGTTCCCTCAGTTTCCCGCGCTCGACCACTACGACGACCTCCTCGCCCAGATCACCCCGCTCCTCTGACCCGTGTCACGGCGTCACGTCACCGACCTGCTTTGCTCGTGGACACCCTCACGCGGTTGACTTTGGCAATGACCACGGCACGAACGGACGATCCCTCCCGCTCCGAACGGCCGCCGGCGACCCGGGAGGCGTGGCTCCAGGCCGTCCGCGGCGTGATCCTGAAGGCGAATCCCGACGGCACCGACGCCGAGTTCGACGAAGCGTTCGCCCGCCAGCTCGTCTCGACGACCGAGGACGGACTCCAGATCCAACCGCTGTTCGACTCGTCGCAGTCGATCGACGTCGGCGTGCCCGGCTTCGCACCGTACGTCCGCTCGACCCACGTCGCGCCGGCACCGTGGGAGGTGCGCCAGCGGGTGTGGCCGGCGGTCGAGGGGTCGAGCGTCGTCGGCGAACTCGAGTCGGGCGCGACCGGGGTGTTGCTCGAACTCGACGCCGACACCGACGCCGCCGGACTGCGCCGCATGCTCGACGGCGTGTTCCTCGAACTGGCACCGATCTCGCTCGCCACCCCCGCCGGCGACGACGGCACGCGCTGCGGCCGCGCTGCTCGTCGAAGCGTGGGACGACGCGTCGATCGAGCCCGACGCACCGACGGGGAACGCTCGGTGTCGACCCGATCGGGGCATGGGCACGATCGGGTGGTACGTACGAACTGGATGCCGGTTGGGGACGCATCGCCGCGCTCGTGACCGCACTCGCCGACACGGCCCCGCACGCGAAGGTCGTCGTCGCCGACGGCACCGTGTGGCACGAGTCGGGGGCGACCCACGCCCAGGAACTGGGCTGGAACATCGCCGCCGCCTGCCACGTCGTGCGGGCCCTGACCGCCGCGGGCGTGCCGCTGGAGCGGGCCTGCGCCCAGTTCGAGTTCCGGTGGGCCGCCACCGCCGACCAGTTCGAGACGATCGCCAAGTTCCGCGCCGCCCGCCGCCTGTGGGCCCGCGTCGGCGAGATCGCCGGGCTCGCTCCGGAGGCGCGCCGTTCGTTCCACCACGCCGACGCGTCGAAGGTGATGATGACGCGCTACGACCCGTGGGTGAACGCGCTGCGATCGACCGTCGCCTGCTTCGCCGCCGGCATGGGCGGCGCCGATGCCGTCACCATCCTGCCGCACGACGGCCTGATCACCGTCGGTGGCACCTCGCTCGGCCGCCGGATCGCCCGCAACACCCAGACCGTGCTGCAGATGGAGAGCAACCTGTCCCGCGTGATCGACCCGGCCGGTGGGTCGTGGTACGTCGAGCAGTTGACCGACCAGCTCGCCGCGGCGGCGTGGGCGGAGCTGCAGCGGATCGAACGGGCCGGCGGGATCGTCGCCGCCGTCACCGCGGGCGACGTGCACGAATCGCTGGCGGCGGCGCGCGACGACCCGCGACCGCCGGATCGCGGTGCGCAAGCAGCCGCTGACCGGCCTGACCGAGTTCCCGGACATCCTCGAGACGCCGCCGCCGCCCGAGCCGGCGCCGCCGGTCGGCGACCACACGGCGTTCGCGCCGCTGCGGCTCGAACGCGCCAGCGCCGCGTTCGAACGCCAGCGCGCCCGCGCCGACCGGGCCGCCGAACAGACCGGGACCCGACCGGTCGTGTTCCTCGCCACGCTCGGCACACCGGCCCAGTTCACGGCCCGAGCGACGTTCGCCAAGAACCTCTTCGAGGCGGTCGGCATCCGCACCCACGCCGGACCACCCGCCGAGTTCCCGGGCTCCGGGGCCACGATCGCCTGCCTGTGTTCGTCCGATCCGGTGTACGGCCAACTCGCCGAGGCGGCCGCCGCCGAGCTCCGGTCGGCCGGGGCCGAGCGGATCTACGTGGCCGGCCGGAAGCTGGACCTCCCGGAGTCGACGAGGAGGTGGGCGCCGGCAGCGACATCCTCGACGTGCTCACGCGTACGCTCGATGTCATGCAGGTGCAGAACTACGAGGTGGCGTCGTGAGCATCCCGAACTCCATCCCCAATCTCGCCGACTTCGAACTCGGCGAGGTCGTGCCGACCGGATCCGCCGACGAGTGGGCGGCCGCCGTCACCGCCGAGACCGGGCACACCGCCGACGAGCTGGCGTGGAAGACGCCCGAGGGCATCGACGTGCCGATCATGTACGACGAGTCCGACCTCAAGGGCCTCGACTTCCTCGATTCGTACCCGGGTCTGCCGCCGTACGTGCGGGGTCCGTACCCGACGATGTACGTCAACCAGCCGTGGACGATCCGGCAGTACGCCGGGTTCTCCACCGCCGAGGACTCCAACGCGTTCTACCGCCGCAACCTCGCGGCCGGCCAGAAGGGCCTGTCGGTGGCGTTCGACCTCGCGACGCACCGCGGCTACGACAGCGATCACCCGCGGGTGACCGGCGACGTCGGCATGGCCGGCGTGGCGATCGACTCGATCCTCGACATGCGCCAACTGTTCGACGGCATCCCGCTCGACGAGATGAGCGTGTCGATGACGATGAACGGCGCCGTGCTGCCGATCCTCGCGCTGTACATCCTCGCCGCCGAGGAGCAGGGCGTCGCCCCCGAGCAGCTGACCGGAACGATCCAGAACGACGTTCTGAAGGAGTTCATGGTCCGCAACACGTACATCTATCCGCCCGAGCCGTCGATGCGGATCATCTCCGACATCTTCTCGTTCACCTCGGCGAAGATGCCGAAGTACAACTCGATCTCGATCTCCGGCTACCACATGCAGGAAGCCGGCGCGACGGCCGACCTCGAACTCGGCGTACACGCTCGCCGACGGCGTCGAGTACCTGCGGGCCGGGGTCGCCGCCGGCCTCGACGTCGACGCGTTCGCCCCGCGACTGTCGTTCTTCTGGGCGATCGGGATGAACTTCTCGATGGAGGTGGCCAAGATGCGGGCGGGCCGCCTGCTGTGGGCGAAGCTGGTGAAGGACTTCGGGGCCAAGAGCAACAAGTCGCTGTCGCTGCGCACGCACAGCCAGACCTCGGGATGGTCGCTCACCGCGCAGGACGTGTTCAACAACGTCGTGCGCACGTGCGTCGAGGCGATGGCGGCGACCCAGGGCCACACCCAGTCGCTGCACACGAACGCCCTCGACGAGGCGCTGGCGCTGCCGACCGACTTCAGCGCCCGCATCGCCCGCAACACGCAGCTGTTCCTCCAGCAGGAGTCGGGCACCACCCGCGTCATCGACCCGTGGGGCGGCTCGTACTACATCGAGCGCCTCACCGGTGAGCTCGCGGCCGCCGCGTGGGCGCACATCCAGGAGGTCGAGGAGGCCGGCGGCATGACGGCGGCGATCGAGGCCGGTCTGCCGAAGATGCGCATCGAGGAAGCCGCCGCCCGCACCCAGGCCCGCATCGACTCCGGCCGCCAGCCGGTGATCGGCGTGAACATGTTCCGCCCCGACACGCCCGATTCGATCGACGTGCTCAAGGTCGACAACACCTCCGTGCGCAACCAGCAGCTGGCCAAGCTCGAGCGGCTGCGCGCCGAGCGCGACGAGGCCGCCTGTCAGGCCGCGCTGCAGCGCCTGACCGACGCCGCGGCGGCCTCGGTCGAGGGCACCCGCGCTCCGGGCCTCGAACAGAACTTCCTGAAACTCGCCGTCGACGCCGCCCGCGAACGGGCGACGGTCGGGGAGATCAGCGACGCTCTGGAGAAGGTGTTCGGTCGCCACACCGCCACGATCCGTACGATCCAGGGTGTGTACCGCAGCGAGGTCGGCGAAGGAGCGAACGTCGTGCACGCCCGCGAGCTCGTCGACCGGTTCGTCATCGACCACGGCCGCCGGCCGCGCATCATGGTCGCCAAGATGGGCCAGGACGGTCACGACCGCGGCCAGAAGGTGATCGCCACGGCGTTCGCCGACCTCGGCTTCGACGTCGACGTCGGCCCGCTCTTCCAGACGCCGGCCGAGGTGGCCAAGCAGGCGGTCGAGGCCGACGTGCACATCGTCGGGGCCTCGTCGCTGGCCGCCGGCCATCTCACGCTCGTCCCCGCCCTGCGTGACGAGCTGGCCGCGCTCGGGCGCGACGACATCATGATCGTCGTCGGTGGCGTGATCCCGTCGCAGGACTTCGACGAGCTGCGCGCCGCCGGCGCCGCGGCGATCTTCCCGCCGGGCACGGTGATCGCCGACGCAGTGGTCGACCTGCTCGACGACCTCGAGCGCCAAGCCCGCTGAGGCATGGCGCGCCAGATCGATCTCGACGCCTACGAACAGGGCGTCCTGGCCGCCGATCGCCGATACCTCGGCCAGGCCATCACCCTCGTCGAATCGACGCATCCCGACCACCGCGATCTGGCGGAGGAGCTGCTGCGGCGCCTGCTCCCCCACGCCGTCGCCAGCCATCGGGTCGGGATCACCGGTGTGCCCGGGGTCGGCAAGTCGACGTTCATCGACGCGCTGGGCACGATGCTGACGACCGACGGGCACAAGGTGGCGGTGCTGGCGGTCGACCCGTCGTCGACGCGCACCGGCGGCAGCATCCTCGGTGACAAGACCAGGATGGAGCGGCTGTCGGTCGACCCCCATGCGTTCATCCGCCCGTCGCCCACGTCGGGCACGCTCGGCGGGGTGGCCGCGGCGACCCGCGAGGCGATCGTCATCGTCGAGGCCGCCGGCCACGACGTCGTGCTCGTGGAGACGGTCGGCGTCGGACAGTCGGAGACCACGGTGGCCAACCTCACCGACACGTTCCTCGTGCTGATGCTCGCCCGGACCGGCGACTCGCTGCAGGGGATCAAGAAGGGCGTGCTCGAACTCGCCGACGTCGTGTCGGTCAACAAGGCCGACGGCGCCCATCTCGCGGAGGCGAAGATGGCGGCGCGCGAGCTGTCGACCGCGCTCGAACTGCTCTACCCGCCGGGCGCCGCCTGGATCCCCCCGGTGCTCACGTGCAGCGCGGCGACCGGCGACGGACTCGCCGGCGTGTGGGCGCAGGTCACCCGCCACCGCACCACCATGGAGTCGTCGGGCTCGTTCGCCGCCCGCCGCGCCGACCAGCAGGTCTCGTGGATGTGGTCGTCGGTCGAGGAGGCCGTGCTGCGGACATTCCGCCGGCAGCCGGCTGTCCGCGAGCAATCAGCGGCGATCGAGGCCGAGCTCCGCGCCGGCACGATCACCCCGGGGATCGCCGCTCGCCGCCTCCTCGCCACCTCCGACTGAACCTGGTCCCTTCGGGGTCGGGTCCGGAAGGGACCAGGTTGCCCAGGAAGCGGGCGACGCGTTCGAGCGGGAAGAACGGCGCGAACGCCATCAGGAACAGCGGATAGGGAAACGCGACCAGCATCAGCGCGGCGATGCCCGCGTGCATCAGCCAGGCGGCGCCGACCCAGACGTTCCGATACCAGCCGCCGAACAGGGCGATCGGTGCGACCAGCTCGATGACGACGGCCACCGCGGCCATCGGCGGGAACATCCACGCGCGGCGCACCGCCACCTCGGCGAGCGGCGAGGGCGTGCCGCCGAGCAGTTCGAGCCGTGCCGCCGAGTAGGCCACGTGGTTGCGCAGTGCATCGCCGAAGATCCACTCGAGCCCGCCGTAGCGCAACTTGGCGACCCCGGCGATCACGTAGGTGAGCACGACGACGATGCACACCAGCCGCAGCGGCGACGCGTAGTCGTGCGCACGGCGGGCCGTCCGGCCGCGCGCCCGACGGCGGTGCGCGTCGAACGACCAGGCGTCGGCCGAGGCGGCGACAGGCGATGATGACGAGGTGGAGCACCATCAGGTTCTCGAAGTGCAGCAGCTGTCCCCACGACGAGCGGTACGTGGTCAGCCCCAGCATCGTGAGGGCGAACACCGGGCCGGACACGACGAAGCACGCGCCGGCGATGAAGCCGGCCCCCGAACACAGCGCGGTCACCACGCCGACGGTGATGGCCGCATCGGGTAGCGGGCCGTCGAGCCAGTGGAACACACCGACGCCGATGAAGTCGTCGGCCGATCGCCCGCGGAGGCGCAGCACCACCGGGATGCGGAGCGCCAGGTACGACACGGCGAACACGCCCGCCGCGACGCGCAGTGCCGCCAGGCGCTCGGCCGGAGCATCCGCGTGGATCAGCCTGGGGAATCGGCTCACGACGCCGCCCCCGGCGTACAGGCCGCGTGCACCGTGCGCTCGACGAGGCTCGGCTCACCGGCCACCTGGGCGACGACGTCGTGTCGTTCCATGACGACCTCGATCCGGACCAGGTCGAGGTCGGCGACGAGCGACTCGGCCGCACGGTCGGCGATCGCGCGGCATCGATCGTCCGCCCGCTCCTGGGCGATCGCCGTCCGCAGCTCGCCGGCGACGATGAGCGGGTCGTCGCTGGCACCGATCACCTGCAGCGTGAGCCGGTGCTCACCGCCGCTGCCGTCGATGCCGATCGCGGTCGGGATCGTGACCTCGGCCGGCCTGGCCCGCGAGTACATCGGATAGGTCGAGAGCGGGAAGCTGTCGCGGTCGAGCACGACCGGCAGCAGCATGACCCCGACGACCACGACCGTGCCGACCCTCCACCACCTGCCGTTCGATCCCACGCCGCTCGACCCCATGCCGCTCGACCTCATGACACGGCTTACCCCGATGCGGCGGCGACGATCGCGATCTCGACGTGCCACTCGGGTCGGGCGAGTGCGGGCACGGTGACCAGCGTCGATGCGGACCGATGCCCGTCGAGGGCCCGGTCGCGTGCTGCCATCACCGGCGCCAACGGTTCACCGGCGACGACGTAGGTCGTGATCGACACGATGTCCGACGACGGCATGGCCGCCTCGCCGAGCATCGCTTCGATGTTGGCCCAGATCACATCGGCCTGCTCGCCCAGGTCGTCCGGTGTCGAACCATCGGGTGCGATCGGCACCACCCCGGAGGTGTGCAGCCATCTCGCCGGCGACTCGGTGAGGATGGCGTGGGCGTAGTTCGCGGCCGGCGGGGCGATCGTCGACGGTGAGATCTCGGGCATCGACCGATCGTAGGTTGAGGATTACGCTGGCGGTATGGCCATCACCGAACACGACACCGTTCTGTCCCCTGGCGTCATCGACGGGATCGAACTGACCCCGAAGGTCGTCGGTCTCGACGGGCCGCCGACGTTCGACACCGTCGAGGAGGAGCGCCACTACCGCAAGACGCCACCTCGCCGGTGCGCTGCGGGTGTTCGGGCGTTTCGGGTTCTCCGAGGGCGTCGCCGGCCACATCACGGTCCGCGACCCCGAGTTCCCCGACCACTTCTGGGTCAACCCGTTCGGCATGAGCTTCCGCCACATCCGCCAGAGCGACCTGCTCCTCGTCAACCACCAGGGTGACGTGGTGTACGGCACGAAGCCGGTGAACCGGGCGGCGTTCGTGCTGCACGCGGCGATCCACTCGGCACGTCCCGACGTGATCGCCGCGGCGCACGCCCACTCGCCGTACGGCAAGTCGTTCAGCTCGCTCGGCATCCCGCTGGCCCCGCTCACGCAGGATGCCTGCATCTTCTACAACGACCACACGCTGATCTCCGAGCACGGTGGCGCGGTCGTGTTCGAGGTCGAGGCGGGTCGCGACTTCGCCGCCGCCTTCCCGAAGGGCAAGGCCGCGATCCACCAGAACCACGGGCTGTTCACCGTCGGCGAGTCGGTCGACGAGGCGGCGTTCTGGTTCATCTCGATGGAGCGCTCCTGCCAGGCCCAGCTGATGGCGATGGCCGCCGGCGACCCGATCGAGATCCGCGACGAATACGCGTCGTACACCGCCCAGCAGACGGCTACCCGCTGGCCGGCTGGTTCAGCTTCCAGCCGATGTGGGACGAGATCTCGCGCTCCGAGCCCGAACTGTTTGAGTAGGCGATCGCCTCGGCCGGGGCCCGTCACCCGGTGGTTGGACACCACACAGCCCGAGGCGCTCTTCATCCTCTCCGCGGTCGCCCAGTACATCGGGGCGGCGATCGCCGTCTTGCTGTTCGACGAGGTCGAGCCGCAGACGGTGGCATGGTTCCGGTTGATCGGCGCGACGATCGCGCTGCTCGTCGTGTCGCGGCGGATGGTGGACCGGATGGACCCGCCGTCAACTCGTCGCGGCCGGCGTGTTCGGCATCGCCACGGCGCTGATGAACACGTTCTTCTACCTCGCCATCGACCGGGTCGACCTGGGCAAGGCGGTGACGATCGAGTTCATCGGCCCGATCACCGTGGCTGCGGTGGCGACCCGGTCGCTGCGCAACGCCGTCGCCCTCGCTGTTCGCCATCGGCGGGGTCGTCGTGCTCGGCCAGGGCGAGATCGACGGCGAACGCCCTCGGGCTGCTGTTCATCCTGCTGGCGTCGACGATGTGGGCGGTGTACATCGTCGTCGGCTCGAAGGTCGCCCAGCTCGATCGTGGCGTCGCCGGGCTGGGCATCGGGCTGGCCATCGGGTCGCTCGTGATGACCCCGGTCGGCGCACCGTGGAGCGGCCCGGTGTGGGCGTCGCCGTCGTTGCTCGCCGCGTGCCTGCTGGTCGGCGTGTTCTCGAACGCCATCGGCTACGGCATCGACCAGTTCGTGATGCGGCGCATCCCGATCCGTCGTTTCTCGGTGCTGCTCGCGCTCCTGCCGGTGACGGCGCTCGCCGTCGGCTGGATCGCGCTCGACCAGCAACCGTCCGGCATCGAGCTGCTCGGCGTCGCGTTGGTGCTCGTCGGCGTCGCCACCCAGGAACGCGAAGAACTCGACCGCCAGGACCACTCCAGATCGAGCGCACGATCCTCACCGAGCCGTCCTGAGCCGATGTGGCGCACGACGTGACCCGAGCGTCACCTCGCATGCGGATCAGGCCTCAGTGGGCGGCGCTCAGGCCCGGCGCGCAGAGGCCGTCGAGTTCGTGGATCTCGATGCGGTCGCGGTTGGCGTAGGTGACCTCGTTGGCGGGGTCGGGCTTGAGGTTGAACACCCGGAACTCCATCTCGGTCGTGTCGACCGTGAGGATGCGACCGATCAGCGGCTCGCCGAGGCCGAGGATGACCTTGATCGTCTCGAGCGCCTGGATCGAGCCGATGATGCCGGGCAGCACGCCGAGCACGCCGGCCTCGGCGCAGCTCGGGGCGAGCTCGGCGGGCGGCGGCTCGGGGACCATGTCGCGGTACGTCGGGCCCTCGGTCGGGTGGAACACGCTGACCATGCCCTCGAAGCGGAAGATCGAGCCGTGGACGACCGGGATGCCGAGCTTCACGCTGGCGTCGTTGAGCAGGTAGCGGCTCGGGAAGTTGTCGGCGCCGTCGACGATCACGTCGTAACCAGAGATGATGTCGATGATGTTCGACGCATCGAGGCGGGTGTCGTACGTGACGACGTCGACGTCGGGGTTGAGCATCGTGAGCGTCTTCTTCGCCGAGTCGACCTTGCGGTCGCCGATGCGGTCGACGTTGTGGAGGATCTGGCGCTGCAGGTTCGACGAGTCGACCTCGTCCATGTCGACGATGCCGATCGTGCCGACGCCGGCCGCCGCGAGGTACAGCGCGGCGGGGGAGCCGAGGCCACCGGCGCCGAGCATCAGCACCTTGGCGTCGAGCAACTTGACCTGGCCGGCGACGCCGACCTCGGGAAGCAGCAGGTGGCGCTTGTAGCGGTTCGTCTGTTCGGCGCTGAGCGACACGGGCTGCTTCCACGGGCGGCCCTCGTCCTTCCACCGGCCGAAGCCTCCGGCCATCGAGAACACGTCGGTGTAGCCGAGTTCGGCGAGGGTCTTGGCGGCGAACGCCGAACGCACACCACCCGCGCAGTACACGACGACCGGGGCGGACTTGTCGAGCAGGCGGCCCTCGACCTGTGCCTCGAGGTGGCCGCGCGGGATGTGGATCGCACCCGGCAGGGCGCCTTCGTCGTATTCGTCGGGCTCGCGGACGTCGAGCACGAGGGCGCCGTCGTCGATGCGGGACGCGGCGTCGTCGGTGTCGACCTCGACGATCTCGGACTTGGCGGCGGCGAGCAGATCACGGAACGTTGCCATGATGAAAAGCCTACCCATCGGGTCGGGATTCGTCACCCGGCGACGCACACACGAAGGTCGTGCATCGGTGCCTGGCACCAATGCACGACCTTCGCGCCGCTACCCTTCGGGCGCTTGCTTCTCCGCCGACGATCCGCATCCACCACCGCCCCGGGCGCGTCGAGCGGATCGCCGACGTACCTGATCGAGATCTTCGTGATCAGCGCGGCGGCGCTGCTGCTCGAGATCTCCTACACCCGGATCATCTCGTTCAAGCTGTACTACTACTACACGTACCTCGTGATCGGCCTGGCGCTGCTCGGGCTCGGCTCGGGCGCCGTGATCATCGCGGTGTCGGGCCGCTTGCGGCAGCTGCCGACCCGCACGCTGCTCGCCGCGTGCACCCTGGCTGCCGCCGCCGGCGTCGTCGTCGGATACGTCACCGTGGCGGTCACGCCGCTCGACACCCTGGCGATCTGGACGGGCGACACGACGATCCAGCTCGTCGCCGTCGGACAGCTGCTGCTGATCTGCCTCGGGCTGTACATCAGCTTCCTGCCGATCGGGATGTGCGTGTCGGCGCTGTTCGCCCGCCGCTCCGAGGACATCAACCGGCTGTACTTCTCCGACCTCGCCGGCGCCGCGCTGGCGTGTCTCGTCGTCGTGCCCCTGGTGGCCACGATCGGGCCCGTCTCGATCATCGCCGGTGTGGCGATCATCCTCGTCGTCGTCGGGATCCGCCTCACCGGCTCGACCCACAAGGCGGCGCTCGCCGTGGGCCTCGTGGCCGCGGCGCTGCTCGGCGTCGTGGTCATCGTGCCCGACGCCGCCCCGTCCATCCGTACCGAGGAGAGCAAGGGCGTCCGTCCCGACGTCGACACCCAGGCCTCGGAGTGGAGTGCGTTGTTCCGGGTCGACGCCGCGGCGTTCCCCGACAACACGGTGCTGTACCACGACGGCATCTGGGGTTCGGCGATCTGGCCTGGGACGGCGACCCGGCGTCGCTCGACCGGTTCGACACCGACGACCGGTCGATCCCGTTCGCCGCTCTCGGCGAAGCCGCCCGAACGGGTGCTGATCATCGGCGCGGCCGGCGGCAACGAGATCGCGGCGTCGATCCATTTCGGTGCCGAGCAGATCGATGCGGTCGAACTCAACCCTGCCACCGCGGGCCTCCTGCGGGGCGAGTACGCGGAGTACTCGGGCCATCTGACCGAGCGTGCCGAGGTCAACTACGTGGTCGGTGACGGTCGGAGCTACCTGGCACGCTCGGACGAGGAGTACGACCTCGTCTGGTTCGTCGCCCCCGACAGCTATGCGGCGTCGAACGCGGCGTCGAGCGGGGCGTTCGTGCTGTCGGAGAGCTACCTGTACACGAAGGAGATGCTGCGAGGACTCGGTCGACCACGTCACCGACGACGGCATGGTCGTGATGCAGTTCGGCGAGAAGGACTACGCGCACCGGCCGAACCGCACCGCCCGGCTCGCCGCCACCGCTCGCGAGGCGTACGACAGCGCCGGGATCGCGCCGTTCGACGAGCACATCGCCGTCGTCACGTCGACGGCCGAGGGGTTCTTCTACGGCGGGTCGACGACCATGATGAAGGCCGCGCCGTTCACCGCCGACGAGCTCGACCGGATCGAGGCGCAGCTCGCGGTCGTGCCGAACAGCGACGCCCGGTACCTGCCCGGCCGTCCCGGCGACGACGGCGCGCCGGTCAATCAGATCATCACGTTGCCGGACTCGGCCAGCGACGGCGGCCAGACCGTCGGTGAGTACATCGACGACTACCCGTACGACGTCAGGGCGATCTCGGACAACCGCCCCTTCTTCTGGCACTTCGTCCCGTTCTCGCAGGTGATCCAGGACCTCGGGGACCCGATCGCCGACGTCGACGTCGAGATCGGGATCGGTGAACGCGTCCTGCTCGTGTTGCTGGCGATCAGCATGTTGCTCGCCACGGTGTTCCTGCTCGTGCCGTTCCTGCTCGTGCGAACGACGTGGCGGGCCCTGCCGGACAAGTCGACCAGCGCGCCGATCTTCGCCCTGCTCGGGTTGGCGTTCATCGCGTTCGAGATCACGCTGATCCAGCACTTCTCCCTGTTCCTGGGGTACCCCACGTACTCGTTGACGGTGACGCTCATGGCGATCCTGCTGTCGACCGGGGTCGGCGCGCTCGTCAGCGGTCGCTGGCACGTGCGGCCACAGCGGATGCTGGCTGCGCTCGCCGCCGCCATCGTCGGTCTCGGCGCGTTCTACATGTGGGTCGCTCCGCAGCTGGAGGAGTCGCTGCTCGCGTGGCCGCTGCCGGCGAAGGTCGTGCTCGTGATCGGGCTGTGTGCGCCGCTCGGGTTCTGCCTGGGCATGTTCATGCCGCTCGCCATCTCCCTCGTCGCCACCGATCGCGAGCACGCCACCGAGTACGTGGCGTGGGGCTGGGCGATCAACGGGTTCTTCTCCGTCATCGGGTCGACGCTCACGACGATGGTGTCGATGACGTACGGGTTCCGCACGGTGCTGGCCATCGCCGTCGTGCTCTACCTCGTCGTCATCCTCCTGTTGCGACGCCTCGTCGCGTTGCGGGCTGCAGTTCCGCCCGTCGCCGCCGTCGCGGCCGTCACGGTTCCGCTCGTCACGGCCGAAACCCGCCAGTGACACGATCGGGTCCGTCGCTAGGTTGACACGCGTGTCGACGACGAACGACGGGACCGTGCAGGCGCCGAACGCGGACGCCGGGAGATTCGACGATCGGAAGCTCTTCGTTCCGACCACGGCGGCGAACCAGGGCACGTTCACCGCCCGCGACTGGGCGCTGTTCCTGTCGGTCGCGGGCATCTGGGGTTCGTCGTTCCTGTTCATCGCCGTCGGCCTCGAGGCGATGCAGCCGGGCCTCGTCACGCTGCTTCGTGTGGGTTCCGGGGCGGCCGCGTTGGCGCTGGCGCCACGCCCGCGCGTCGCCATCGAGCGGGCGGACCGAAAGCGGCTGATCACGTTGTCGGTGTTGTGGGTGGCGGTGCCCTTCACGCTGTTCCCGATCGCCGAACAGCACATCAACTCGGCAGTGGCGGGACTGCTCAACGGCGGTACGCCGATCTTCACCGCGCTCGTGGCCACGGTGCTGCTGCGCCAGCCGCCGCGCGGGGCGCAACTCCTCGGCATCGCCGTCGGCTTCGTCGGCGTGGCGCTCGTCAGCCTCCCGTCGCTCGACGACGGTGGCAGCGAGGCGCTCGGCGTCGTCCTGGTGATCGTCGCCACAGCGTGCTACGGCTTGTCGGTGAACATCGCCGCCCCGCTCCAGCAGCGCTACGGATCGCTCGACCTGATGGCCAACGTCCTGATCCTCGCCACGCTGTGGACGCTGCCGTACGGGCTCTGGGGGCTCGGCGACTCCCACTTCGAACTCGGACCGGTCGCCGCGGTGCTGTTCCTCGGCGTGGTCGGCACCGGGTTGGCGTTCGTGATCATGGGAACGCTCGTCGGACGTGTCGGCGCCGACGCGGGCGTCGATGATCACCTACATCATCCCGGTCGTGGCGCTCGTGCTCGGCGTCGTGTTCCGCGACGACGAGGTGGCGCCGATGGCCCTCGCCGGCGTCGCGTTCGTCATCGGCGGCGCGTTCCTCGCCAGCCGCCGCACCGCCAGCTGACCCGATCCCACCGTCACGGTCAGGTGACGAGCGCGGGGAGGATCTCGCCGATCGGACCGACGAGCAGCCAGTCGGCGTAACGGTCCATCGCCGTCTCCTGACCGTTGACGATGATCACCGACGCTCCGGATGCCTTGGCCCGCGGCACGCAGTTCGCCGCCGGGAACACGCTCAGCGTCGACCCCACCGCGAGCATCACGTCGCACTCGTCGCTCGCCCGCATCGCCCGCTCGATCACCTCCGGGACGAGGGCTTGGCCGAAGCTGATCGTGTCGCTCTTCAGGATGCCGCCACACACGAGACATGGCGGGTCGTCCTCACCTCGACGGACCCGGTCGAGGGTCTCGCTCATCGGTCGCCGGTCCTGACAGTCC
This sequence comes from Ilumatobacteraceae bacterium, assembly GCA_963772085.1. GTDB lineage: Bacteria > Actinomycetota > Acidimicrobiia > Acidimicrobiales > Ilumatobacteraceae > Sva-07. The sequence goes on from CAVYWH010000003.1 coordinate 124,282, forward strand.
CAACAGCGCGTGAACCACACCGTGCCGTGCACCTCGATGACCTTGTCCGGATCGGTGCCGGCCTTCTGGTGCAGTCCGTCGATGTTCTGCGTGACGACCGCGAGCAACCGATCGGATCGCTCGAGTTCGACGATCGCACGGTGACCGCTGTTCGGCTGTGCCGTGAACGCCGGGGCGTCGACACGGTGCTGCCAGGCGGCCCGCCGCACCGCCGGATCGTTGAGGTAGTACTCGATGTTCGAAGCCTTCTCCGCGGCCGGATTCTTGGTCCACAGCCCATTCGGACCACGGAAGTCCGGGATTCCCGAGTCGGTCGAGATCCCGGCGCCGGTGAGCACCACGATGCGTCGGGCTCGGCCGACGACGTCGCGGGCCGCTTCGACGCCGACCACCGGAACGTCCCCCGACGGGTGCTCACTCATCGGGCCCATCATGGCATCACGACGCTGAGCCATCGACGGCGGTCCGTCCCTCAGGCGGTCAGGGCGGTGACGCGGCGTCGGAGAACACCTCGGTGTGGCGATCGACGTCGGCGTCGACGTGGGCGGGCGACATCAGCGCCATGTTGTGGAACGGCGTCATGAGCACACCTCGATTCAGCGCCCACAGGTGCATGAACGCGTCGAGTTCGTCGTCGACCGCGGCCGCCGCCGCCGCACCGTCGCGCGGCGGCGGACAGAACCAGTACTCCGCCCGACAGCCCAGTTGCTGGACGGTCCAGTCCAGCCCGGCACCCTCGATCGCCGCCGCCACGCCGTCGGTCCATCTCGTCGCCAACGGGATCATCCGCGTCATAGTCGTCGGCGAGCAACGTCGTGCTCAGGGTCGCCCGCACCGCAGCGAGCGCCAGCGCGCTGCCCGTGAGCGTGCCGCCGATGCCCGCGACGTCCGAGTCGTGCCCCGTCATCGCGGACACCAGCCGGTCGGCGAGTGCGTCCGTCATGCCGTACGCGGCGACCGGTACGCCACCGCCGATCGGCTTCCCGATCACCACGAAGTCCGGATCGAGGTCCCACGCCGCGGTGCACCCACCCGGACCGGCGCAGATCGTGTGCGTCTCGTCGATGATCAGCAGCGTCCCGTAGCGGCGGGTGAGCTCCCTGACGCCACGCAGGTAGCCCTCGTCGGGCAGCACGATGCCGATGTTGGTCAGCGCCGGCTCCATCAGCAGGGCGGCCACGTCGCCGTGGTCGAGCGCCCGCTCGAGCGCACCGAGATCGTTGAACGGGACGACCCGGGTCGTGAGCGCCGGGTCGACCTGCGGGCCGATCGCGCCAGGACGGCTCACGACCCGGCCGACCGAGTCGAGGATCACCAGCGTCTCGTCGACGGTGCCGTGATAGCACCAGTCCATCACCGCCACCTTCGGACGACCGGTGAGGTGGCGGGCGAAGCGCAGCACGAACCGGTTCGCGTCGGTGGCGGTCATCGCCATCTGCCACTTGGGCAGCCCGAAGCGCCGGCTCAGCTCCCCGCCGACCCAGGCGGCATCCTCGGTCGGGAGCATCGTCGTCAGGCCGATGTCCATCTGGCGGGCGACCGCGGCGGCGAGCGCCGCCCCGCCGTGACCCGACATCGCGCCGGTGTCACCCAGGCAGAAGTCGACGTACTCGATGCCGTCGACGTCGACGAACCTCGCCCCGGACGCTTCCGCGACGTGGATCGGGAACCCGCCGGGCCAGCGCGTCATCCACGGCATCGGCACGCCGGCCACCAGGTGTGCGGCGGCCTCCGTGGCGAGCGCAGCCGAACGGGGATGCAGCGCCACGAACCGCTCGTGCTCGTCGGCCAGCAGCTCGCCGAGGCGAAGTCGTTCGATCACATGGGCACCCATCTCGGTAGGTTGGCATGTCATGTCCCAGCAGGTGATCTCCGAGGCCGCGCGCCGGCGAACGTTCGCGATCATCAGCCACCCCGACGCGGGCAAGACCACCCTCACCGAGAAGTTCCTGCTGTACGCCGGTGCGATCACCTCCGGCGGCGCGGTGAAGGCCCACGAAGGCCGTCGGGCGGCGACGTCGGACTGGATGGACATGGAGCAGAAGCGCGGCATCTCGATCACGTCGACGGCGCTGAACTTCCCCTACCGCGACCACGAACTGAACCTGCTCGACACCCCCGGCCACCGCGACTTCTCCGAGGACACCTACCGGGTGCTGTCGGCGGTCGACGCCGTCGTGATGGTGCTCGATTCGGCCAAGGGCATCGAACCCCAGACCCTGAAGCTGTTCGAGGTCTGCCGGTCGCAGAACCTGCCGGTCATCACGTTCCTCAACAAACTCGATCGACCCGGATTGGAGCCGCTCGAACTCCTCGACCAGATCGAGAAGCAGATCGATCTGCGCCCGACTCCCGCCACGTGGCCGGTCGGATCCCACGGCGACCTGCGTGGCGTGATCGACCGGCGCACCGGCGTGTTCACCCGCTTCACCCGTACGGCCCGCGGCTCGCAGATCGCTCCGGAGGAGGACGTCGACCCGATTCGCGCCGCCGCGGAGGAGGGCGCCGAGTGGACCAAGAGCATCGACGATGCCTCGCTGCTCGACGCGATCGGCGCCGATGTCGACCTGTCGTCGTTCCTGGCCGGCGAGTCCACCCCGGTGTTCGCCGGGTCTGCACTGACCAACTTCGGCGTGCGTCACCTGCTCGACGCGATCGTCGACCTGGCGCCGGCACCGACGGCCGCGCGCCGACGTCGACGGCAAGCCGCGCCACCTCGACGAACCGGTCTCGGCGTTCGTGTTCAAGGTGCAGGCCAACATGGACCGCAACCACCGCGACCGCATCGCGTTCGCCCGCATCTGCTCGGGGCGGTTCGAGCGCGGGCATGGTGATGACGTGCGAGCGCACGGGCAAGCCGTTCGCCACGAAGTACGCGTCGACGGTGTTCGGCGCCGAGCGGACCACGATCGACGAGGCGTTCCCCGGCGACGTGGTCGGCCTCGTGAACGCCACCGGCTTGAACATCGGCGACAGCCTGTTCGACGAGTCGGGCCCGCCGGTGCGGTTCCCGCCGATCCCCCAGTTCGCCCCCGAGGTGTTCGCCACCGCCCGCCCCCTCGACACCGGCAAGTTCAAGCAGTTCCGCAAGGGCCTCGATCAGCTCAACGAAGAGGGCGTCGTGCAGGTGCTCAAGGACCCCGACTGGGGCGACGCGTCACCGGTCCTGGCCGCGGTCGGCCAGCTGCAGTTCGACGTGTTCGCCAACCGTCTCGACATCGAGTTCAACGCCCCGATCGAGATCCTGTCGGCCCCGTACCAGGCGATCCGCCTGACCGACAAGGCCTCGGCCGACGCGCTGCGCGAGAAGCCCGGTGTCCGGATCCTGGCCCGGCTCGACGGCCGGCTCGTGGCGCTGTTCGAGAACAAGTACGCGCTCGCCCGCATCGAGCAGAACGAACCCGAACTCGATGCTCGACCACATCATCGCCGGCTGATCACCGGACGATGGCGTCCCGCCCGCGGCGACCGGTCGGACGTCATCGTGGATCGTTCACCAGGAGCCCGAACTGCCGCCTCCGCCGCCGCCGCCGGTGCCGCCGCCGAAACCACCACCACCGCCGAAGCCACCTCCCGAGCTGCTCGACGACGACGGTGCGGTGTGGGTGCTGGCGAAGGTCGGGCCCAGCGTGTACATCAGCATCGGGCCGGACATCGCGGCGGTGGGGTCGGGAATGTTGCTCGACCCGATCGCCTTGGACCACGCCTCGGCCGCGCCGAGGGCGACCGCCCACGCGCTGTATTCACGCAGCACGCCGTGCTCCCACGCCCAGTCGACGTGCTTGCCCTCGCTCGACGCGAGGAAGCGCCGGAACGATTCCGTTCGCAGCGCGAGCGCTGAGCCCGTCGCCGTTCGAGACGGCAGCATCGACCCGTACACGAGCCTGCGCGACGAGGAACGGGACCAGGAAGCCCAGCACGATGGCGAACCATGGCGAGCTGAGCACCCGACGCCGGCGGCGGCGAACAACGCTCCGACGTTGAAGAAGACGAAGATGAACACGATGACGACGACACCGGTGACGACCTTGCGGACTGCTCCACCGCCGCCCCGGACCTTGGTGTTCCACCATCCGGACTCCTCGATGAAGCCCTCCTGCTCGTCCGCGACGTTGCGCCACGTCGACGCGAAATCGGGGTCGTACGTGCCGAGTTCGATCGTCGATTCGCCGGCGAACAGCCGGGCCACATGGGCCTGATCCACGAGTGACAGCCGGTCCTGCTTCGGACCGAGCACCAGCTGCGCGTCCTTTCCCGAGCCGGTCACGACCAGCGCCTCCTGGGCGACCATGCCCGAGAACCAGGCCAGGACCGTCTGGTCGTCGACCGACTCGCGGAGCAGTGCCATGCCCTGCCACGGGTCGAGCCCGCGCGGCGGGACGAACTCGATCGTCGCCATCCGGGCCAGTTCCTTGTCGGTCACCCGGCGTGTCGGACCGACCGGGCTCGAACCCTTCGCCGCCGGGCTCGGGAGTCCGCCGAACGCGGCATCGGCGGCACCGCCGGCACCGCTGACGTCGTTGCTGCCGCGCCGGCGGTTCCAGTAGAAGGCGCTCGCGGCGCCGAGCGATCCCGATCGGGATCATCAGCAGACCGAGCGGGGCGAATCCGGTGGCGGCGGCTGTCGGGCTGAGCGGGGGCCGGTGGCAGCTCGACGTCGGTGAACCCGTCGATCCGACCGCCGACGGTGATGCCGTCGTTCGGCGCGAGCGGTGCGATGACCGCCACGTAGTTGCCGGTGTCGTCCCTGACCAACTCGCAGCCACCGAACGACCCGTACGAACCGGTGTCGCACGACGTGGTTCCGAAGTCGAAGCCGGTGAGCACCACCTCGAAGCGGTCGGTCTCGAACGTCTCCTCGTTGCCGATCACGTCGAGGGCGAGCACGCCCGAGCTCACCGCCGCATCGGGGAGTACGTACTCGAGCTCGTAGCGGTGGCGGCCCGTGTACGCGATGTTCGGATCGCCGACCCGGATGCGGGTCTCGTCGCCGAGGTTGACGACGTTCAACGAGTCGTCGGCCTCGGTGACGACCGTGACCGACTCGGGCACACCGAAATCGTTGGGGATGATGCGCTGGTACCCGTGGCGCTCGTTCGATCCGAAGTCGATGTCGACGATCTCGCGGATGCGCACGCCGTCGTCACCCTCGGGCCAGATCGTCACCTGCTTGGAGTCGAAGCTCTCGCCGCGGAGCAGGCTGTCGTCGCCGGCACCGATGACACGGACGCCGGCCAGCAGCGCCATCAGCAGCGATGACCAGGCCGACCACGATGTGATGCCATGGTTTGATCCTGCTCAACATGTCCACGCCTCGTGCATGTCCCACTCTCGCAGGTCGGCGTCGGGCCGCTCCGTCTCCCATTCCCCTTGCTCCCGCACCCGACCCACGTTCCGTTGCCGGCTCCCCTCTCCGTCGTCCCCGCCCTTCGAGAGGTGCTCGCATGTCCGACGTCTCGTCCCCGACCGACGCCATCACACGAACCCCCGCCACACCCGAGCCCGTCCGGGCCGACCCTGACGTGCCCGACCCGGACCGTCCGACCCCGACTCGTCCCACCCCGACTCGCCCCACCCCGATTCGACGGTGGTCACGATCCGCCCCTGGTACGACCCGCTCGTCGACGACGACGGCCACGACCCGCGATCGCGATACGTCGAGACGTTCTGGCTCGGGGTGCTCGGTCCGACCGCCACCTGGTTGATGCGCCGCCTCGCCGCCGGCCTCGACCACGAACCCGACGGCTACCAGATCGACCTCGGATGCACCGCGCAGGCGATGGGGCTCGGGTTCAGCATCGGCCGGGCCTCACCGTTCAGCAAGGCGCTCCAGCGCTGCGTCATGTTCGGCCTCGCGCACCACATCCCCGGCGGGCTGGCGGTGCGCCGGCGGGTGCCGCCGATCGCGCAACGGCACCTCAAGCGGATGCCCCACGACGTGCAGGCCGCCCATCGCGACTGGGCGACCACTACGGTCACGCTCGACGCCCTCACCCGCGCCCACCGGCTCGCCACCGCGATGTTCGACGTGGGCGACGATCCGACGGTCATCGAACATCAGCTGGTCGCCCTCGGCGTGCGCGACGCGGTCGCCGCCGCTGCCGCCGACAACATCGCCCTGCTGCACATGGCCCGCGCCGAGACACCGCCGCACCTCGACGGATGAACGGACGCCGACGCCCGATCACGCCGATCACGCCCGATCTCGGTCGGAATCGGCCCGCATACCGACCGCGATCCGACCGAGAACGAGCCGGACACCGATCTCGGTCGGAATCGGCCCGCACACCGACCGCGATCCGACCGAGATACGGCCAGCGACGCTGGACACCGATCTCGGTCGGAATCGGCCCGCATACCGAGCGCGATCCGACCGAGATCGACAATTCCGGGAGCGGTTCGGGTCACGACCCGATCAGCGCGTGCAGCACGTCGTGGGCCGGCGGGTAGGGCTCGTCGCCGACCTCGGCTTGGAGCCGGAGCAACTCGGCGTGCAGTTCGCGAGCGATCGGTGCATAGGACGGGTCGTGGATGACGTTGCGGATCTCCGCGGGGTCGGCGACGAGGTCGTACAGCTCCCACTCCGGCGGGTCGATCGGGCCATGCGCCCCGGGCTGGCCCAGCGGGTCGTTGTAGTAGCCGATCAACTTGTGCGTGCGGGTGCGAACTCCGTAGTGCGCGGGGACCTGGTGCGAGTCGTCCCGGTGCATCCAGTACCGGTAGTACATCGACGTGCGCCAGCCGGGCGGAACGTCCCCGCGCAGCAACGGGGCGAAGCTCGGGCCCTGCCACGACGTCGGGTACGTCGACGCCGGCGAGGTCGAGGAACGTGGCCGCGAAGTCGACGTTGAGCACCATCTCGTCGCACACCGCACCGCCCTGGACGCCGCTGGCCGCCATGAGCGCCGGGTAACGCACCAGCAACGGCATCGCCACCGATTCCTCGTACATCATCCGTTTGTCGAACCAGCCGTGGTCGCCGAGGAAGAAGCCCTGGTCCGAGGTGTAGACGACGATCGTGTCGTCGGCGAGACCGTTGTCGTCGAGCCAGTCGAGCAGGCGGCCGACGTTGTCGTCGATCGACGCGACGACGCGCAGGTACTCCTTGATGTACCGCTGGTATCGCCAGCTGATCTCCTCGCGCGTCGAGTCAGTCCCGGCGGGACCGGCGCCTTGAGGTCGATCGTCGGATGCAGGTCGAGCAGGTGCATGTGCATCGCCTTGACCACGTCGGCGCGGCTCTCGTGGTCGTCCTCGATCGTCGCCGGTTCAGGGATGTCGACGTCGTCGTACATCGTCGCGTGCTTCGCGTCGGGCTCCCACGAGCGATGCGGCGCCTTGTGGTGGCAGAGCAGGGCGAACGGACGATCGGCATCGCGCTGGTCGAGCCAGTCGATGCAGTCGTCGGTGATCAGGTCCGTCACGTAGCCGGTGCGTTGCACGACGGTGTGCCGCCCGTCGGGGTCGAGCTCCGGATCGAGCATCTTCGGATCGTGGTAGTACCCCTGACCCGGCAGGACACGCCAGGTGTCGAATCCGGCAGGGCTGTGGTGCGGGCCCGTGCCCGAGGTGCCACTTGCCGAACAAGGCCGTCTGATAGCCGGCATCGCGGAGGCGCTGCGGGAACATGTCGAGACGGTTGTCGAGCTTCGTGTCGAGGGTGGTCACGCCGTTGACGTGGTTGTACGTGCCGGTGAGGATCGATGCTCGGCTCGGCGCGCAGATCGAGTTGGTGCAGAAGCACGAGTCGAACCGCATGCCGCCCTCGGCGATCCGATCGATGTTCGGCGTCCGGTTGATCACCGACCCGTACGCCGAGATCGAATGAGCGGCGTGGTCGTCGCTCATGATGAACACCAGGTTCGGACGACGTTGCGTCATCGGACGGCTGGTCTAGGCGGCGGGCGGCGTGAAGTTGCAGGCGAGATCGATCAGCATCCGCGTGCCGAAGCCGGTGGCACCCTTGGAGTAGATGCCCTCGTCGCTGTCGACGTTCATCGGTCCGGCGATGTCGAGGTGCGCCCACGGAACATCGGCGACGAACTCGTTGAGGAAGATCGAGGCGATGATGGTTCCGCCGTACGGGCCGCCGATGTTCTTCATGTCGGCCGAGTTCGAGTCGAGCAGCTTGCGGTAGCGCTTGGTGGCGAGCGGAAGCTGCCACACCGGCTCGTCGACGTTCTCGGACACGGCCTCCACCTGGTCGATGAAGCCCTGATGGTTGCCGAGCAGACCCGGCGATTCCGGTGCCGAGCGCCGTGAGGCAGGCAGCCGGTCAGCGTGGCGATGTCGACGATCGCGTCCGGTTCGAGTTCGGCGGCGAGGGACAATCCGTCGGCGAGCACGAGCCGGCCCTCGGCGTCGGTGTTGAGCACTTCGACCGTCTTGCCGTTGCGCATCGTGAGCACGTCGCCGAGCTTGACGGCGCTGCCCGACGGCATGTTGTCGGTGCACATCAGGTAGGCGGTGACCTTGGTCTTGCAGCGCAACGCCTTGAGCGACGACATCGTCGAGAGCACCGCGGCGGCGCCGGACATGTCCATCTTCATGATCTGGTGGAACGCGTCGCCGCCCTTCAGGGAGATCCCACCCGAGTCGTACATGATCCCCTTGCCGACGAGCGCGAGGTGGCCGGTGGGGTTGCGCGGCGAGTACGTCAACTTGACCATCCGTGGCGGCTCGACCGACCCACGGTTGACGCCGAGCAGCCCGCCGCAGCCGAGCTGCTCGAGCTGGTCCTTGTTGAACACCTCGACCGTCAGACCGGACTCCGCGCCGATCGCCACCGCACGGTCGGCGATGTCGTTGGCGTTGAGATAGGTCGGCGGCGTGTTGGCCAACTCGCGTGCGAGCGCCGCGGCGTTGGCGACGATGTGGCCGCGCTCCACGCCCTGCTCGACGAGCTTGGCGCGCTTGTCACCCGTCACGACGCCAACGACTCGAGCTTGGAGCCGAGCGCAGCATCGGTCTTGCGGCCGACGTAGCGGTACGAGCCCGAGGAGCACCCCTTCGGCGACGGCCTGGCCGGCGCTCTTCGGCTCGACGCCGTCGACGTCGGCGAGCGTCGTGGCGAGGTCGGCGTGCTTGGACGGCGGCGCGGGCGAACGATGCCGCCGGCGACGACGCAGGCCGGAGGCGTCGAGCGACTCCGGGTCGCCGAGGCCGATCGCCGACCACGATGCCGGTGGCGGTCGGCACGCTGATCGTCTGGCCGGCCGCGCCGGTGAAGCCGTTCGCCTCGAGGGCGGATCGGCTGAGGCCGATCAGCCGCGGAACGGGTCCCTTCGTCGCGACCCCGACCCCGACGGCGGTGGCCGACTTCGGGACGGATCGCACGGTCGACACGGAGACGGACGAGATGGCAGCACTGGCATCGCTCATGACGGCCAGTCTTGCCGACCGGCACGGGCCGGACGGGTGACGATGCGGCGGCAGGTGAGAATCCGGTGAGTGCAGGCGCGTCGGCGACTTGCCGTGTGGCACGATCCGTCCGTGGTACCGATGCAGCAGCAGGGAATGTCCTCGATGAGCGACGACGACACGACCGCCGAGCAGTCGTCGAAGCGCTCGCCCATGCGCATCGTCATGATCGTGGCGGCGGCGCTCGTCGCCGTCGTGGCGCTGGGCTACGGCGCGATCTTCTTCTACGCCAACGTGCTCAACGACTCTCCCGACGAGCTCGACGAGTCCGATCTCGCCGAAGCGCTCGAGGCGACGACCTCGGTCGCCGACGGCGACACGGCCGTCGACACGCGTCCGACCGACACCAGCGCTGGACGGCACGGTGAGCCCGACGACCGACGCCGCGACCTGCCGGACTCGACGACCGCCCGTCCGGGACGGCGGCCGACCGGCGAGGGGCGACGTGTCGTACGACGGCGACTGGGTGCCGACGGACGCGTCCGAGTTCGGGTACCGGGTCGAGGAGGTGCTCGCCGGCGTCAACACCACCGCGGTCGGGCGCAGCAACGAGATCAGCGGGCTGATGACGATCGCCGGCACGACGATCCCGGTGGTCGACATCGAGGTGCAGGTCGCGAGCATCACCAGCGACGAATCGCGCCGCGACGGCCAGTTCACCGGCCGGATCATGAACGCCGACGAGTTCCCGACCGCGACGTTCACGCCTGACCCAGCCGATCGAGCTCGGCACGCGTCCCCGCCGGCGGCGAACCGATCACCGCCTCGGCGACCGGCGACCTGACGTTGCGCGGCGTGACGAACGAGGTCACGTTCGACGTCACGGCGCAGGCCAACGGCGAGCTGATCGGCGTGCTCGGCAGCATCCCGGTGCTGTTCAGCGACTACGGCATCGACAACCCGTCGTTCGGCGGGGTGACGACCGAGGACAACGGCCTGGTCGAGTTCGTCCTCGTCTTCGAACCCGCCTGACGCGTTGCGTCAGCACACGCCCGGTGAACCGGCGAGTTCGTGCTGACACGAATCGTCGGACGTGTGTCAGCGCATCGGTGCGCCAGCGGTTGGCTCACAACGAGCGCGTCAGACGGTCGGTTGGCTGCGTTCCCACGCCGACGCGAGGGCGGCGTAGCGGCCGCCGAGCACGACCAGCTCGTCGTGCGTGCCGAGTTCGACGAGTTCGCCGTGGTCGACCACGGCGATCCGATCGGCCCGGCGCACGGTCGACAGGCGGTGGGCGACGACGATCGTCGTGCGCCCGGTCATCAACCGCTCGAGCGCCCGCTCGACGATCACCTCGGTGCCCGGGTCGAGGTTGCTCGTCGCCTCGTCGAGCACCAGCACCGCCGGGTCGACCAGCGCGGCGCGGGCCAGCGAGACCAGCTGACGCTCGCCCGCCGACAGGCGTGAACCACGCTCGCGCACCTCGGTGTGGATGCCCTGCTCGAACTCGTCGAACCGGTCGAGCGCACCGATCGCGGCCAGCGCATTGCGCACGTCGGCGTCGGACGCACCGGCACGGGCGATGCGCACGTTGTCGGCGATCGTGCCGGCGAACAGGAAGCCCTCCTGCGGCACGACGACGATCCGGTGGCGCAGCTGTTCGAGGTCGGCGTCGCGGAGGTCGACGCCGCCGAAGCGGATCGTGCCGGCCGTCGGGTCGTACAGGCGCGCCATCAGCTTGGCGAGCGTCGACTTGCCGGCGCCGGTCGGCCCGACGAGCGCCAGTCGCTCGCCGTCGCCGACCGTGAGCGACACGCCGCTGAGCACCGGCGTCATCGGTGCCGGGATACGTGAAGCCGATCGAGTCGACCTGCACCGCGCCCGACGCCGGCAGCGTCGCCGGTGCCGCCGATCACGTCGGGCTCGGTGTCGAGGATGCCGAACAGCTTGTTCAGCGCCGCCGTCGACGACTGCACGGTGTTGTACAGCTGGGACAGCTGCTGCACCGGTTCGAACAGCTGCGCGAGCAGCAGCACGGCGGCGATCACCGTGCCGATCGAGATGTCGCCGCGGTGCACCAGCCATCCGCCGATGCCGATCACCAGCGCGGTGGCGAAGATCCCGCACGCCTCGACCAGCCCGAAGTACCACGTCGCCACGCGCACGCTGCGCACGTGCGAGTCGAACAGGTTGCGGTTCGACTGGACGAACCGCCGCGTCTGCTCCGGCTCACGGGCGTAGGCCTGGATGACCCGCACGCCGGCGATGCCCTCCTGCAGCGTCGACAGGTTCTGGCCGACGTTCTCGCGCACGTCGAGGTAGGCCTCGTTCGAGTCGCGCTGGAACTTGCGCGACGCCACGACGATGACGGGGACGACGAGCAGCCCGACGAGCGCCAGCTGCCACGACAGGACGAACAACAGCACCAGCGAGAACACGATCAGCATCGCCGCCGAGATCAACTGCAGCAGCCCGAACTGCACGAGCTCGCCCATCGACTCGATGTCGGCGGTCATGCGGGCGACGAGCACGCCGGACTTGTTGCGGTCGAAGAACGCCAGCGACTGGCGCTGGATGTGGTCGAACACGCGGACCCGCAGCGACCGCAGGAAGCCCTCGCCGGCGCGGTTGATCAGCACGTACTGCTGCCGGACGGCGAAGTACGCGGCGATCGACGACGACGAGATAGGCGATCACCGCGTTGCGCAGCACCGCGCTGTCGCCGGCGTCGATGCCGTGGTCGATGCCGTAGCGGACGAGCAGCGGCCCGACGACGAGACCGAGTGTCGACAGCGCGGTGAACGACACGGCACCGATCAGGGTGCGACGGAACGGGACGGCCATGGTGGCGGTCCGGCGCAGCACCTGCTTCTTCTCGGCCGAGTCGAGGCGATCCTCCTCGTCGACGCCACCCATCCTCCACATCAGGCATCACCGCCCGAGCGGAGCCAGCGTCGCCGACGGTTCGGGCTCGCGGCGCCATCGCCGCGAGCACGTCGCGGTACCGCGGTTCGTCGACGAGCAGCCGCTCGTGCGTGCCCGAGGCGACGACCTTGCCCTCGTCGAGCAGCACCACCGTGTCGGCCAAGCGCGATCGTGCCGGGGCGGTGGGCGATCACGATCGTCGTGCGGCCCTGCATCACGGTCGCCATGGCCTCGCGGATCTCGTGCTCCTTCGACGGGTCGACCGCGGAGGTGGCGTCGTCGAGCACCAGCACACGCGGGTCGGCGAGGATCGCGCGGGCGATGGCGATGCGCTGGCGCTGGCCGCCCGACAGCGAGAACCCGCGCTCGCCGAGCACCGTGTCGTACCCGTCGGGCAGGCCCATGATGAAGTCGTGGGCGCCGGCCAGCCGGGCGGCCCGCTCGATCTGCTCCTCGGTCGCCTCCGGTTCGGCGAAGGCGATGTTGGCCGCGACCGTGTCGTGGAACAGCAACGTGTCCTCGAACACGATGCCCACCGCTCGACGGACGTCGTGCACGCGTCAGGTCGCGCACGTCGACGCCGTCGATCGACACGCGGCCGTCGTCGACGTCGTAGAACCGCACGAGCAGCCGGGCCACGGTCGACTTGCCCGATCCGGTCGCCCCGACGATCGCCACCGACTCGCCGGCGGCGAGGGCGAGGTCGAACCCGACGAGCACCGGCAGCTCGGGGGCGTAGCCGAAGTCGACGCCCTCGAAGCGGACGGAACCGACCGGCCGCTCCCTGCGGCAGGTCGACCGGATGCGGCGGGTCGACCACCTCGGGGACGATCTCGAGGACCTCGTTGACCCGCTGCAGCGCCACCGCCGCCCGCTGACCCCAGGCGATCGTCATGCCGAGCATGCGCAGCGGCGCGACGAGCAACGCCACGTAGAAGTTGAACTGGACGAGCTGCCCGAGGGTCAGGTCACCGTTGATGACCTGCATCCCGCCGAAGCCGAGCACGGCGATCAGCCCGAGCTGCGGCAGCAGATCGATCGCCGGCAGGAACTTGGCGCGGATGCGGGCCGCCTTGATCGACTCCCGCTGGATGTCGTCGGCCTCCTTGGCCAGCTTCGCGCTCTGCACGCCGCTCGGCGCCGAAGCCCTTGACGACGCGGACGCCGCCGACCGATTCCTCGACCACGGTGGCGAGCTCGGCCTGTTCGGCCTGGACCGCGAGCACCGCCGGGTGGATCGCCTCGGAGAACTTGCGGCCGGCGACGTTGACGAGCGGCAGCGGGGCCAGCGCGACGAGCGCCAGCCACGGGTCGGTGGCGAACAGGATCACCGCGACCACCGCGATCATCGCCAGGTTCGACAGCGTGATCGGGATCATCACGACGAAGCTCTGGATCTGGGTCAGGTCGCTCGACGAGCGGCTCATCAGCTGGCCGGTCTGGGACCGGTCGTGGTAGCCGATGTGCAGCGACATGATGTGGCTGAACAGCCGTTCGCGCAGCCGGGTCTCGGTCCAGCGCGCCTCGCGGAAGGCGTAGAAGCGGCGCAGGGCGGTGAACGTCCCGGCCAGCACGCCCGCGACGGCGACCAGGCTCGCCCAGAGCCACAGCTTGTCGCCCTGCTCGATCCCGCGGTCGATGCCGAAGCGCACGAGGACCGGCACCGAGATCTTGCCGAGCATCCACACCAGGCCGACCAGCGTGCCGATGGCGAGGTTGCGGCGTTGGGCGCGCAGCGTGGTGGCGAGCAACCCCCACTTCGACCGCGCCGACGTGGTCTCGGAGACGGAGCGATCGAGGTCGTGGCGGTCACGCCGATGCCGAGAGCAGGGCGGTGACCCGTTCCTTCGGTCGCCCGATGATGGCCGTGTCGGCGGTGACCAACAGCGGGCGCTGGAGCAGCTGCTTGTGCTTCACGAGCACGTCGACGATCTGGTCGACCGTGGCGACGTCGTCGTCGGTCAGCTCGAGCTTCTTCCACAGGCTGTCACGGCGCACGAGATCGGTCGGCGGGTCCTCGAGCTTGCCGATGATCTCGCGCAGCGTCGCCTCGTCGGGCGGGGTCTTGATGTAGTTCACGATGTCGGCTTCGACGCCGAGTTCTTCGGCAATGCGCACGGCATTGCTCGACGAGTTTCAATGCGCATTGTGGTAGATCGTCACGTGCGGCATGCGACCGAGGCTACGCGGTCGGTCTCGGGAATCTCGGCTCGGATAGGTCCCGGAGCATGCTGTCGCACCCCCTCCGTACAGTCGGCGGTACCGACTTCCCCCTCGTCCAGTCGTGCCGGTCAGCCGGCACACGTACAGACCAGAGGGTTCACATGTCCAGCAAGTGCTCGCTCCAACGACTCCCGCGGGCCGGGGTCGACCGCATCGATTCCGAACTCATCGCCCGCTCGCTGCTCAGCTTGGTCGTCGCCGACCCGTTGCGGACCGAAACGATCGTGCTGCTCCTCGACCACGAGCGGCGCGGCATCGGTGTGTTGGCGGTGACCGGGACGATCCCGTTCGATGCGATCTTCGACGTGCTCGACGTCGTCACCGCCCTCGACCTCGACGAGATCGGCAGCGTCATCGTTGCGTCGGTGCGGTTGCCGGTGCCCGGGGTCGACGACCTCGACGAGCGGGATGTCGACCGGTGGCTCGAGTGCAGTTCGATGCTGGACGACGCCGGCATCGAGCTCCTGGAGTGGTTCGTGATCGGCCGTCGCACGCAGTGCCCGCGCGATCTGGTGGGCGAGGCGCCGCGCTGGTGAACGTCAGCCCGACGAATGCGCCCGGCGTTGCGCGGGGGTCAGGCGCAGCCCGCCCGCGCGCAACCGACGCACCAATTCGCGGCTCTCCACCACCTCTGCGCCGAGCTCGATCAGCTCGGCGCGGTACTCCTCCGGCACGTCGTAGTGATCGCCCTGGAACCCGCGCCGCGGGATGTCGGCGCGGTGCGGCGAACTCGTGCAGCTCGTCGTACGACACGTCGCTCACCAGGTGGCACCACTTCCTGCCGCGCCACCACCAGCGTGCCTCGTCGATCAGGATCGCCATCGAACCCTCATCGCACGACCTGCACCAGCACGGGTTCAGCCTCGCACGTGGCCCTGCTCCAGCGCGGTCTCACGCACGGCCGCGGCGACCGCGTCGGCCACACCGGGCTCGAACGCACCAGGGATGATGCGGCCCGGCGTCGGGTCCTGCACCAGGCCGGCGAGCGCGGCGGCGGCGGCGCGCTTGATCTCGATCGTGCAGCGTGTGGCCTGCACGTCGAGCATTCCGCGGAACACGCCGGGGAACGCCAACACGTTGTTGATCTGGTTCGGGTAGTCGCTGCGGCCCGTGGCGATCACGCTCACGTTGGAGGGCATCAGCTCGGGCATCACCTCCGGTGTGGGGTTCGCCATGGCGAACACGATCGCGTCGTCGGCCATGTCGACGAGCCACTCCGCATCGATGATGCCCGGGCCCCGACAATCCGAGCAGCACGTCGGCTCCGTACAGGGCCTCGCGCACGCCGCCACGGCGGTCGTCGACGTTGCCGTGGTCGACGAACCACTGCTTGCTCGGGGCGAGGCCGGTGCGTCCGCCGTGCAGGATGCCGGCACTGTCGACGCCGATGATGTCGCCCGACCCATCGCGCCCCACACCGGCGTCATGGAGGAGTTGTGCCACGGCCACGCCCGCGGCGCCGGTGCCGACCACCACCACGCGCAGCGACTCGAACGGCTTGCCGACCACCTCGGCGGCGTTGATCAACGCGGCGAGCGCGACGATCGCCGTGCCGTGTTGGTCGTCGTGGAACACCGGGATGTCGAGTGCCTCCTGGAGCCGACGTTCGATCTCGAAGCACTCCGGGGCCTTGATGTCTTCGAGGTTGATGCCACCGAAGGTCGGTGCCGAGCGCGATGCCGATCGCCACGACCTCGTCGACGGTGCGGGCGTTGACGCAGATCGGGTACGCGTCGACGTCACCGAACTGCTTGAACAGGATCGCCTTGCCCTCCATCACGGGCATGGCCGCTTCCGGGCCGATGTCGCCGAGGCCGAGCACCGCGGTGCCGTTCGACAGGACGGCCACCGCGTTGGAACGCCCGGTGTACCGCCAGACGCGATCGGGCTCGTCGGCGATCGCTTGCGACACCCGTCCGACGCCCGGCGTGTAGGCGAGTGCCAGGTCCTCCGGCCCATCCACGGCCACCCGCGCCGCGATGGCCAGCTTGCCACCCACGTGCAGGGTGAATGCCGGGTCGTCGGCATAGGGGTCGGTCATCGGGATGCTGTCGGGAATGACGGTCATGAAAACTCCTGGAGGTGGGGTCCGGAGTCCGACAGCGTCACCCGCCGCCGGATTCCGGCTGGTCGGGCGAGTTCGACGAGGTCAGCGCTGACGCTGAGCTCGGCTCCCCCGCCTGACCCGTACTGGAATGAGTACGGGTGCGGGGACGCGTGCTGCTGCAATACCTGCTGCCACGATGACCGTGGCCGCGGCGATTGCGGCGATGAGCACGCCGTGATGGTAGCGCGGGTTTCCGCGCGTGTCGTTCACTTCGCAACTGTTCAGCGTGATGTTCAGCCACGCGATCGGGCCGTGCATGATCCGGTGGCACATGATTCACTGGAACCATGTCCGATCTCGTGACCCTGCCGGCGATCGACCTCGATTCGGAAACGGATGAGGTCACCGAGACGGGTGAGCCGATCTCCGCCCACATCGTGAAGACCAAGCGCGGGCGAGAACGCCGCCGCGGTCGTGCTCGAGGCGCGGGTGATGGGCACTCCGATCGAGGCGCTGTGCGGATTCGTGTGGGTGCCGTCGCGCGACCCGAAGCAACTGCCGGTCTGCGAGAAGTGCAAGGGCGTCTACGAGATGTACAAGGCCTTCAACGACGGCCTGCGCGACACGCCGGAAGACTGAACGGGACGCGATGACCGAACTGCGGATCCGCCAGGCGGTGCGCGCCCTGCTGGTGACGCCCGACGAGCGGGTGCTGCTCGTGCGCTTCGAGTTCCCGACCCGCACGGTGTGGGCGTTGCCCGGCGGTGGCCTCGAGACGGGGGAAGATCATCTGACGGCGCTGCGGCGCGAGCTGGTCGAAGAGGTCGGGCTCCACGACGTGGAGATCGGCGCGCACGTCTGGACCCGCGAGCACGTCATCCCGTTCATCGACGGGTCGTGGGACGGCCAGCGCGACCAGGTCCACCTGGTCGCCACCGAGCGGTTCGAGCCGCAGCCGGCGCTGACCTGGGATCAGCTCCGCGCCGAGCACCTCCACGAGATCCGGTGGTGGACCTTCGCCGAGGTCGAACAGGCGGCGGACGTCTGGTTCGCTCCCCGTCGTCTGGGTGAGCTGTTGCGTTCGCTCGTCGACCACGGTACGCCGACCTCCCCGGTCGACACCGGCGTCTGATCGTCGCCCCTCGGGGTCGGTCGGCGGGGGTCACGTCCGATCGTGGTGGCTCGTGCGGATGATCGCCGACTGCTGGGCGATCGCCTTGAGTCGCCCGTCCTCGCCCCAGATCGCGGAGCGATCCGTGGCCGATGGAGCGGTGGAATCCCTCGGCGACGAGTTCGAGCAACACCCAGTCGGTCGGCTCGGGGTCGATCACGCGCAGCGTGTTGTCGAGGCTCGTGGCACCCGGCAACGAGCCGAGCGCGGCACCGATGGCGAGCGGGATGATGTCGGCGACGAAGGCCTGCGACGCCGGGGTACCCATCGCGTGCCCGCGGACGCGGCACCAGATCGCCATGACGCCGAGCTGGGGACTGTCGATGGCCTCCTGGCCGATGCGACCGGCCGCCACGCGGCGGTCCAGCGTGGCGAAGAACGAGTTGGAGAGGTCGATGTCGAACGGTGGCGCCATCTCCTCGCAGTCGTCGGGCGCAGGCACCTCCGGCATCTCGATGAACTGCGCGCCGTCGCCACCGGGGCGCACCGTGTGCGCACAGAGCGAGGTGAACATCAGCTCGCCGTCGACCGTCGCCGCGACCTGTGACTGGGTGGTCGCTCGACCGTCCGCGACGACCGCCACCTGCAGATCGACGCTGGAACCAGGCGGTGGGGACCCGATGAACTGCGTCGTGATCCACTGCAGCGGACGGTCCGGTCGCCTGCTCGGCTGCTTCGGCGGCCGCGGCGATGCCACTGCCTCCGTACAGGAAGCCGAACGGCGTCGCGAGGTCGGGACGGACCTCCAGGCGGTAGCGGTTCGCGCCCGTGGGCTGGAGGTGGAGGAGATCGAATGTGGGCAACACCGGTCGAGACGTTCCCAGACCACGCTCGTTCAGTGGAAATCGCGGCTGACGGTCTTCACCGGCATGCGCAGGGGTGCGAGATGTTCGGCCACCACGTTGACCACGCCTTCGCTGCGCTCGAGACGGCCCCGGATCAGCATCGCCTGCGCTTCGCGGGCGACCTTGCGGAAGCGGGCCCAACATCCCTTCGACACGACGACGTTGATCAATCCGGTCTCGTCCTCGAGGTTCAGGAACGTCACCCCCTGTGCGGTCATCGGCCGCTGGCGGTGGGTGACGACCCCCGCCACGTACACCGTCGATCCCGGCGCCGGCGAGCCGGGCGTGGCGGCGTGCAGTTGGATCGACGTGACCACGCCCATCGCCGTCAGCTGGTCGCGCATGAACACCGTCGGGTGGCCGTCGGGCGACACGCCCGTGGCCCAGAGGTCGGCGACCGCTTCCTCCACCGGTGACATGCCGGGCAGGCGCGGGGCATCGGCACCGGTGACCACGCCCGGCAGCCGTCCCGGCCGAGACTGGGCCGTCGCCCCGACGGTCCACAGCGCCATCCGCCGATCGAGCCCGAAGCACTCGCCGAACAACCCCGCCGTGGCCATCGCCTCGAGCTGCGGCAACGTCAACGCGGGAACACGGCGTACGAGGTCCTCGGTGTCGACGAACAACCCGTCGGCCTTGCGCACCGCTTCGATCTCGTCGGCCAGGTCGGCACCGATCCCCCGCACCGACCCGATCCCCAGCCGCACCGCCAGTTCTCCTCCCGCGCTGCGTCGGTTCGCGTGAACAAACTGCGGCGTCACGCCGCAGTTTGTTCACGCGTTCGGAGTCGGACGGCTCGAGCGTGGCGCCGGCGAGGGAGGCGTTGAGGTCGGGGGTGTGCACGACCACCCCGTGACGACGGGCGTCGCGCACGAGCGTGTGCGGCGACCAGAACCCCATCGGCTGGGCGTTGAGCAGCGCCGCGCAGAACGCAGCCGGCTCGTGGTGCTTGATCCACGACGAGGCGTAGACGAGGTAGGCGAAGCTCACCGAGTGCGACTCGGGGAAGCCGTAGTTGGCGAACGCCTTCATCTTCATGAACAGCTCGTCGGCGGTGTCGCCGGTGATGCCCCGGTCGGCCATGCCGGCGTACAGGCGTGCCCGGAGTTGCTCCATGCGCGCCGCGGAACGTTTCGAGCCCATCGCCTGGCGCAGTTCGTCGGACTCGGCGGGAGAGAACCCGGCGACGTCGATGGCCATCTGCATCAGCTGCTCCTGGAACAGCGGCACCCCGAGGGTCTTGCCGAGCGAGTTCTCCAGCAACGGGTGGAGATAGGTGACCGGCTCGAGGCCGTTGCGGCGGCGGATGTAGGGGTGCACCGAACCGCCCTGGATCGGGCCGGGGCGGATCAGCGCCACCTCGACCACGAGGTCGTAGAACTTGCGCGGCTTGAGCCGCGGCAACGTGGCCATCTGGGCCCGCGACTCGATCTGGAACACGCCGACGGTGTCGGCCCGGCAGAGCATGGCGTAGACGTCGTCGTCCTGGGGGATGGTGGCCAGGTCGACCTCGTAGCCACGGTGGTCACGGATGAGGTCGACGGCGTAGTGCAGCGCCGACAGCATCCCGAGGCCGAGCAGGTCGAACTTGACGAGGCCGGTGCGGGCACAGTCGTCCTTGTCCCACTGGAGCACCGACCGCTTGTCCATCCGTGCCCACTCGACCGGGCACACCTCGATCACCGGACGGTCGCAGATGACCATGCCGCCGGAATGGATGCCGAGGTGACGCGGCGCGTCCTCCACCTGGGCGGCGAGGTCGAGCACCTGCTCCGGGATCGTGCAGCCGGGCTGGCCGGCGGTGGTGGCGACGTTGCCCCAGGCGTCGACCTCCTTCGACCAGGCGTCCTGCTGGCCGGGCTGGTAGCCGAGCGCCTTGGCCATGTCGCGGATCGCCGACCGTGAGCGGTAGGTGATGACGTTGGCGACCTGGGCGGTGTGGTGGCGGCCGTAGCGCTCGTACACGTACTGGATCACCTCCTCTCGACGGTCGCTCTCGATGTCGACGTCGATGTCGGGCGGACCGTCGCGCTCGGGCGACAGGAACCGCTCGAACAGCAGGCCGAGCGACACGGCATCGGCGGCCGTGACCCCGAGCGCGTAACAGACCGCCGAGTTGGCGGCGCTCCCCCGGCCCTGGCAGAAGATGTTCGCGCGCCGGCAGAACTCGACGATGTCCCACACGATGAGGAAGTAGCCGGCGAAGTCGAGTTGCTCGATCAGGGCCAGCTCGTGGTCGATCGTGGTCCACGCCCGTGCCCGGAGCGACAGGTCTTCGGAGTGATTGGGCCGCTCGCCGTAGCGGCGGCGGGCCCCGTCCTCGGTGACGCGGCGGAGGTACTGCATCTCGGTCAGGCCCGGCGGGCAGAGGAACGGGGGCAGGTTCGGCGCGACGAGCGCCAGGTCGAACGCCGCGGCCCGGCCGATCTCTGCCGCCCGCTCGACCACCCCCGGGTAGCGACGGAACCGGCGCATCTGTTCGGCGCCGGACCGGAGGTGGGCACCGGAGGCCGCGGGGAGCCACGGATCGATCTCGTCGAGGCTGCGCCGCGCCCGCACCGCCGCCAGGGCGCTCGCCAGCTGGCGTTGGGACGGTGTGGCGTAGTGGACGTTGTTGGTCGCCACGCACTCCACGCCTTCCCGGTGGGCGAGCTCGGCGAGCGCATCGTTGCGGGCGGAGTCGAGCGGGTCGCCGTGGTCCCAGAGCTCCACCAGCACCCGGTCGCGCCCGAACGCCTCGACCAGCCGCCGCAGCTCACGACGGGCCGCGGCCGGACCGTCGGCCACCAGCGCCGCCGGGACCGCACCCTTGCGGCAGCCCGTGAGCACCCAGGCGTGACCGGCCAGCGCCGAGGCCACATCTTCGAAGGCGAACTGCGGCGCACCCTTCTCCCCGGCGAGGTGGCCGACGCTGAGCGCCCGCGACAATCGTGCGTACCCGTCGGGCCCGTCGGCGATGGTCAACAGGTGCGTGCCGTGGGGGTCGGGGGCGTGCGAGTCGGGCACGAGACCGGTGCTGACCTGGGCGACCGTGTCCGCCTCCGACCGCACCACCGAAGGTCGTGCATCGGTGCCCTCACGATCGCGGGGCGACCACGATGGCCACGACCATCCATGAGCGTGATCTCGGTGCCGAACACGGTGGGGAGGCCGACGGCCTTGGCCGCCTCGGCGAAGCGGACCACCCCGTAGAAGCCGTTGTGGTCGGTGATCGCCAATGCCTCGAGGCCGAGTCGGGCCGCCTCGGTGGCCAGTTCCTCGGGGTGGGAGGCACCGTCGAGGAACGAGAAGTTCGAATGGCAGTGCAGCTCCGCGTACGGCGCCGCTCGACCGGTGGCCCGGCCGCCTGCACGATCCAGATCACTCGGGGCCTCGAACGGCTGTCGCTTGCGGCTCCAGGCGGGGCCGTCACCACCGGAGTTCCACGACGGGCTCCCCGGCGCGCGCCCGTCGCGCCCGGTTCGCGCCTCTGGACGGTCCGACAGTGCCGCTTCGAGTTCGTTCCATGTCCAGGATGGGTTGTTGAACCCCACTCACCCAGTATCGAACACACGTTCGTCTATTGCAACCGAGATCGCGACAACTCCCGATCTCGGTCGCATCGAGGCCGCAAACCGGTCCGAATCCGACCGAGATCGCCCGGTGCGTCGGGTCAGGGGCGGAGGCGAGGTGAGGGCGCCGCGGAGGCCGGGGTCGGCGATGTCGATGGCCGCATCCCAGTCGAACCAGGCGATCTCCTGGCTCTCGCCTTCCGGCGGGGCGGGATCGGCCGCGCCGCCATCAGCGGAGCCGGCGAAGAGATAGCGCAGGTCGAGATGGGTGTGCCCCCGACCCCCGGGATGGACGTCGACGTGCACCAGCTCGGGGATGCCGTCCTCGTCGAACGGCCCGACGAACTGCACGTCGAGACCGGTCTCTTCCCAGCACTCCCGCTTCGCGGCATCCCACGGCGTCTCGCCCGGATCGATGTGGCCACCTGGCTGCATCCAGAACCCGAGCCGCTTGTGCTTCAGCAGCAACACGCCACGCGGGCCGACCACGAAACCCGATCCGGTCACATGGATCGGGCTCGACTCCTGCGAGAGCGGATCGTCGAGCGCATCGAACGCGTCGAGGAACGCCCGGATCGACTCCGTCTCCCGGTCGTCGACCGGTGTCCGTGCGGCGACCGCGGCACGCAGGCGAACCCGTAACCCATCGCCGTGTTCCATCACCCTCCCGTCCAGGCGTTCCGTGGAGCAGGTCCGATCCAGATCACATCCATGTCATTTCTTCTCATTTCTCCTTGAGTTCTCGTTCGTTCCGACCGATATGACGAATGCTCACACGAACTGCACATCTCGGACAAGCTTCCATCCCATTCACTCTCGCTGGCGGACTGGCACTTCATGGAACTCAAGACCCATCCCGGACCTCGGATCCTGATCGCAGTCGACGATCCCGATGTGCGCCGGATCAGCGTCGCCGGCCTGCGTGCCGGGGGATTCTGTGTCAGCGCACCGACCGATGGCGAGGCAGCCATGATCCTCGCGGAATCGTTCTCACCCGATGTGCTCATCGTCGGCGCCCGCCTCCTCTCCCCCGACGGCCGGCCCCTCTACGAGGCGCTGCGGGAATCGAGCGAGCAGTACCTCCTGTGCATCACCGACGAAGGTGCCACCAGGACGCGGGCCGCCGTGCTGCAGTCCGGAGCCGACGACGCCGTGTCGATCCCGGTCTCCCCCGAAGAACTCACCGCTCGTTGCCACGCACTCCTGCGCCGCCCGCGCCAGATGCAGGGCCGCTTCGACACCGCCGCCACGTCGACCCTCTCGTTCGGTCCGCTCGTGATCGACCTCGGCCGGCGCGAAGTGCGTGTCGAGGAAGAAGAGGTCGCCACCACCCGGATCGAGTTCTCGTTGCTCGAGCAGCTCTGCCGCCGCCCGACCGAGGTGTGCACCCGCGAGGATCTCCTCGACGCCGTGTGGGGTCCGAAATGGGTCGGCGACAACCACGTCGTCGATGTGCACCTGTCGAACCTGCGCCGCAAGCTCGACAAGTCCGCTCCGCACGTGAAGGTGATCCACACCGTCCGCGGCGTCGGCTTCCGACTCTCGAACGACGTGACCGACCGACGTGACCGACGTGACCGACGTGCTCGAGATCTCTCCGGCCTACGGCCTCGCCGTCGCCATCTGAGCCGCAACAATTGGCTCGGCCTCACGTCCGGTCTCGTCGCGACGATTGAGGTCGGCCGAGCGTCGGCCGCAACAATTGGCCACGACATCCCTCAGTCGTACTGGGCGCTGACCCACCAGCGGCGGTGTTCGGCGATCACCAGATAGCCGTGCTGATCACCGGCCTGATCACCGGCCTGATCGTCATGCAGGTCGTCGGCCCCGCCTCCCGTCAGGAGCTGGAACTGGGCGAGCCGCCGATGACGGCTCGGCTCCCACCAGCGCTCCTCGATGGGCCACGGCCCCGCCCACGCGGTGACCGGCTGCGTCCGACCCCGCTGCCACCCCGCTGATTCGTCACCGTGCATGATGCACAGGCTGGCCGGCGGCGCCGACACCATCCCCCGCCCGCTCACCTCGACGGGGCGGCCGTGCTGATCGAGCACCTCGGCCGGCAACGGGTCGACGAACACCGTGGCCGGCGACGGGGCCGGAAGGCTGCCCGGCCACGGCCCGTTCGGCCCGCTCCCCGTGCTCGCGTGCGACGTCATCCTCGACGGTTGATCCAGGTCGACCGTCATGGCCGACACCCACCGGTAGCGGTCGGCGGGGAGGCGGCCACCGCTCCACACCGGCACGGTCACCGCCGACGACGACGTCAGCGTGCTCAACCGGGCGATCGCCCTGGCCGCCCGGCGGTCCGCTTCCGACTGGCCGCCCCACAGGCCGAGTTGGCGCCCGACGTCGGCGACCACCTCGTCCGGTGTCAGCCGGACGAGCGCGATCCCGCCGGTGATCTCCTGATCGCTCCCGCGCGGCAGGTCGATCCAGGCATCGAGCTGCCAGCGCACACGGTCGACCATCGCCGCCGCCGACATGCCCGCCGACCGGTACCAGGACCGTTCGGAGCGTTCGCCGTGCTCCGTCTCGAACAGCACGACGAGGCGCGTGCAGACCCGCCCCTGGGCGGCGAGCGACTGGGCGAGTTCGTCGGCCAACTGCTTGGCGACGAACACCACCGCGCTCGCCTGCTGCCAACGGGTCGTCGAGCACCTGATCGAGACGACGCTCTGGCGCAGGGTCGGTCGTGCTCGGGGGTCGCTCGTCGGCACCGGAGGCCAATCGGTGGGCGTGGACTCCGGGGTTCCCGAAGCGGCCGAGCACATCGCTGACCGGGAGGGCAGCCAGATCTCCCAGACGCCGCAGACCCAACCGGGCGAAGAGATCGATCAGCTCCGGCTGCGTCTCCCCCAGTGCCTGCAACCATCCGATCGGCAGCGGTGCACAGAATCGTGCGGACTCCCCGCTCGCCACCAGCACGGGCGCGGCCTGCCTGATCGAGAGCCGGGACGCGACCCCTGACGGAAACCGGCCATCGGCGATGCCCACCCCGGCACCTGGCACGAGCGTCGACAGACGCTCGCCGAGGGCGTGATCACCGCCGAAGTACCGCGACGGGCCACGCGCCGCGAAGGCGATCCAGCCCGGCTCGATCACGTCGAGACGCGGCGACAGTTCGGCCACGGTCCGGATGATCGATTCGAACTCGCGAGCGTCGCGAGCTCGGATCGTTGTCGACCAGCACGATGTGCGGGCAGCGTGCCTGGGCCTGGCGCCGGCGTTGTCCGACGACCACCCCCTCCGCCGCCGCCGCCGCGGTGCGGGCGATCACCCGGTTCGCCGCCATCACCGCCGCGGGGACATCGGGAGCAAAGCCGGCCGCCCTGACCGGCCAGTCCGGGAACCACACCGTGACGGTTCGCAACGGGTCCGGCCGCAAGATGCCCTCAGGCGACATCGTCGTGAACGCCATCGCGACCACCGTCACCGGCACGAACAGTTCCGCCGACCAGGCCGGACCAGGCCGAGACGGCACTGCCGGCGACCGGGGAGGCGACGTCCCGAGGTGGACAGATCGAGCGTGCGCTGCTGGAGATACCCGTACCCCGAACCGAGGCCCGACCACGAGACGACCGACGTCTCCACCACGCCGTCACACCGCAACCCGGCACCGTTCGACCCGGCACCGTTCGACCCGGCACCGTTGGCACTGTCGAGCAACACGACCACGGCGCCACGTTGGCGGATCCGGGTCGACAGCTTGCGCAGTGCCCCCTCCGAGACCAGCGAGGGCGATGGCTGGCGCGACAACACGAGGTCGAAACCATCCACCGCGGCCGCCATCACCTCGACCCACCCGGCGGCCCCGCTGCCAGTGGATGTGCCGGGGACGTGCCGGGGGTGTGGTGGTGATGGCCACCACTCGTTCCAGCGGGATGCCCGCCTCGCTGGCCGCATCGAGGCCGAACGTGGGCACGTCGACCACCGCCAGCCACGAGCCGGCGACGACCGCCGCGGCGACCAGCTCCATGGCCGCCGACGTGCCGGCGGGGCCGGTACACGCCAGCGTGCGCCCCCGCACCAGTGCCCGTTCGGCGAACAGCTCGGCCAGCCCCTCCGCCACGGGCATCGTCTGCTCGTGGGCGAGCGCCGTCGGCTCGACACGGCTCCGGATCTGGTCGAGGATTGGATCAACGGATGGATCGACAGCCAGATTCATCGATCAGACGCTATCGAACAAACGTTCGACGCGCCAGGGCGGGATGTGTGCGGATCGCGCTATTTGGCGGCCCAGCGGACCCGGGCTGCCCGGCTGCGCTCGAGCAGATGCGCCGGAACACGCTTGGCCGCCTCGGACAACGCCGCGTCGCCACCGGCGCCCGCACCGGCGTCACCCGCCGAGGCTCCGGCGTCGGCATCGTCGGCGGCGCCCTCTTCGAAGACCGGCGGCTCCATGCCCGGATGCCAGTACTGGTACAGATCCCGGACGACATCGGCGAGACCGGACGAGTCGTGACCCTTGACGAGATCGACCGTCACGATGTTCGCCATGACGTGGACCCCGCCGACCTGGCCCGTGGCGAACAGTCGTCGAGCGAGTTCGTCACTCGGCGTGTTGCCGTAGGCATCGGCCACCGTCTGGAACTGCTCGTGGCCCGAACCGGAGATCGTGCGATTCGTCTCGAAACGGACGACGCCGCGCGTCGCACTCGGCTTTTCGGTGACTCCAACCAACTGACCCATCGGGGCGCAACCCTAGCGGCCCACCACTCTCCCGGTTCAGTGCGCCAGGTCCTGGAGAGCAGCAAGGTCATGCGTCGGTGCCTGGCACCGATGCACGACCCTGGCGGTTCGTCCGGGTCAGCGCCGGAGGGCGTCGGCGAGCACGTCGGGGAAGGCGTCGGGCGTCGTCGCCAGCACCGTCGCTCCGAGCGCGGCGAGTGCCTCCGCGTGCGCGTGGTCGTATGCCGGTACGCCTTCGTCGCTCAAGGCCAGCAGCACGACGACGTGCACCCCCGACGACACGA
Source organism: Ilumatobacteraceae bacterium (assembly GCA_963772085.1). Taxonomy (GTDB): domain Bacteria; phylum Actinomycetota; class Acidimicrobiia; order Acidimicrobiales; family Ilumatobacteraceae; genus Sva-07. The sequence goes on from CAVYWH010000003.1 coordinate 151,377, forward strand.
GTTCGTCGACCCGCCGATGCATCAGGGCCGGGTTGCCGCCCTCGTGGAGATCCGACACCAGGAACAGCACCGACTGGCGGGGCCGGTCGATCAGGTCCTGGCAGTACCCGAGCGCGTTCGAGATGTCGGTGCCGCCACCGAGCTGCACGCCGAACAGCACTTCGACCGGGTCGTGGAGGTAGCCCGTGAGGTCGGTCACCGCGGTGTCGAACACGACGAACCGGGTGCGCAACGTCGGCAGCTGTGCGAGCACCGCGGCGAACAGCGACGCGTAGACGACGCTGTCGGCCATCGAGCCCGACTGGTCGACGGCGATCACGACGTCGCGGGCGAGGCTCGGCTGGCGACGCCCGTGGCCGATCAGCCGCTCGGGGACCATCGCCTGGTGCTCGGGCACCCAGTTGCGCAGGTTCGCGGCGATGGTGTGGGGCCAGTCGATGTCGCCCGCACGCGGCCGTCGAGTGCGCGCCGAGCGGGCCAGCGAACCCCGGACCGCCTGACGGGTCTGATCGGTGAGCCGGGCCTGGAGGTCGGTGAGCACCCGCTCGATGACCTCCCGTGCGGTCGCCCGCGTCTCGTCGGGGAGCATGCGGTTCAGTTCGACGAGCAACGTGACGAGATGGATGTCGGGCTCGACCGAACGCAACAACTCGGGCTCGAGCAGCAGCTGTCGCAGGTCGAGACGATCGACGGCGTCACGTTGCAGGATCTGCACGACCGGCGTCGGGAAGTACCGGCGGATGTCGCCGAGCCATCGGATCACGCCCGGCTTCGAGCGGCCGAGGCCGCCACCGCGTTGCCGACCGTTCGAGCCGTACCGGCGTTCGCCGTCACGCTGGTCGTACAGCGCCCCCAGTGCCGCGTCGATCCGGCGGTCGTCCCCGACCAGCACGCTGCCGTCGGGCATCCCCTCCCCGTGCCGCGCCCCCGTCACCGTCGCCGGGCCCGCGACCGCGCCGTCCTCGCCCGCCGCCGTCACCGTCCGCGCCGGCCTCGTCGTCGGCCGACTCGATCGGCCCTTCGCCGAGGACCAGCCGCCAACGCCGGCGACGCTCGTGCTCGGACACCGTCATGCTCGGCGAACTCACGATCTCGGTCGGTCCGTCGTCGGTATCCGGCCCGCATCCGACCGAGATCGGTCAGCGGGGGATCGGTCAGCGGCGGGCTGCCGTCGGCGGGCGGCACGTCGTGGATCGGCAGGCCGAGCAGGTGGCGGACGGTGACCAGCGCCGCGGCGGCGCGCGCCGGGATCGACGTCGACGCCGAACATGTCGGTACGGACCGCCCGGCCGGCCACCAGCAGGGTCATGATCTGGCGACGTTCCGCCGGTTCGAACGCGCCGAACGTCCGCCGCAGCAACGCCACCACGCTGTCGAACGCCTCGCCCGTCAACGAACCCAGCCACGTGTCGAGCACGCCGAGCAGGTCACCGTCGTGGACGAGCACGGTGCCCGATCCGGCGACGAACCCCTCGACGAACGCCGCGCCCGTCGCCGCCGGGGTCCCTGCGCTGAGCGCCATCGACAGGCGCCGCTCGACGTCGACCGGCGTCCAGATGCCGCTGTCGTGCAGCAGCCGCGTCGATCGTCCGCGGATGAGACCGTGGCCGCGACCCGCGGCCAGCGCCTCCAACACATCGGGGAACCGCCGCACCCGCGCCGGATGGTCGATGACCCCCAGCGCCGCCTGCAGACCCGACAGCCGTTCGACGGCGAGCGCCGCACCCACGTCGTCGACGGACGCGAACGACGTGACGACACCGGCCAGGATCCGTTCGAGGAACTCGTCGAACAGCAGCTGCAGCGACTCGCGTTCGGTGCCGCGCACGTCGCCGTACCGCATCGCGTTGGCGAGCGGCCCGACCGCATCGAGGAGGTGGCCGATGTCGGGATCGGTCGCCGCACGGCGCGCCAGACCGCGCAGCGCGGGCTCGACGGCGCCGGGCAGTTGGGCCAACAGCGCCGCGATCGAGCACCCCGATGAGATCGATCACGCCCGTCGACCGTTCGGCGCGCTCGACGAGATGGGCGGTCGACGCCGCCTCGAGCGTCGTGCCGTACCCCGCACGCTCGATGAGGCGGATGGAGAGTTCGGGCTCCCAGGCCAGTCGCCATGTCTCCCGGAACGTGCCCGACGTGCCGCGGCCCTCCTCCGGTGTCCCCCACGGCACCCCCAGCGCGAGCATCCGGTGCAGCATCAGCGAGCGGCGCAGGCCGTTCGTCGTGCGCAGGTCGAGCTCGACGGTGGTCGGGCGTGGCCGTCGGCGCGAGCCGGGCCGATTTCTGCAGGCGGGCGAGGTCGCGGGCGAGCGGTACCTGCGGCGCCGAGGGCGGCACCGCGCCGATCGCGTCACCGACCACGAGCGACCGCTCGACCAGGTCGACGTTGCCCATCACCGACCCGGCGGCATCGAGCACTTCGGCCAGGCCCGCCCGGGGGCGGCCGCGCAACGCCGCCAGCGTCGTCGCCAGCCGCGTCCCGGCGATCAGGTCGTCGGGCGAGGCCGCCAGTCCTGCGCTCCGCAGCAGCCGGGCGATCTCGACGAAGAAGCGCGCCACCCCGTCCGGTCCGGGATGCTCGAACACGTGGCGGTACCACCCGGGGCTCTCCACGCCGGCGGTGTACCCGGACGAGGTCCCCAGCCGCCGATGGGTCCACGGCACCCACGCCGCGGCCACCTTCGTCTTGGCCAGCCCGCGGAGTTCGGCGGCGTCGCTCGTGACGGTGTGCACCGCGGCGCCGCCACGCGGCGCCGCTGCCGCCGGGTGCCGATGACGTCGAGCACGGGAACGTGCCACGCGCCGCAGACCACCACGATCGGGCCCGCGGCATCCTTGCGGGCGGCGCGGATGGCGCGTCGCATGTGTGCCTCGCGTTGGCGTTCACGGCGCGACGGGATGAACCCGGTCCGTACCGCACCCATCGCCGCGGCGACCGCTTCGAAGGCCGCAGGTCCGTCGCCTCGATGTTCGATCACGTCCTCCCACCAGCGTTCCGGATCGGGATCGCCGGCGGCGGCGGCGAGGTCGCGCAGCGGGTCGGGCGGCGCCTGGTCGCCGATCAGCTCGTCGTGCTCATCCCGTTCCGGCGACGCGAGCGTGACCGCGAGCGGCAGGTCGATGGCGCGCACCTCGACCCCGTGCTCGTTCGCCCACCGCACCGCCTGCCACTCGGGGCTGAACACGCCGAACGGCGCGAACAGCGCGCGCGCCGGATCGCTGACGGCGTAGCCGAGCAGGGCGACGGGCGGGACGAGGCCGTCGGCGCCGACCCATCGCAGGGCGGGTTCGAGGTCGGCCGGCAACTCGACGAGCACGACCACGGGCTGGATGGTGTCGAGCGAGCGCAGGACCGACCGCGCCGATCCGGGCCCGTGGTGGCGCACACCCAGGAGGTGCACATCGGGCGGACGGACATCCGGCACGTCGAAGGAAGGGACATCGACGGAATGCGGATGGGCGGCCGGCACGTCGCTCACTCGTCGAGCGCCACACAGGCGTCGTAGAAGTCACCCCAACCGGGACGGTCGCGCACGACCGTCTCGAGGTACTCACGCCACGCCACCGTGTCCCGCACCGGGTCGCTGACCACGGCCCCGACGATGCCGGCGGCCACGTCGCGGGCGCCGAGCACCCCGTCGCCGAAATGGGCGGCGAGCGCCAACCCGTTCGTCACCACCGAGATCGCCTCGGCCGTCGACAGCGTGCCGGTCGGGATCTTCAGGCTGGTGCGCTGATCGGTGGTCGCACCGCTGCGCAGCTCGCGGAAGATCGTCACGACCCGGCGGATCTCGTCGGCGGCCGCCGGGACGTCGGGGAGCGCCGAGCGCGACCCCCAGCTCGCCGACGCGGCGGCTGACGATCGCGATCTCCTCCTCCGGCGTCGCCGGGAGCGGGAGGACGACCGTGTTGAACCGGCGCCGGAGCGCGCTCGACAGTTCGTTCACCCCGCGGTCGCGGTCGTTGGCCGTGGCGATGAGGTTGAACCCACGGACCGCGGCGATCTCCGAATCGAGCTCCGGCACGGGGAGCACCTTCTCGGACAGCACGGTCACCAGCGCGTCCTGCACCTCCGCGGGCATGCGGGTGAGTTCCTCGACCCGCACGATCGCCCCACGCTGCATCCCGCGGTAGACGGGGCCCGGCACGAGCGCCTCGGGGCTCGGCCCTTCGGTCAGCAGGCGGGCGTAGTTCCAGCCGTAGCGCAGCGTCTCCTCCGTCGTGCCGGCCGTGCCCTGGACGAGCAGGGTCGAGTCGCCACTGATCGCCGCGGCCAGGTGCTCGCTGACCCACGTCTTGGCGGTTCCCGGCACACCGAGCAACAGCAGTGCCCGATCGGTGGCGAGCGTCGCCACGGCGATCTCGATGAGGCGCTGCTGGCCGACGTACTTCGGGCTGATGTCGACCGTCGTGCCGCCGGCGCCGGGGAGCGCTCCGCCCATCAGGTACCGGACGACCGCCCATGGCGACAGCAGCCAGCCCGGCGGGCGGGGCCGATCGTCGACGGCGGCGAGCGCGGCCAACTCGCCGGCGTACAGCGCTTCGGCATGCGGCCGGAGGATGTCGGCCGCATCGCGATCGGTCGTCGTGCTGGTGACGGGTCGTCATTCGGGCGCGACCCTACCGATCGTCGACTCGTCGTCGACGAGCAGCTCCGCGTTGCCGTGCAGGGGGCTGCAGTTCGAGCAGCATCGCCGCCCGCGTCCGCGCCAGGTCGGCGAGCGCGGTCGCCAGCTCGTACGTCGGGGCGAACTGGTCGATCCGGCCCAGTTCGGCGGCGATGACGGCGAGACCTTCGGGTGGCACCCGTGCGAGCAGGTTGACGAGCACGACGCGATGGGCGGAGCCGAGCGTGCCGTCGGTCAGACCCCGACGGATCGCGGTGGCGACGTCGGACGGCGGCGCCGTCAGCAGCACGGCGAGATCCGGCGGGATCGGGAGTGCCGGCAGCGCGTCGACGAACTCGGCGTCGACGCTTCCACGTCGGGCCGTCGAGATCGGGCAGCTGGTCGACGAGCCACTCCGCGACCGGGCCGGCCGCGACCACCGCGCGGGTCCACCGCACGGGGTCGCGCCGGTGGCGCAGGAGCATCGCCGGAACGACGTCCTGGTCGACCCGCCACCCCCGCTCGATCAGGGTCAGCATCCACTCGTCCTCGAGCACCGGCCACGAAGCGACGACGTGCTGCCAGCGGTCGACCGCCGCCCGGCTGCACACCGGTCGGGGGTCGTGCCGTGGCGGCTGCAGCGTCGGCACCGGCGGCAATGGCAGCAGCCCGCCCCGGCGTATCGCCGTCACCGCGGCGACCTCGGCCAGCATCCGCTCGGCGGCCGACGGCCGCACCGCGTCGGCCACGAGATCTCCCACCGGCCCACCGACGTCCGGCGGATCGCGGCGATCGGTGCCGAGCAGGGCGACGGTCACGAGCTGCTGCCAGTGCTGCCCGATGGTGGGGTCGCTCGGCGCATTCATGGGCGTGCGCTCCGTGCCGCGGTCTGCGATGCGGAGGTCGCGCGAGGTGCCTGACCCCACGGCCGGGGTGGCTGTCGACGGTCCGACGAACGACGGCTCGGCGCGCGGTCCGATGTCGATCGACCCGGTCGGTCGGTGGACGGTGAGCGGGACGACGCCGGTCGGGGTCCACTCGATCGTCAGCTCGACCGGTTCGCCGCCGGACACGGCGAGCAGCACGTCGAGGCCCGGAACCGGCCGTCCGTCGATCGACGAGGCGTCGCGCAGCGGCAGCGTGCCGGTGTCGTCGGTCAACACCCACCGTCCGGCGGTACGGGTCAGCGCAGGCACGGACGACCGCCGGCACCCGATCGAGCCACGGTTCGACGACGAGCATCGCGCCGATCCCGCCGCACGCGTCGAGCACCGACCCCGCCGGCGGGACGGCGAGCGTGGTCGGGTCCCCGAACCGGTCGCCGATCAGCGCACGCAGCGCTTCACCGGGATAGCGGTGGAGGTCGGCACGGATCGACGTGCCGACCTGCAACGACTCGTCGAGGCTCTGCCGGTACGCGGCGAACGACAGCGCGAGCGCCCACCGGTTCGTGGAGGTCCCGTACAGCCAGAACCGCCGCACCTCGATGCGGTCTTCGCGGGTGTCGCTCCGGCCGGCGACGATCCAGTCGTCGGTGTCGGGCACGCCGGCGAGCACGTCGTCCTGGCGGACCTGCCAGCCGACCGTCGTCGCCACACGGTCGGCGAGCGGTTCGGGCAGCGCGCCGAGGCGCCGTCCGGCCTGCGACAGCAGGTGGAGCAGGCCGATCTCGTCGAGCACCCGCTCGTGCCAGTCGGGCGAGGCGCCGACGACGCCGGCCAGCCGGCGGATCCGGTTGGCGAGGCTCCCCGCGCGGGCGTCGACGAGCCGCGACGCCAACGCATCCCATGTCTCGAAGCGGGCCAGCGACGGGTCGGCGAGGCCCGTGCGCATCCGGTCGACGAGCCATCGATCGAGTTCGTTCAGCCCGTCGTGCATCCGGGCCACCCGGTCGTCGCGACCGTTGGGCCGATCGGGGTGATCCGGTGGGCCGGGAGGTCCGGGATCGCCGTGGCGGTCGCGCTCCGGACCGTCGCTGACGCGCTCGCCGGGCGACGGCTCCGATCGGTCGGCATCCTCGGTCGATCCGACCGACCCCGAGGCGTCGTCGTCGGAGGATGCCGCGCTCGACCGATGCGGGCCGGCGGCGGGCCAGCCACGCGGCGACACCGCTCGGCGCCGCACCGTCGACGACGTGGCCGTCGACCCACAACAGCAACAGCGCCAGCGCGTGCTTGCAGGGGGTCCGCCGGCTCGGGCACGAGCAGCTGAAACCGACCGTGACGTGATCGACCATCGTGTCGTACGGTTCGGCGCCGCTGCCGTGGAACGAACCCCACAGCGCCCGCTCGTCCGCTCCGAGCCCGTGCCACCGAGCAGGCGTGGCCACCGGGCGCGCCGCCGACATGGCCGCCGCCGACGGAGCGATCGCCTCGACCTGCTCGACCGACCAGCGTCCGACCATCGCTCGGCCTCGCGCGCTCAGCGGGCGGACAGCACGACGGGGGTCGCCACGACCGACTCGGCCGCCTGACGTGCGTGGTAGCTCGACCGGGTGAGCGGGCTCGCCTCGACGTGGCCGATCCCGGCCCGCTCGCCGATCTGCTTCCACCGCACGAACTCGTCGGGCTCCGCGTAGCGGGCGATCGGGAGATGATGCGACGTGGGCCGCAGGTACTGCCCGATCGTGACGATGTCGATGCCGATCCCGGCGAGGTCGGTGAGGCACCCGACGATCTCGTCGTCGGTCTCCCCCAGGCCGACCATGAACCCGGTCTTCGTCGTGAGCCCGGCCGCCTTGGCCCGGGCGAGCAGCGACAGCGACCGTGCATAGCCGGCCGACGGGCGCACCGCCCGCTGCAGCCGGGCCACGGTCTCGACGTTGTGGTTGACCACGTCGGGTCGCACGTCGAACAGCAACGACAGCGACATGTCGTCGCCTCGTGCATCGGAGACGAGCGTCTCGACCCGGGTCGTGGGCCGGCGGAGCCGGATCGCCTCGACACACGCCGCGACGTGGGCCATCCCGCCGTCGGCGAGGTCGTCGCGGGCGACCATCGTCAGCACGGCATGGTCGAGACCCATCCGGTCGATCGCCTCGGCGACGCGTGCGGGCTCGTCCGCGGCCGGCGGGAGCGGATGCCGGGTGTCGACGAGACAGAACCCGCACGCCCGCGTGCACCGTTCGCCGAGCACCATGAACGTCGCCGTTCCGTCGGACCAGCACTCGGACAGGTTCGGGCACCCGGCGTCCTCGCACACCGTGACGAGGCCGAGCTCGCGGACCGTCTTCTTCAGCGCCAGCGCGTTCTGCGCCGAGCGTGACCTTCGGGCGCAGCCATTCGGGCTTGCGGGTTCCGATCGTCAGCCCCTCGCTCACCCCGGCGGCCTCGAGCCGGGCGACGGCGCGGCTGCCCGGCGCACCCGACCTGACACGCTCGGGGTCAGGCACCGGGCGTTGCAGGTCGCCCGGACCCTCCCCCCGCGAGAAGGCGGAGAGGTCGCGCCCGTCGGCCGGGTGGCGCCAGGCGACGTCCTGTCGTTCGATCGCGCCGTCGGCCCAGCGCTGGCCGGCGAGACGGGCGACCACGTCGACGACGTCGGCCATGGCCACGTCGATGCCCTCCTCGATCAGCGAGGTCACGGGCCGGTCACCGATCCCGCACGGCACGATGTGCTCGCGCAGGTACGTCATGTCGGTCGTGACGTTGAGGGCGAAGCCGTGCATCGTGCGGCCGTGGCGCAGGCGCACGCCGATCGCCGCGATCTTGCGCGGGACGACCGCCGGATCGGGATGATCGACGTCGAGCCACACACCGGCGAAGCCCTGGAGGCGACCGGCGTTCGGCAGGCCCAGCTCGGCGAGCGCATCGATGATCAGGCCTTCGACGCCGCACACGTGGTCGGCCGCGCCGAGCCGGTTGCCGACGTTGAGGATCGGGTACCCGACGAGCTGGCCGGGGCCGTGGTACGTGATGTCGCCGCCGCGTTTGACCGCGACGAGTTCGGCGCCGACCGCGGCGGGTTCACAACGCAGGTTGTGCTCGAGGTCGGATCGGGCCCCGTGGGTGAACACGTGCGGATGTTCGAGCAGCAGCAGATGCTGCTCGTGGCCGTGCTCGAACAGCGCCGTCTGGACCGCCAGCGCCTCGCGATAGGCGACGCGCCCGAGCCAGCGGACGTGCAGCGGCGAGTCGGTCATCAGCCGGGCACCATCAGCCGCACACCATCAGCAAGCTCGTTCACAGTTCGGTCGACCAGTCCTTGGTCTCGAGGATCTCCTTGACCCGTCGCAGGAATCCGGCGGCGTACGCGCCGTCGAACGCCCGGTGGTCCCAGCTCATCGCGAGGTTGCCCACGGGATGGATGGCGATCGCCTCGCCGCCGTCGGGACCGACGGTGACGACCGGCTTGCGGACGATGGCGTCGGTCGAGATGATGCCGACCTGGGGCTGGTTGATGATCGGCATCGTCAGGACCGAACCGGCCGACCCGTTGTTCGAGATCGTGAACGTGCCGCCCGAGATCTCGTCGGGGCTCAGCTTGCGGGTGCGGGCCCGGTTGGCGAGATCGGAGATCTCGGTGGCGAGCGCGGCGAGGCGCTTGGTCTCGGCGTCGCGGATGACCGGGGCGAGCAGGCCCTCGTAGTCGAGGTCGACGGCGATGCCGAGGTCGATGTAGTTGTGCACGATCAGGTCGCGCTCGCCGACGCTCGCGTTGAGGTGCGGGAACTCGCGCCAGACCGTCGATGATCGCCCGAGCGATGAACGGCAGGTAGGTCAGGCTGAAGCCGTGGGTCGACTTCCACTCGGCCTTGACCTTGGTGCGCACGACGTCGACGTTGGCGAAGTCGACCTCGACCACGCTGAAGGCGTGGGGGCTCGTCGCCTTGCTCATGACCATGTGGTTGCCGGTGAGCGTGCGGATCTTCGACAGCGGCACGGTGGTGTCGCGCTCACCGGCGGCGGCGACCGGTGCTGCCGCAGGAGCGGGTGGCCGGCGCCGGCGCGGCGGGGGCGCTGGGCGCTGCTGCGGGCGCCGCCGGAGCCGGCGGCAGGCGCGGCGCGGCCGGTGCCGGAGCGGCCGCAGCCGGAGCGGCCGGCGGAGCGGGCGTTGCGGGGTCGAGCCGGTGGCGTCGATGTGGTCGAGCACGTCGTCGCGGGTGATGCGGCCGCCGGGGCCCGTGCCGGTGATGGCGTCGGGGTCGATGCCGTGCTCGTTGACGAGCCGTCGCACGACCGGCGACAGCAGACGGTTGTCACCGGCGACCGCACTCGGTGCAGCAGCGGCCGCCGGGGCCGGCGGCAGCAGCGGCCGGGGCCGGCGCAGGAGGCGGCGGCGGCGGTGCGGCCGGCGCCGATGCGGGGGCGGGTGCAGCCGGCGGCGGGCGCTGCGGCTTCCTCGACGGGCGCGGGCGCCGCCGGCTCCTCGGCGGGAGCGGCAGGCGTGTCGGCCGACGGTGCGTCACCGGCGGGGGCACCGGCGCTGTCGCCGACGACGGCGATGACCGTGCCGACGTCGACCGTCTCGCCCTCGGGCACCCGGATCTCGGTCAGCACGCCGGACACGGGCGACGGCACCTCGGTGTCGACCTTGTCGGTCGACACCTCGAACAGCGGCTCGTCGGCGGCGACGGTGTCACCGACGTTCTTGAACCACTGCGTGATCGTTCCTTCGGTGACGGTTTCACCGAGCTGCGGAAGCGTGACATCTGCCATGAGGAATCCCTTTGTGTTGAACGAGGCGTTGTGCGAGCGATTGGGTCGAAGGATGTTCTCGGTGACGGCGTCAGCCGTTGAAGCTGCGCCCGGTCATCGCCAGCACCGTCTCGCCGAACAGCTCCGACAGGCTGGGATGCGGTTGGATGAACTCGGCCACCTCGTCGACCGATGCTTCCCAGTTGACCGCGAGGTAACCGCCGCTCAGCTGTTCGGTGACCCACGGGCCGACCATGTGCACGCCGAGGATCTGCCCGGGGGTGCCGTCGGGCCGCTTCTTGGCGATGATCTTCACCAGGCCCTCGGTCTGGCCGAGGATCTGGGCGCGACTGTTGAACTTGAACGGGTGCTTCGACACCACGACGTCGTGGCCGGCCTCCTTGGCTTCGGCTTCGCCGGGGCCGGCCCAGGCCACCTCGGGGTCGCAGTAGATCGCCCACGGCACCCGGTCGTACCTGACCGGCATCGGCGACTCGCCGAGCAGGTGCTTGATCACCATGATCGCTTCGGCGTAGCCGACGTGCGCCAGCTGCGGCGTGTTGATCAGGTCGCCGACGGCGTAGACGCCGGGCTCGCCGGTCTGGCAGTACTCGTCGACCTCGACGAAGCCGCGCTGGTCGACGACCACGGCGGTGCCCTCGAGGCCGAGCTGGTCGGCGTAGGGCCGACGGCCGACGGACACGATCACGACGTCGACGTCGACCGATTCGCCGCCACCGAAGTTCACCGTCGTCCCGCCGTCGCTCGTCGGGGTGTGGCCGTTGACCATCACGCCGGTGCGGATCGCGATCTTCTTCTTCTTGAACGACTTCTCGACGACCTTGGCGAGGTCGGCGTCGAGGCCGGGGAGGATCTTGGGCAGGCCTTCGAGGATGGTCACCTCGCTGCCGAGGTCGGCGAACGTGGAGGCGAACTCACAGCCGATGGCGCCGCCGCCGATGACCGCCACCCGGGCGGGGAGCGTGTCGAGGTCGAGCACCTCGTCGCTGGTCATGATCGGGCCGCCCCGCTCGAACCCGGGGATCAGGCGCGGCACCGAACCGGTGGCGAGGATCACCGAGTCGCCGGTGATGGTGGCGTTGGTCCCGTCGGTCATCGCCACCGACACCGTGCGGCCCTGCGCCGAGGGTGCCGACGCCGTTGAACACTTCGACCTTGCGGCCCTTGCACATCGCCGCGATGCCGCCGACGAGACCGGCGACGATCTTCTGCTTGCGCTCCTGGGTGCGGGCGAAGTTGACGCCAGCCGGCTCGTCGCCGTGACGCCGGACTCGATGCCGAAGTCGGCCGCGTGGTCGACGTGGCGCTTGACCGCGGCGGTCTCGAGGAACGCCTTGGCGGGAATGCAGCCACGGTTCAGGCAGGTGCCGCCGAGGGCGTCCTTCTCGACCAGCGCCACCTTCAGGCCGGCCGAAGCGCCGTACAGCGCCGCGCAATAACCTCCCGGACCTCCACCGATCACCACCAGGTCGAATTGGTCACTCATCGCCGATCACGGTAGCGCCCGATCCGGCCCTCGTCATCGGTCGCCTGGTTACCGACGGGTAGTCGCCGTACCCGTCGCACCTGGGGCGACAGCCGGCCGCGCGGCGTCAACCCGCCGGCAATCTCCAGTTCGCCTGTTCGTCGCCGCGCCGCATCACCAGCACCCGGCTCGAGGTCTCCGACGCCGCTCACGTCGAAGTCGAGCCGGCACGTCGTGACGTCGGCGGTGATCGTCCGTGCATCGGCCGTCGGCCGGCGCACCGATGGGCGACAGACTCCGGTCGCCGGTGACCAGCCGGAACGAGTCGAGCCCGTCGACGTCGTCGACGCCGCCGACCGTGACGTCGACGCCCAGGATGCACTGCCGGCTCGCGCATCGACGTCGTCGGACCCGTCGACGCCGAGCACCGTGATCGACACGTCACCGACCTGCACCTGCGTGCCGATCTGCACCGTGTCGACGGCGTTCTGTTCGTTCGACAGCTGGAACAGCAGCACGCCACCGGCGAGCAGGATCGCCAACGCCGTGCCGACCGAGAGCAGCAGCAGGGTCCGAGTCTTCATCGCCGCCCGATGCTACGGGCGGCTCACCCGACCGAGATCGTCACCTGCCGGTCACTCGGCCCACGTGCATCACTCGGCGTAGATGCAGTCGAGCCAGCGGTCGAAGAGTTCCTGCTGGTCCTCCGCTTCGATGTTCCACGGGTTCCGACCCTCGGCACACTCCGGTCGCAGGTAGTCCGCGGGCACCTCGAAGTCCTCGATCGCGCCTTGCGCGACCAGGCCGGCGAAGCACTCGTTCGCCTTGACGATGAGCGCCGTGTACTCCTCGTCGCTCATCTCGTACTCGGGCACGATGCCGACCAGACATCGCCGACACCACACTCCAGGAACCGCAGCTCGATCGGCATGTAGTAGTCGGGCATGGTTCCGGCGTCGACCGCGGCCTGCATGCACGCCGCCGCTTCCGCCGCGGTCGGCAGCGACATGCACTCCTGGTAGAGCGCGTCGGCCTCGTCGAGCTCGTCGTCGACGGCACGGTGTCCGTCGCTGATCGGGTCGTCGCTCGATCGGTGTCGCGCGTGATGGTGTCGTCGCCGGGGAACGTGCTCGCCGGAACCTCCTCGAACTCCTCGAAGTCGTCGGACAGGTCCTCGTACTCGTCGGTGAAGACCTCCTCGGCCGAGGCGAAGAACTGCTCGATCGCGTCGGTCGCCCGCTCGATCTCCTCGCGATCGATGGCGTGGGTGACCGCGAAGAGCTGATCGAAGTAGGTCGCGATCGGGCTGACGTACCACTGGCCGTCGACCTCCTTGACGGTGATCCCCGGCTGGTCGTAGTCGGCGAGGATGTCCTCGAACTCCGCACGGAACTCCTCGAGGCCGTCGATCTCGGCCGATCATGTGCCGGCAGGTCGTCGCCCTCGGACTGCAGGACACACGATGTCGAACGACTCGCCGTCGGCCTCGACGGTCGACGCATCCGTCCGCATACGACACGCTGGCCGTGAAGGTCTCGCCGCGCGTCCTCGACGGTGCCTTGTGCACTCATGCTGACGATCGACACCGATCGGGTGCTCCCGCTTCCCTCGACGTCGTACTCGATGTCGGTGACCTCGAACGTCGGGCGGGACCTCGTCGAGCGCGTCCTGCGGCGTCGCCGATGAACAGCGGCGCATACCGCTGCAGCGCCTGCGCCTCGTTCGGGTTGAGGCTGGCGATGACCGCGGTCAGGTCGAGGTTCTCGACGCCCGTCGAGCAGCAGCGTCGATCGCGCCTTCCGGCGAATCGCCGCCGCTCGGCTCGATCCCGGTCTCGGGGATGTCGGCGCCGCCGCGGGCGTCCTCGGCGAGCGTGTAGAAGTACGACAGGTACCAGCGCCCGTCCTCTTCGACCGCCGTCATCGGCAGCTCGAAGTCGAGGCCTGATTCGGAGTTGGTCGAGGTCGCCCATCTCGACGTCCGTCGCCGAACGCTGTCGGTGACGAGGTCGCCGATCGGCAGTTCCTCGCCGTTCACGGTGGCCGTGCGCGTCGGCGAACATCGTGATGTTGACGATGTCGTCGACGTTCGTGCCCTCGACGCTGGACGCTGCGATCTTCGAGCGTCACGTCGAGGCCGGACGACGTCGTCGAGCGATGCGTCCTCGGAGAGCACCTCGAACCGCTTCAGCTCGCTGACCAACTCCTGGCGCCGGCTCGCTGAACGTGTCGCGCTCGCCGGGGAGCAGCAGGTCGATCGCGCCGAGCACGTCCTCCTGGTCGAGCGATTCCATGAACGCCTCGCCCAGCTCCTCGGGCGACGCCGCACCGCCGCTGTTGCCGCCGGTCATCTGGGTGACGGCGAAGACGCCGGCGGCGCCGATCGCCAGCACGCCGACGACGGCACCGATCAGCACCTTCTTGCTCGACCCGCTGCGTTCGCCGATCGGGCCGTCGCCGGCGACTCGTCGCCGGCCGGTCGTCGCCGCGACGCCGGCGGCCAGGCCGGCGGGGGCGGCGGCGGTGGCGGCGGCGCGGCGAAGCGGGCGACCGGCGGAGCGGCGCGCCGGCGGCGGCGGGGGGATCGCGTCGCCGGTTCCGGCCGGTGCGGGGCGTGCGGTCGATCGGCGCCTGGAGCACCGGATGCGGACGGGGCGGCGCCGCTCCGGTCGGTTCGGCTGCTGCGGGGGAGTCCACCCCGCCGTGGAGTCGTCGCTCATCGGCCGCCACCGTACGTCGTGTCCCGGCGACCGGTCACGCCGAGCCTGGCTCGAGCGCGTACGCTCGTGGTCATGCGCGTCGCTGTCACCGGAGCAACGGGTCTCGTCGGCTCCGCCCTCGTGCCGCACCTGCGCGGGCGTCGGCCACGACGTGGTCCGCGTCGTCCGGCGGCGCGCGAAGGCAACGACATCCCGTGGGATCCGGCTGACGCGGTGAGCTCGGCCGGAGCGTTCGACGACGTCGACGCCGTCGTGCACCTCGCCGGCGCCGGCATCGCCGACCACCGATGGACCGACGACTACAAGCGCCAACTCCTCGAGAGCCGCACGCTCGGCACGACGCTCGTCGCCGAGACGATCGCCGGCTCGACGAACGGACCGACGGTGCTGCTGTCCGGGTCGGCGATCGGCTTCTACGGCGCTCGCGGCGACGAGGAACTCGACGAGACGTCGGCGGCCGGGTCGGGCTTCCTCAGCGACCTGTGCGAGCGCTGGGAGGCGGCGACCGCCCCGGCCGAGGCGGCCGGCATGCGAGTCGTCGCACCTGCGCACGGGCATCGTGCTGTCCGCCGACGGCGGCGCGCTGAAGAAGCAGCTGCCGCTGTTCAAGCTCGGGCTCGGCAACAAGATGGGCTCGGGCACGCAGTGGCAGAGCTGGATCTCCATCGACGACGAGGTCGGCGCGATCGCCCACCTGCTGACGTCGAACGTCTCGGGCCCGGTCAACCTCACGGCACCGGCGCCGGTGACGAACGCCGAGTTCGCCGAGGCGCTCGGCGGCGTGCTGCATCGGCCGACGTTCCTGCCGATCCCCAAGTTCGGACCGAAGTTGCTGCTCGGCGGCGAGCTCGCCGACAACCTGCTGTTCGAGGGCCAGAAGGTGATGCCGCGGGTGCTCCTCGCCGACGGCTTCCGTTGGCGCCATCCCGATCTGCGCGACGGCGTTCGGCGGCGCTGCTGTCGTCCTGAGCACGGCGGCACGCCCGACACAGCCGGTGCTTGCACGGCACAATTGTTGCGTTGCGTAGGATTTGGACGGTAGGATTGACGTCATGACTGAATGGTTGACACCGGCGGAGATGCGGGCATGGCGCGCCTACATCGGCACGTACGCCGATCTCGCCAGTGCGCTCGAGGGCGACCTCCTCGCCGAGGGCGTCGGTCTCGGCGACTACCAGGTGTTGGTGTACCTGTCGGAGGCGCCCGATCGTTCGATGCGCATGTGCGATCTGGCCGAGCATCTCCAACTCTCCCCGAGCGGGCTGACGCGCCGCCTCGACGGCCTGGTCAAGAGCGGTGCGGTCGTGCGGCAGGGGTCCGAGAGCGACCGCCGCGTGATGATGGCGGTGCTGACCGATGTCGGTTTCGCCACCCTCGAGCGGGTCGCACCGTTCCACGTCGCCAGCGTTCGCCGGCGCATCTTCGACAATCTCGACGCCGGCCAGGTGGGCGCACTCGAGTCGATCTTCACCGCCATCAACGAGGGCCTCCACGCCGACCCGGCGTGTGCCGCCGCCCGGCTCACCGCGCTGGCGCCGGCGACCTGACCGCCCCGCACTCGACCGACACGAACCAGCCGATGGTCGATCTGCCCCAGGGTTTCCGCAGTTACGTCGCCAACATCGGCGTGAAGGACGCCACCGACGACCTCGTCGTGGTCGCCGCCGACGCGCCGGTCGCCGCCGCGGCGCTGTTCACGACGAGCCGGTTCGCCGGTCCGAGCGTCACGCTGTCGCGCCGGCACACGGCCAACGGGTGGGCCCAGGCGGTGGTCGTGATCTCCAAGAACGCCAACGTGGCGACCGGCCAGCAAGGCCACGACGACGCGCTCGAGGTCGCCCAACTGGTGGCGGACCGGGTCGGCTGCGCGGTCGATGACGTGGTCGTCACGTCGACCGGCGTGATCGGGCGGACCTACCCGATGGATCGGATTCGCACCGGGCTCGGAGCGATCCCGGTCGCCGCTGCCGCGCACCGATGCGGACGGACCGTCGGTCGGGATGATGACGACCGACACCGTGCCGAAGGTCGCCGAGGCCGTCGTCGCCGGCAGCACCGCCCGCGTCGTCGGCATGGCCAAGGGGGTCGGGATGATCGAGCCCGACATGGCCACGCACATCTCGCTGTTGTTCACCGACGCGTCGGTGACCTCCGCCGAACTCGAGGCGATGTTCCGGCGCGTGGTCGATTCCACGTTCAACTGCGTCAGCGTCGACACCGACACGTCGACCAGCGATTCCACCGATCATCCTCGCGTCGGGTCGGGTCGACGATGTCGATCCCGCGGCGTTGGAGGCGGCGATCCACACGGTGGCCCTCGACCTGACCAAACAGATCGCCCGCGACGGCGAGGGTGCGCAGACCCTGATCGAGGTGCACGTCGATGCGGCACGTGACGCGTCCCAGGCCAAGCGTGTGGCCAAGGCGATCGTCAACTCACCGCTCGTCAAGACCGCGGTCAACGGCGGCGACCCCAACTGGGGCCGGGTGGCGATGGCGATCGGCAAGTGCAGCGACGACACCGACATCGATCAGGATGCGGTCGTCATCCGCTTCGGCACCGACGAGGTCTACCCGCGGCGTCTCGACGACGAGGCGTTGGCCGCGCTGTCGACGTACATGGGCGGCAGCGACGTGAAGATCCACGTCAGCCTCGCCACCGGCACCGCCGAGGCAACGGTGTGGGGTTGCGACCTCAGCACCACCTACATCCACATCAACGCCGACTACACCACGTAGCCGGTCCGATCGCCCGCTCGCGGCGTTGCGCGACTCCGTCGTTGCCCAAAGGCAACGTCCGTCGTGCGCGCCTTGCGAGCGAACGAACCGATCCCGGCTACGAACCCTGAGTTCCTCGCCGTTGCGTTCAGGACCATCGAACGGCTCGAACTCGTTCGACGGCTCGCCACGAACGGCTCAACTCTGGTTCCAAAGGGGCGATCGATTTGTTCGAGCGCAAGGCGCGCACGGCCGACGTTGCCTTTGGGCAACGAGGTCGCTGCGCAACGCAGCGATCGGGCAAATGGACCAGCGTCATTTCGGAGGCATGCGGATGCCACCGTCGACGCGGATGGTTTCCGCGTTCATGTAGCTGTTGGTGACGCATTCGATCACCATCGAGGCGAGCTGCTCGGGGTCGCCCAGGCGCTTCGGGAAGAGCACGCCCTTCTGGAGGTTCTCCTTGAACGCTTCGCTCGACTTCGCCCGAGCCGTAGATCGGCGTGTCGATGAGGCCCGGTGCCACGGTGTTCACGCGGATGCCGACGGCGGACAGGTCGCGAGCGACCGGCAGGGTCATCCCGACGACGCCGCCCTTCGATGCCGAGTAGCTGGCCTGGCCGATCTGGCCGTCGAATGCGGCGACCGAGGCGATGTTGACGATCGCACCGCGCTCGCCGTGCTCGAGCGGCTCGGTGACGCTCATCGCGCTGGCGGCGACGCGGATGCAGTCGAACGTGCCGACCAGGTTGATCGCGACGACCTTCTTGAACGCATCGAGGTTGGCCGCCGAGTCGACGGTGCCGTCCTTGCCGATGGTCCGCTGGGCCCAGCCGATGCCGGCCGAGTTGACGAGCACGCGAACGGGACCCATCGACTTGGCCATCTCGACCGCGTTGATGATGTCGTCGGTGTTGGTGACGTCGACCTTGCAGAACGCGCCGCCGATCTCGTCGGCGAGTTCGTTGCCCTTGTCCTCCTGGAGGTCGGCGATGACGACCTTGGCTCCGCGGGCGGCGAGCATGCGGGCAGCAGCTGCACCGATCCCTGACGCTCCACCCGTGACGATTGCGCTTGCACCTGTGATGTCCATGAAGCCGAAAGATAGATGGGCGCCCCGCGATTCGATCAATCGTGCGCGCTGTGACTCTCGGCCGGTCACCGTGCCCGAGGCGTCTGGACGGTGATCGGTCAGGTGGGCACGGGGCCGACGCCGTAGCGGGTGTCGACGATCCGCTGCGGGAACGGCGGCGGTGAAGCCGGCCGGACTCGATCCCGAGTACCAGCCCGGACACGTCGACGACGACGTCGGCGTCGATGCTCGTGTGGATGCAGACCGAGCCGTCGGTGCCGATCGGTGCCGTGACGTTGTTCGGCGACGGCCACGCTGGCTGGCGATGAAGTTGACGTTGGACGCCAACGGCCGTGGCGTGCCGCACGGCCAGACCGTGGCGAAGCCGGGGCCCGCGGGTTGGACGATGGTGACGTTCAACGCCACCGCCGATGCATCGGCCGGCACCGCCTGGGACACGCCGCCGACGTCGAGGGTCGCGCCGCGTACCGGCATCGCGATCGGCGTCGTCGGGGTCACCTTACCGGCTCGACCGCCGGTGCCGTCGCGGGTGTCGACGTATCGCTTCGGGATCGCTCCGACGAACGCCGCCGGTTGTCCGTCGCCGGCAGGGTCGAACCAGCCGAGCAGGTCGACCACGACGTCGGCCGGCGCGATCGAGTGCAGACAGATCGACCCGTCGGCGCCGACGGGCGCGACGACGCCGTTGGCGACGAACTGGCCGGGTGAGGTAGTTGACGTTGGACGCCAGCGGTCGCGCGGTGCCGCACGGCCAGACGGTGAAGTGTCCGGCGGCGCCGGGGCTCACGGCGGTGACGTTCACGACAACCGCGGGGACGCCCGCTGGGATCGCCGCCACGGAGCCGTCGGGTCGGTACGCCGTGCGCCCGGCGATCCCGATCGCGCAGCGGGCGAACCGTCGACGACGGGGCCGAGCGCGGCCACCCGTGCCGTCTCGCGTGTCGACGAGCCGCTGCGGCACCGCGCTCACGTAGCCGGGGGCACCGGTGCCGGCTGGTCCACCGAACCAACCGGCGATGTCGACGACGACGTCGCTACCGGCACTGGAGTAGATGCACGTCTTGCCGTTGGTGCCGACGGGTGCGATCACACCGTTGGCGACGACGGATCCTGCCACGAAGTTCACGTTGGACGACACGGGTCGCTCGGTGCCGCACGGCCAGACGGTGAACCAGCCGGGCGCGTCCGGCGCGACCGCGGTGACGTTCAGGGAGACGGCGGTCGCCCCCGCCGGCACGACGGTGCCCGCGCCCGCGGGTGTCGTGAGCGCTTCACCGACGACGGGAATCTCCATCTGTCTCGGGGGTCCAGCCGGTGTGACGGAGTGGCCGCGGCTGCGCGCAGCCACATCGAGAACTTGGCGTTGCCCGTGGCGGTCAGATGCACGCCATCGGTGGCAAACCACCGGGAGCGCTCCGACGTGGCACTCGCCGCGTTCCAGTCGGCGATGGTCAGATTGCCCCACCGTGATGCGGCCGCGTTCAGGGCGGCGTTGGAAGCGGCGTAGTAGGAACTGCCGCCGGGACCGCGTCGGATCTCGGCCATGTTGACCCACACCACGCGCTGGGTGCCGCGGGCGTTCAGCGTCGACATCATCGCATCGATGTCGCCGGCGGTCAGCGACGGATTGTCGTTGTAGCCGAGCTCGACGACGACGAGCCGAGATTCGTCGGGAGCGAGTTCGCCACCTGCACACCGCTCGACACTCCGCCGCAGACCCTGTTCGTGCAGCGCCCGACGATCGAATCGAAGCTCGACGACGTGAAGGTCCCGTCCGTGAGCGTTCGGAACGGGGAGGTCGCGTCGCCTGCGACGCCCACACCGATCGAGTCACCGACGAACGCCATCGAGGAGTTGACGCTGCCGCGCGTGACCACGCTCACGGTGAAGCCGGGCGACGGAAGTCCGAACGCACCGCGGAAGTCCCAGGCGTTCATCCGGGTCACTCCACCGTTCGATCCGGTCAGCACGATGTCGTTGAACCAGATCCCGTCGTACTGCCGATACGTGGCCGACGCGGCCTCGACCATGGTCGCCGACGTGACCGCACCGAGTCCGTACTGCGCGGCGAGCGTGTCGGCGTCGATGACGCGGGTCCAATAGTGGTTCGGATTCCGGCTGGTGCCGTCTCCCGGCGCGTCGTCGACACGGTGGAAACGCACCGCCGGCCGTCCGCGGGCCGTTCGAGGCCGAGAACTCGGTCGAGACGATCGTGCCGTTCGGCCAACGGCGGACCTTGCCGGCGGTCGCCAGCGATCGCCTGGTCGGTGCGCCAGTCTTCGACGCAACGTGGGCGTGGCCGATGGCGCTCGGGCGCGTCGCTGCGCCGCCGTACACCTGACAGGACGTGGGAGTCGCACGTGCTGGGCGTACGAGTAGCGGTTCTGGCCGAGCGCGTACGAGCGCGCCGCCACGGCCTGGGCGCTGCACCGAGTTGGCACCGGCGCCGGCGCCGGCTTCGGCCCAGCTGGCGAGCACCTCTTGCGGCACGACGCCGCGCAGGTAATCCTCGACCTTGATGTTGTTCACGACGCGGGTGCCCTCGGCCGTGTCCCGCACCTCGGTCCAGCCGCGGTAGTGCACGACCGCGCCGCGGGCTGGCAGACGCCGGTCGCCTCCAGCGCGCTCGATCCCGGAGTTCTCCCCGGTGGCGGAGGTGAACACGAGCGGTCCGGACCAGTTGCCGAGCCATGTGCCGGCATCGCAGGTGACGGCACTCGATCCGTAGATGGCGTAGGCGCCGCCGCCGATCCGGCACGGCTCGCAGCGACTGCCGTGTCAGCCCGCCCCCGTCGAACGTGACACCCGAACCGTAGGACACGAGGCCGACGGAGCCGGCGCTGTCCAGCGCCTGGAGGCGGACGGTGATCCGGTCGGTCGTGGCCACATCGCCCATCACCGTGCCGCCGTAGTAGTGGTCGAGGATCTGGACCCAGTTCCATCCTTGGTCGACGGCCCAGCCGTACGCGCCCCATTGGCTCATGCCCGCGGCCGTGGCCGTTGCCGGTGCCCTCGATGACGACGGCGATGATGTCGCTCGAGGCAGCGTCGGCAGCGGTGCGTCGTACCCGGGCAGCGCCGACAAGGCACGCACAAACGAAGACGGCCAGCATCAGCCCAACACGACGCATGTCACCGAAACCGTAATGTCCGGCGCGGGGGCGACTGCAGCACGCACATTCTTCGCCCGCTTGCCGATTCCTTGAATCTCGCCACTCAATCCACGTTTGTGACAAGGAATGTGGCCGGGTGCCAGATTTCTTGTCGCAAACGATGATTGGGTCAGCGTCGCGGGACGGCGGCGACGGCGAGTTGGTCGACGAGGTCGTTCATGCGGTCGTTGCTGTGGCCCTTGACCCAACGGAACGTCACGTACTGCGGGTCGGCGAGCTCGATCAGCGGTTTCCAGAGGTCGGTGTTGGCGACCGGCTCGCGCTTGGAGTTCTTCCATCCGTTGCGCTCCCACTTGACGTACCACTTGTCGCGGAAGCAGTTCACGACGTAGGTCGAGTCGGACACGATCTCGATCGGGCATCCGGGCGCCGTGCTCGTCGGCCATCGTCGAGTGGGTGCGCAGCGCGTCGAGCACCGCGTAGATCTCCATCCGCTGGTTGGTCGTGTGCGCCTCACCGCCCGAGCCGAACGGCGTGCCCTCCGGCGACACCGCCCACGCCCATCCGCCAGGGCCGGGATTCCCCTGGCAGGCACCGTCGGTGAAGATCACGAGTCGTTCAGTCATCGGCCGAGCAACCTACGCGCCGACCCGCCACGAACACACCCCGCGCCTCCCATCCGCCCCAAATCCGACCCAGATCACCGCGCCAGCCGATCTCGGTCGCTTGCGGGTCGCTTTCCGGTCGAAATCCGACCGAGATCGCCGAACGAGCCATCCGGCCCGAATCCGACCGAGATCGCCGCGCCAGCCGATCTCGGTCGCTACCGGCTCGCTTTCCGGCCGAAATCCGACCGAGATCGTCCATGGACCGGGCGGTGATCGGGCTTTCGGTGCGTACTCATCGGTAACACTGCGAGAATGTCGGGATGATCTTCGACGGCCATGTACACCAGCTGCCTGACATCGATCCGACCGAGACCGCGGAGTGGCTCGACAGCCTCGATGCCGTCGCCGACACGTACGGGAAGTCGCGGGCGCGATACCTCCTGTCCCGTCTGATGGAGCGGGCCAACGCGACCCAGATCTCCTTCCCGGCCACCGTGTCGACGCCGTACGTCAACACGATCCCGCGGGAGGAGGAGCCGTGGTTCCCCGGCGACGAGCACATCGAGCGGCGGATCCGGGCGTTCATCCGCTGGAACGCGGCGATGATGGTCGTCAAGGCGAACAAGCACGCCGACGGCATCGGCGGCCACCTGTCGACGTTCGCCAGCTCGGCGTCGCTGTACGAGATCGGGTTCAACCACTTCTTCCGCGGCAAGGACGACGGCACGCCCGGCGACCACGTCTACTTCCAGGGCCACGCCGCGCCCGGCATCTACGCCCGCGCGTACCTCGAGGGCCGTCTCACCGACGACGACCTCGACCACTTCCGCCGCGAGATCGGCCGCGGCGGCAGGGGGCTCTCCTCGTACCCGCACCCGCGCCTGATGCCCGACTTCTGGGAGTTCCCGACGGTGTCGATGGGGCTCGGCCCGATCACCGCGCTCTACCACGCCCGGTTCAACCGCTACCTCCAGAACCGCCAGATCGACGACACGAGCGGCAGCCGCGTGTGGGCGTTCCTCGGCGACGGCGAGTGCGACGAGCCCGAGACGCTCGGCGCGATCTCGCTCGCGTCGCGCGAGCAGCTCGACAACCTCGTGTTCGTCGTCAACTGCAACCTGCAGCGCCTCGACGGCCCGGTGCGCGGCAACGGCAAGATCATCCAGGAGCTCGAAGCGACGTTCCGCGGCGCCGGCTGGAACGTGATCAAGGTCGTCTGGGGTTCGAAGTGGGACGAGCTCCTCGCCCAGGACAAGGACGGTGTGCTGCTCAACCAGATGAACACGACGGTCGACGGCCAGTTCCAGCGCTACGGCATCGAGAGCGGCGAGTACATCCGGGAGAACTTCTTCGGGCCCGACGAGCGCCTGCGCCAGATGGTGTCGCATCTGTCCGACGAGGACCTCGTCAACCTGCCGCGAGGCGGCCACGACTACCGCAAGCTCTACGCGGCCTACAAGGCGGCCACCGAGAACCTCGGCTCCGGCCGCCCGACCGTCATCCTGTGCAAGACGATCAAGGGCTGGACGCTCGGGCCCGGCTTCGAGGGGCGCAACTCCACGCACCAGATCAAGAAGATGACCAAGGACCAGCTGCTCGACCTGCGCGACCGGCTGTACCTGCACGACGCGATCCCCGAGGACGTGATCGACGAGAAGAACCCGCCGTACATCAAGCTGGCGAAGGACTCGATCGAGTACCAGTACATGATGGAGCGGCGCAAGGCGCTCGACGGGTCGATCCCCAAGCGCACCACGGTGGCACGGCGCAGGATGGAGCTGCCCGGCGACAAGCCGTTCGCCGAGCTGCGCGGCGGCTCGAACGGCCAGTCGGTCTCGACCACGATGGGCTTCACCCGCCTCCTTCGTGGTCTGTGCAGGGACGAGCACATCGGCCCGCGCATCGTGCCGATCATCCCCGACGAGGCGCGCACGTTCGGCATGGATGCCCTGTTCCGCGAGCTGAACATCTACGCCTCGCAGGGCCAGAAGTACGAATCGGTCGACCATGACCTCCTGCTGAGCTATTCGGAATCGAAGAGTGGCCAGATCCTCGAGGAGGGCATCACCGAAGCCGGCTCGATGGCCAGCTTCATCGCCGCCGGAACCGCGTACGCCACCCGCGGCGTGCCGATGATGCCGTTCTACACGTTCTATTCGATGTTCGGCTTCCAGCGCATCGGCGACCTCATCTGGCAAGCCGCCGACATGCGGGCCCGCGGTTTCCTGATGGCCGCCACGGCCGGGCGGACCACGCTGCTCGGCGAGGGGTTGCAGCACCAGGACGGCCACAGCCTCGTGCTGGCGTCGACGGTGCCGGCCGTGCAGGCCTACGACCCGGCGTTCGCCTACGAGGTGAGCACGATCGTGCAGGCCGGGATCAACCGGATGTACGGCGGCGGGCCCGCCGAGGTGACCGACGTCTTCTATTACATCACCCTCTACAACGAGAACTACGAGATGCCGGCGATGCCCGACACCCCTGGGCTCTCCGAGCAGATCATGGAGGGCCTGTACAAGTTCGCCGACGCGCCGGCCGGGCCGTCGAAGCGGGCGACGATCGTGTTCTCCGGTTCGGCCCACACCGCGGCGCGTGCGGCGGCCGCCGAGCTCGCCGAGCACTACGACGTCGGTGCGGAGCTGTGGTCCGCCACGTCGTACAAGACGCTGCGCGAAGAGGCGATGACGGCCGAGCGGTTCAACCGCCTGCACCCGTCGCAGGAGCGTCGCGTCCCACTGATCGCCCAACGGCTGGCCGAGGCCGAGGGCCCGATCGTGGCCGTGTCCGACTTCATGACCCTGGTGCCCGAACAGATCATCCGCTTCCTGCCCGGTCGCACCTTCGTCCCGCTCGGCACCGACGGGATGGGCCGGTCCGACACCCGCGAAGCGCTGCGTCGCCACTTCGAGGTCGACACCGGCCATGTCGTGGTCGGCGTCCTGACGGGCCTGCTCGCCGACGGCGTCATCGAGGCGTCCGTGGTCGAAGATGCGATCAAGCGCTACGACATCGACGTCGACGCGATCGACCCGTTCCTGGGTTGA
>CAVYWH010000004.1:0-152911 GCA_963772085.1 Ilumatobacteraceae bacterium
GTCATGACGTCGCTCAGCGAACTCCACGACCTGACCGGCCGAGTCGCGCTGGTCACGGGTGGCTCGCGCGGGATCGGCAGGGCGATCGTCGGGGCGCTGGCCGAGGCCGGCGCCGACGTCGTCGTCGCCTCCCGCAAGCTCGACGTCTGCCAGACGGTCGCCGCCGAGATCACCGCCGCGACCGGCCGCCGCGCCGAAGCGATCGCATTCCACGCCGGCCGCTGGGACGAATGCGACGAGTTGCTGGCCACGACGCTCGAGCGCTTCGGCCGCCTCGACGTGCTCGTGAACAATGCCGGCATGTCACCGCTGTACGACACGCTCGACACGATCTCGGAGGACCTCTACGACAAGACGATGGCGGTGAACCTGAAGGGTCCGTTCCGGCTCGCCGTGGCGGCCGGCACGCACATGGTGGACCACGACGGAGGGTCGATCATCAACATCGGCACTGCCGGCTCGCTCATCGCCAGCACCCGCGAGCTGCCCTACGCCTGCGCCAAGGCCGGCCTCAACGCGATGACGGTGGGGCTCGCCGAGGCGTTCGCCCCGAAGGTCCGGGTCAACGCCATCCTGCCCGGACCGTTCCGCACCTACGGCAGTGCCGGGTGGGCGCCACCCGAGGGCGAGGACGTGCCGTTCGTGCCGCTGCGCCGTCTCGGCGACCCAGCCGAGATCGCGCCGCTCGCTGTCCACCTCGCCAGCGATGCGTCGAGCTTCACCACCGGCTCGATCATCCGCGTCGACGGTGGCATCACCCGCAAGGTGTGATCCGATGGTGCGCCGGCATGCCAACCTGACAGCAGTGGAACCGGACGAATCGCGCCCCGATCGCGACGCCAAGCACGTCGACGAACGCGAGCGGCTCTTCCGCGCCGGCTGGGCCGTGCTGCGCCGCAACGGGTATGCCAACGCCGGCATCACCGAAATCCTCGGCGAGGCCGGGCTCGGCACGCGGGCGTTCTACCGGCACTTCGACTCCAAGGACGAACTCCTGGTGGCGATGTTCGCCGAGAACGCGTCGGCGACCGCACGACGGCTCGCCGATCACGTCGATCTCGCCGGTTCGCCATTGGCGCGCGTGCGGACATGGATCGACGAGATCCTCGCCCTCGGCGACGACCCGCGCCACGGTGAGGCGGCGCGGATGTTCATCTCGCCGACGATGCCCGGGGTGTTCGACGCGGCCGGCAACGAGGCGATCTCCGAACTGCGCGCCCCGCTGCGATCGGCGCTCGCTGCCGGAGCCGCCGCCGGCGACTTTCCCGACTGTGATCCCGACGCCGACGCGGCCACGATCCACGCCATCGTCTGGCGCCTCTTCATCGACGCCATCAACGGCAGGGCGATCATGGATCGCGACGAGGCCCGCGCCCACGTCGAACGTTTCGCCCTTCGTGCCCTCGGCGCGCCACCGGACCCGACCCCCTGGCGCGCGGGATAGCTTCCGCCCATCATCGACCTGCAGAAGGATTCGCGAATGCACACCTATGTCCTCGTCCACGGTGGCGGTCACGGAGGATGGTGCTACGACAAGGTGACGCGGCGCCTCCAGGCGCTGGGCCATCGCGTGTACGCCCCGAGCCTCCCCGGCCTCGGCGAGCATGCCCACGTCGTGTCATCGGCGATCGACCTCGACGCCCACATCGACGACGTCGTCAACCTCCTGTTCTACGAGGACCTGCACGACGTGGTCATCGTCGGCCACAGCTACGGCGGCATGGTGATCACCGGCGTCGCCGACCGCGCCGCCGACCGTGTGGGCAAGGTCGTGTACCTCGACGCCGCCAACCCGGTGAACGGCCAATCGCTCGTCGACGTCGCCGGGCCGCACATGCTGATGGCCCGCGAGATGGGCGAGGTGCGCGACGGGATCGAACTCGTGCTCCTCCCTGGCGACGGGGCCGCGGGGTTCTACGGCGTCGAGGATCCCGACGACATCGCCTGGGCCGATGCCCGCCTGACTCCACACCCGTGGGCGTGCTTCGAGCAGAAACTCCTGCTGACCAACGAAGCGGCGACGGCCACCATCCCGAAGTACCACATCGTGTGCGAGTCGACGATCCCCACCCGTGACAAGACGATGATCGCCGACGCCCAGGCCGAGGGGCGGTTGTGGTCGATCGACACCGGTCACGACCTGATGATCACCGAAC
Source organism: Ilumatobacteraceae bacterium (assembly GCA_963772085.1). Lineage (GTDB taxonomy): Bacteria > Actinomycetota > Acidimicrobiia > Acidimicrobiales > Ilumatobacteraceae > Sva-07. Next base: position 2,157 of record CAVYWH010000004.1, read on the forward strand.
CCGACTTCGTGACCGACGCCCTCGTGGAGATCGCCGAACAGTGAGGAGGTGCCAGATGAGCGACGAGGAGGCCGCGCTCGAAGCGGCCCGGGCCATGCGCCGCAGGATCCTCGGCGACGCGTACGTCGATGCGCAGGCCGATGATCTGGACGAGACGATGCGGCAGTTCCAGGACCACATCACCGCCAGTGCCTGGGGAACGTGGGCGCGCGAAGGTCCATTGTCGACACGCGATCGGAGCCTGCTCGTGTTGGCGATGACCGCGGCACTCGGCCGCATGGACGAGTTCCGCCTGCACGCCGGAGCGCGAACACGAGCCGGCGTGACCGACGACGAACTCGACGAACTGATGTTCATGGTCGCGGCGTACTGCGGCGCTCCCGCCGGCGTGTCGATGAAGCGGGCGATCGGCGAAGTCCGCGCGGCCGAGGCCGAGTCGGAATGACCGCCGCTCGGATTCGTCGGGCTCGGCGACATGGGGAGCGTCCTGGCGGGCAACCTCGTGGCCACTGGAGTCGATGTCACGACGCACGACATCGCCGGCCCTCGGCCGCAGCCCCGACGGCGCTCAGTTCGTCGACGACATCGCGACGTTGGCGCAGCGTTGCGACACCGTCGTGCTCAGCCTCCCCGACGGCACCGTTTCGGAGGCGGTCTGCGAAGCGATCATCGCGACGCCCGAACGGACCGTGCGCCTCGTGATCGACACGTCGACGGTCGGACTCGAGGCCTCCGAGCACATCGCCCGCGTGCTCGCCGACGCCGGGATCGACTTCGTCGACGCACCCGTGTCAGGCGGTGCGGCCGGCGCCCGCGCCCGCACGCTCGCCGTGATGTACGCCGGTTCGCCTGCGGCCTGTGCTGCGGCCGAGCCGGTGCTGGCCGGGCTCAGCGATCGGCGCTACCGGGTCGGCGACGACCCGGGCATGGCCCAGGCGCTCAAGCTCGCCAACAACTTCCTCTCCGCGACCGCGCTGGCCGCCACGAGCGAAGCGATCGCCTTCGGCACCTCGGTCGGCCTCGACATGGCGACGATGCTCGACGTCCTGAACGCTTCGAGTGGGCAGAGTTCGGCGACGAGCGACAAGTTCGTCAATCACGTGATCACCGGCCGGTTCGCTTCGGGGTTCCTGAACACGCTGATGGCCAAGGACGTCCGGCTGTACCTCGACGCCGTGCGCGCGGCCGACACACCCGCCGTGGTGGCGGAGACGACGGTCGACATCTGGACCCGCTTCGCCGCCGAGCAGCCGGCCGCCGACTTCACCCGCATCTATCCGTTCACCGCCGACTGAAATCCTCGTCGAAAATCAGGGGTTGAAAAAGCCGTTTTCACTCGACTAGAGTAGGACCCCGTCGGGCGCCGACCGCGGCGCCGTCGAGCAGCAGAGGGGTTTGCGCATGGCCTGGGATTTCAGTACCGATCCTGAATTCGAAACACAGTTGGAGTGGATCCGCGAGTTCCGCAACGAGCAGATCGCACCGCTCGACCTGCTCTATCCGAAACTCCCGTACTACCCGCTCGAGGGCGACCTCGGCGTGTACGTCCGCTCGCTGCGCGAGCAGGTGAAAGAGCGCGGTCTGTGGGCCGCTCACCTCGGCCCCGAACTCGGCGGGCAGGGCTTCGGCCAGCTCAAACTGGCACTGATCAACGAGATCCTCGGCGGCTCGAACTGGGCGCCGAACGTGTTCGGCACGGCCGCTCCCGACACGGGCAACGCCGAGATCATCGCCCACTACGGCACCGACGAGCAGAAGGAGCTCTACCTCCAACCGCTCCTGAACGGTGAGTGCTTCTCGTGCTTCTCGATGACCGAGCCGCACGCCGGATCCGACCCGAAGATGTTCACCACCGAGGCCGTCAAGGACGGCGACGAGTGGGTCATCACGGGCAGCAAGTACTACTCGTCGAACGCCCGCACGTCGAAGTTCGTGATCGTGATGGCGTGGACGAACAAGGACACCAGCGCCTATCAGGGCATGTCGATGTTCCTCGTCCCGTCCGACACGCCCGGCGTCGACATCGAGCGGCACATCGGGATGTTCTCCGAGTCCGAGGAGGAGGGCATGCACGCCCTCATCAACTACAACGGCGTGCGCGTCCCGGCGGAGAACCTGCTCGGTGGCGAAGGCCAGGGCTTCCACGTGGCCCAGACGCGCCTCGGCGGCGGCCGCGTCCACCACGCGATGCGTTCCGTCGGCGTCATGCGCCGTGCCCTCGACATGATGTGCGAGCGCGCTCTGTCGCGCGAAACGCAGGGATCGCTGCTCGCCGACAAGCAGATGGTGCAGTCCGACATCGCCGAGTCGTACGCCCAACTCGAGATGTTCCGTCTGCTCGTCCTCCAGACCGCCTGGAAGATCGACCAGCACCACGACTACAAGCTGCTGCGCAAGGACATCGCGGCGATCAAGTTCATGATGCCGTCGGTGCTCAAGGACATCGTGTGGCGCTCGATGCACCTCCACGGCGCGCTCGGCGTGTCGAACGAGATGCCGTTCTCCGAGATGTGGCAATGGGCGCCGTCGATGTCGATCGTCGACGGCCCGACCGAGGTCCACAAGATCACCGTCGCCCAGCAGGTGCTGAAGGGCTACAAGCCGTCGCCAGGGCTCTGGCCGACCGAGTTCCTGCCGCCGCGCCGCGAGTGGGCTCGCCAGGTGCTCGACGAACGCATCGCCGCACTGAAGACCGGGGCGACGTCATGAGCGACGACAATCCCACCGACAAGGCGGCCGCGAAGGCCGCGAAAGCAGCGAAGAAGATCGACGAGTTGGCCAACCCGGCCAAGCTCGGCGCGTGGATGGACGCCCAGGGTCTGCCCGGCGAGGGCGAGCCCGAGGTGACGTTCGTGTCGGGCGGGGCAGCGAACGAGATCTTCGGCGTCGAACGCGGCGGCCAGCGGATGGTGCTGCGCCGGCCACCGCGGATCGTGCCTGCCGGGCGCAACGAAACGATGGTGCGCGAGCACCGCATCCTGTCCGCCCTCAACGAGACCGACGTCCCGCACCCGACGGCGATCGCCCTCTGCGAAGACGAGTCGGTGCTCGGCGCCGCGTTCTACCTCATGGACTTCGTCGATGGCTGGAGCGTGATGGCCAATCCCGGCCATTGGCCGGCCCCGTTCGACACCGACATCGCAGCACGTCCCGGTCTCGCCTACGAACTCGTCGACGGCGCAGCGAAGATGGCCAACGTCGACTGGAAGGGCGTCGGCCTCGAGGGCCTCGGCAAGCCGGAGGGGTTCCACTCCAGGCAGGTCGACCGCTGGCTGTCGCAGTGGGAGAAGTACAAGGTTCGCGACCTCCCGGGCATCGACGACGCCGTCGAGTTCCTCCGCAGCTTCGAGGTCAAGTCGTGGGAACCCGGGCTGATGCACGGCGACTACCAGTTCGCCAACGTGATGTTCGAGCACGGGGCGCCGGCCAAGTTGGCCGCCATCGTCGACTTCGAGATGGGCACGATCGGTGACCCGATGCTCGACCTCGCGTGGGTCCTCATGCCGTGGCAGAACGCCGACGAGGACCGCTCGGGCAAGGGCTACATCGACTACGAGGGTCTCCCCGACCGAGAGGACCTGCTCGAGTACTACGCCACCCACACGGGACGCGACGTGTCCGAGATCGACTACTACCTCGTGCTCGGCAACTTCAAGATGGCGATCGTGCTCGAGGGCGGGTACGCCCGGATGCTCAGCGGTGCCAGCGACAATCCCAACGCCGCGGCGTTCGGCGATTACGTGATGCAGTCGGCCACCAAGGCCGGCGAGATCGCCCGCTCCACCCCGCTCCGCAAGAGCTGAATCCCGGCTCTGCCGCCCACCCGGCCGAACGCGTGATCAATGTGCGGCGCCACTGCGCACGTTGATCACGCGTTCGGACGGGTTGTCGGGCGGTCAGGTCGCATCGAAGTCGGGCAGGGTGAGGCTGCCGTCGTCCTCCAGGGTGAACCCGGGGTTGTGGGCGACCTCCCACACGTGGCCGTCGGGATCGGTGAAGAAGCCGGCGTAGCCGCCGTAGAACGTCTCGCTCCCCGCCCGGACCGACCGCGCACCGGCGCGCCCGGCGGCGAGAAGCACGTCGTCGACCTCGGCCGCGGAGCGGACATTCTGGGCGAGGACGATTCCGCCGAACCCGGGATCGCGATCAGCGGTCGGAACCTCGGCATCGTCGGCGAGCTTGTCCCGCGACCACAGCACCACCGCCAGCCCGCCGGTCTGGAAGAACACGGTCTCTTCGACTTCCTGCCCGCGCCAGCCGAGTTCCTCGTAGAACGCCTTCGTCCGGGCCAGGTCGTCGACGCCGAGCGAGATGAGGCTGACGCGTTGCTCCATGCCCCCAAACGTAGGTCGCTACCCAACGGCGATGGTTACAGGGTGCGCTGGCGGCCGGAGGCGGCCAGCAGGTCGCCCCACGCGTCGTCACTCCGACCGAGACCGTCCCACTCCGTCGTCCACATCGGCCACGGACGGGTGTGCTCACGAAGTCGCCGGGCGATCGCCGGCGGGGGCTCGAACGGCACGTCGAGCCCGACGCTCACGTCGTGGGCGTGCAACGCCAACTCCATCGCCCCACGCGGCAGGAAGTCGCCCGGCGCGCCGAGCAACCGCGGGCGCCGGAAGATGACCGAACGGACCTCCTCGGGAGCGTCGCGGACGACGGCGATCAACAGCCGGGTCGCGATCCCCAGCGACTCGACGAGGCGCTCGGGCGTGGCGTCCTCCCCCATCGTGAGGTCACCGCCGGCGCTTGGATAGGCATCCGTCCGGCGTGAGGCGAGGAAGAACGCCGGCGCGTACACGCAGTCGACGGCGTGGTCGGCCGTTGCGGTGCACGACCACTCGACGGTGCCGGCCTGGGCCGACCAGTCGCGGTCGGCGGCCGACGTCCACGTGTCGCCGACGAGTGCGCTCAGCTCCTGGAGGTCGTCGGCCGTGAATCGCTCCGCGCCGGACGGAAGGACGGGCACGTCGGGCACCCCCTCGGGCGACCTTCTTGGGCGTCGGGCGGCACGGTGATCGGCACCCGTCAGGGTCGGCGGTCGGAGCCCTCGGGCCACCCGCCGTACGGCACGGTGATGATCTCGAGGAAATGGCCGCTCGGGTCGCACCAGTAGACGCCACGGCCGCCGTCGTGATGGTTGATCTCGTTGACCCGCCCGAAGTGCGGTTCCGGATAGTGCTCGATTTCCCGCTCGAGGATCCGGCCGTAGATGGCGTCGAAATCGTCCTCGGTCACGAGGAACGCGTAGTGCTGTGGATGGATCTCCTCACCCTCCGACGCCTGGGCGAAGTCGAACGTCGCGCCGTGCTCCACCGGCACGGCGAGGAACGGCCCGAACGGTCGCGGCGGCGGCAGACCCATCATCGTGCTGAAGAACGTGGCCGACACGTCGGCGTCGCGGGAATGGACGATCGTGTGGTTGAAGGCGACCGGCATGACAACAGTCTGCCCTTGATCAGGGAGTCCGGGTCTCAGGCCTTGCCGGCACGCAGATCGGTGACGGACTTGTCGATCCGGCGGGATCGAGTCTCGGCAGCCTTTGCGCCGTCGACCGCGAGGACGATGCGACGACGGCGGCTGTAGGAGATCGAGTCCCAGAACGATTGGGCGGCGGCGTCGGCGGCGATCGCGGCCGCGAGATCGTCGGGCACGTCGAGCACGCGTTCGGCGGTGTCGAGCTCGATCTCGACGTCGACGGTGTCGCCGGCGGCGACGCCCGCGGCCGACCGGTTCTCGGCGCTGAGCGGCACCAGATACCGCCCACCCATCACGGCGACCGTGCTGCGGTACGTGTGCCCGCCGACCGTCACGTTGACCGCCGGGCGCTTCCCCGCACCCAACGCTTCGACGATCTCGTCGGGCACCTCGAAGCCCGTTGCGGTCTTGCCACCCAACTCGATCGTCGTCTCGAAACGCATGTCGACAACATACGCACACGGGTACGTTGGCGCCCGTGAACGACACCGGCACCGGGGCAGAGCAGACCAGGGTTGCCGGATTCGGTCAGTTGGCCGACGGCCTGTTGGAGGCCGGCGACTGGTACCGGTGGGGGCCATATGTGAGCGAGCGCCAGTGGGGAACGGTGCGCGAGGACTACAGCGCCGACGGCGAGGCGTGGACCTACTTCCCCCACGACCACGCCCGTTCGCGCGCCTACCGCTGGGGCGAGGACGGCATGGCCGGGTTCTCCGACATCGAACAACGGTTGTGCCTCGGCCTGTCGCTGTGGAACGGCAACGACGCGATCCTCAAGGAGCGGATGTTCGGCCTCACCGGCGCCCAGGGCAACCACGGTGAGGACGCCAAGGACTACTGGTGGTACCTCGATTCCGTCCCGAGCCATGCCTGGAATCGGTGGCGGTACCACTATCCGCAGGCGGCGTTCCCGTACCAGGATCTCGTCGAGGAGAACGGCCGGCGCGGCAAGCACGAGGCCGAATACGAACTGCTCGACACCGGCGCGTTCGACGACGACCGCTACTGGGTGATCGAGGTCGACTACGTGAAGGCCGACGTCGACGACATCGTCATGGTCGTGCGGGCGACGAACGCCGGGCCTGACGCTGCGACGCTCCACGTGCTGCCGACGGCCTGGTTCCGCAACACCTGGAGTTGGGAGATCGACGGGGTCAAGCCCACACTCGAACGGCGCGACGACGGCGCGGTGGCGATCGACCATCCGATCGTCGGACCGATGGAGCTGGTCGCTTTCCCCGGCCCGGACGGTGCCGATCCTGTCGCGCTGTTCTGCGACAACGAGACGAACCAGCGCCGCGTGTTCGGCTCCGAGTCGGGCGCGGCCTATCCGAAGGACGGCATCAACGACCACGTCGTCGACGGTGCACCAACGGTCAATCCCGACCAGACGGGGACGAAGGTCTCGCTGTGGTATCAGCTCGACGTGGCGGCCGGCGCGACGGTCGAAGTGCGCCTCCGATTGCGGCCGGCCGGTGCGCCGGACGTCGACCTCGACGCGATGATCGAGCGTCGCCATCGGGAGGCCGACGAGTTCTACGCCGCACTGACCCCGCCCGAGCGATCCGCCGACGAGGCGATGGTCATGCGGCAGGCCTTCGCCGGCATGCTCTGGGGCAAGCAGCTGTACGCGTTCGACGTCGACCGCTGGCTGGCCGGCGACCCGGGCCAGCCTCCGCCACCGGCATCTCGGCGGACCGGACGCAACGCCCGCTGGACCCACTTCGAGGCGTTCGACATCATGTCGATGCCCGACCCGTGGGAGTACCCCTGGTTCGCCGCGTGGGACCTGGGCTTCCACTGCGTCACCTTCGCCCACCTCGACCCGCAGTTCGCCAAGTACCAACTGCTGCTGCTCTGCCGAGAATGGTTCCAGCACCCGAACGGCGCACTGCCTGCCTACGAGTGGGACTTCGGCGACGTCAACCCGCCGGTCCAGGCATGGGCGGCGCTGGAGGTGTTCGCCATCGACGGCGCCCGCGACGTCGACTTCCTCGAGCGTGTGTTCGACAAGCTCCTCGTCAACTTCACCTGGTGGGTCAACCTCGAAGACGCCGACGGCTCCAACCTTTTCGAAGGCGGCTTCCTCGGCCTCGACAACATCGGCCCGATCGACCGCTCGCACCTGCCGGTCGGCGGCCGGCTCGAACAGTCCGACGCCACCGGCTGGATGGCGTTCTACTCGCTCACGATGGCGGCCATCGCCTCGATCCTCAACCGCTCGGGCACACGATCGGCCGACGATCTCGTGCTCAAGTTCCTCGAACACTTCGCCGCCATCGGACGGGCGCTGGAAGCGTCGGGCGTCTGGGACGACGACGACGGGTTCTTCTACGACCAGCTCATTGCGCTGGATGGAACGATCTCACCGGTCAAGGTCCGTTCGATGGTCGGCGTCATCCCGCTGCTCGCCGCTGTCACCATCGACGTGGAACTCATCGACCGGGCCCGGGTGCTGGGGAAGGGTGTCGCCCGGTTGCTGGAAGGGTTCGGGGGCGTCGAGGGGCTCACCGCGCGCGGGCTCGTGCGCCACAAGGCCGGCAGGACGCGAGTGCTGTTCGGTGTGACCGGCGTGGACCGATTGGAACGGGTGCTGGCACGACTGTTCGACTCCGCCGAGTTCCTCTCGCCGTACGGCCTACGGGCGTTGTCGGCGTGGCACCGCGACCACCCGTACCACCTCGATGTCGACGGCATCAATGCCACCATCGACTACGAGCCCGCCGAGTCGACCACGTCGATGTTCGGCGGCAACTCGAACTGGCGTGGCCCGATCTGGATGCCCCTGAACTACCTCGTGATCGGTGCGCTCGAGCGCTACGGACAGTTCTACGGCGACGAGCTGCAGATCGAATACCCGACCGGGAGCGGCGTGCGGATGGATCTCAACGAGATCGCCGCCGAGCTCCGGCAGCGTCTCACCGGGCTGTTCACCGTCGGGCCCGACGGTCGGCGGCCGTGCTTCGGGCAGGTCGAGCGGCTGCAGCACGACCCGCGTTGGTTCGACAACATCACGTTCAACGAGTACTTCCACGGCGACGACGGCGCGGGGCTCGGCGCAACGCATCAGACCGGTTGGACCGGCCTCGTGGCCGACCTGATCCGCGGCCGTCCTGGCAACGGCGTCTACGCCAGTTGTCAGATCGGTCAGGTCCTGCGGGCGCGCGCCGAGATCACCCCACCCGACGGGGGAAAGGCCTGACATGCACGTTCCAGACGACTTCCTTCACGCGGTACGAACACGTGGCTTCGCGATCATGGAGGGCTTCCTCGGCCCCGACGAGGTCGGGGCCGTCCGCGAGGCATTGTTCGAGATCTACCCGCGGCCCGAGCAGTACTTCGCCGATCCGGACTCGTACCGCCACCTCGTGGCCAGCCAGTTCTCCGGCCTGACGGTCGCCCCGTTCGAGTCGCGAACACTGAACCGGCTCGCCGTCCACCCGGATCTCGTCGACGCGGCCGAACGGTTCTGCGGAACCGCCGATCTCCAGGTGTACAAGATCGAGCTCTGGGCCAAGTACAGCGGCACCGTCGACTACGACCAGCCGCACCACCGCGACTACGGCAACCACAACATGGTCGTGCCCCGCGCCGACGGCCGCTGGCCGCAGCTCACCTCGTTCATCCTGCTGTCGGACGTCACCGAGGCCGATGGCCCCACCCGGGTCGTTCCCCGCGCGGTCGGCGATCGCGAACCGATGACGCCGGCGATGGTCGAACCCGGCCGATTCGCCGATGACGAGGTCCCCGTCGTCGGCCCGGCGGGCACGCTGTTCAGCTACACGACCGACGTGTTCCACCGCGGCTCGGCGATGACCGGTCACGAACGGAGCCGGTTCGCCCTGCTGTCCGATTTCTCCGCACGCGGGCTTCCATGGATGGGCAAGATGGCGTGGCCGAACTCCGGTAACCAGCGCGCGTGGGTCGAGATGATCACACACGCCTCGGTGCGCGAACGCGACCTGTTCGGGTTCCCGCCGCCCGGCCACGAGTACTGGAACGAGCAGACGGTGCATGACGTGGGTCGCCGGTACCCCGGGATGGACATGGAGCCGTACATCCGCGCTACGGGTTGAAGGCGAGGAACACGAACGCGGCAGCGATCACCAGGTGGACGGTCGCCTCCTGCAGTGTCGCCCGGCCGGGGAGCACCGTCAGCGCTGCCACCACCGCCGTCACAGCGAGCAGCACCATCTGCGTCGCCCCCAGGCCGAGGATCAGCGGGCCGTCGAGCCAGATCGATGCCACGGCGATCGCGGGGATCGTCAGGCCGATGCTCGCCATCGCCGAACCGAGGGCGAGATTCAAGCTCGTCTGCATGCGGCCGCGGCGGGCGTTGCGGACCGCCGCCACCGCCTCGGGCGCGAGGACGAGGATGGCAATCACCACACCGACCGCCGACTGCGGTGCCCCGATCGCCTCGACCGCATCCTCGATCGCCGGCGATTCCACCTTGGCCAACCCGACGACGGCGACAAGCGCGACGAGGAGCAGCCCGACGCTGACGAGCGTGGCCTTGTCCGTCGGCGGTTCGGCATGGTCGTGCGTCGGTCGCGACATCGTCAGCGGCGACCGGCTCCCCGTCCTCCGTCACGTCGAGGAACTCCTCACGGTGCTGGATCGTCTGGACGAACACGAACGAGAGGTACAACACGAGCGAGGCGACCGCCGCGAACGTGAGCTGCTCGGAGGAGAACTCGGGCCGGGGCTCGCTCGTCGTGAACCTCGGAACCACGAGGCTCAACGTGGCCAGCGTGAGCACGGTCGCGAGTGCGGTCGCCGTGCCCTCGGCGTTGAACGTCGCCGTGTCGCCGCGCAACGTCACGGTCAGCAACGACATCCCGATGATGGCGTTGCACGTCAACATCACTGCGGCGAACACGGTGTCGCGGGCGAGCGTCGCAGTGTCGCCGTCGGTCGAGACCATGAGCGTCACGATCAAGGCGACCTCGATCACGGTGACCGACACCGCCAGCACGAGCGAGCCGAACGGTTCGCCGACACGGTGGGCGATGACCTCGGCGTGATGGACCGCCGCCGGCACCGCGCCGGCGAGGAAGATGGCCACGACGGCCAACACGACGCTGCCGGGCTTGCTCCCCCACGTGAGGGCGAGCATCACGAGCGCGGCGAGCGGAACGACGGTGGTCCACTGCAATCGACGCGCTGTCCCGCTGACGTGCATCGGCTTACTCTGCCCTACATCGACTCCGTCCAGCGGTCAGCCGAGCGTGCTGTAGAGCTCGTCGAGCAGGCGCACCGATTCCGTCGCCGCGAACACCGAGCCCTGGTTGGTGCGCGTGTCGGTGATCACGACCCGTCCTGCCTGTACCGCAGGGAGCGCCTGCCAGAGCGGGTTGGCAGCCAGGGCATCGATGTCGTCCTGCGAGTTGGACACCAGCAGGATCGCGCCGGCGTCGGAGATCTCACTCAAATTCTCGATGCTGAACGGTTGGTCGAAGTAGCTGCGGTCCGCGAGGAACGGCACGAGCTCGCCTCCGAGTTCGCCGAGCGTGTTGGCCTGCAGCTGGAAGTCGTCGACTCCGCCGGCGTAGAAGGTCTGGTCGGCGGGGTAGTACTCGACGATCGCAACGGGTGTGGACGCGAGCGCGTCGGCGTGACGGTCACTCACGTCGGCGACCGCCGCGTCGTACTCGGCGAGTGCGCCGTCGAGCAGTTCGGTGCGCTGCATCAATCCGGCGACCTGCTCGAGGTCATCGCGCCACGACCCCTCGGCAGCGATCGGCAGGATGGGAGCGATCGCGGCAAGCTGCTCGGCTTGTCCGCCGTCGAGGTAGATGTCGCGGGCGAGGATGAGGTCGGGGTCCATCGCCGCGATCTGTTCGAGATTGAGTTCGGAGTTGTTGATGATCTCGACGCCGTCGAGATCGACGGGAACGAACGGTGCGGCGACGTTCTCGGCCGAGCCGCCGAACACACCGACGCCGGAAAGGGGGAGGTCGAGCACCACGGCGGTCTCGAGATCACGCCGGTTCTCGAGGGCGAGCACGCGGGTCGGCTGCAACGGGATGTCGAACGTGCCGTAGTCGTGCGTGACCGTCACGGTGCCGTCCGGATTGATGCTCACCGGCGGTTCGGTGACGGGCGGCGCATCGGTGGCGAGCGGAGCGGTGACTTCGGGTGCTTCGGTCGCGGCGGGCCCGGAGTCGGGTGTCGAATCGGTCGACTCGGTGGCTGGGCTCGTCGCCGCGGCGTCCGCCGCGTCGTCGTCGGAACCCCCACATCCCGCCAGGACGATGGCGAGGGCGATTGCGATGGCGCCCGTTCGGGCACGGCGAGAACGCGACATGAGTGAATTCATGATTCTGACATTATTTGTCAAGGTTGCTTACCACCAAAATGTCGACTGGGACGAGGTGCGCGAGTTCGTGACGGACGCGTACCTCCTCGTCGCTCCCAAGCGCCTGTCGAAGCTCGTCCGAGAGCGACGAACGGCCGACGGGGTCAGGCGCTCAACCGGCAGCGCTCAACTGGCAGCGTCGGACACGACGCGGGGGTGATGGCAGGCGACGAAGTGGTCGTCACCGATCTGCGTGAGGATCGGCTCCTCGACCGCGCAGCGCTCGGTGGCCGCCGGGCACCGTGTGCGGAAACGACAGCCCGATGGTGGAGTGACCGGCGACGGGAGGTCGACTGCTCGCGTGTCTTCCTCGGACACCTGGCGCCCCGTGCGGCTCGGGTCCGGGATCGACTCGATCAGGAGGTTCGTGTAGTGGTGGGCGGCGCGCCCGTACACCGCCTCGGTCCCCCCGACTTCACACAGCTTGCCGAGGTACATCACGGCAACCCGATCGCTCACGTTCTTGACCACGCCGAGGTCGTGGGAGATGAACACGAGGGTGAGCCCGTACCGCTGCTTCATCGCCTCCAGCAGGTTGAGGATCTGTGCCTGCACGGAGACGTCGAGCGCCGAAACGGGCTCGTCGCAGATGAGCACCTTGGGATCGACGATGAGCGAGCGGGCGATGCAGATCCGCTGGCACTGGCCTCCGGAGAACTGATGCGGGCGCCGGTCACGGACCGTGTCGGGGTCGAGTCCGACCGACTCGAGCATCTCGTCGACCTTTGCCCGAACCTGGTCGGCAGGTACGGACTTCCAGATCCGCAAGCCCCGCGCCACCAAGTGGAACACCTTGCGGCGCGGATTGAGCGACGAGATCGAGTCCTGCAGGATGATCTGCAGTCCCGGCCGTCGGCGCCGCATCTCCTCCCCCGACAGGCCCGTCAGCTCGACACCGTCGAGCACGACCGACCCTGAAGTCGGCGGCGGGAGCTGCATGATGGCCCGGCCGGTCGTCGACTTGCCGCTGCCCGACTCGCCGACCAGCCCGAGCGTCTCGCCCTCGCAGACGTCGAGACTGATTCCGGACACCGCGTGGACGACCTGGCCGCCACTGACAGGAAACTCGACGACGAGATCATCGATCGCCAGCAGGGGCCGACGGTCAGGACGGAGGTGTGCGGTGCCGGTGCCGGCCATCAGTGGTCGCTCCCATCGAGCTGGACAGGTGCCGCCGGGACGTGTCGAGCATCTCCCAGCGGATGGATGCACCGCACCGTGTGCGTCGGGGAACCGAGCGGCTCGAGCATCGGCATCGTCAGTTCGCAGGCGTCCGTGCGGTGTGCGCAGCGCGGCGCGAACCGGCAGCCGGGCGGGGGTTCGATCATGTTCGGCGGGCGGCCGACGATGGCAGTGAGCGGGGTGTGGCTCGGCAGGTCGGCCCGCGGGATCGACGCGAGCAGCGCGGACGTGTACGGATGCTCGACCTCGGCGAAGAGCTCTTCCGTTGGCGCATGTTCGACGAACGTCCCCGCGTACATCACCGCCACCTCGTCGGCGTGTCCGGCAACGACGCCGAGGTCGTGGGTGATCAGGATCATCGCCATCCCCGTCTCGCGCCGCAGCCGATCGAGCAGGTCGAGGATCTGGCGCTGCACGGTCACGTCGAGCGCGGTCGTGGGCTCGTCGGCGATGAGCAGCCTGGGCGAGCACGCGATGGCGATGGCGATCGCGACGCGCTGACGCATGCCGCCGGAGAGCTCGTGCGGGTACTGGCCGAGTCGCCGCTCCGGTTCGGGGATGCCGACCTGGCGCAGCAACGCGAGCGCTCGATCGCGCGCCGCCGACTTGCTGCAACCGAGGTGGAAGCGCATCGACTCGGTGAGCTGCTTGCCCACGCGCTTGACCGGATTGAGCGCGGTCATCGGATCCTGGAACACCATCGCGATCTCCGTCCCCCAGAAGTGGCGGGATTCGATCGCGTCGAGATGACGCACATCGCGTCCGTCGAACAGAACCTGACCGTCATCACTGACGATGGCATTCGGGCCGAGCAGGTTCATGATCGTTCGGACGAGCACCGACTTGCCGGACCCGGACTCGCCCACGATGCCGAGCGTCCGCCCCTCCGCGAGATCGAACGTCACCCCGTCGACCGCCTTGACACGGCCACCCGGCGTCTCGAACGCCGTGCGCAGGTTGCGGACCTGGAGCAATGGCGGCTTCTCGTCGGGTGTCACCGCACACCACCGGTCGGCAGCGACGTGTGGACGACCACCTTCGTCGGCGGTGGATCGTCGACCTGTGCACCACGTGCGGCCCGGCGGGCGCGGCGGCTCGACGGGCGCCGGGCCGACGGATCCTCGACGTCGCGGTCGTACCCGATCACCCGGGTCCGGCCGATCACATCGGTCGGCGCCCACCCGAGCGCGGCCGCGGCGACGGCAGCCGACGCGGCCGCGACCATCCACGGCGGCGGGAGGGCGACGATCACCGCCACCGGTATCCACCTCGCGAACGCCCGCCCCGGGCTCACAGCGGTGCTGGTCCCGACAACCCGACAGTTCATGAGGTCCTTTCCGGGTGTCTGACCGGAACTTCTGGTCACGAACACGATCTCGTACACGGCCCCGAGCACCACACCGACGAGGATCGGGAAGGTGGCCGTGCCTCGAGATCCGCCGCTGGCCCAATCGGCCAGTCGGCCGGCGGGCGCGAGGACTTGCAGCGCGCTGAGCGTCCAGAGCACCGTCGCCACGATCACCACGTCGGCCGTCCGCGCGGCGACGCGGCGCCACAGCGCCGCCGCCGGCCGAGCCTGAATTCGCGGATCGTCGTGGAGTGCCGGCCCGTCCATCCTCAGACCTTCGCCTCTCGCGGATCCCAACGACGACGTGCATCCTCGCCGATCCGGTTGAGCGTGAACACGGTCAGGAACAGGACCGTGCCCGGCACGAACACCACGTGGGGCTCGGTCTGGAAGTCCTCCTGGCCCGCGGCGATCATGTTGCCCCACGTGGGGTTCGGGCGGGCCACGCTGAGTCCGAGAAAGCTCAGCGAGGCCTCGGCCACGATGAACGCGGCGACGAGCAGGAACCCGAACGACGCGACCGGGAGCGCGACGTTGGGAACCAACTCGCGCCACACGATCGACCGATCGCGTTCACCCAGGGCCCGCGCCGCGAGCACGAATTCACGCTGCGCGAACACGAGGGTGTTCGCTCTCGACAGCCGGATGAAGGTGGGGATCGCGAGCACCGCGAGCGCCAACATCACGGTGAGGATCGTCGGGGAGAACGCCGCGACCACCGCCAACAGGAACACGAGGGGCGGGAACGCCAGCATCGAGTCGGTCAGGAATGACACGGCACTGTCCACCTTCCCGCGGCGGTGGCCGGCGGTGACACCGGCCATCATCCCGACCGCGACCCCGATGAGAACGGCGCCGACACCGATCGTCAGCGACACTCGTGCTCCGTAGAGGATCCCGCCGAGGATGTCGAGGCCCTGACCGTCGGTGCCGAGCGGATGGCTCGAGAAGAGGTCGGGACGTTGATTGATGGGCTCGAGCAGTGCCTTGGAAACATCCTTCGACTCGGCGAGGGGCAACACCCCGGCGAGCGCGGCTCCACCGATGATCGCCACCATCCACGTGACCGACAACCACAGTCCGAGGTCGAAGCGGGCACCGAACACGGCCGACGTCGCCAGATCGAGCCCGAAGTACAGGCACACGAGCGCTGCGGCCGCGAGCGCGTACTTCGCCATTCCGTCGGAGGCGGTCATGACGTCCAATGACCACCACAGCGCGAACCCGCCCACCGCGAGCAGCGCCAGACCCCAGGCGAGGCCGTGCCGCTCCACGGTCGCCCGCATGCCGCGTCGCGGCCGCGCGGGGACCGGCTCGTCGACGAAGTGCTCGAACGTGACGACGTCAGACACGGCCGCGACGGATCCTCGGGTCGAGATACACGTACGCGACGTCGACGACCGCGTTCACGATCACGTAGATCGCGGCGATCAGCAGCACCGCTGCCTGCACAACAGGAACGTCTTTGGCCTGGATCGATCGCACCATCAACGAGCCGAGCCCTGGCAGGTTGAAGATCTGCTCGACGATCACGGTGCCGCCGATCAGCCGTCCGATCGAGACCCCGAGCACGGTGATCAGCGAGAACATCGAGGGACGCAGCGCGTCGTGCGTCAGGATGCGCCAGCGCGGCATCCCTTTCGCCCGCGAGGCCAGGATGAAGTCCTCCTGCAACGTGGAGACGAGATCGCCGCGCAGCAGGCGCATCCACACCGCGGCCTCGATCGAGGCGAGGGTGAGCGCCGGGAGGAACGCCGATTTCAGGTTCTCGCGAATCCCCTCGCCCGAACTCAACCGGACGAAGCCCTGCCGCGGGAAGTCCGGCAACATCAGGATCAGTCCGCTGGCGACGGCCAGGCCGACCACCAAGGCGAGGCCGCGACGGATCAGGTACGGCGTCTTTGCTCCGGGTGGATAACGCTTGGCCGTCCGCCAGATGCGATTGGCCAGATAACACGCAGCGATCAGCGCGACCGCGAACAGCAACGCCTGCGCCAGCCCCTGATTGAAGATGAAGAGAAAGATCAGCAGCAGGGCCATCAGAAAGCTCGGAATGGCGATCACGCCGAACGCGCTCGTGCTGAGCGCACGGTCCGGCGCGTCGCCTGGCCGGGACGCGGCGACCAGCGCGGCCGGGATGGCCGCGAGCAGCGCCATGACGAGCGCCAGCCCCGCGATCTCGAGCGTGACCGGGAGCGCCGCCTTGATCACGGTCGACACCGGCAGCCGAGGGGTGAGCAGCTGACGTCCGAGATCACCGGTCAAGACACCTCCGAGCCAATCGAAGTACCGCTGGATCACCGGCTGGTCGAGACCCAGCTCCGCTCGGATCTCCGCGACGATCGCCGGGTCGGCGTTGACGCCGGCAACGGTGACGGCAGGGTCACCCGGAACCGCCTCGAGGATGAAGAACGTCGCCAGGCTGACGACGAACATCACCGGAACGAGGTAGGCGAGTTTGAGCCCGACCATGCGCAGCACGGTTCAGCCCCCTCTCGTCGTGTGACCGATCGGGGGACGGCGGCGCCGGTTGCCCGACGACGCCGTCCCCCGCTCGATTCGCATCACTGCTCGAGATACGCCCGGTCGAAGTACAGCACGTTGTCGCTGCCGACCCGCAGGCCACCGACGTTCTCCTGGGCGCCGATGCCCCACTCCGTGTGATCCCAGATCGCGTACGGGAACGTCGTGTTCCAGACCTCCTGGACCTTCGCCAGGGCGGCGGCGTTCTCCTCGATCGTCAGGGACGCTTGGAGCTCATCGAGCGCGGCGTCCATGGCGGGATCGCAGTAGCCCGTTCGGTTGACCGGGTTGTCGCAGTAGAGGTTGCTGAGGTTGGTGAACGGATGAGGCGGTGTGATCGCGAAGCCGAGGGACGAGACCTCGAAGTTCGGTTCGACCACGATGCGCGTGAGCGCATTCGGGTCGGGCTCGACGGTCACGTCCATGCCCACGGCCTCCCAGAGTGCCTCGAACACGATCGCTGCCTCCTGCTGGACCGGCGTGGGCTGGATCAGGAACGTGAAGCTGCCGTCCCAGGTGCCGTCGGCGATCGTCTCCGCGATGAGCTCGCTCGCCCGATCCGGATCGTAGGGCGGCCCCTCCGCACCGGTGTAGTACGGCGATCCCTCGGGGATGACGGCCGAAGTCGGCTTCGGACCGATACCGCCTTGCACCCGCTCGTAGAGCACGTCGTAGTCGATTGCGAGCTGCATCGCCTCTCGGATTCGCACGTCCTTGAACGGTGAGTCCGCGCTGACCTTGCCTTGATCGGTGAAGACCCACTGGTAGGCGCCCACGAGCTCGGAGTACTCGAGCAGCCCCGCCTCGTCGACCGGAGCGAGCACGGCGTTGTTGGGCAGGTACATCGTGTCGGCCTCACCCCTGGTGAACGACTCGACGCCGGCAGTCGGGTCCTGCACGAACTTGAACTCGATGCGATCGATGCACACCGGCCCGCCCCACCAGTCGTCCTTGGCCACCAGGACCAACGACTCGCCGGGGGTGTCGGAGATGCTCTCGAACTCGAATGCACCCGCGCCGGCGCCGAGCGCGTTGCGGGCGAAGCCCTCACCGAGCGTTGTGACGACGTTGTTGTTCGGGATCCACCCGAGGTCGGCGGACAACATGAACGGCAGGTTGAAGCCCTGCGCGCTGCTCAACACGATGGTGGTGGGGTCGACGACCTCGGCAGTGACCTGATTCGCCATGCGGGCGCCACGGGTGCGGCCCAGCTTCTGCCGCTCGATGCCCGCCGCGATGTCTGCGGTCGTGAACGGCTCGCCGTTGCCGAACGTCACGTCGTCACGGATGGTGACGGTCCACGACGAGTTGTCCTCGTTCGGCTCCCACGACGTGGCGATGTAGGGCTCGAACTCGGCGGTGTCCGGGTTGTAGTAGATCAGCGAGCCATACAGCGCCGCCGCCAGGTCGCCGCCGTAGCCACCGGTGCCGAGCATCTGGGCCGGATCGAGTGTGGCGTAGGGCGACCCGGTCAGGGCCACGACGTCGCCGCCGGCTCGCTCCTCCGTGCACGCCTCGTCGGCGCCCCCAGGGGCGGTGCTGTCGGCGGTGCTGTCCGCGGTGGTGTCAGCGGGTGCCGATTCGGCGGTGGTGTCAGCCGGTGCCGATTCGGCGGTGGTCTCCTCGGTGGCGGTGTCGACGGTCTCGGCCGCGGTCCCGGCCACCGTGTCGTCGCTCGCATCGTCCCCCGAATCGCTCCCACACGCTGCGGCGATCAGGCCGAAGGCCACCACAGCTACCAGAGCGCGCGTACGCGTCGTGCTTCTCAAGAGTATTCCCCCATTCTTGATTCGTTGAACGTCCCTCTCCCTAGTGGAGAATGGCATGTTCAAACATCGAAGAGGCGAACATAACACGCTGCGTGAGTTCTGTGAAGCCCGACGTCTTAGCAGGTGGTACGCGGCGACCGCCTCGCGAGCGCGACGAGACGACCGGTAGGTGGGACGGGCCAGCGCCGGGTTGAGAGGCGCACCTGGTCGATGGTCACGTCACCGGCCCTGCGAAGGCGTCGGACACCGATCGGACTACTCCCCCCACGCGCCCGCGGCGAAGCGGTCCGTGTCCGCCCCGATCGCCGCCATCTCGCCGGGGGTCGTCGTCCCCGAGCGGCTCCAGTCGCCGGGTCCGCGACATCACACGGCATCTGCCGAACGTGGGGTCGACCACGATGTGCATCAGGTGGTTGGCTCCGAGATACGCGTCGAGGCTCAGGTCGTGATCGACAACGGGCGGCCGGCAGGTACGTCGACGGCTCGGAGCGTGTTCACGACATCAGCGACCGGGGCGCCCGATGATGAATGCCGCAACGGATGCGGCAGCTGAGCCGTCCGTGCCATCATCGATGCGCCCCGCGCTCACGCCGAGAGCGCCGAACGCTCGTTCGAGATCACCGGCGTTACGGGTGGCGATGGCCACCCAACCGTCGAGGGCGCGGTAGAAGCGTCGGCCAGCGCTCTGCCCGATGAAGTCGACCGCACCCACGCTGGCAGGCGGTCGCCCGTTGAAGTCAGTGAGTTCGGCGCACTGGAGCAGGTTCGACGCGCCGGCGAGCGAGCCAGCCACCGTGGACGCGACGCCGGACGAATGACGATGCCAGAGTGCCGCGAGCACTCCGAGCGCCATGGACACACCGGCGCCGACATCATGGACCGGTGTCGTGGTGTTCAACGGCGTGTCGCTGCCCCCGGTCGCCACCATCATCCCGCTCAGGGCCTGGATCGAGGGATCGAAACCCGGTCTTTCGGCCCAGGCTCCGTCGTCACCGAACGCCGTCACCCGACCGTGGATGAGACGCGGGTTGATCCGCATGATGGCGTCGTCATCGAGGCCGAGGGCCTCGCGGGTACCCGGCCGGAAGTTGTCGATGAACACATCGGCCCCGCCGATCACCCGCTCGAGCTCGTCGCGGTCGGCTGACGTCGCCAGGTCGAATGTCAACGACTGCTTCGCCTGGTTCACCGCGAGGTACGAGATCCCGTACGCCCGGTATGGGTCGCCTTCACCGACCTCGATTTCCACGACGTCGGCCCCCCAGTAGGCGAACAGCGCCGGAGCGTAGGGTCCAGCGAGGAATGTCGACATGTCGACCACGCGCAGGCCGCGCAGCGGCCCGCGAGACGGACGATCGCCATCTCGCTCCGCCGGCCACACCGGAACCCTCCCCGACCTCGCCGCGCGCTGCGAGGTGCACGGGGTGACTTGGCGTCTCGACGCGACCGACGACCTGATGGTCGAAGCTTCGTCGCCCACCCGTCGCCGCGAATGCTCCGCTGGCGAGCCATTCCGCTCGAGATTGGACCGGCTCAGCAGGAACGCCTGCGGCTTCGAACCGGTCGAGCCAGTATTTGCGCGGCTGCGTGGCGAACCGCGCCTCGACCATCGCCGAGGCCGTTCGGCCGTAGGGGGGATGGAAGAGGTTGAGGTACTCGCCGTCGACGCCGTCGATCACCATGACCTCGAGGGTGTCGAGTACCTCGAGCGCCTTCAGGAAGAGCGGGGCAACGAGGGTGGCGAGAAAGAGCATCTCGCCATCGGCGCAGCGGTACGGGCGGAAGCTGGGACCGAGTTCTGCGTCCCGCCCGGTGTGGTGGGCCTTTTCGACGTCGAGGCTGTCATTGACGAGCGTCGCGATCAACGCTGCCGATCGCGTCCACCCCACTGATCGACGCGATCTGTCCACGGCCGCTGCGGTCGCGCTCGAGCACGACTGCGACAGCGGCCGACGCCGCGAGCGAACCCTGTACGTACTGGACGATCGGTACGACCGGAGCGATCGGAACCTCCGGATCGTGCTGCCGGTTGCCACATCGCGAACCCGGAGATCGCAGACAGCAGCAAAGGATCCGACGGCAGATCCTGGTATCGCTCACCGGACGCGCCGTACGGCGGTATCCAGATCACGCCAAGTCGCGGATAGGCATCACTCAGCGCCCGAGGGGCGAGCGGCCCGCCGTGCGCCGCGCCCGGGGTCGGATCGAGCAAGACGACGTCGGCCGCGGTGAGCAACTCGCGGAACGAGCGGTCGGCCACCGGATCGAGCGCACGTACGGTCACCGTCCGCTTGCCACGATCCCAACAGATCCAGTCGGGATCGACGTAGGGGTCACCGCGCCGGTGGCCTCCGTCGGTGGTCTCGACCCGGTTCACGTCGGCGCCGAGATCGGCGAGGAGCATTCCCGCCACCGATCCAGGCCGGTCGACAGTCAGGTCCAGCACGACAAGGCCGTGCAGGGGAGAAGGGATGTCAGCCATGTTCATGGTCTCCCGTAAGTCCGCGGAGGTGTGTGCGTGTTGTTCGTGTTCATCTCGACAGTGGCAATACATGTGCCGATTGCCCGCCCCGGTGCGTGACCATAACAGCTTCCGCGTCATGCGAGAATCACGTTCGCGCGAATGGCGAGAACGTCGATGCGTGCTGCGGGGGACATGTCCGACCGATCGTGTCCGTGTCCAGACCGAGCGATGCGGCGAGAGAGCGAATCGAGACCTGAGCGACGGCCTGGTCGCCATCGCCTGTCCAGCGCTCCCGATGAGCCGAATTTGTCAACTCGGCGAACGAGCGCCGAGCGACAGAATCACTCGATGCGCAGGCCGGAGATCGCCCGGCTGATGACCAGCTGCTGGATCTCGCAGGTGCCTTCGAAGATCGTGTGGATCTTGGCGTCACGGTGCCAGCGCTCGACGGGGTACTCGCGGGTGTAGCCGTAGCCGCCGAGGATCTGGATGGCGTCTTCGGTGACGCGCACGGCGGTCTCCGATGCCTTCCACTTCGACATCGAGCCCTCGCCGTTCTTGAACGTGCCGTTCTTGGCGAGCCAGGCGGCACGCCAGATGAGCAGGCGGCTGGCGTCGATCTCGGTCGCCATGTTGGCCAGCTTGAACGCGATCGACTGGTTCATGATGATCGGGCGGCCGAACGCGTGACGCTCCTTCGCGTAGTCGAGCGCGTACTCGTAGGCGGCGCGGGCGACACCGAGCGCCTGGGCACCGACGGCCGGGCGGGTCGCCTCGAACGTCGCCATCGCCGGCTGCTTGCCGGTCGACACCTTGTTGCGGGCACGGGCCAGCTTCTCGTCGAGCTTGTCCTTGCCCCCGAGCAGGCACGACCCGGGCACCTTCACGTCGTCGAGCACGACCTCGGAGGTGTGGCTCGCACGGATGCCGTGCTTCAGGTACTTCTGGCCCATCGACAGGCCGGGCGTGTTCGGCGGGACGATGAAGCTCGCCTGGCCCTTGCCCTTGAGTTCGGGATCGACGCTCGCCACGACCACGTGGATGTCGGCGATGCCGCCGTTGGTGATCCACGCCTTGGTGCCGTTGATCGTCCACTCGTCCTTGGCCTCGTCGTAGACGGCGCGGGTGCGCAGGTTCGACACGTCGGAGCCGGCGTCGGGCTCGCTCACGCAGAACGCACCGAGCTTCACGTCGTCAGCGGTGCCGTAGCACTGCGGGACCCACTCCATGACCTGCTCGGGCGTGCCGTTGCCGGCGATGCCCGCCGCGGCCAGGCCGGTGCCCATGATCGCCATGCCGATGCCGGCGTCGCCCCAGAAGATCTCCTCGATCGCCACCGGCAGGGTGAGGCCGGTCGGGTCGCTCATCGCGTTGAAGATGAAATCGATGCCGTAGAGGCCGATCTGCGCGGCCTCCTGCACGACCGGCCACGGGAACTCCTCGCGCTCGTCCCACTCGTGGGCGGCGGGACGGATGACGTTCTCAGCGAAGTCGTGGGTCCATTTCTGGATCTGCAGCTGGTCTTCGTTGAGGTTGAGCGAGAAGTCCGTCATGGCTCCCTAAGTTACCGACCGGTAACGACGATGTCTACCCAGCGGTAACTTCGACGCACGATCGCCATGGACCTCTCATCCCGGGTGCATGCAACGGTGACGCCGCACTACGGTCGCCGCATGGGGAATCGAGGGGGAATGTCAGGTCGCATCGCGCGCGGCCGCGGCGGCGGGGCTGGTCTGCGTGACGGTGGGAGCGGCGTTGATCGCCGCCGCCTGCAGCGGGAGCGACGACACCGACACGGCGACCGACGCGGCGCCGGGCGACAGCGCCGCGACCACCGAGCCACCGTCGACCGCACGCGCCGAGCACCGAGCCGGCCGAGACCGAGCCGCCCGAGACCACCACGACCGAACCGCCCGCCACGCCCGCCGATGCGGCAGACGATCGCGGCGATCGAGACGGCGATCGGCGGCGCGTCGGCCGGCTGCGACCCGCTCGACACCCGCCAGTGCCTCCTGCCCTTCCCGAGCGACGCGTACCTCGTCGAGGACGCGTCGACGGCGAG
This sequence comes from Ilumatobacteraceae bacterium, assembly GCA_963772085.1. Lineage (GTDB taxonomy): Bacteria > Actinomycetota > Acidimicrobiia > Acidimicrobiales > Ilumatobacteraceae > Sva-07. The sequence continues at coordinate 25,344 of CAVYWH010000004.1, forward strand.
CGGCCACCGCGTCGCGATGCCGGTCGACGCACTGCCGGCCAACGCCGAGCGGTGTGCGCGTCGACCCGGCGGCGTGGAACGACGAGGACGGATTCAGCGCCAACGCATCGCTGCTCACCTACGTCGCCGACCTCGACCCGGCCAACCTGCCGCGGTGGACCGACCTCGGCGCGTCGCTCGACGACGACGCCACCGTCGTCCTCGTCGACACCTCCACCGGTGAGCGCGTGCCGTTGTGGGCCGAACCCGACGCCGGCGCGGCGATCGCCGAGGAACGGCTGCTCGTCATCCATCCCGCCGTCAGCCTCGAACCAGCGACCACGTACGCCGTCGGCCTGCAGGGCCTGACCACCACCGCCGGTGAGCCGATCGCGGTGTCGCCGGTGTTCGCGGTGTACCGCGACAACCTGACGACCGAGATCGACAGCGTCGAGGCGCGCCGAGACAGCATGGAGACGGCGTTCGACGCGCTCGAGCAGGGCGGCGTCGATCGCGACGACCTGCAACTGGCGTGGACGTTCACGACCGCCAGCACCGAGAACACGACCGCCGGGATCCTGAAGATGCGCGACGAGACGATGGTCGCGCCTCGGCGATTCGACGCCCGAGTTCCAGATCATCTCGGTCAACGAGGACCCGGAGAACCCGGAACTCGACTCGGTTCATCGAGGGCACGTACAGCGTCCCGAACTACCTGACCGGCGACGGATCTCCCGGCAGCAGCCTCAACATCGGGCCCGACGGCCTGCCGGCGATCAACGAGGAGAACGCGACGGTGCAGTCGCCGTTCGCCTGCGGGGTCTCGCGTCACGACGCTCGCCGGCACCGAGCCGGCGCACATGGTGCAGTACGGGCACGGGCTGCTCGGCTCGTGGGACGAGGTCGACGCCGGGAACATCGTCGCGATGTCCAACGAGCACAACGCCGTGTACTGCGCGACGAAGTGGGCGGGCTTCAGCGAGGACGACATCGGCACCGCGGCCGCCGCGGTCGGCGACATGAACCTGTTCCCGACGTTCATCGACCGGATGTCGCAGGGCCTGCTCAACCAACTCGTGCTCGGCAAGCTGATGCTCGCCGCCAACGGTCTGGTCGGCCGATCCGGCGTTCTGGTTCGCCGACGGCACGCCGCTGATCGACAACAGCGAGCTGTTCTACGACGGCAACAGCCAGGGCGGGATCATGGGCCTCGCCCTGGCCGGCATCTCGCAGGACTTCGAACGGGCGGTGCTGGGCGTCGTCGGCCAGAACTACTCGACGCTGCTGCCCCGTTCGGTCGACTTCGACGAGTTCGAGGCGATCTTCATCCCGGCCTATCCGAGCGCACTCGATCGCGGAGCTGCTGCTGTCGGTGATCCAGATGCAGTGGGACCGGGCCGAGGGGGCCGGATACGTGCACCACATCGTCGGCGATCCGCTCCCCGACACGCCGGAGAAGACGGTGCTGATGCACGTGGCGTTCGGCGACCACCAGGTGTCGGAGCTGACGGCGATGATCGCCGCCCGCACGATGGGCGTGCCGATCTCCCGGCCGGTGACCGCCGACGGTCGCAGCGGCGAGGTCGAGCCCGGGTGGGGCATCGACACGCTCGAGTATCCGTCCGACGGATCGGGGCTGGTGATCTGGGATTCCGGCTCCGACCCGATCCCGTTCGAGCAGACCACGCCGGCCACCGGTCGTGACCCGCACGGCGACCCGCGCAACGACGCCAACGTCCGCGTCCAGAAGGCGGCGTTCCTGTTCGACGGTGAACTGATCGACGTCTGCGACGCCCAGCCTGCACCGCCCTCCCCGACGACTGACCACCGATCCGACCGATCCGCACATCCGGCGATCTCGGGGCATTCGGGTCGGCAAGCGGCCCGATCCGCCCGAGTCTGGCCGTTCGATCGGATCGAGCCGGTCGGGGTTCACGGCGGCGGCGAGTTGGAGGAGCTGGGGGGCGATCGCGGTGTAGATGAGGTTGGCGCCGGGCTTGTAGACGTGGACGCCGTCCCAGCGGTAGCCGACGTCGGTGGCGATCGTCTCGTCGTTGCACCACTCGTCGGGGCCGTCGATCACCGCGACGTCACCGCCGGCCTGCCCGGCGTAGCGAATCGGCCACCTCGACCAGCAGGTCGTTCAGGTGGGCCACCCGCGCGTCGTCGCCGCGCTCGGGCAGCGCGGGCACGCCGGCGCCCTCGACGTTGATCGGGCGCATGCAGGCGACCTCGAGGAGCCCGACGTCGGCGCCCTCGGCGAGCATCGCGTCGATGCCCGACCGCAGGTTCGTCATCCACAACTCGTCGGCCTCCGGCGTGCCGAACGCGTACACCGTGCCGTCGGCATCCTCGACGTCGAACACGTCCCACGCACCGACCACCACGAGGGCGACATCCTGGCCCGCCGCCGACGACGCCCAGTCGTCCTGCCAGCCGTCGCACATGGCGAAGTTGTTGGAGAAGTTGATCGAGCTCTCCACCGAGCCGGAGTCGTAGACGCTGCACCCGTCGACGCTGCCGTTCACCACGTTCGGGAACACGGCGTCGATGCCATCGGGAAGGTTGATCGCCAGCGCGTTCGCCTGCGAGTCGCCGACGATGGCCACGGTGGCCGACGTGGCGGCGAGCGATCGTCGTGGCCGGTGCGAGCGTGGTCGGCTGAGTCGGTCGACGGCGTCGTCGCCGACGTCGGGCGAGATCGGCAACAGCACCGAGCCGCTGTCGTCCGTGCCGGTCGTGCCGTCAGTCGGAGGCTGCGCCGGCGTCCGCGGCGGCGTCGGCGGCGGCGTCGAGGTCGAACGTCGCCTCGCCGCCGCCGACGAACCGGTTGAACGGCGTGACGCTGACGTAGAACACGACGAGGCAGCCGAGCAGCATCGCCCCGCCGATCAGCGGCGCATTGGTGACCGAGCGGACGGTCCCGCCACCACCCCATGAACTCGCCGGTGCGGACCGGCGTCTCCAGGAAGCGGTACGACGCCTCGGTGACGACGACGGTGACGACCATCGCCAGCCACGAACGGCTGGACCTCGCCGTCGGTGGCCCCGAAGATCACGAAGATCGGCCAGCTCCACAGGTAGAGGCCGTAGCTGCGCTTGCCGATCTCGACGAGCGGCGGCCACGACAGGATGCGCCGGATCCCGACCGACGCCGGATGGACCGCCACCATGATCGCCACCAGCGACAGGATCGACACGAGCGGCAGCAGCCACTGGTACACGTAGCCGGCGGTCACGTGGGCGACCGCCGCCGCGCAGCCGAACATCGTCAACGCGACCGCCCCGACCACGTCGAGGTGTCTGCGCCGATCGGCGCCTCGGCGGCGTTCGGCCAGCGCCACGGTCGCCACCAGAACGCGGCGCCGGCGCCGAGCAGCAGGCCGCCGGCACGGGTGAAGGTCGACAGGTAGAGGAAGTTCGTGCGGTTCAGCCCCTCGAACAGCGACGGCGGGCCGCCGAGCAACGTCGGCGAACCCGAGTGCATCCAGAACATCAGCACGAACACGAACGCCGCCGCGACGCCGAGGGCGATGCCGATCGTGCGATGCGACTTGCGCAGGCTGATGATCCCGACGAACACGAGCGGCCAGATCAGGTACCACTGCTCCTCCACCGCCAGGCTCCACAGGTGGCGCAGCAGCGGCGGGTCGCCGGCGAAGTACGGGACGTCGCCGAGGATCTGGCCCCAGTTGCCGACGTAGAGGATCGACCACGGGATGTCGCGGCGCAGCTGCGACTGCTGCTCGGCCGACCCGGCGAACGCCGCCCACAACGCCACGGCGAGCAGGACGGCGAACAGCGCCGGCAGCAGCCGCTTGGCCCGCCGCATCCAGAAGCCGCCGAAGCCGATGCGGCCGTTGCGGTCGTGCTCCTCGAGCAGCAGCGACGTGATGAGGAAACCCGACACGACGAAGAACACCTCGACGCCGAAGAACCCGCCGTGCATCCACGAGAATCCGCCGTGGTAGAAGAGCACCACCACGACCGACAGGGCCCGCAGCCCGTCGAGCGACGGCTGATAGCCCATGCGCTTCGGGTACGTCGGGGCTTTGGCGGCGACGACCCGCGAGGACGTCGACACCGGCCTGCCGGTGACGGGCGGTGCCGCGGTCGCGCCATCGAGCGCCGAGCCGCCGGCGGTGACCCGGCCGCCCGTGACCCGGCGGCCGGTGACCCGAATGGTGCGATGGTGTCCGTCACCGGCGAATCGTCGTACCGTCTTTGGTCGTCTCGACGGTCCATCCGCCGGCCTGCAGCTCGGCACGGATCGCGTCGGCACGTTCGAAGTCACGGGCCGCCCTGGCCTCGTCGAGTGCCGCTCGCCGAGGCGAGCACGTCGGCCGGCACGTCGATCGGCGCGCCCGAATTCGAGGCCGACCGCGTCGCAGATCTCGTGGACCGCCGCGGCGAGCGCCGCCGCCGCGGGATCGCCGGCGTCGAAGGCCGCGTTGGCCCGGCGCACCGTGTCGAAGATCAGCGCCGTCGCCCGCGGCGTGTCGAGGTCGTCGTCCATCGCCGCGCGGAACTCGGCGAGCACGTCGGGATCCGACGTCGGTCTCGGCGGCCAACCCGCTCGTGCGGGCGGCGAACGAGTCGAGACCGGCGAGCGAGTTGATCGCCGCGCCGATGCTGTCGCTCGTGATCTTCACCGGGCTGCGGTAGTGCGACTGCAGCAGCACCATGCGGTACGCCCGGGGGTCGTAGACGTCGATCAGGTCGAGCAGGTTCGACACGTTGCCGAGGCTCTTCGACATCTTCTCGCCCTCGGTGTCGACGACGAACCCGTTGTGCATCCAGTGGTTGGCGAACGTCTTGCCGAGCGCCACCGCCTGGGCCCGCTCGTTCTCGTGGTGCGGGAAGCGCAGGTCCTGGCCGCCGGCGTGGAGGTCGAACCCCTCGCCGAGCAGGTCGAGGCTCATCACCACGCACTCCGAGTGCCAGCCGGGGCGACCGTCGCCCCACGGTGACGGCCACGCCGGCTCGTCTATCGGGGCGTTTCGAGAACTTCCACAGCACGAAGTCGGCCGGATGGCGCTTCTGGTCGGCGCCGAACACGTCGCGCTCGCCGCCGCCCGAGCGCATCTCGTCGAGCGACTGGTGGGCGAGCAGGCCGTAGTCGTCGACCGATTCGACGTCCATGTAGACGCCGTCGTCGGTGAGGTACGCCTTGTCGAGCGCGACGAGCTGGCCGATCAGCTCGACCATCTCGGGGACGTACTCGGTGGCGTGGGGCACGTCGGTGGGGCGCTGGACGTTGATGCCGCCCATCGCCGTGAACCACTGCTCCTCGCACTTCGTGGTGATCTCCTGCCAGGGGCGATCCTCACGCTGGGCGCGGTTGATGATGTTGTCGTCGATGTCGGTGATGTTCGACACGAGACGGACGTCGAGCCCGCACCATTCGAGGTAGCGGCGCAGGATGTCGTACGACAGCGTCGCCCGGCCGTGGCCGAGGTGCGGTGGGCCGTAGACCGTGGGTCCACACAGGTAGATGCTGACCTTGCCCGGCTCGCGCAGAGCCAACTCACGCACGGAGCGAGTCGCAGTGTCGTAGAGGTGCAGCACGGCCAACCATCCTACGAGCGCCCACCCCGCCGCCCCCGGCACATTCGACGTGTCGGGTCGATGCATCGGTGCCTGGCACCGACGCACGACTTGTCGCAAACTGCGACGTGACGAACGCGAACACTCGGGCGACGGGACGGTCGGTAGCCTCGGGCGGATATGGCTGCGATCCCGGAACGACCGACACTCGATGGCATCGAGGATCGCTGGTCCGCGGTATGGGAAGCCGACGGCATCTACGCGTTCGATCGCACGGCCACCCGCGACCAGGTCTTCTCGATCGACACGCCGCCGCCCACCGTCAGCGGCTCGCTGCACATGGGCCACGTGTTCAGCTACACCCACACCGACACGATCGCCCGCTACCAGCGCATGGCCGGCAAGCAGGTCTTCTACCCGATGGGTTGGGACGACAACGGCCTGCCCACCGAACGCCGCGTCCAGAACTTCTACGGCGTCCGCTGCGACCCGAGCCAGCCCTACACCGAGGGCTTCGAGCCGCCGTTCCGCGGCGACCCGCCGAAGGACCACCGGCCGATCGCCATCTCCCGGCCCAACTTCCTCGAGCTGTGCGACGAGCTCGTCGAGACCGACGAGAAGATCTTCGAGGCGATGCTGCGCCGGCTCGGCCTGTCGGTCGACTGGACGCTGAAGTACGCCACGATCGACGAGCGCTCGCGCCGCGCCAGCCAGCGCGCGTTCCTGCGCAACGTCGCCCGCGGCGAGGCCTACAGCCAGGAAGCGCCGACGATGTGGGACATCGACTTCCGCACCGCCGTCGCCCAGGCCGAGATGGAAGACCGCGAACGGCCGGCCGCCTATCACAAGATCGCGTTCGCCCGTGTCGGCGAGAACGGCGCCGACGGCAACGGTGCGATCGAGATCGACACCACCCGCCCCGAGCTGCTCGCCGCCTGCGTCGCCCTCGTGGCCCACCCCGACGACGAGCGGTACCAGCCGCTCTTCGGCACGACGGTGCGCACCCCGCTCTACGGCGTCGAGGTGCCCGTCCACGCCCACGAACTGGCGCAGCCCGACAAGGGCACCGGCATCGCCATGATCTGCACGTTCGGCGACACGAGCGACGTCACCTGGTGGCGCGAGCTGAACCTGCCGATGCGGGCGATCATCGGCCGCGACGGGCGGCTGCTGCCCGACGCCCCGGACGACGTCGACGCCTGCCGCGTACGCCACGATCGCCGGCCTCACCGTGAAGCAGGCGCAGACCGCGGTCGTGCAGCAGCTCACCGAATCGGGCGCGCTGCTCGGCGAGCCGCGGCCGATCCAGCACCCGGTGAAGTTCTACGAGAAGGGCGAACGTCCGCTCGAGATCGTCACGTCACGCCAGTGGTACATCCGCAACGGCGGCCGTGACACCGATCTGCGGGCCGCACTCGTCGCCCGCGCCGGCGAACTCACCTGGCATCCCGCCCACATGCGCCACCGCTACGAGAACTGGGTCGAGGGCCTGAACGGCGACTGGCTCGTCAGCCGTCAGCGCTTCTTCGGCGTGCCCGTGCCCGTCTGGTACCCGCTCGACGCGGCCGGCGAACCCGTCTACGACGAGCCGCTCCTGCCGGACGAGTCACGACTGCCGATCGACCCGTCGACCGATGTCCCGGTCGGCTACGAGGCCGCCCAGCGCGACCAGCCGGGCGGATTCACCGGCGATCCGGACATCTTCGACACGTGGGCGACGTCGTCGGTGACCCCGCAGATCGCCGGCTGCTGGGAGGAGCGAGAGCTCCGACCTGTTCGAGCGGGTCTTCCCGATGGACATGCGGCCGCAGGGCCACGACATCATCCGCACCTGGCTGTTCTCGACGATGGTGCGCAGCCACTACGAGTTCGGCGTCGCCCCGTGGTCGAATGCCGCAATCTCGGGTTGGATCCTCGACCCCGACCGCAAGAAGATGTCGAAGTCGAAGGGCAACGTCGTCACACCGCTCGATCTTCTCGAGACGTACGGCACCGATGCCGTGCGCTACTGGGCCGACTGCGGTCGCCCCGGCGTCGACACCGCGATGAGCGAAGACCAGATGAAGGTCGGCCGCAAGCTCGCCACCAAGCTGCTGAACGTCACCAAGTTCGTGTTGACCTTCGGCGACGCCCAGCCGGACGCCGGCGCCGACACATCGCTCGCGGCGGTCACCAACCCGCTCGACCTGTCGATGCTGGCCAAGCTCGACCAGACCATCGGTGAGGCGACGGCGGGGTTCGAGGCGTTCGACTACGCGCGGGGGCTCGAGCGCACCGAGGCGTTCTTCTGGTGGTTCTGCGACGACTACGTCGAACTGGTCAAGGGCCGGGCGTACAACTCCCAGGGTCCGGCGGCCGCCGCGTCGGCACTCGTCGCGCTGCGGACGGCCCTCAGCGTGCTGCAGCGCCTGCTCGCCCCGATCATCCCGTTCGCCGCCGAGGAATCGTGGAGCTGGTGGAACGACGGCAGCGTCCACGCCAGCTCGTGGCCGACGGCCACGGGCGCGTCCGGTGACGCGGGACTGCTCGACCCGATCGTCGAGGTGTTGACGCTCGTGCGGCGGGCGAAGACCGAGGCCAAGGTCAGCCAGCGCGCCGACGTGGCGACGCTCACGGTCAACGCCCCGTCCGAACTGCACGCCGTGATCGACCTCGGTGCCGCCGACATCGCCGACGCCGGTTCGGTCAAGGCGTTCGCGCTGGCGGACGCTCCGGCCCTGTCGTGCGACGTGATCCTGGCACCGACACCCTGACCGACCGTCTCGGGCAATTCTGCCGTCCGAGGCCCGTCGGCGGCCGCTAGCGTCACGGCGCAATGGCCGGCGAATCCCCAGCGCAGCCGACACGGCCAAAGCAGAAACGTACGTGGCCGCAGCGGCTGACCATCACCGGCGCGTTCGTCTGCGCGGTGGCGTGTTTCGGCGCCGCGGGTGTCCTGTACGCCGGCCAGCGGGTGATCGAGGACCGCAACATCGCGCCGACGATCATCGACCCGTCGACCAACACCACCGACGCCGATCGCCCCGCCTACGACCGTTCCCGGCGACGACGCAGCCGCCGACACCGCGCCGCCGGCCACGTTCCCCGTCGCCGAGCCGGGCGCGAAGAACTTCCTGATCACCGGCGCCGACAACAACTCGTGCGTCGATGTCGACTCGCCGTACTACGCGGCGTTCGGCGACCGATCGAACATCGGCGAGCGCAGCGACACGATCATGATGTGGCGGATCAACCCCGACACCTCGCAGGTCGCCGTCCTGTCGTTCCCCCGCGACCTGTGGGTGACCATCGACGGCCGGCAGGCCAAGCAGCGCATCAACGTCGCCTACGAGCGCGACAACCCGCAGAAGCTGATCAACACGATCTACCAGAACTTCGGCATCGTGACCGACCACTTCATCCAGGTCGACTTCTGCGCCTTCCAGAAACTCGTCAACGCGGTCGACGGCGTCACCGTGCCGTTCGCCACCCCGGTGCAGCGACCCGAACACCGGCCTCAACGTGCCCGAGGCCGGGCTGCTTCACGTTCGACGGCGACCACGCGCTCGCCTACGTGCGCTCGCGCAAGATGCAGTCGTTCACCGAGGAGGACGGCTGGGTGACCGACCCCACCTCCGACCTCGGCCGCATCTCCCGCCAGCAGGACTTCCTGCGCCGCACCGTCGACCGCCTGCTCGAGAAGGGCGCCTTCGACCCCGACGTGGCGGGCGCGCTGATCGAGACGGTGTCGGAGTACATCGTCACCGACCCGACCCTCACGCCACGCAAGATGCTCGAGTTCGCCGGCGTGATGAGCCAGGTCGACCCGACGGCGATCACCACGTATCAGATCGAGGCGCGGGGCACGACGATCCAGGGCAACTCGGTGCTCGAGCCACGCCTCGACGGCGACAACATGCAGAACATCCTCGCCGTGTTCCGCGGGTGGGCCACGCTCGCCGACGCCCCCGACCAGGTCTTCGACACCACCACGGTGCCCGCCGAGATCACCACGCCGACCGAGCCCGGGCCGACGACCACCGCCCGCCCCGGCACCTCCGGCCAGTCGACGACCACCGCCGCCACCACGCCGCGACGACGCTTCCCGAGACGGGCACGACGCTGCCCACCGTCGACGCCGAGGAGAACATCATCGGCGTCGCCCCCGACCCCAACGCCGTCTGCCAGTAGAACTGCGAGCGCTCGATCCGCCGGGACTGGCCGCCGAACTGAGCGCTCGTGCGAATCGACCGACGGCTCACACTTCCGGGCGGGCCGGACCGGCTCCTACAGGTCGAGGGCGCGGGCGAGGCCGGCGGCGGCGTCGGACGGGCCGGTGACCGTCGCGACCCGGGCACCGCTGCGGCGGCCCAGCTCGATGGCTTCCTCGGCGTCGGATTCCGGGGCGACGATCACGAGCTCGTCGAGCAGCGATGCGGCGGCGATCACGTCGCCGGGCACGGTCGCCCGGCAGTCCGACAGCAGCACCGTGATCTTGCGACCGGCCCGGGAACGCGCGAGCTGCTCCCCCGCCGCCCGCAGCGCTCCGGCGACGTCGGTCGTGCCGAACCCGCGCAGCGCGAGCACCGAATCGATCACCGCCTCGTTCGACTTCGGGATGTCCTGCGACTTCGCCGCGATCACGTCCTTGCCGAACGACAGCACCGAGTAGTCCTCCGGCGCCCGCCACGACACCGCCGACGCGGTGACCGCCGCGGTGGCGAGCGGCTCGCCGCCCATCGATCCGCTGCGGTCGACCAACAGGCAGATCGCCGTGCCGGGCTTCGACCACGCCCGGATCCGCAGATCGTCGGGGTCGACCGCGCTGCCCGAGACGCGTGCCGACACGACGGCGTCGATGCTCGCGTCGACATCGAGGTCGCCGCCGTCGGGCCGGTACCGCTGCGTGCGCAGCTTGCCCACCCCACGCGGGCTCGACGGGCCACGCTTGGCGAGGTCGAGGAACAGCTGGGCGGCCAGCCGCCGGGCCAGCTCGCGCAGCTTCTCGTCGGTGGCGCCGGTGAGATCGGCGAGCAGCGCCAGCGTCTCGTCGGGGTTCTCCTCCAGCGCGTTCTCGAGCGCCTGCTCGTCGATCATCCCGACCTCGGGCGAGATCTCGTCGAACGAGTCGTTGCGGGCCAGATCACGCCGCGACGTGGTGCGCTTGCGGCTCTTCGTGACCTCCTCGTCGGCCTCGTCGCCCTCCTTCGTGTTCGACGGCGGGGACTTCAGTGGGAGGTCGTGGCCCCAGTCGGGGCGCCAGCTTTTCCCTGCTCACCGGCCCCGTCGTGCACCGTGGCGAACACCGAACCCCACAGCTCGCGGATGATGTCGTCGGCGGTGCGGCTCGTGCCCTCGCGCAGGCGCACCCGGCCGGACAGGGCGACGAGTGCCGCATCGAGCGACACCGTCGCGGCCGCCGTCGGCTCGCCCCGGACGACTCCGAGCGATGCCGCCACGGCGCACATGTCGATCGCGCCGCGCACCGACGAGCCGACCCGCAGGTCGGGATGGGTGCGGGTGAGGCGGACGAGTTCGACGACCTTGTCGACCCACCGCGGATCGAGATCGTCGGTGCGTGCCGCCCGCCGGGTGATGTCGCCCTCGTCGGCGGCCGACTGGTAGCCGACGGCCAGGCGGCACACCCGGTCGTAGACGGCGCCGGAGATGCGGGCGGTGCCGATGGCGTCGAACGGGTTCATCGCCGCCACCAACCGGAAGCCGGGCGATGCGGCCAGGCGACCGAGGCGCGGGATGTGCAGTTCGCCCTCGCTCATCACCGTGATGAGCACGTTGAGCGTCTCCTCGGGGACCCGGTTGATCTCCTCGACGTACAGCAGCGAGCCGTCGCGCAGCGCGGAGGCGAGCGGGCCGTCGACGAACACGTTCGGGTCGTAGCCCTCGGCCATCACCCGGGCCGGGTCGAAGTGGCCGACGAGTCGGGCCGGCGTGAGTTCGGCGTTGCCCTCGACGAACTCGAAGCCGACGCCCAGCTCCTGGGCCACCGAGCGCAGCAGCGTCGACTTGCCGGTGCCGGGCGGGCCTTCGATCAGGATGTGGCGGTCGGCGATCAGCGCGGCGACGACGAGCTCGATCTCGCGCCGGCGGCCGACGACGGTGGTGCCGATGCGATCGACGAGCGAGGCCGGGTCGGCGGGCTGGTCAGCCATGCACGATCACGCCGCGGATGTTCTCGCCGTCGCGCATCGCCTGGTAGCCGACGTTGATGTCGTCGAGCGAGTACCGGTTGGTGATCAGCTCGTCGAGCTTGAGCTGGCCCTCGCGGTAGAGGCCGAGGAGCTTGGGGATGTCGGCGCGCGGGTTCAGCGAGCCGAAGATCGTGCCCTTGATCTCCTTGTTGTACATCGCCAGCTCGAACAGGTTGACCGACGACTCGGTCTGGGTCATCGGGGCCACCGCGGTGACGACGATCGTGCCGCCCTTGCCGGCGAGCTGCGTGCCGAGCGCCATCATGTCGCCGTACATCACGCCCGGGGTCATGATCACCTTGTCGGCCATCATCCCCCACGACAGCTCCATGCACCTTGCGGCATCGCCTCCTCCATCGAGGCGAACGTGTGGGTGGCGCCGAACTCCATCGCCTTCTCCCGCTTGAACTCGACCGGGTCGATGGCGATCACGTGGCGGGCGCCGGCCATCGCCGCGCCCTGCACGGCGTTGATGCCGATGCCGCCGATGCCGACCACGACGACCGTGTCGCCGGGCGCGACGTCGGCCCGCTTGGTGGCCGAGCCCCAGCCGGTGGCGACGCCGCACGAGACGAGCGCCACCGCATCGAGCGGGTAGTCCGGCTCGACCTTGATGACCTGCGACTCGGCGACGCAGGAGAACTCCGAGAACGTGCCGAGCTTGGCGAAGAGCCCGACCTCGGTGCCGTCGGCGAGACGATGGCGGCTCGTGCCGTCGGTGATCATCCCCGGCAGGAACGCGCCGGCGCCCTGATCGCACAGGTTCTGGCGGCCGGTCGAGCAGTAGCGGCAGCGGCCGCAGCGCGGGCACGAACGACGCGGACACGTGGTCGCCCACGGCCACGCTCGACACGCCGGGGCCGACCTCGGCGATGATGCCGGCACCTTCGTGGCCGCCGATCATCGGGAAGAAGTTGGTCGATGCCCATCAGCGGCCAGGCTTCCTCCGGGGGGACCATGTCGCCGGTGACGAGGTGCTCGTCGCTGTGGCACAGCCCGGCGGCCTTCCACTCGACGATGACCTCGCCGGCCTTGGGCGCGTCGACCTCGATCTCGACGACCTCCCAGTCCTGCCCGACTCCGCCGATGATCCCGGCCCTGCTCTTCACCGCTTGCCTCCTTCGATCGCTCGCCGTCGGGTGCGACGTCAGGAATAGACCATGACGCCGCGGATGTTCTTGCCGGCGCGCATGTCGTCGTAGCCGTCGTTGACGCCGTCGAGCGTGTAGGTCTTGGTGACCAGGCCGTCGAGGTCGAGCTGGCCCTCGCGGTAGAGGTTGAGCAGCTTGGGGATGTCGGCGCGGGGGTTGCCCGAACCGAACAGCGAGCCGACGACCTGCTTCTCCATCAGCGTGAGGTCGAGGAGGCTGACGTTGGCCGACATCTCCATCGCCGGGTGGATGTTGGTGACGACGACGCGGCCGCGCTTGGCGGTGAGGGCGAGCGCCTCGATGAGCACCTCGCCGGAGCCGACGCCCATGGTCATGATGACCTTGTTGGCCATGGTGCCCCACGACGCGGCGCCGAGCGGCTCCATCGCCTCGGCCATCGAGGCGGCCGTGTGCGTGGCGCCGAACTCCATCGCCTTCTCCCGCTTGTACTCGACCGGGTCGATGGCCCAGATCTGCTTGGCGCCGGCGAGCTTGGCGCCCTGGATGGCGTTGGCGCCGATGCCGCCGACGCCGACGACGGCGACGACGTCGCCGGGGCCGACATCGGCGGCGTACACGCTCGAACCCCAGCCGGTGACGACGCCACAGCCGAGCAGGCAGGCCTTGTCGAGCGGGACGTCCTTCTCGATCTTGATGCAGCTCGCCTCGTTGACCACGGTGTGGTGGGCGAACGTGCCGAGCAGGCACATCAGGCCGAGGTCGGCACCCTGCGCGTGGTGGCGCGACGTGCCGTCGGTGATCTGCTGGCCGATGCCCATCAGCGCACCGAGGTCACACAGGTTCTGATGGCCGGTCGAACAGCTCGGGCAGCGACCGCACGACGGGATGAAGCCGAACACGACGTGGTCGCCGGGGACGAGCCAGCTGACGCCTTCGCCGACCTCTTCGACGACGCCGGCGCCCTCGTGGCCGCCGATGATCGGCAGGCGCGAACGGCAGGTCGCCGGTGACGAGATGCTCGTCGGAGTGGCACATGCCCGACGCGGCGAGCTTGACCCGAACCTCACCGGCTTTGGGGGCGTCGAGTTCGACGTCCTCGACGCTCCACGGCTTGTTCGTCTCCCAGAGAATTGCGGCTTTGGTCTGCATGAATGCCGACTGTACGACACCCACCGCACCGTCATACCCATCGGACACAATGCAGGTCATGACCGTCACGTCTTCCGCTTCGCGACCTCGATCCCAACCCCCCGAGCGGGCCACCGACACCGATCCCGCACGCGTGCTCGAGCAGGTCCGCGCGCTCGGCGACGACGAGCTCCACAACCTCGCCGAAGTGGTGCGGCAGGTGCAGATCGAGCGGGCGATCGGCAACGGCGACCACGACGCGATCATCGCCGCGGCGTTCGAGGTCGGCTTCGGTCGCGACGGCCTCGGGGTGCTGCCGTGGGTCGAGGGCAACGTCGTGGTGTGCCCGGGCGGTCTCGTCTCGAAATCGAAGACCAGCCACCGGTGCCGGTTCGTCAGCGTCGACGACGTCTGGGTGTGGGATTCGGGCCTGCTGCTGCGCGAGGACAAGCGGTCGGCGCCCGGGGTCGAGGAGGGGTTCCGGGCGGTCGCCCTGATCCCGCTCGTCGACGGCACCGAGGTCGACGTCGTCACCGGCAAGGCCCGGTCGGGCCAGCACTCGGTCGACCACGTGATCAGCTACGAGATCCGCCGCGGCGACCTCGTCGAGGTCAGCCAGCGCAACGTCGCCGCCGCCAACATGCGCTGACGTGCTGGGTGCTACTTGGGCGTGACGGTGACGGCGATGAACTGGTCGGCGGGGAGCCAGGTCGCCAGGTAGGTGGCCAGCGTGTCGATGTCGAGTTCGTCGACGAGGGCGTACTGGTCGACGAAGTCCATGAAGTCGGGGTTGCCGGCCGGGTCGGTGAGCACCTTGAGCACCTCGTCGTTGATCTGCTCGTTGTAGATCAGGTCGAGCTGCTGACGGACGGCCTCGGTCGCGGAGTCGAACTCGACCTCGGTCGGCCCGTTCGTGCCGAGGTCGGCCAGCTCGCCCGAGGATCGCCTCGCGGACCGCCGCCACCAACTCCACGCCGGTGCTCGTCGACACGTACACCTCGGCGTTCGGCGTCGGCCCGCCCGCCACCTGCACCATCGAGCTCGGCGAATACGACTCGCCGAGCGCTTCACGGATCACGTCGGTCAGGCGGGCGGTGATGATCTCCTGGGCGACCAGGCCGGCGACGTCGTCGATCCGCTCGATCGATGCCGGCGCGGTGAACAGGAACGACACGTTCGCCTGCGAGCCCGTCCCGCCCTCGGTCGGCACGTCGACGATGCCGGCCGGCAGCGGCGGCTCGACGAACGTCGGCGTCTCGATCCGGCCGCTCCCCGGCAGCGTGCCGAGGTAGCGCCGGGCCAGGTCGGTCACCTCGTCGATGTCGATGTCGCCGCTGAAGGCGAAGTTCCAGTCCGACGCGTCGCCGAACCGGTCGTCCACCACCCGCTCGATGTCCTCGACCGTCACCGTGGACAGCGAGTCGACGGTCGGCAACAGGTAGCGCGGGTCGTCGTAGCGGGCGTCGAGCAGGGTGACGTACTCGGCGTAGGCAGGGTCGATCGACGGATCCTCGGCGTAGGGGAGTTCGTCGTCGAGGTACCGGTCGAGGGCGAGTTCGTCGACCCGCGGCGCGGTCATCTGCAGGTGGATGAGCTGGAACAGGATCTCGAGGTCGTCCGAGGACGTGTAGCCGGACATCCCCTCGGTGAACTGGTCGATCCCGGTCGAGAACTGGACGTCCTTGTCGGACAGGAACGCCTCGAGGCTCACCGGGTCGTAGGTCGCCACGCCGCTGCCGGCGAGCACCGCCGACGACGCGTCGGCGGCGGGCACGTCGACCTCCTCGAGCGCCTCGAGCCCGCCGGGGCTGCGGCCCTCGAACGCCACCTCGCCCTCCGCGATCGGGGTGACGTTCAGCGACACGTTGACGCCGTTGTCGAACTCGAGCAGCACGGGGGCGATGTACCCGGCGTCCGCCTCCTCGGCGAGGAACCCGGCCGACGACTCCTCGACCGGATCGGGAGCGACCATCAGCGCGTCGTCGATCGGGGCGGCGTCCTCACGCGGCTCGATGTCCCGGTCGCGGGTGGTGACGATCTGGTCGACGAACACGGCTGCCTCCGGCACGTCCGCGCGCTCCGCGTCCGGCACGACCACCAGGATCTGCGGCACCGAGGTGTCGAGGCGCTCCACCATGCCGTAGGCGACCGTGGCCGGCGTGGCCCGGTCGAGCACCTCGTTGGCGAACTCGTACTCGGCGTCGGCCGTCGGGATCGGGTCGTCGAGCAGCACGTACGACACGTACCGCTCGGCGAAGTCGGCGTCCTGGCGCGTGTCGCGTCCGGCGTACTCGGTGTCGACGGCCGCCCGCACGGCCTCGACGGCCCGGTCGACCTCGTCGACGGTGAAGCCGAACCGGCGCACACGCTCGAACTCGTCGAGCACCGCCTGCGTCGCCGCCTCGAGGTCCTCGCCATCGCCGGCGACGTAGATCTCCGGTGCGTCCAGACCCTCGACGATCGAACTCGAATCGACCGCGGCGTCGTCGAACGGCGCCTCGCCGCGCAGCGCGTCGTTGCCGAGCCGTGTCGCCACGATCTCGAAGGCGATGGCGTCGAGGACGTCGCGTTGTGCGGCCGCCTCGACGCCCCCGTCCGTCTCGTCCGCGGGCTCGTCCAGCAGGGGCAGGATCACGCTGGCGAAGCCTTCGGCCACGTCAGGGTCGGGATGCACGATCGCCGCCGGCTCGGTCGGGACCTCGGCACGATTGTCGGGGCGGGGTGTCAGCGTGCCGACGGCGCTCACCGGGTCGAACTCGGCGCGGAGCAGCGCCTCGATCTCGGCGGGATCGACGTCGCCGACCACCACGACGCTGGCGTTGTCGGGCCGGTACCAGTCGAGATAGAAGCGGCCGAGCAGGTCGGACGTCATCGCCGAGATCGCCTCCTCGGTGCCGATCGGATCGCGACCCTCGTAGGCGGTGCCGGTCAGCAGGAGCGCCTCGAGTTGGGTGAAGATCCGGCCGCTGGCGGACGTCGCCGACCCGCGCCATTCGTCGAGCACCACCCCGCGCTCCGCCTCGACCTGGGCCGGGTCGAGCGTCGCCGAGGTGAGCCACTGCTCGAGGATCTGCACCCCGGTCTGGACCACCGCGTCGTCATGGGTGGGCATCGTCAGCTCGTAGACCGTCTCGTCGTAGTTGGTGTACGCGTTGATGTCGGCGCCGAAGCTGGCGCCGAAGCTGCGCAGCGTGGCGATGAGTTCGTTCTCCGGGAACTCCTCGGTGCCGTTGAACAGCATGTGCTCGAGGAAGTGGGCGACGCCGGACTGGTCGGGTTGCTCGTCGACCGAGCCGGCGTCGATCACCAGGCGCATGTCGACGCGGCCGCCCGGGTTGTCGTTCGAACGGATCACGTAGCGCAGCCCGTTGCCGAGCACGCCCTCGATCACCTCGGGGTCGGGCTCGTCGATCGGCGGGAGGCCGGTCGCGTCGGGCGCTTCGACGTCGGCCAACCCGTCGTCGTCGGCATCGGTCGCCGGCGGCGGATCGGTGCCTGCGGGGTCGGTGTCGTCGGGTGCATCGCTCGACGGGATCGAGTCGCTCGGCCCGCTGTCGACGTCGTCGGCCGACGACGTGCAGGCCACCAGCGCGAGCACAGCCGACGAGAGCCACGATCCCAAGGTTCCGCTTCACGCCGGTGAGCATGCCGCGTCGCGGACGGTTCCGCCGGGTTGGTCGCGTCGAGGAGCTCGCGCGAGGTGCCTGACCCCAGCCGTCATTCGCCGAGCACGGCGTCGATGCGCGGCGACCAGTCGATGTCCTCGGTCGACTCGCCCCGCGCCTTCACCGCGGCCCGTTGGGCGGCGAGCTCGTCGGCGAGCGCGGCCACCTCGTCGGTCAACAGCTGAGCGCACCGGTCGCGCAGCGCCTTGGCCAGCGCCGGGCTGGCCCCGTCGGTGCTGATCGCCGCGGTGACACGGCCGGCGGTGGCGATCGCCGGGAGGATGAAGTCGCAGTCGACGGGCTGGTCGGCGGCGTTGGTCCAGATCCCCCGCTGGCGCGCCTGGGTGGCGATCGTCGGCATCGGTGGCGCGGTCGCCGGTGGCCGTGACGACCAGGCGCACGCCGTCGAGATCGGCATCGTCGAACCGATGTTCACGGATCTCGGCGCACTTGGTCCGGTCGACCGAGTCGCTGACGTGCTCGGCCACGAGCCGCACCGCTGCGCCGCAGGCATGGAGGCCGGCGACCTTGCGTGCCCCGATCGGGCCGCCGCCCACCACCAGCACCGGCACGTCGTGCAGGTCGAGGAAGACCGGATAGGCGAAGCGGGCCTCGGTCACGTCAGCCCCCGCTACGACGACAAGGTCTGCACGTGCCTGGCACCGATGCGACTCGGCTGTTGCGTCGCAGGTCACACGAAGTAATTCCCTACAAAGTTGATCTGTTTGGTCATCTTTGATTGAATGCGGGTTGTGAACGACTCGCTCGAGCGTCCAGCGGAGACCATCGACCCCATCGCTGATGCGCATGCGGTCATGCGCTGGGCGGCGGCGACCTACGGCGAACGCCTGTGTGTCACCGCCAGCTTCGGCGATGCGACGCTCGTGCATGTCGCCAACGTAGCGGTGCCCGGCATCGAGATCACGCTGCTCGACACCGGCTATCTCTTCGCCGAGACCGAGTGGTTCGCCGACGACCTGCGCGACCGCTTCGGCCTGAACGTGCGCGTGATGTATCCGCAGCCCGACCTCGAGCCCAACGTCTGGCAGACCGATACCGCGGCCTGCTGTGCGGCCCGTAAGGTTGAGCCCATGAACCGCGCCCTCGCCGGCCGCGACGCGTGGGTCACCGGCCTGCGTCGCTCCGACTCGCCGTCGCGTCGCACGACGCCGATCGTCCACGAAGACCTCCTCAAGGGTGTCGTGAAGATCAACCCGCTCGCCGCGTGGACCGACGCCGACGTCGCCGCGTACGCCGCTGAACACCGCTTGCCGGAACACCCCCTCGCCGACCGCGGCTACCCGTCGATCGGCTGCTGGCCGTGCACGCAACCCGTGCGCGACGGCGACGACGCGCGCAGCGGTCGTTGGGCGGGCTCCGACAAGACGGAATGCGGCCTGCACCTGTGACGTCCCCCGAAGACATCAAGCTCGCCAGCAACTACCTCGGTGGCACCATCGGCGAGGAGCTCGAGGGGACACAGGCCGATTTCGAGCACGACAACGAGATCCTGCTCAAGTTCCACGGGATCTACCAGCAGGACGATCGCGACGTGCGCCGGGCGCGCACCCAGGAGAAGCTCCCCCTCGACTACTCGTGCATGGTGCGGGCGTCGGTCCCCGGCGGCGTGATCACCAGGGAGCAGTGGCTGGCGCTCGACGACGTCGCCCAGCTCGCCGACAACAAGCTGCGCCTCACCACCCGCCAGGGTGTGCAGTACCACGTCGTCTACAAGCACGACCTGCGCCGCCTCGTCGCCGGCATCAACGCCTCGCTGCTCACCACGCTGGCCGCCTGCGGCGACGTCGTGCGCAACGTGATGGCGTGCCCGCTCCCCGACCCTGCCCGCCAGGCGATCCTCCAGCCGGTGGTCGACGAGATGGTCGCCCGGTTCCGGCCCCAGACCGAGTCGTACTGGGAACTGTGGGTCGACGGCGAGAAGGCGGTCAGCGCCGAGCCGCACCCCGAACGCCCCAGCGTCCAGCCCCGGCCGGCCGCGCTCGTCGCCGATCGACGAGGTCGAGCCGATCTACGGCGTCGTGTACCTGCCGCGCAAGTTCAAGATCGGCATCGCCTGGCCCGGCGACAACTGCATCGACGTGTACGCCAACGACGTCGGCATCGTCCCGACCCTCACCGAGGGCACGTCGGGCGAACTGACCGGGTTCATGGTGCTCGCCGGCGGCGGGATGGGCATGGCCCACGCCCGCCCCGACGACACGTACCCGATGCTCGCCCAGCCCGTCGGTTGGGTGCCGCCGGGCGACCTCGGTGACGTCGTCGAGGCGATCGTCACCGCCCAGCGCGACCACGGCAACCGCGACGACCGCAACCGGGCCCGCCTCAAGTACACGATCGAGACGCACGGGATCGAGTGGCTGCGGGCCCAGATCGAGGAGCGCACCGGCCGGCCCCTGGCCCCGCCGGTCGAGATGCCCGAATGGCACGACGACGCCCACTTCGGTTGGCACGAGATCGACGGCGTCGACACGCTCGGCCTGCCGGTGCCGTCGGGCAAGGTCGTCGGCGGCATCCGCACCGCGCTGCGCCGGCTCGTCGCCGACGGCACGGTCGCCGAGCTCCGGGTGACGGCACGACAGGACCTGTTGCTCGTCGGCGTCACCGATCGCGACACGGTCGAACGGGTGCTGCGGGCCAACGACGTCACCCTCGCCAGCGATCAGTCGCCGATGCGCAGCCTCGCCATCGCCTGCCCGGCCCTGCCGACGTGCGCCAAGGCGCTCGGCGAAGCCGAACGCGTCCTGCCCGGTGTCGTCGACGAACTGGAGAAGGTGCTCGACGAGACCGGCAACCAGGGCCTCGCCGTGCGGTTGAACATGACCGGCTGCCCGAACGGTTGCGCCCGCCCGTACGGCGCCGAGATCGGCATCGTCGGCCGCACGAAGCGCAACTACGACGTCTACGTCGGTGGTGCCGAGGCCGGCGACCGGCTCGCCCAGGTGCTGCGCGCCGACGTCCCGCTCGCCGACGTGCCGACGCTGCTGCGACCGCTCCTCGAGCGGTTCGCCGATGCGAGCGGCCGGCACGGCCGAACCCGAGTTTCGGCGACTGGTGCGCAGCGCAGGACCTGGCCGAGCTGCAGGCGTTGCTCCCGGCGCCCACCGGTCGTCGTCGTGGCGTCAAGGCTGCCGTCGACGAATGACCGTCTGGCTCGTGGGAGCCGGCCCTGGTGACCCCGACCTGTTGACCGTCAAGGCGGCACGCCTGATCGCCGGCGCCGACGTGGTGGTCCACGATGCGCTCGTCGGCGACGGCGTGTTGGCCCTGGTTCCCCCCGGTGTCGAGCTCATCGACGTCGGCAAGCGGCCCGGCCAGGTCGTCGCCCAGGACGTCACCTCGGCGCTGCTCGTCGAGCTCGGCCTCGCCGGCAAGCGCGTCGTGCGTCTCAAGGGCGGCGATCCGTTCGTGTTCGGTCGCGGCGGCGAGGAGGCGATCGCCCTGCTCGAAGCCGGTGTCCCGTTCGAGATCGTGCCCGGCATCAGCTCGTCGACCGCGGCACCGCTGGCGGCCGGGATCCCGGTCACCCATCGCGGCGTGGCCGCCGCGTACACGGTCGTCACCGGGCATCGCCGCGAGGGCGAGCACGACGTCGACTGGCGCTCGCTGGCCAACGTCGGCGGCACGATCGTGATCCTCATGGGGGTCTCCCAGCGGGGCCTCATCGCCAGCGAGCTCATCGCCGGTGGGCTCGACCCGCAGACCTCGGTCGCCGCCGTCCGCGCGGCGACCACCGAGCAGCAGACGGTGCTGCGCTGCGTGCTGTCCGAGCTCGCCGAGGCGCCGATCGAGTCACCGGCGGTCATCGTGATCGGGCCGGTGGCAGCCCTGGACCTCGTGCCGGAGCAGCCCTACGATTCGTGAATGATCACCGGCTTCCACACCATCATCTACTCCGACGACGCCGAGGCGACCAGGGCGTTCTTCCGTGACGTCCTCGTCGTGGCCGTCCGTCGACGCCGGCGGCGGCTGGCTGATCTTCAAGACGCCGCCCGCCGAGATGGGTGTGCACCCGTCGGTCGGCGAGGGCGGCGAGCGGTGGGCGACGATCCCGCACGCCCAGCTGTCGGTGATGTGCGACGACCTGGTCGCGACCATCGCGGAGCTGCAGGGCAAGGGTGTCGAGGTCGCCGAGGAGGTCCGCAACGAAGGGTTCGGGCTGGTCACCGAGATCGAGGTTCCCGGCGCCGGCACGATGATGCTGTACCAGCCGCTGCACCCGGTGGCCCACGAGATCGACGGGTAGTCTCGACCCATGGACGACACCACCATCGCGACCCCGATCGCCAACACGGCCACCACCAGTGCGGTGCTCGAAACCGAAGCGAACACGGATGTGCTGCGCGAGGCGCTGCTCGAGGACGAGCTGCTCGTCGAGGAGATCTCGATCGACGGGATGTGCGGCGTCTACTGACGCCGAAACCCGTGCTCGAACGCCACTTCGCCCTGAACCCCCAGGTCGCCCTGCGACCCGAACCGTTCGGTGCCCTTGCGTACCACTACGGCAACCGCAAGCTGATCTTCCTCAAGCATCCTGACGTCGTCCGCGTCGTGCAGGCGCTCGACGGTCACGACACACTGGCCGACACCCTCACGGGCATGCGAGATCGACGAAGCCCGCTGGCCGTCGTTCGAACGGGCGCTGTCATCCCTCAACGATTCGGAGATGCTCGTATGAGTCCAACCCGTCAGCACTGGTTGAGCAGCTGAAGGGCGGCCTCGACGCCCCCATCTGCCTCACCTGGGAGCTCACGTACGCCTGCAACCTCGAGTGCGTGCACTGCCTGTCGTCGTCCGGGCGCCGCGACCCTCGCGAGCTGACCACCGACGAGGCCAAGGCCGTGCTCGACGAGCTGCAGGCGCTGCAGGTCTTCTACATCAACATCGGCGGCGGCGAACCGATGATCCGCCGCGACTTCTTCGAGCTGCTCGAGTACTCGATCGGCCTCGGCATCGGCGTGAAGTTCTCGACGAACGGCGCGTTCATCGACGCCGCCAAGGCGAAGCGCCTCGCCGAGATGGACTACCTCGACATCCAGATCAGCCTCGACGGCACCGACGCGCTCACCAACGACGCCGTGCGCGGCGACGGGTCGTACGACACCGCCATCCGGGCGATGGAGCACCTGCGCGACGCCGGCTTCGGTCCGTTCAAGATCTCCGTCGTCGTCACCCGCCACAACGTCGACCAGCTCGACGAGTTCAAGGCGCTCGCCGACTCGTTCGGCGCCCAGCTGCGCGTCACCCGCCTGCGCCCGTCGGGCCGCGGTGCCGATTCGTGGCACGACCTGCACCCGACCAACGCCCAACAGCGCCAGATCTACGACTGGCTCGTCGCCAACGGCGACAACGTGCTGACCGGCGACTCGTTCTTCCACCTCAACGCGCTCGGGCGAAGAGCCGCTTGCCGGGCCTGAACATGTGCGGCGCCGGCCGCGTGGTGTGCCTGATCGACCCGATCGGCGACGTCTACGCCTGCCCGTTCGTGATCCACGACGAGTTCAAGGCCGGCTCGGTCCGCGACGAGGGCGGCTTCGCCAACGTCTGGAAGCACAGCGACCTGTTCACCGAGCTGCGCGAGCCGCAGTCGGCCGGGCGCCTGCGCGTCGTGCGGCAGCTACGACGCCTGCCAGGGCGGCTGCATGGCGGCCAAGTTCTTCACCGGCCTCCCGCTCGACGGGCCCGACCCCGAGTGCGTGAGCGGCCATGGCGAAGCGGCACTGCTCGCGGCGAGTTCGCTCAACGGCACGATCAAGGCGCCGCGGCCGATGATGGATCACTCCAAGCCCGCCCGGGCCACCGCCCCGGAGCGCGTTCCGGTCACCATCGGTCGCCGCTGAACGGCACCCGCCAACCACATGACGAGCGCACTCGTCGCCGTCGTGGTGGGGTACCTGCTCGGGACGTTCCCCAGCGCGATCCTGGTCGCCCGCGCCAGCGGCGTCGACATCGAGACGTTCGGTTCGGGCAACCCGGGCGCGTCGAACGTGACCCGCGCGCTCGGCTGGCGCAAGGGTGCCTGGGTGTACGGGCTCGACGCGTGCAAGGGGGCGCTCGCCGCCGGACTCGGGTTGGCCGTCGACGGCCGGCACCTCGCCTACTGGTGCGGCGCGGCAGCGATCGCCGGGCACATGTACCCCGTGTTCCGCCGCTTCCGCGGGCGGCAAGGGCGTCGCCACGGGTTCGGGCGTGCTGCTCGTGCTCTACCCGATCATCGCCCCGCTCGCGGTCGCCGTCTGGTGGGTGGTGACGAAGCTGACCGGCAAGGCCGCCCTCGGTTCGGTGGTCGCGGTCGCCCTCGTGCCGGTCGCCCTCGTGATCGACGGGGCACCGGCGTGGGAGTTCCTCGCCGTCGCCGGCATCTGCGCGCTGATCGTCGTGAAGCACGCCGCCAACATCAAGCGGATGATTCGGCGGGAAGAACCCTCGCTGACCAAGATGTGAGCCGGACATGATGCAGCTGCTCACACCGCTCCCGCTCGGGCCCCGAACGGCGCCGAACCGCATCGTGTTCGGCCCGCACGTCACCAACCTCGCCAACGACGACCGCTCGTTGAGCGCCCGCCACGTCGCGTACTACGAGCGACGGGCCGATGGCGGCTGCGGCACGATCGTGGTCGAGGGCGCATCGGTGCACGAGTCCGACTGGCCGTACGAGCGGGCACCGCGGGCCGAGCGCTGCGTCGCCGGCTGGGCGGCGATCGTCGAGGCCTGCCGGCCGCACGGTGCGCTGGTGATCGCCTCGCTCGACCACGCCGGAGGGCAGGGTTCGTCGGCCTACAGCCAGTCGCCGTTGTGGGCGCCGTCGCGGGTGCCCGAGGTCAACAGCCGCGAGGTGCCGAAGTGGATGGAGGCCGATGACATCGCCGCGGTCGTCGCCGGTTTCGCCGCGTCGGCCAAGTTGGCGGTCGAGGCCGACGTCGACGGGGTCGAGATCAACGCCGGGCAGCACAGCCTCGTGCGCCAGTTCCTCAGCGGCCTCACCAACCAACGCGACGACGAATGGGGCCACGATCGGCTGCGCTTCGCCCGCGACGTGATCGAGGCGGTCCGCGCGGCGCTCGGCGACGACCGGGTGCTCGGACTCCGGCTGTCGTGCGACGAGCTCGCGCCGTGGGCGGGCATCACCCCGGAGATGGCGCCGGACATCGCCGTGCAACTCGTGGCCGCCGGCGTCGACTACCTGGTCGTCACCCGCGGGGCGATCTTCTCCGCGGAGAAGACCCGGCCCGACTTCCACGAGCCGGCCGGCTTCAACATCGACGTGTGCCGTGCGGTGCACGCGGCGCTCGACATCCCGGTGATCCTCCAGGGCTCGATCGTCGAGTGGGGGCAGGCCGAGTGGGCGCTCGGCGGGTTCGAGGATGCGGCGTTGTGCGACGGCGTCGAGATGACGCGCGCGCAGATCGCCGACCCCGACGTCGGCCGCAAGCTCGCCGCCGACCAGGCCGACCGGATCCGGCCGTGCACCAGATGCAACCAGACCTGTCAGGTGCGCGACGCCCGCAACCCGATCGTCACCTGCATCGGCGAACCGTCGAGCGGGCGCGAGACCGAGGATCCCGACTGGTACGTGCCGGCCCGCCAGCACCGCTCCGTCGAGGTGATCGGCGGCGGCCCGGCAGGGCTCGAGGTGGCACGGGTCGCCGCGATCCGCGGCCACGACGTGACGATCGTCGAACGGGCCGAGCAGCTGGGCGGGATGGCCCGGGTCGCCGGGCCCCATCTGCCGCTCGTCGAGTGGTTCGAACGGGAGATCGAGCGGCTCGGCGTCACGGTCCGCCACCGACGCCGAGGCCGATGTCAGCGCCGATGTCGGCGCGCGGACGTCGTGGTGGTGCAGGCCACCGGCTCGCGGGCCGGCGAGCGCGAACTACGCGATCGACGGCGACACCGTCCCCGTGCTCGACGTGGCCGACGTCCGCGCTGGTGCCGTCGAGCTGCCCGCCGACGGGAACGATCGTCGTGTTCGACCCGATCGGCGGCCCGATCGGCGTCGCCCTCGCCGAAGACCTGGCCGACCGCGCGGTGCTCGTCACCCAGGACAACATCGCCGGCAACGAGCTGGCCCGCACCGGCGACCTGGCCCCGGCCAACACCCGGCTCGCCCAGCGCGGCGTGCGCATCGAGCGCCGGTCGCTGCTGCGCTCGGTCGGCGCCGACGGGCGTGGTGCTCGAGGACCGCTACTCCGGCCTGCAGCGCACGATCGACTGCGTCGCCCTGGTCGATTGCGGGTTCCGCCTCCCCACCGATCCGCTGCCGGGCGTCACGATCCAGGTCGGCGACGCGGTGGCGCCGCGGACGGTCCACGAAGCGATCCTCGAAGCCCGCCGCGCCGCCCTCTCCATCTGAACCGCCGTTCGTTCACGTTGCTCCGAAAGCCGGCCCTGCCCGCTCGGCGTGCGACCGCGCCGACCGCGCAACCCGACAGGTCGGCACGGCGACGACTCCGAACGATCTCGGTCGGATTCGGCTCGGTATCCGGCCGGGATCCGACCGAGATCGGCGCTCGTCGGGATCTCGGTCGGATTTCGTCGGACGGTCAGGCTCCGCTGCCGTAGGGCCGGGTGAGCACCTCGAGGAAGTGGCCGCTCGGGTCCTGGAAGTAGAAGCCGCGGCCGCCGTCGTTGTGGTTGATCTGGCCTTCGTCGGCCATCCACGGGTTGGGCCAGATGGTGAGGCCACGTTCGGTCACCCGGGCGTAGACCTCGTCGAACTCGGCCTCGCTGATCAGGAACGCGTAGTGCTGCGACGGCAGCTCGACGTGTTCGGGAACGTCGGCGAAGTCGAGCGACACGCCGTTGCTCATCTCGACCACGAGGAAATGTCCGCCCGCGACCGGCGGGTCGAGCCCGAGGATCTCGGTGAGGAAGGCGGCCGACTCGATCTTGTCGCGCGCTCCGACGATGGTGTGATTCAGCTCCACGACCATGCTGGAAGAGTACCGATCCGCCACACGACCATCAATGGAGTCTGAACCATGACGAGCGATGCCCTCTTCGATCTCACCGGACGCGTCGCCGTCGTCACCGGCGGCTCCCGCGGGCTCGGCCGCGAGATGGTGTTGGCGTTCGCCGAGCACGGCGCCGACGTGGTCATCGCCAGCCGCAAGCTCGAGGGCTGCGAGGCCGTCGCCCGCGAGGTCGAGGCGCTCGGGCGTCGGGCACTTCCCGGTGGCGTACCACGCAGGCGACTGGGCCGACAGCGACCGCCTGTACGAGACGACGTACGCCGAGTTCGGCCGCTGCGACGTGCTCGTCAACAACGCCGGGATGTCGCCGCTGTACGAGTCGGTCGACACGATCAGCGAGGCGCTGTACGACAAGGTGCTCGACGTCAACCTGAAGGGTCCGTTCCGTCTGTCGGCGCTCGTCGGCACCCGCATGGCCAAGGAGGGCGGCGGGTCGATCATCTTCGTGTCGTCGATCGCCTCGCAGCGCCCGTCGCCGGTCGAGCTGGTCTACGGCGCGGCCAAGGCGGGCGTCAACAACCTGACGTACGGGCTGGCCCGCACGCTGGGCCCGAACGTGCGCGTCAACTGCATCGTGCCGGGCCCCTTCCTCACCGACATCTCCAAGGCGTGGGACATGGAACGCTTCAACCAGACCGCCAGGTCCGCGTTCGCCCTGGGTCGCGGCGGCGAGCCGGGCGAGATCGTCGGCGCCGCGCTGTACCTGGCGAGCGACGCGTCGACGTACACCACCGGCACCACGATCAACGTCGACGGCGGCCCGCGCTGAGATTTCTCGGGTCGTGACCGTCGGACTTCGGGGGTCTGGAACGATGTAGGGATCGTGAGGGATGCAGCGACCGACGTCGACGCCGATTCGGTGGATCAGGGTTCGACGCTGCTCGGCCTCTACGACGATGCACTCCCCCAGGTGTACGGCTATCTGCATCGGCGGTGCCGCGACCGCAGCACCGCCGAGGATCTCACGACCGAGGTGTTCATGGCCGCGGTCGACTCGATCCACCGGTCGGTCGTCCAGGACGTGTCGCTGCCCTGGTTGATCGGCATCGCCCGGCACAAGCTCGTCGATCACTGGCGGCGCGTCGAACGCGACGAACGGCGCCTCAACGCGATCGCCGGTGAACTCGACGACGGCCACGACGATCCGTGGGACGCGCAGCTCGACGTGATGACCGCCCGCGACGTGTTGGGCGATCTGGGCGCACACCACCGAGCCGCACTCACCCTGCGCTACGTGGACGACCTCCCGGTCGCCCAGGTCGCCAGCGAACTGGGCCGGACGACCCAGGCCACCGAGGCCTTGCTCGTCCGCGCCCGGGTCGCGTTCCGGACCCGCTACCAGCAAGTCAACCCGCAAGTCAATGAGGGGGAGGTGTCGGCATGAACCCGTTCGAGCAACTCCGCATCGACGATGCAGCCGCCCCGCCGGCATCGCCCGATCCACGGTTCGCGAGCCGGCTGCGAGCCCAGCTCGAAGCTGCGCTCTCCCCCGTGATCCAACTTCCCGAACGAGAGGACCGAACCACCATGACCGACACCCTGTCCACCACCACTGCCGCGACCACCGCCAACACGCAGGTGCTCGTGCCCTACATCGCCGTGCACGATGCCGCCGCGGCGCTCGACTGGTACGCCGAGGCGCTCGGCGGCATCGAGACCGTGCGCTACGTCGGCGACGACGGGCGCATCGGCCACGCCGAGATCACCATCCACGGCGCCAACATCATGCTGTCCGACGCGTACCCCGAGATCGGTGTCGTCGCCGCCAACAGCTACGAGGGATCATCGTGCGCCCTCCATCTCGAGGTCGCCGACATCGACGCCGTCCACGCCGCCGCCGTCGGCGCCGGTGCGACGTCGATGCGTGACCCCGAGGATCAGCCGCACGGATCACGCATGTCGACCGTGCTCGACCCGTTCGGCCACCGCTGGATGTTCAGCCAGACGATCGCCACGCCGACCGCGGCCGAGATCGACGCGGCGATGACCGGCTTCACGGTGATCGAGTCGGCAGCCAGCCCGGCCGCCGACCTCGCCGGCGGCACACGACCGGGGCGCCCGATCCAGCTCGGATACTTCACGATCCACACCGCCGACATCGCCAAGGCCGCCACGTTCTACTCCAAGGTGCTCGGCTGGGAGGTCGACCCGGAGTCCGGCCACGTCAGCAACTGCGACCTGCCGTTCGGGTTCCAGACCACGTTCGGCGAGGGCGTGCGGCTCTGGATGCAGGTGAGCGACGCCGACCCCGTGATCGCCCGGGTGCTGGCGACGGGCGGCGAGGTCGTCGAGGACACGATGTACACGTCGGGTCGTGGCGTCGAGTGCCGCGACGACCAGGGCGAGCGGTTCGACCTCCACCAGCCGGCCCCCGGCTACGAGTCGTAGCGAGCAGGACCGATCGTGGCCACCGACGACGACGTCCGGCGGATCGCCTTCTCGCTGCCCGAGGTGACGGAGAAGCCGTCGTACGGCACGCCCGGCTTCCGGGTGAAGGACAAGCTGTTCCTGCGCATCCGTTCCGAAGCGGAGGGCGGGCTCGTCGTGTTCGTGCCCGACCTCGTCGACAAGGAGGCGCTGCTCGCGTCGGACACCGAGGTGTTCTTCACCACCCCGCACTACGACGGCTACCCGACGGTGCTCGTCCACCTCGACAAGATCGGCCTCGACGAGCTGACCGAGTTGATCACCGACTCCTGGCGGGTCAAGGCCCCACCCAAGGTCCTCGCCGCCTACGAGGCATCGATCAGCTGATGAGGCCGGTCGGATGAGGTTGGTCGAGCGGGCGATCCTGATCTACCTGACGTTCGCCGGCTTGCTCGTCGGCGTCTGGGCGACGCTGTTCCCGCAGTCGTTCTACGACGACTTCCCCGGCCTCGGGCGGGTCTGGGTCGCCGTCGACGGGCCGTACAACGAGCACCTGGTGCGCGACGTCGGCCAGCTGAGCCTGGCCATCGCGCTCGTCAGCGGTGCCGCCGCGGTGACGATGGTCCCGCTGCTCGTGCGGGTCGCCGCGGCGGCCTGGCTGGTGAACGCCGTCCCCCACTTCGTGTACCACCTGCGCCACCTCGACGGCTACGACTCGACCGACAAGGCCGGCAACGTGCTCAGCCTCGGCCTCCTCGTCGCCCTCCCGATCGTCGTGCTGGTGCTGTCGTTCCGCGAATCGCGGCACCACGACCCGAAGTGTGAACCGGCAGGGATCGGTCGTCAGAACGGTTGGAACATGCCTTCGGTGCCGAAGGTCATCTGCCCGGCGGTGGCGAACACGCGCTGCTGGCCGATCACGTGGTGGGTGACCATCGTGGCGTCGCGCCGGATGCGCTCCATCCGGTTCGGTCGCATCGATGCCATCGTCCCGGCTTCCTCGCACAGCCGGTCGATGGCGGCCTTCGCCGTCTGGGCGACCCACACGTTCATCCGCGCCAGCGCCGTTCGTTGCTCGTAGGTCGGGAGCCCGCCATTGGTCACCGCGTCCCACAGGTCGGTCATCACCCGGTCGACGTAGGCGGTCGCCGCGTCGAGATCGGCCTGCGCCGAACCCGAGCGCGAACTGCACCCGGTACTCGGTCTTGGCCAGCTGGAACGACGGGACCAACATCTTCGTCTCGGCGAACTCGATGAACTCGTCGACGGCCCGCCGGAGCAGGCCGAGCGGCACGGCGCACAGCTTGGCGAACACGAAGCCGTGGTATGCGGACAGCGGATGGCGGGTCACGTCGTCGGAGAAGAAGTCGAACCGGTGGTTGGCGGGGACGAACACGTCGTCGACCGAGTAGTCGTTGCTGCTCGTGCCGGTGAGCCCGGTGGTGAACCACGTGTCGTGGATGGTGACCTGGTCGGTCGGCAGGAAGAATGCCTCGTACTCGGGTCGCCCGTCGGGGCGCGATTGGACCGCCCCGCCCTCGGTGACCATGCACCCGCCGACGATCCGGTCAGCGTGGAGGATTCCGCTACCGAACGACCAGCGGCCGGTGACCCGAAAGCCGTCTTCGACCCGTTCGGCGCGACCGACGGGCACCATCCATCCCGACGTGAGTTGATCGGGCTCCCCGTACAGCTCGTCGATGACGCCCTGGTCGATGCACATTCCCGCGTACATCTCGCCGTCGCAGCAGATCATCGAGACCCAGCCCGTCGAACCATCGTGGTAGCTGATCGCCTCGAGCACCTTGATCGTCTCGAGCGGCGTCAGCTCGAGACCACCGTGACCTGACGGCCGTGCGATCCGGAACACGCCGATATCGCGCAGCGCGTCGAGGACCTCAGGCGTCAGCCGCCGTTGTTCACTGATCCGCTCTGCGTCGGCCTCGATCAGCGGCCCGACACCCTCGACGCGTTCGATCATGTCCTGCAGACTGCCCATGCGACGAGCCTGGCACAACGAAACTCCCTCTTCGGACTGGGGCGTCAGCGAGCTCAGGTGTCGAGACCCAACGCGGCGAGCATCGCCGGCGTGTCGATCGAGAAGTGGGCGGCGACGGCACGTCCGTCGCGGATGGTCCAGCGGTGGACCTCGTCGATGTCGAACGCCGTTCCCGACTGCACGGTCGTACCGGCGGTCTTGCCCACCTGGATCACATCACCGTCGGCGGTGAACATCGCCGACGTGGTCACCTTCGACTCGATGTTCCCGCGCAACGCCAGGCCGAACGTGGCGAACCCGTCGTGGCCGACGTGCCGTCCGCCCCATGGCAACCGGTCGTCCTGGACGATCACGCACTCGGGATCGACCAACTCGAGGATCCGGGCGATGTCTCCTGCGGCCATCGCGGCGTAGATCTCCTGCACGGTCTCGATGTCGCTCGATTCGCTGCTCATCGCCCCAATGTACGCAACGCCAACCTCGCCCTTCCGGACCCGACCCACGGGCCGACTTCAGCGTTCGGGCGCGCGGGCGTGGGCGCCACAGGCGGTGGCGTCGAGCGAGAACTCGCCGCTCGGGGATCCGACGCCGGCGAACAACGCCGCGCGCACCGCCTCGCGCTGTTCCTCCGGGAGCGACACGAGGTACGAGCCGGCCGGGCCGATGCCGAGCAGGAAGCCGGCCCACAGCTCGTCGAAGTCGGCATACGTGGTGCTGACGGTGAGCGTCGTCTCGCCGACGTCGACCAGTCCGGCCTCGTCGAACAGTGCCGAGATCTCGCCGGGACGGCCGAACTTCATCACCCGCACCTCGTCGGGCGCATCGGCGTCGACCGCGAGCGCCGCGTCCCAGAAATGGCGCAGCATCTGCATGCCGGACTCGAACTCCCAGACGCAGGCGCCGACGACGCCACCGGGCCGCGCCACACGACGGAACTCCGAGGCGGCCTGCAACGGATCGCTCACGAAGTGCAGCACGAGCTGGGCGAGCACGAGGTCGAACGAGCCGTCGTCGAAGGGGATCGCCTCGGCGCGCCCGAGGCGCACGTCGACGCCGGGGTTGCGCAATGCGCAGTCGGCGACGAACGGATCCGACGGGTCGCACGCCGAGACCGACCCGCTCCGAGCCGGGCCACGAGCACGCCGGTCAGCGCACCGGGACCGCAGCCGACGTCGAGCGCGGTCGTGCCGGCGGGGGCCGTGTGTGCGAGCCCGACCGCGTCGGCGAACGCTGCGGCGAGCGACCGTGAATAGCGCCCCATGAACGCGTCGTAGGCGTCGCCGGTCGTCTGGAACGATCGGGCCCCCGGTGCCGGCTCGTCGAGTTCGCTGCTGGGTTCCATCGTTCCCTCCCTCGCTCACCCCCGCCGCGATTCACACGCTAGGCGAGAGGTCGGAGACCGGACACCGTGATGAGCGAACGGGCCGACTACCGGGCCACTCGCTCATCGCCAGATGACGTCGAGTTCGGCGCCCCACGGCGATGCGCTCAACGTCGTGCAGCCGTGACGCGAGGTGCGCCCGATGGCCGGGAACCGGCAGCACGAGGAACAGTCGGGCCGTGCCGCGTGACGCCCGGACGGCCGCGAGCGGTTCGATGCCGAGTTCCCCGGCGGCGTCGCCCATGCGGCGCATCGCCTGCTCGCGCACCGTCGCCGAGCGGTCGGCGTGTTGGTAGGCGATCACGCTCTGGCCACCGGCGATGTAGGGCGACAGCTCGTCGTAGTACGCGTGCTTGATGGCCTTGCGCTGCGACGACGCGTTCTTGTGGTCGGAGCGGCGCACCCCGTTGTCCGGGTCGACGAACACCACCGAGCAGTTCGTCATCGCCGCCTGCGCCCGTGCCACCCAGTCCGCACGCCGTTCGGCGCGGTGCGGTCTTCGTCGACGGGTCCATGCCGTCGAACGTCAGCAGGTCGTTGAACGTGCGGACGTCGGACGGCAGCACGCCGGCCTGCTCCACCCGTTCGATCGAACGTTCGCCCGTCGCCATCATCTGCGCCAGCCGGTCGTACAGGTCGGGGTCGAGCGGGCGCAGCGCGGCGCCGGACCTGCTCGCCGGGTCGAGGTACGTCACGTGCTTGCCGTCGGCGTTGTGCGTCTCGTCGGGCACCCGGTACCAGACCACGCCGAGCCGGTGCGGTGGCGCGTCGAACGACGGGGCGACCATCCATCGCAGCAGCCCGAACGTGAGGAAGTCGCCGACGTCGCCGGCATACCGGTCTTGCACGGGCGGCGCGAGGTCAGACGGCGTCGGAGTCGAGGAACGCGGAGGGGTCGGCCGTGTCGAGGTCGGTCGGTGCGTTGTCGAAGGCGTCGCCCCCGCGCGGGAGCAGCACGCGCGACGCGATGGCGGCAGCAGATCACCACGAGCGATCCGACGAGCGCGGCCGCACCCATCCCGTCGACGAAGGCCTGGCGGGCGGCGTCGATCAGCGTCGCACCCTGGTCGCCCCCGATCTGCGCACCGACCTGTATCGCGCCGGTGAGGCCCGTGTCGGCGGCCTTCCTGGCCTCCTCGGGCAACCCGGCGATGTCGGCGGCGATCCCCGCCGCGTACTTCGAGGTGACGATCGACCCGAGGATGGCCACGCCGAGCGCGCCGCCCAACTCGCGGGTGGTGTCGTTCATCGCCGAACCGATGCCGGCTCGTCCGAGCGGCACCGACGACATGATCAGCGACGTCAGCGGCGTCATCGAGATCGCCATGCCGGTGGCCAGCGGGATCATCGCCGAGTACAGCGCCCACAGCGAACTGTCGACCTCGAGGAGGCTGAGCAGTGCGAGGCCGGTGGCGATGAAGGTCATGCCGATCGGCACCACGACCGCCGACCCGTACCGCTTGACGAACCGTGGCACCTGCGGCGCGATCATCATGATGATGAAGGCGAACGGGAGCTGGAGCAATCCGGACTCGAGCGGCGAGTAGCCGAGCACGAGCTGCAGGTACTGGGCCAGCAGGAAGAACGTGCCGAACATGGCGAAGAACGTCAGCGTCATGCCGCCCGAGGCGACGCTGAAGCGGCGGTCGCTGAACAGCTTGAGATCGAGCATCGGGTGCTCGGCGGTCGTCTCGCGCCAGATGAACAGGCCGATGGCGACGGCCGACAGCGCGAACGCACCGAGCGTGGCGGCCGACGTCCAGCCGTTGTGCGGTCCTTCGATGATGCCGTAGACGAGCGACGACAGCGCCACGATCGACAGGGCCGCACCCGGGACGTCGATCGGGTGGTCGCCGGGGTCCTTCGAGCGCGGGACGAGGATGGCGCCGGCGACCAGGGCGATGCAGATCACCGGCACGTTGACGAGGAACACCGAACCCCACCAGAAGTGCTCGAGCAGCAACCCCGACGTGATCGGCCCGATGGCGACGCCCGCACCCGACACGCCGGCCCAGATGGCGATCGCCTGCGTGCGTTCGTGGGCGGGGAAGACGTTGGTGAGGATCGACAGCGTCGACGGCATGATGAACGCGGCGGCGAGGCCCATGATCGCCCGGGCGCCGATGATCTGACCCGACGAGTCGGAGAACGCGGCGAACAGCGCCCCGGCCATGAACAGCACGAGGCCGAACTGCAGTGCGCCCTTGCGGCCGAACCGGTCGCCGAGCGTGCCGGCGGTGAAGAGCATGCCGGCGAAGATCAGCGCGTAGCCGTCGACCATCCACTGCAACGACGACGTCGACGCGTCGAGTTCGCGGGCCAACGTCGGCAGCGCCACGTTGAGGCTGGTGTTGCCGATGATGACGATCAGCAGGCTGAGGCACAGCACGCCGAGGATGATCCATCTCCGGTGGTACACCGCTGGATCGATGCCATGGTCGTCGACCATCGGGGCCGGTTCGGGGGTGGTGTCCACGAGCGCTCCTTCAGCACCGACCGGGGATGTCGGCGCTCGAAGTCCGACAATACCGGCGGCCCACGCCGATGTGCTCAGCCGGCGGCATCCGGTAGGAAGTGGTGATGCGAGATCCGGAGACGATGACGGTGGAACTGCGCAGCGACAACTCGGCGGGCGTCGCGCCGCAGATCATGGCGGCGCTCGCCGAACGCAACGTCGGTTCGGCGCTCGCGTACGGTGACGACGAGGTGACCGCCGAGCTGCAGGCGACCGTCCGGGAGGTGTTCGAGCATCCGACGCGCTCGTGCGTTCCCGGTCACCAGCGGTACCGCGGCGAACGCGTTGTCGTTGACCGCGTTGTGCCCGCCGTGGGGAGCGGTGCTCTGCCACGACACGGCGCACATCCTCAACAGCGAGTGCGGGGCGACGTCGATGCTCGGCGGTGGTGCGGTGATGCGCGGCGTCGGCGGCGACGACTACCGGATCGGTCTCGAGGAGTTCACCGCCGCGCTCGACAACGTCCGCTGGGGCGATCCGCACCACTCCCAGCCGGCGGTCGTGTCGTTCACGCAGCCCACCGACATGGGCACGATGTACCCGGTCGACGAGATCGCCGCGATCGCCGAGGTCGCGCACGCGCGCGGCCTGCGCGTGCACCTCGACGGCGCCCGGATCGCCAACGCCATCGCCGCCACCGGCTGTTCGCCGGCGGAGATGACGTGGCGGGCCGGGGTCGACGTCGTGTCGCTCGGCGCCACGAAGAACGGGGCGATGTCGGCCGAGGCGATCGTGTGCTTCGACGACCGCGCCGCCGACGAGCTCGTCTACCGCACGAAGCGGGCCGGACATGTCACGTCGAAGATGCGCTTCCAGTCGGCGCAGCTGATCGCCTATCTGACCGACGACACGTGGCTCACGCTGGCGGCGAACGCGAACCACCAGATGGCCCGCCTCGCCGCCGGCCTCACCGCGCGCGGCGTCGAGCTCGTCAACCGGCCCGACGTGAACATGGTGTTCGCCCGCGTCGACGACACGACCGCCGATCGTCTCGAAGCGGCCGGGCTGTTCTTCTACCGCATGGGTCAGGGCACCATCCGTTTCGTCACCAGCTGGCAGACCACCGACGCCGACGTCGACCACGCCCTCGCCGCCTTCGGCTGAGCGGGGCTACTCGGACTTCTTCGCCCGCGGCGACTTCTTGCGTGGGCGCTTGACCGGCGAGCCGTCCTCGCTCCAGCCGCCACCGGCGGCGTACAGCTCGGGTGGGCGACCACCCCGGCCGGTCGATTCGGCGCGCACGCCGAGCGGCATCACGTACGCCGCGGCGGATGGCGCCGGTGCCGATGGTGCCGACCCGACCGATCGGCCGGATGCGGACAGGCTGCGGCGGAAGTTGGCCGTGTCGAGCTGGTCGTCCCACACCGCTTCGTACACACGCTGCAGTTCGGTGAGGGTGAACGACGGGCCGACGAAGGCGGTCGCGAGGTCGGACGACTCGAGGTCGGCGGCGGCCCGCTCGACGGCATCGGCCAGGATCGTGGCGTGGTCGAAGGCGAGCTTCACGTCGCCGTCGAGCACCTCGGCCACCGGCCACAGGCGGGCGTCCGATGCGTCGGTGCCGGCCATGATCTCGCCGACCTCCGGCGTGACCGCCAGGTAGCCGATCGTCACGACGTTGCCGCGGGGGTCCCGCTTGGGGTCGCCGTAGGCACCGAACTGCGACAGGTGGCGGGGGGCGTCGACGCCGGTCTCCTCGCGCAGTTCACGACGGGCGGCCTCGTCGAGCGTCTCCTCGGGTCGCTTGAAACCGCCCGGCAACGCCCACGCCTTCTTGAACGGCTTGTCCTTGCGCTCGACCAGCAGCACGAGCAGCACACCGTCGACGACGCTGAGGATGACGATGTCGACCGTCACGGCGAACGGCGGGAACTTCCCGATGTCGTATCCGGCCGGGACGTTCCTGCTCACGCGGCAACCCTAGCCAGGATCATGTCATCCTGACCCTTACCCGAAGGGGCGTCACACGGGCACGTCAGCGGAGCCAGCCGGGGCGACGGGCCCAGCCGTCCTCCACGTCGCGCAGGAACGCGTCGCTGCAGCTCCCGGCCGCGCCGCTCCTCGGCGGCGTGGAGCCGGCCGTAGGTGAAGGTCGACTCGCCGGCGACCGACGCGTCGTCGGCGAGGCGGCGCAGCACGGCGCGCACGACGACCGAGTCCTGTTCGTCGCCGAGCGTCTCCTGCGCCGATCGTCATCCGGTCGGCGTAGGTGGCGGCCCGCTTGCCGTACACCGGGTCGGCCGCCTCGGCCGCATACCGCGCCCGCTTGATCGCCTTGCGCACGTCGTGCAGGGCCTCGTCCGTCGGACGATCGCCGTCCAGCGCGTCGTCGAGGTGCTCGCGCATCCGGTCGATGCGCGCGGCGGATCTCCTTGCGCAGGCGCTGCTGGGCCGGCTGCGCCGCACGCTCGCCCTGCACGGCGTCGCTCAGGTGTTCGAGCCGTCGCCATCAGATCGAAGTACCGAGCCGACGACATCTCGGCCGACCGCCGACCGATGGGCGTCGGCGTGCTCGTGTCATCGTCGTCGACTCGATCCGTTCGCGGACCGGCCCGAGGACCAGGTCCGACGGCTGGTCGTCGACCACGCCCAGCAGGTAGCGCCGGATCACCTCGGCGTCGCGCACCGCACCCAGCACTCCGCCGAGCCACTTCAGCTCGTCTCGGATCGGTTCGGTGACGTCTCGATCGAGGAGCCGGCGGTAGGTGGCCAGCGTGCTGCGCAGCCGGCGCACCGCGACCCGCATCTTGTGCACGGCGTCGGCTGCGTCGGCACGGACGGCCGGGTCGAGACGGCGCAGCACCGACACCTGTTCGTCGATGTAGGCGGCGACGACGTCGCCGGCCGTGGTGGACTTCCGGCGCACGCGTCGGTCCGGCGCCGTCGAAGGTGGGGTTGCCGAGCGCCCGGCTCAGCTTCGACGGCGAGGCGGAGGGCCGGGCGCCGGCCCGCTCGAGGTGGTCGCCGACGTTGCGCAGCAGCGTGCGATCGCCGTCGCCGGTCAGCTCGACTTCCAGCTCACGCCAGGCCGACGCACCGGCGACGATCGACGTGGCGGTCACGTGGTCGTCGCACACCTCGGCGATCGGCTCGCCCGCCGTCGTCGAGCAGACCGGTGCACCACCCGATGATTCCGGACCTCGGCGACCGGCACCAGTTCCGCGTCGTGGCAGTGCAGCACGAGCAGGTCGAGCAACGACTCCGGAATCTCGGTCGGGTCGTCGCCGACCGGTTCGTGGATCTCGGTCCGCTCCCCCGGCGCCCGCTCGAACTTGACGTGCCAGCCCTCGTCGTCGCCACCGAGCCGCCGTCGCAGCACGATGCTGGTCTGCGGAGCAAGCGCAGGTCGCTGGTGTCGAAGTACTGGGCGTCGAGGTCGAACTCGACGGGCGCCGCGGCTGACGCCACGCCGTCGACTGTCGCGGAGGTCGGTGACGACCACGTCGTCGTCGACGTCGAACTTCGTCTCGATCTCGGTCTGGCTCTTCATGTGTACCCCTTCGGTCGATCCGCAGTCTCGCGGAACCGGAGGGGTTTGCTCGTCAGACGCGGCCGGTCGGCCCCACCGGAGCGATCGCCGGCTGGCAGGCGGCTCGCACGCCGCGGATCCGGTAGTAGAGGGATCGCAGCGTCCGGATGATCGCGTCGCGGTTGCGCCAGATCAGCATCGCGACCGCCCACATCCAGGCGAGTCGAATTCTGCGGAGCAGGAGGAGGATCATGGAGCGACCGTTGGCGATGCCACCGCTACCAGGTCGCCGTTCAAACCCTGTCCTCCGATGAGGTAGGGTACATGTCATGTTGACAAGAACACCGACCACGACGATGCGCGCCGCCGTCCACGACCGGTACGGCGAGCCCGACGTGCTGCACGTGGAGGACGTGCCGCGTCCCGTCCCCGCCGCCGACGAGGTGCTCGTCGAGGTGCACATGGCGACGGTCAACCGGACCGACTGCGGGTTCCGGCTCCCCCGCCCGTTCTTCGTCCGCTTCTTCAGCGGGCTGCGACGGCCGAAGTACCGGACGCTCGGCACCGAGTTCGCCGGTGTCGTGGTCGACAAGGGAGCGAGCGTCACCGCGTTCGATGTCGGCGACCGGGTGTTCGGCGTCAACGAGCGGTTCGGCGCCCACGCCGAGTTCATGGCCATCCGCCAGGACGTCTCGATCGCCACCATGCCCGACGACTCGACGTTCACGGAGATGGCCGGCGTGGCCGACGGCGGCATCCTCGCCATGACCTGCCTCGACTGGTCGGGCCTGCAGGCCGGGCAGCGGATCCTGATCTACGGCGCGTCCGGGGCGATCGGCACGTCGGCGGTGCAGCTGGCCAAGCACCTCGGCGCCCACGTGACGGCGGTGTGCAACACGGCCAACGTGGCGGTGGTGTCGTCGCTCGGCCCGGACGTGGTGATCGACTACACGGCAACCGATTTCACCGCCACCGGCGAGACCTACGACGTCGTGTTCGACGCGGTCGGCAAGTCGTCGTTCCGCACGTGCCGCCAGCCTCGTGCGGCGCGGCGGCACGGTACGTGTCGACCGACCTCGGGTTCATGTGGCAGAACCCGTTCCTCGCGCTGGCCACGCTGAAGTTCGCGCCGAAGCAGGTGCAGATGCCGATCCCGAAGTACACCCAGGACAAGGTGCGTGGCGCTGCGGGCGCTCGTCGAGTCGGGCGACTTCCGGGCCGTGATCGACCGGACCTACCCGCTCGACGACATCGTCGAGGCGATGCGCTACGTGGAGACGCAGCAGAAGACCGGCAACGTGCTGATCGAGGTGGCCGCGGAAGCGAGCTGAGCCCGACGGGTCGTTCAGGCCAGGCTGGCGAGGAACTCGAGCAGGTCGCCGCGGCCGATCTGGGTCAGCAGGCTGACGAGGTCGAGGTACACCCGCTCGTTGACGAGCAGTTCGCCGTCGAAGAAGAACACGGCGATCGTCGGGACCCGGAACGCCTTGCCGGTCGGCGGGGCGCCCATGAACTCGCCGAGGTTCGTGCCGAGCAGGTCGAACTCGGCGATGATCGTGTCGTCGTCGCTGACGTGCATGCGCACGTTCTCGTGCCGCTGGTCGGGGAAGGCCGTGCGCTGGTTGCGGTGGTAGGCGAGCACGGCCTCCACGCCCTCGTGGACGTCACCGGTCGGCACGATCTCGTAGCGCGGCACGCCGGCGAACGTGGCGATCGTGCGGTCGAACTCCTGGTCGACCTCCGAGGCGAAGTGTTCGTCGAGCAGATCGAGGCGGCGCTGGCGCAGGTCGGCATCCATGGTGCCGCCATCCTCGCACGCGACCGACGGGTGCCCGATCGTTTCACGTTGCTCCGAATCGAACGGCGGGACCGACGCCCGTCGCAGTGCGACGACCGGCGAGACAACACGATCTTGTCAACCTGACCATTATTCGCTCGATCGACCGATATAGTCACTTTGACTACATATGTCGGATGAGCCGGCAGGAAGGTGGATCATCATGGGAAACTCCAAGGACAAGCAGAGCGATTCGGGGGCCGACATCTGGTTCCTGCTCGACCGGTCGGGCTCGATGTCGTCGATCGCCGGCGACGTCGTGCGCGGCTTCGACGGCTTCTTCAAGGAGCAGCGCAAGCAGGGCGGCGACGCCACGGTCACGATCGTCCAGTTCGACACGAGGAGCCGCACGACGTGATCGTCAACGCGAAGCCGATCGCCAAGGTCCGCTCGATCGCCGATCGGTTCGAGCCGCGGGCATGACCCCGCTGTACGACGCGATCGGGCTGCTGCTCGACCGGGCCGAGCGGCGGCGGCGGCGACGACGCCGATCAACTGGTGGTGATCCTGACCGACGGGATGGAGAACGCCAGCCACCGAGTGGACCCAGAAGAAGCTGTTCAAGCGGATCGCCAAGCTGCGTGCGGCCGGGTGGACGTTCGTGTTCCTCGGCGCCAACCAGGACAGCTACGAGGCCGGCGCCGGCGCTGGCGATGGCCGCCGGCAACGTCAGCAACTTCCGCCCCGACAGCGGCGGCACGGCGGCGGCGTACGCCGGGCTCGAGCCGGACCGTCGGCGAGTGGCGCGGCAAGGCCCGACGACGAGCGTCGCCGCGACGTCGACGACTTCTGGGCCGGCCAGAAGGAGGCCGAAGAGGTCGAGGACAACATCCGGCTGACGTTTCTGGTTGGTCGCCTTCGGTGGCGGGCCCGGTCTCGGTCAGATCGTTCCGGCTGGCGGGAAGAATCTGACCGAGAGCCGGCGGACCCGGCACTCGGAGCGACCGACACGGAGCGGATGACGATCGTCGTCCAGGCGCCGAGATGGATGTGGTCACCGACGCGTACCCGCACGATCGAACCTTCCACGAGTGGCGTGGCCGAGTCGTTGACGGTGGTGCCGTTCGTCGATCCGACATCGATCAACCCGCACCCGCCATCGGGCTGCAGGACGAGCTGGGCATGACGCTGTGACACCCCTGGATCGGCGAGGTCGTCCGCCAGATCCACGTCGACCCGCGCCCCGTCGTGGGAGCGACGCCGACCGATGTGCACGACGTCGTCGGCGAACCAGAGCGTGTGCACTCGGCGGCCCTCGGGAAACTCGAGCCCCTCGCCGTCGAGCGTGTCGAAATACTCGCGGTCGGCGAACACATCGAGCACGATGCGCGCTCGCTCGTCGATGCCCGTTGCTCCACACATCTCACAGAACTCCGCACGAGCCTGGAGCGCCGCACCGCAACGTCGGCACGGGGTGGTGGTCGCTCCACCCGCGTCGCTGCGGATCATCTCCGTGCCGTCGTGCGGTGGATCGAACGGCACCCCGTCGTTCATCCGATCGGCCGGATCCGGACGGTCTTGGTGGAACGGGTGTCGAGCGCCATCTCGTCGGCGACGGCGACGCTCCGCTTCAACCGCACGGTGCCGCCGCGCGCGCGTCTTCGATGTCCACCACCTTGCGGAGCAGTTCGAGTGTTGCGTCGTTGCCGCTCGAGGCGGCGAGCTGTGCGGCGCGCCCGAGTTGACTCGACGCGGTGGCCGTGTCGCCGGACGATCGGGCGGCCAGTCCGCTGGCGATCGCCGACGCCATCTCCTCCTGTCCGGTGTAGTGCGCCACCCGTTGGTTGATCACCGTGGAGGTCGCCGGGTCGTCGGTCCACGTCGCGCTCGACGAGCGCGTTGGCCACGACGTCGTCGCCGGAGACGACGCCGACCCGTGCGGCGAGCATCCGGTCGCCGACCGCCTGTGCGCCGACCGCCAGTCCGACGTGATAGTCGCGCTCCTCGTTGCCCCACGCTCCCAGCGGGTACTCCACCGTGTTGGCGTCGATCGCCGTGCCCCGCTCCGTCAGGTCCTCGATGGTCGGTGCGACCTGCTTCACGAATCGTCGCACCGTGCCCGGTGGGGTGGAGATTCGCAGCCGCACGTCGGCCGCGTGCTGCGCCATCGTGCGGCTGACGATCGCCTCGAAGTCGGCCGCCAGATGCTCCGGTTCGGCGACGATGTCGATCGTCCCGAGGAGGGCCCCAGCGATCTGTCGGAGGTCGTCGACGAGCCAGTCGGTACCCACTCCTCGGCAGTCACACTGGAAGACACCACTGCATCGCTCGAGCGCCCAGTCGATCAACCGGTCCTCGTCCTGGTTGCGGCCATCCGTCAGGAGGATGGCCTGGCGGATCCATCCCTCGTACGGTGCGAGCACGGACCTGGCCGACAGCAGCCACGACGAGATCGCCGTGCCGCCGCCCGTGCCGATGGCCCCGATCGCCAGCTTGGCGTTCTGACGGGATTCGGGCGTGGCGATCGTGAGCCCGCTCGCCGGAAAGACGGCCTGTGCGGTGTGCGAGCCGGCGATGACCCCGAACACGGTTCCCTCACGCAGCGCGTCGACCGCGGCGGCCGCCGCCTTCCGAGCAGCTCGAATCTTGGAACGCGGTTGCGCCATCGAACCGGACACGTCGACGATGATCACGACCGCCGTACCGACCGGAGGCCGTGTGAAATCGCTCGCCCGACCGCCTCCTTCCGACGTCACGGTGATGATCGCGTCGATGTCGGTGCCTCCGATCGGCAGGTACTCGTTCTGGAACGTCTCGACGTGGAAGGTCGTCATTCGGTCACCTCGATGCTGGTCGGCGAGTCGGGAGTCGGATCGTCGACGTCGACGACGACGACGGTGATGTTGTCGGTGCCGCCCCGTGCGAGCGCCTGCTCGGTGAGCTGCTGGGCGAACCGCAGCGGCGGCATCCCGTCGGGTCGGGCCAGGCCGGCGCGATGCAGGTCACCCAGGTCGTGCATCGAGACGTGCGCCCACAGGCCGTCGGAGCACAGCACGAGCCGGCCGGCCGATCGGGGCTCGAGCGTCGTGGTGTCGACGCCGTCGACGAGGCCGAAGTCACCGAGCCAGCGGGTGATCATGTGCGCCCTGCGGTCGGCGGCGGCCTCGGCCGGGCTGAGTTCACCGGCATCGATCTGTTCCTGGGCCCACGAATGGTCCACGGTCAGTTGCTCCACTCCGGTCAGGCGTGATCCAGTAGGCGCGGCTGTCGCCGGTCCACGCCACGTGGATCGTGGCCGGCTCGACGACGGCGGCGACCGCGGTGCACGACGGGGCACTGCGACCCGTCACCTCCGTCCAGCTCAACTCCCGCACCTTCTCGTCGGCTCCCGCGAATGCGTCGGTCGAGCTGTTGCCGGCCATGAGGGACCGACCGATCGTGTCGGCCGCCAGCTGGGCGGCGACCTGCGGCGCCGCGCTCGTCGACACCCCGTCGCACACGACCACCACCGTTCGATCCGATCCACCGAACGCGCCGACCCGGACGTACATCGCGTCGTCGTTGCGTGCGTGGACGAGCCCGCGATCGGTGACCCCGGCTGCCGTTCCGACGTCGGTCTCCTCGTGGTCGCGCGCCCGGTCGCGCGGCTCGGCGACGGCGACCCCGCAGACCTCACAGAATTCGTCATCGGCGAACACCTCGGCCGCACACGACGGGCACACCAGCCCGAGGTCGGTGCTCACAGGAGGCTCCGCGGGCGGATCGAGTTGGCGCGGTCGACGAGTTCGATGCGCTCGGCACGGGTCGGTGCGTGCCGAGCCATCGACCGGTAGGTCGCCTCGAGGGCGGCACGCAACGAGTGCTCGGTACAGGGAACGTCGAACACCAGGGTGTCGAGACCGACCGTGTCGGGATGGGCGCGCTGGAGGTCGAGTGCCGCCTCGAGCACCGGTGCCCGGAACCGGTCGCGGTCGTCCGGGTCGAAGCCGGCACGATCGACGATGGCGGCCGCGCGGAGCACGTCGCGGCAGGACGACCCCGCCGAAGGTCGGCGAGACCAGCAGCTCGACGCTGGTCGACGACGCGTCGAGGTGGTCGTTCGAGGTGTCGGGCACGGCGCCGAGCGCGTCGACCGCGCCCTCCCGGTCGCCGAGCGCCGCCCGACAGCGGGCGAGGCCGAACGATGCGACCGTGAAGGCCGGATCGGTGCGTGCGACGATCTGATACCACCTCGTCGCGCGGTCGAGGTCGCCGGCGATCTCGTTGGCGAAGCCGAGTGCGACCTTGGGCCCGAGCTCGCCGGGAAGCGTGCGGTAGACCGCGTCGAAGTGGCGGATCGCGGCGATCCCCGATCGCCGCTCGAGCGCGATCACCCCCCGGTACCACCATGCCCGCCACGCCCAGGGATCGTCCGCTTCGACCGCGACGAGCCGCTGCTCGGCGGCGTCGAGTTCGCCGATGTCGATCAGCGCCCGAATGCGCCAGAGGTCGATCTCCACGCTGGCCGGTTCGTGCGCGTCGAGGCTCTGGAGCACGTCGTGCGGATCGAGGTTGCCGAGCGCCAGGATGGTTCCCGCTCCCCTGTCATCCGGGTCGACGACGAGACGGGGCAGGGCCTGACCGACCGGCCCGTCCGTCGGGACGC
Source organism: Ilumatobacteraceae bacterium (assembly GCA_963772085.1). GTDB lineage: Bacteria > Actinomycetota > Acidimicrobiia > Acidimicrobiales > Ilumatobacteraceae > Sva-07. The sequence continues at coordinate 70,106 of CAVYWH010000004.1, forward strand.
GGCCGCGGGCGGCGAACAGCGTGCTCGGCCCAGGGCTCGGCGAACCCGAACGGACGGCGGTGATCTCGCGCAGCACGCCGAGCAGCTGCGTCGACATCTCGGCGGCGGTCTGGAAGCGATCGTCGGGATCGGGCGCGGTCGCCCGTTCGAGCAGGCGGTACAGCGAGTCGAACTCCTGGTAGAGCGGAACGTCACCGGGGTCGGCCAGCGTGTACCGGTGATGGCTGTGGTAGCCGGGGAAGTCGGTGCAGAGCACCGCCAGTGTGCGGCCGACGGTGAAGATGTCCGATGCGACCGTCGGGCCGGTGTGGGCGATCTCGGGTGCTTGGAATCCGATCGTCCCGTAGATCGGGCTGGAGTCGTCGTCCATCCGGTACGCGCCGCCGAGGTCGATGAGCTTCACCGATCGCTCGGTGCGGATCACGTTGTCCGGTTTGAAGTCGCAGAACAGCAGGCGCCGATCGTGGAGGTGGCCGATCGCCGGCAGGATCTCCAGGACGTAGGCGATCGCCTCCTCGACCGGGAGTGGATCGGCGTGCCCTCCGTTGGCGTCGCGGCGGCTGCGGAGCATGTCGCGCAGGCTCGGCGCCGTTGACGAACTCCATCACGATGTAGCCCGCCCCGTCGTGTTCGACGAAGTTGTGGATCGTCACGATGTTCGGATGCCTGACCTCGGCGAGGAAGCGCAGTTCGGCGAGGGCGGCGGCCTGTGCGTCGCGGTCGCCGCTGTCGAGCATCCCTTTCAACACCACCCATTGGTCGGCCACCTTGCGGTCGACGGCGAGGTACACCCATCCGAGCCCGCCGTGGGCGAGGCAGCCGGCGACCTCGTACTGGCCGCCGACCAGGTCGCCGGCGGCCAACTTCGGATCGAAACTGAACGAGGTACCGCACTTGGCGCAGAACCCGGTCGTGCGGCCCGGCATGCCGTTGCGGCTCCGGCCGACCGGCTCGTGACAACTCGAACACGACCGGCGGTTCTCGGGGACCTCGGGATCGGTGAGCACGGCACTCGACGGATCCGAGCCGTGCACGTTCGCGAGCTCGACGAGCCCGAGGCCGAGCCGATGACGCTCGGTGGGGGCCGACGTGACTCGACGGGTCCGACCGATCTTGGTCGTCGATCGCTGCGACAGCGCCCCGTTTCCCGTGGCTTCGAGCGGTCGGCCGTCGGCGGGTGCGCCGTGGTTCTCGCCGCCGGCGACGGGCGCCAGCCAGCAGACATCGCAATAGCCGTCGTCGAGGATCTGGCCGCCGCACCCGGCCCGTACGCAGGTCATCGGTCCACCCGGTGGAGCATGTCGCCGTACGCCTGGACCAGCGTCCGCGCCCGATCGAGGTCGGTCGGAGCGGAGTACAGGGCGGTGCGGGCCTGTGCGAACAGCGACGACACGTCCGCTTCTTCGATGAGTTCGCGGGCCCCGGCCTTCGCCTCGAGCGCGTCCAGGCGGCCGCGCAGCTCGTCGCGCGTCGCGACCAAGGTCGCCGCGGACGACTCGATGTGGTCGGCCCGCTCGAGGACATCGACGGCGATCGTCCGGATCGCGGCGATCTCGACGCCCAGGTCTCGCCAGGCGCCGACGCTGGCCAGTTGTTCGAGTGCATCGACTCGATCGACCAGCGTCGTGTCGACGTCGACGGGCGGGGGCAGGTGATGGGCGGCGAATCGCTGCGCCAGGTCGGCGCGAGCTGCGTCGGCGCGGGCGACGGCCGGAGGCAGGCCGGCGACGAGTTCGCGAATCGCCGCCAACTCGCCGGCGGCGTCGGCCTGCACGACCTCGATCGCGCGCAGTTCGTTTTCGATGGCGGCGAGGAGGTCGTGGTCGACCGCGAGCGGGTCGGTCATCACGAACTCGGCGAATTCGTTCAGCCGAGGTTCGAGGTCGCCGCGTGCCGGTTCGTCCAGCCGGTCGAGCCGGTCGCGCAGCGACCGCACGCGGGGCGGGAGTTCGGCCCAGCACTCGGCGACGCCGAACACCACGGCCTTCACCTCGTCGAAGTCGGCCGCCATCGCCCGCAGCAGCTCGTCGGGCGTGCAACGATCGACCACTCTCGTTCCGTCGAGCAGCTGCCGCTCGCCGAGCGGGCGGGCCACCTCGGATCGATCGATCGAGCAGCCGAGCAGCATCACTCGAAGCCGGTCGATTCGATGTGGCGTGACGATCGCCCATGATCGACGTCGTGTCGTGGCGTCGTCGAGCAACGATCGGAGCGACCGGTACGACACGAACAGTCCGGCGAGTCGCATCTTCGCGTCGGCCCACCTGGTGGCCGTGACGCCCTGGAGATCGATCGAGTCGAGCAGCTCTCGTGTGGGCTCGGCTTCGAGCTCCAGCAGGTTGGTGCTCACCCGCGACGCCTCGTCGTGGAGCCGGTCGAGTTCGTGATCGAGCGCGGCGAGTTCCATGTCAGTCCCGATACTCCGCGTCGGGCGGTGCCGATGCCGGTGGGATGCTCGGACCGTCCTCGTCCTCGAGCTGCTGGTGGAGTGTCTGCCAGGTGCCATCGGTTCGGACCTCTTCGAGCACGGCGTTGACGAACCGGACGAAGCCGGGGTGTTCGAGCGCGATCGCGATGCCGTAGTGCGACACGGTGAGGTCGGCGGGGAGGATGGATCGCATCTCGAGCCCGGGGTCCTGCGCCCGCATCCCGTACTGGAACGAGTCGTGGCCGAAGTAGGCGTCGGCACGCCCTTCCTGGATCTCGACGAGGCAGTCGATGCGCTCGTCGACGACGATCGGGACGGCGTCGGGCACGGACGACTCGAGGATGTTCTGCGACGACGAGCTCGTCGGTGACGCACACGGTTGCGCCGGCGAGGTCGTCGACCGTTCGCAGGTCGGAGTCGGTTCGCACGAGGAACTCCTGGTTGGCGGTGTAGTACTCGCTGCTGAAGGCCACCTCCTCCCACCGCTCGCACGTCATCGTGTTGGCGCTGATCGTGAAGTCGACCTTGCCGTCGATGACGAACTTCCGCTTCTGGCTGCTGCCCACCGGGATGAAGCGGACCCTGGCTTCGTCGTAGTCGGCGGCGCCGAAGATCCGTTTCGCCACCTCGTGAGCGAGGTCGACCTCGAAGCCTTCGTACGTCTCCGGTCGCCGAGTCGCGGACCGAGAAGCCGAGCGTGTTCTTGTCGACACCGACCTCGACGAAAGCCTCGCTGGCGGATCTCCTCGACGAACTCGTCGTCCACGTTGCCGTTCGCGTCCGGTCGGTAGCTGGACGTGGCCAGGTCCTCGCCGACGCAGTCGCGCGGCGGCGTGCCGACCGTGGTGGTCGGTGTCGTCGGACGTGTCGGTGTCGTCCGTGGGCGGCGGTGCCGGGGACGACACCGTCGCCTCGTCGGAGTCGTGGAGCCCGGCGAGGCTGTCGAGGGCGTCGGAGCGTGGCGACGACATGGCGCATCCGGCGAGCGGGAGCGCCAGCACCGCGGCGAGGCCAGCGGCGATGGCGGGGCCACGGACCTTCATCGGTACTCCCGGGCGCGGCGTCCGATGCCGGCGACGGCGGCCGACGCGGCCACGAGCGGCAGCAGCAGGGCGATCCCCAGCAACGGGCGCAACCGGTCGTCGGCGGCCTGGGCGGCCGATCGGAGGTTCGCCTGCGCCGCCTCGACGTTGCGGTCGAGGGCGGCGTCGAGTTGCGTGGCCGTGTCGGCTTCGGCGCCGACGGCCACGGCCGCGGCGCTGTCGAACGACACGTCCTTCGCGATCGAGCGCACCTCGTCGTGCAACGCCAGGTAGCGGGCGTAGGTCTCCACGATCGTGCGGTCGGTTGCCGTCTCGGCGGCGGTCGACGAGGCGGCAACCCCGTCGAGCGAGCCGCGCCCGTCGTCGGTTCCACCCAGTCCCGCCACCACGGCGTCGAAGTCGTCCGCACTGCGGCGAGTCGGTCAGCCGTTCGATGAGGTAGAGGTTCTCTGCGGTGCGGGAACGCAGCAGCAGGATCCGCGACGTCGAGGCGTAGAGCAACGGGTCCGAACCTCCACTCCGCGACGACGCGAGCGAGCGGTGCTGCGACTCCGACCATCGCGACCGCGGTGACGGCGAGCACGATCACCAGGAGTGTCGCGACGAGGAGGCCCGGGTTGAACAGGCGTCGGGATCGCAACGCCACGAAGATCTGCGCACCCACGAGCAACGCCAGCACGAGCCCCGCAGACACCACCAGCGCGGCGAGCGGCTTCCGGTCGGTGCCGTCCCGGTAGTGCTGGTCGAGATCGTGGGCGGCGTCGGTGTAGACGTCGGTGGCCGCGGGGAGGATCTCGTCACGCATCAGATCGGACGCGTCACGCAGGTAGGCGGCACCGACGGGAAATTCCTGCAGCGTGTTGGCCCGTGCGAGTTCGACCAGCCCGGCGTACTCCTGGAGTTCGCCGGCGATGGACTCGACCGATGCTCGGGTCGACGACGACAGGCCCTGCTCGGCGGCGATGGTGACGAGGTGTTCTCCCGCGGCGGTCATCTTCTCGTGATACGCGGCGCGCAGCTCGGGGGTCTCCGAACCCGACTGCAGCAGGCCGGTCGATGCAGCGGCGTCTGCGGCCGCCAGCGCGACGTACAGGTCCTGGGCCGCAACGACCTGCGGTGCCGATCGGTGCAGGATCGCGTCGACCGAGCGCCGATGGCTCACGACGACACCGACCGAGACAGCGGCGAGCACCACCAGGGCGACCGCGAGAACGACCGAGCAGATCCGGAGCCAGTCGGGCGTCGTGATGGCGGAGCGCGTCCGTGCGGGAGTTCGCGCCTCCTGCTCGACCGACGACGTCAGCGACATCAGTGAACCGCCCCCCGATCCCGTACCGATGGCGAATCCTATGTCGCCGTCAGCGGCCGCCCGATCCATTCCTTCAGCATGAACGACGCGGATCTCCAGGTGAATGGCCACCACGACCAGTTCCCCATCACGTTCGCGTCAGGGCGTTCTGACGTTTTCGTCAGCCGATTCGGTCATGGCGGATGAAATATGATCCGGGCGAGGAGGGACGGCTGTGGCAACGCTGGAGCGCATTGGCCCGGGAGGGCACGAACTGGTTCTGCTCGACGAGACGGCGGGAACGTTGTCGCTCGGCAAGAGCAGCGAGAACGACCTGGTGATCGACGGCGACGCTGCCGTGTCGCGGGTGCACGCCAAGCTCGATCGGGTCGGCCCGGCCTGGTGCATCACCGATCTCGGTTCGACGAACGGCACGACGGTGAACGGTGCGCGCTTGTTCGAGACCAAGGCACTCGCCGATCGCGACGAGATCATCGTCGGTCGCACCCGCCTCATCGTGCACGACCGCGGCGCCGGCGGCGATCTCACGACCGAGCCGGTGCGGCGTGCGCCACCGGTGACGAAGACCGAGAAGATCGTGCTGATCGAGTTGTGCCGACCGGTGCTTTCGGGGCAGACGTTCAATCCGCCGGCGACCGCACGGGCGATCGGTGCGGCGATGTTCATCGAGGAGGGTGGGGTCCGACAGCACCTCGGCCACCTCTACGACAAGTTCGGCATCATCGCCCAGCCCGGCGAGTCGCGTCGGGTGCTGCTCGCCAACCTCGCGATCCAGACCGGCGCGGTGACGATCCGCGACCTCCGTCCGCCGACGTCTCCGCCCGCCTGACTCAGCCTGCGGCCGGCGGCATCATCGCGTCGGCGGGCGAAATCTCGGACGACAACGTCAGGCAGATCTGCCGGTTGCGCCATGGTTCGCGGAGCCCGGAGATGCGCTCAATTCGATCCATGAGCGAGCAGACGCATCCTGGTGACTGGTGGTTGGCGTCGGATGGGCGCTGGTATCCGCCCGAAGTACGGCCGGCACCGGAACCGCCGGCACCGCCACCGCCACCGCCGATTCCCGGGTACTACCCCATCGCGACGGAGCCCGTCGCCCATCCCTACAGCGACGAACCAGGGCCGCCGGGCGTCGCGCTGCGGGGCTGGTTGCAAGGCGTGTGCTGGGCGACGGCCGGGCTCATGCTGGCGGTGGGCGTGTCGGCCGTCGTGACCGCGGCCAAGTTCCAGACGTATTGGACGGGCGGCTCGCGAGCGGAACGCGCGGCGGGGCGCGTGGAGTGGACGGATGCGGAGGCGGTGATGAGCGGCTTGTACGGGCTGGCCTCCATCGGCTGGTTGGCGGCGATCATCCTGATGATGGTGTGGATGAACAAGGCCCACTACGCGTCCTCGCGGCTGTGGCCGGGCCATCGCAGTTGGTCGGCCGGGTGGGCGGTCGGTGGATGGTTCATCCCGCTGGCGAACCTCGTCATCCCCAAGCTGGTCCTGTTGGAGATCGAACGTATCGCCCGCTCGGTCGACACGAACGGCAACCTCGACCCACGATGGCGCACCGAGCGTGGATCGGCCATCGGGTGGTGGTTCTGGCTGTGCTGCGTCGTCTCCGTGGTGATCGGCGTGGTGGCGAACGGTCTTCGGCCCGAAACCATCCTCGACATCACCGAGGCCGAGGCCGACCTGTACGTGGTGTCGATGGTCCTGTACAGCGTTTCGAGCCTGCTCGGCGCCGGCGGTGCGATGTTCGGCGCGCTGCATTTCCGTGCGCTCGGCCGGGACCTCGAACAGGCGGCGTCCTTCCGAACCCACGCTCTCAGCGGCGGGCGGGAGTGGGCGTTCGCGTCGACCGAGCGGGTGTCCGCGGGTTGGATGCGCCGTCACCAGCCAGACGTGGCCGGGGAAGCGGACGCTGCCGTCGACGATGAAGGTGTGCAGTTCGGCGCGCGCCTCGTCGAGCAGCGCCGCCCATCCGTCGGGGCCGAGCTTGGGTTCCAGTTCGGCTTGGGCGGTTCGGCCGAGGACGCCGCTCAACGCCATCGCCAGCCGTTCCTCCACGCCGTCGCTGCCGTCGATCGAGTAGTCGAGCGTGACGTCGAGCGCCACCTCGATCACGTTCGTCCAGCCGGCGAGGGCGAGCGTGTCGCCGATCAGTTCACTGGTACCGAATCCCAACGGCCCGGGCTCGCCGACCTTGGGCACATCCAGCGGCTTGTCCATGCGGGCGGCGAGCGGGCCGATACCGGCCGTGAAGATGTTCGTCTCCCCGGCCCGCCAGCAGGCGAACGCCAGCTCGGCGCCCGGCGCGGTGGCAGCCCGGATGTTGGCGAACGCCGCCACGGGATCCTCGAAGAACATCACCCCGAACCGCGACACGACACGGTCGAACGCCGCGCCCGGCGCGACGGCGAGGAGGTCGTCGGTCTGGGCGTCGGCCACGACGACGGTCGCCTCGGGCACCCGCCGCACGGCGGCCTCGACCATCGACGCCGAGATGTCGACGCCGACCGCCTCCGCACCGGCGGCGACCACCGCCTCGAGCAACGTGCCGGTGCCGCACCCGATGTCGAGCACCCGGGTCGCGCCACCCAGGTCAGCCGCCGCCACGATCGCTTCGGTGATCTGCGTGAACGACGAGTCGATGATCCGTTCGTTCGCCGCCCACCGCTCGCCGCCGCCCGCCCAGTTCTCCTTCATCGCCTCGTTCGCCATCGGCGTCACCGTAGCGACCACCGTGGCGAGCCCTGAGCGGGCCGGTGGCTCCAAGTAACCTCCGCCGCTGTGGCGAGCCCTTCCCGACCGGGGTTCGATGCCCGCACACGGGCATTCCTGCAGCGGCCGGTGGCGATCATCCGGTTCGGCCGACCAGCTGAACACGCCCGACGCGGCCCGTTCGAGCGGCGCCGCCGTCCTCGACGACCGCCGGCTGCGGGTGCTCATCGCCGCCGAGCCGCACCGCCCGGCCAACGCCGTCCCCGGAGCCCGGGTCAGCGTGCTCGTCACCGACATCACCACTTACGAGTCGATCCAGTGGAAGGGCACGGTGCCACCGGCGCCTCGCCGCGCACCGCCGGCGACCTCGCGTTGACCCACGCCTACCTCGACGCGTTCCGCGTCGGCCTGCGAGGCCAACGGCTTGGCGCCGGAGCTGCTGCGGCGACTCTGCTCGCTCGACACCGTCGCCATCGAGGTCGAGGTCGACGAGGAGTACGACCAGACCCCGGGCGTCGACGCCGGGCGGAAGGTGGCGGGCTGACTGGCGATCGCGCTCGCCAGCATCAGCCGGTGCTTCCAGGGCGACATCCCCAACGTGCTCGCCACCGCGTCGGCCGACGGCGTGCCCGAACGTGATCTTCCTGTCGCAGGTGATGTCGTCGACGACGACCACGTCGCCATCTCCAACCAGTTCCTGCGCAAGACGATGCGGAACCTGGCCGAGAACCCGGTCGCCACCCTGCTCGTCGTCGACCCGGGCGACGGGGAGAGCTACAAGCTGCTGGTCCGCCACGTCCGGTCCGAGTGCGACGGCGAGGGCTTCGACGAGGCCCGGCTCGCACTCGATCGCTGGCCGCGATGGTCGGCATGCAGGACGTGTTCTCGCTGAAGGGTCTCGAGATGTTCCGGGTGCTCGATGTGGTGCAGGTGCCCTTCAGCGAGACCGCGTCCTGACGGCGCACGCCGACCGCCGCGTCACACGCCGGCGAGGAGCGGTGACGTCACGGCGGTGGCCAGGCCGAAGAGTTCGTCGACGCGTCGCGGCGCTGCCCTGCAGGTCGACGACGATCTCGTGCGCACCGACCCGGCGGGTCGCGTCGAGATCGTCGGCGATCTGGTCGATCGAGCCGTGATAGGCGGGACGATCGCCGTCGAGCGGGCGCTCGGTGATCGACGCGTTCGCCCGCACGACGAGTTCGATCGCGATCCGGATCACGTCCGTAGCCGGCGGCCATGTCACGGACACCGGCGAACATCGGCCCGATGGCCTCGATCGGGCAGACCGGCGGGGATCCAGGCGTCGGCCCGTCTGGGCCACCCGGTCGAGCGCAGACGGCGTGTACGCCGCGAGCAGGAGCGGCGGCCGTGGCCGTTGCGCCGGCTTGGGCAGGATCTCCGACGGCGCGATCTCGTACCGCTCGCCGTCGACGTGGGTGATGCCGTCGGCCCAGATCGCTTCGAGCACGTCGATGATCTCGTCGAGTGCGACCGCCGCGGTGGTCGAGCGGTGCACCGACGGCTTCGTACTCGTCGACCGACCAGCCGAGCGCCGAGGCCGACCGACAGCCGGCCGTGGCTCGCCAGGTCGATCGCCGTCAACGTGCGGGCGAGCAGCAGCGGGGAGTACCACGGTGCGACGAGCACGCTCGTGCCGAGCCGGATACGCTCGGTGGCGGTCGCCGCGAGGGTCAGCGCGACGAACGGGTCGAGCACCGAGTACTGCTCGGCCGGGCAGTTCGCCGTCCATCGATGCCGGATAGGGCGTGCGTGGTTCGAGCGGGGCGAGCACGCGGTCCATGACCCACAGCGAGGCGAAGCCGGCTCGTTCGGCCTTTGCCGCCATGTCGATCACGGCCGCGGGGTCGGCGAACGGTCCGCACTGGGCGAGGGCGAGGCCGACCCGCGGGCCGGTGCTGGAGACGTGTCAGGTCGTTGGAGTCGGTTGTGTCGGTCATCTCAGTTCAGTCCGATCCGCTCGGCGACCACGGCGAACTGGGCGGGGGTGAGCGCGCGCCTCGGCGGCGCCCGGAAGATGGCCCACACCGGCGGCGGCGCCATCGACATCCCACCGAGCATGCCGCACGCGCTCGTCGACGTTCATCGCCGGGAGCATCACCAGCATGGTGCGGGCCATGACGTCGGGAGCGATCGACTGCTTCAGCGTGGTGTGCAGCGGCGTCGAGATCGGCGCCGTCGACCGCGGCGCAGAGCGCCGGCATGACCCGCTGCTCCTCGAACAGCTGGTGCTCGAGGTAGGCAGCGGTGAAACGGGTGAGTTCGAGGTACAGGCGATGGGCAGCCACCGGACGGTCGGCGGCGTGAGGCGTCGATCAGCGCGGCCGGCGAGGTCGCGGAGCGCGGCCATGCCGGCCTCGACCGTGAGGTGCTGCGTCTCGACGATCAATGGCGAGGTCGGGGGCGTGGAGCTCGACGAGCGGCTGGATGAAGTCGTCCTCGTGATGGTGGTGGAGTTCGAGCAGGTCGATCGAGTCGGTGCACTGTGCGGCGACGTCGGCGACCGCGTCGAGGTCGGTGACGTCGAGCGTGCCGGCGTTCATCGTGGTGTGGAACATCGCGTAGCGGATGGCCTTGTGGATCTCGCGGTAGAGGTCGTGGGGCAGCACGCGCGTCGGTGAACCCGTCGGGCGACGTGATCGGTTGGTGGATGGGAGTGGCTTGGAAAGTTGTCATGGGAGCCATCTTGAAGATGCGCCGGCGACCCGTGTTGCTGAGTGTTCCGTGACGGATTACTCAAATGTCGCTAAGTGCGGCGATGGCTGCCGGCCAGGACGGTCAGCCGTCACCGGATCACGGTCGTGACTACGCTCCGGAGCGCTCATGACCGACGCGGCGCAACGACCATCCGACGGCCCTCGCCGCGCTCGACGCCTACAGCGATCGCCTGTCCCGGGCGACCGATCTCGAGCAGGTGGTCGACGCCGCGCTCGTCCGGGATCGGCGACCTGTTCCCCTCGTCCAACGCACTGCTGCTCGTGCACGAGCCCGAGCTGGGCAAGCTCGTCACGCTCGCCAGCCACGGCTACGAGTCGAGCGGCACCGGTTCGGAGGTGGCGCTCGGCGAAGGCGTGATCGGCCTGGCCGCGGCGCGGCAGAAGACGACGCGCATCGCCAACCTCCAGCGGATGCTGTCGTACGCCCGGTCGGTGCAATCGGACGACCGGCGAGGAACCGGCCGACGAGATCCGGCTGCCCGGCCTGCCCGACGCCGCGCAGCCAACTGGCGGCGCCGATGATCTCCCGCGGCGTGCTGATCGGCGTGCTGGCGATCGAGAGCAACGTGGCGATCGCCTACGACGAACTCGACGAGCGGATGCTGACCATCGCCGCCCGGCTCGTCGCCGCCGCGTTCGACCGCGAGCAGGTGGCGCTGTCGGACCACGAGCCGCCGGCGGCGATGCCGTCCCCCGTCGGACGCGACCGCGCACCGCCTCGACCGCCGGCGACCGGCAGCGCGCGCCCGGTCGTGCTGCGCCACTACGCGGTGGACGGCAGCACGTTCCTCGGCGACCAGTACGTGATCAAGGGGGTCGCCGGACGGCTGCTGTGGAAGGTGGTGTCCGAACAGGTCACGACCGGCCGGACGTCGTTCACCAACCGTGAGGCGAAGCTCGACAAGACGCTCGAACTGCCCGAGTACCGCGACAACTTCGAGAGCCGGTTGATCCTGCTGAAGCGCCGGCTCGAGGAACACGAGCACGCCGATCCGCATCCACTCGACCGGCCGCGGCCGCTTCGACGTCGGATACCGCCACGCCGTCACCTCGACTACGTCGGAGCGACATGACGTCGGTCCCGTCAGGCGTAGAAGCCGTCGCGGAGGTTGATGCCGTGCTCGAGCCACACCTTCATCGCCGCGAGCATCCCGGTCCAGCCCATGCAGTTGCCGAACGCATTCTTGGCGCCGGCCGGTGTCGGCTTCCATGACGACTCGGTGATGGTGACCAGGGTGCGCGTGTCGCCGTCGATCGGTTCGAACTCGAACGTCGTGGTGGTCTCGCCGGAGCGGTCCGTGGTCTCGTCGCCGCCCCATCGGATCACGATCCGTTCGTTCGGGACCGCCTCGACGACCGTCACCGGGAACGCACCGGGGAAGTCGTGGAAGTCCCAGGTCGCCACCGTGCCCGTCTCGAGCCGACCGGTCGCGCCGCCGGTCGTGAAGTACTTCGACAGTTGCGCCGGGTCGGCGACTGCCTCGTACACCTCCGCGCACGGCCGGCTGATCCGGCCGGACACGGTGAACTGCAATTCGGTCAGTGATTCGATCGGTGGACATGTGATAATTTTACAACATGTCGCCGAACCAACGCAAGCGCGCCGATCGAGGCGAGCGACACCGGCGACGAGGACGACGTCGTCTTCAAGGCGCTCGCCTCCCCCATCCGTCGGCGCATGCTCGACGTGTTGAAGGAGTCGTCGTGCACCACCGGTGAGCTGTGTTCGGCCTTCCCCGACCTCGACCGCACGACGGTCCTCCAGCACCTGCGCGTGCTCGAATCAGCCGAGCTGGTCACCGGACGCAAGATCGGACGGGAACGACACCTGGCGATCGCCCCGCTCCCCATCAAGCGCATCTCCGACCGCTGGATCGGCGAGTACGCCCGCGCCGCCGTCGACCTGCTCGACGCGCTGTCCACTCCGCTGACGGCACGGCCCGATCGGAAGACCTCTCGACGCAACCCGGCAGGCCGGGGCCGCAAGAATGGGTGAATGCTGATCATCCGTGGCACGAAGAAGCTGCGCGACCGGGTGAAGTTGCCGGTGGCCGATGCCGGGGAGGCCTCCACGACCGTGCTCGGCGACTGGTTCGCGAACGCCTTGTTCTGGCGGCCCCAGGTGGCCCTGCTGGTCAACGAGCGCACGTTCTTGCCGGTCGTCATGCCGCTGGCACCGGCGACGACCCTGCTCGACCGGGCGCCGGAGGCGATCGTCGCGATCCTTCGTCGTCATGGGGTCGACGAGGAGTCGATCGCGGCCGAGCTGGCCGCGATGGGCGAGGTCCGGATCGCAGCAACGAACAGCCGCACCGTGTTGGGAGTGATGAACGACTTCGCATTCCACGGCGAGATCCGCCACGCGCGTGGCATCACCGACCTCGATGACCTGTCGGTCGAACTGGCCGGCATCCCGATCGGGCCACTCCGTGGTCGCTCGGGGTTCCCCGATCGCGAGCTGGCGGCGGTGTTCGGCACCGATCGCGGCAACGTGATTCCGTTCCCGACGGCGGCCCGCGCCGGCTCGCCCGGAACCCAGCGCTCCGGAACCCGACACATCCAGCCCGACCGCGCATGGACTCAGCCGCACGACGCACGGTCGGTGCCGGCGGTCGCCAGGCGGGGTCGGGTCGCGTTCGGCTGGTGTTCCAGCTCAAGGTCACGTTGCTCAACACGAAGCCGCCCGTCTGGCGGCGCATCCTCGTCGACGGGTCGGCGACGCTCGACCAGGTGCACGAGGCGATCCAGGCGGCGTTCGGTTGGTGGAACTACCACCTGCACGAATTCGAAGTCGGCCGCACCCGGTACGCGGCGCCGGACCCGGACTCCGACTGGGACTTCGGTCCACCGGCACACGATGAAACTCGGACTCGGCTCGACAAGGTCGCCAAGGTCGGTTCGTCGTTCCGGTACACGTACGACTTCGGCGACGGCTGGGAGCACAAGATCGACGTCGAGCAGGTGCTCGACGCGGCGACGACGGCGGCGCCGGCGTGCACCGGTGGCCGACGGGCGTGTCCGCCCGAGGACTGTGGTGGCCCGTGGGGCTATCGCGAGCTGTTGGAGATCCTCGCCGATCCGTCACACCCCGAGCACCGGGAGCGCGTCGAGTGGGTCGAGGGATTCGCGCAGGGGCCGTTCGATCCGGACGCCTTCGATCCGGCCGACTTCGACGACAACCTGCGGAGCCTCCGCCTTGCCGTGTTCGACGACTGAACCGGCGCTCGCCAACGCGTCTCGGGTCGAGCGCGACGACCACTCGCGGACCGACCGCACCACCCGGGTCACCAGCCCGGGTAGCGGGTGAACCATTCGTCGGAGACCGGGTCGTCCCGGACGTAGAACTCGTGGATCGCGTCGCGGGCGAGCTGCTCGATCTCGTCGCGCAGCTCGAGTTGATCGAGCCAACGGGCCGGGACGGCGTCGACGCCGTGGAGCGCGCCGAGGATGTTCCCAGCGATCGAACCGGTCGAGTCGCTGTCGCCGGAGTGGTTGACCGCGGCGAGCACACCTGCCTCGAACGACGGCTGGGACTCGACACACGCGAGCGCGATGGCGAGCGCCTCCTCCCCCGTCCATCCGCCGCCGAGGTACTCGAGTTCCCGTGGCGCCGGCAGCTGTTGCCGCCCGAGCTTGCGCCCCATGATGACGGCTCGCTCGGTCTCGGTGCTTCCGTCCCAGGTACGCAGGATGGCGTCGGCGGCGTCGAGCGCGTCCGACAGCGCCACACCGTCGACGACGATCGCACCGACGACTGCGGCGAGGTATCCGGCGGGGAGGTAGCCGCTCGGATGGCCGTGCGTGAGCACCGCGAGCTCGCACCCGACCCGGAAGCGGTCGGCCATCATGGATGACACGAAACCGGCCGGGGCGGCGCGCATCACGCCACCGCAGCCCTTCGAGTCGTTCAAGGGTGCCTCGATCGTTCCGTCACCGCCGGCTTGCAGCGCGCTGATGCACGTGGTGCCTGGCGCTCGACGGGAGCGCAGTGCCGGCAGGCCGGCGAGCCAACCGGTCGGCGGGTCGGTACCGAACGCATCGAGCAACGGTTGCGGGTTGCCCTGCGTCCAGAGCCAGCGCAGGTAGGCGTGGCGTACGACGCTCGGCACGTGGCAGACCCCACGCTCACGTTGGCGCACGCAGGCCCGGATCAGCCCTTCCGTCGTGAACATCGTCATCTGCGTGTCGTCGGTGATCGCGCCATGGCGCCCGTACGCCTCGACGAAGTCGGTGACGCCGGCGGGGCCGTGTCGTCGAGCGATCAACGCCCAGCCGTCGAACTCGATCCCCGCTCCGAGCGCGTCGCCGACGGCCCCGCCGAGGAGACAGCCGACTGCCCGCGAGTTCAGCGCCTCGATGTCGCGGGTCGACGTCTCGTCTGTCATGGTCATCGCGACCATAACTCACCCTGCTACATCGATCGTCACGTCTTCTCGGACTGGGAGAGTTTCCCGGACCTCTTGCAATAGTTGTTGTCAGTCCACTATTGTTGGACCGGTGGACGATCAGGCGCTCGCCGAACGCATCCGGGCCTTCAACCGGCTGTACACGCAGGCGATCGGGTCGCTCGACGATCGGCACGAAGGGCTCGACGTCAGCCTGGCGCAGTCGCGGATGCTGTTCACGATCGGGTCGCTGGCCGAGTCGCAGGTGAACCAGCTCGCCGATGCGCTCGGTCTGGATCTCGCCTACACCAGCCGGGTGCTGGGCACGCTCGAGGACGACAAGCTGATCCGGCGAACGATCTCCACCGCCGATCGCCGGCAGCGGGTGGTGACCCTCACCGCCAAGGGCCGGCGTCTGCTGGACGAGATCGAACGTCGGTCGAACCAGCGGGTCCTCGCCCTCGTCCAGCACCTCGACGCCGCCGAACTGCAACACCTGCTCGACGCCATGGACACCATCGGCGTCCTCATCACCGACAAAGGAGCACGATGACCAGCCGGATCGCCCACTTCCCTCCTGAGATCGAAGCACTCCCCGACTTCGACGGCCCGTTCGACGCGCACCGGCTCGCGGCCGAGGGGTGCGAGGTGTTGTTCGCCACGTATCCCGCCGGGACGACGATCGCCCCGCACACCCATCCGACCGACAACGTCGGGGTGATCACCAAGGGCGAGCTCGTCCTGACGGTCGGCGGACCACGGTCACCTCGTACGGTCCGGGCGACTGGTACCACGTGCCGGCCGAGACCGAACACGCCGCGCGGTTCGACACCGACAGCGCCGAGATCGAGTTCTGGTTCAGCCGATGAACCGACGACCCGCCGCGTCGGCGGAGGTGGCGGCATGACCGAGGTCTTCGCCACGGGCATCCAGATGGGCGAGTCGCCGCGATGGCACGACGGCCGGTTCTGGATGTGTGACTGGCTCGCCGGTGAGGTGCTGGCGTTCAGCGCCGACGGCGAGCGCGAGGTCGTCGCCCGGGTCGATGGGCTCCCCTTCTCCATCGACTGGTTGCCGGACGGCGACCTCGTGGCGACGACACCGAACGGGGTGGTCAGGGGTGCGGATCTCACGCCGTACGGGGCGACGGGTCAGCCGTTCAACGAGATCGTCGTCGACCGTGCCGGCCGGGCGTGGGTGAACATGCCGGGTGCGCCTCCCGGCGAGGAGTCGCGGCCCGGCTTCGTGGCGGTCGTGTTGCCCGACGGGACCAGCCGCCGCGTCGCGGACGACGTGTGGTTCCCGAACGGCATGGTCATCCTCGACAGTGAGGACGAGGGGGACACCCTGGTGCTCGCCGAATCGCACGCCGACCGGTTGACGGCGTGGACGATCACCGAGTCGGGAGACCTGGTCGACCGCCGTGTCTGGGCCGAACTCGGGCCGGGCTCCGCACCCGACGGACTCTGCGCCGACGCCGACGGAGCGATCTGGTACGCCAGCGTGCCGCAGCAGCGCTGCGTCCGGGTGGCGCCCGGCGGCGAAGTCCTCGCGACCGTCGAAGCCGACCGCGGTTCGAGGTCCGCTCCGAGTGGGACGTACCGACCGGCCCCCACATGTGGGGCATGTTCCGCCCGACGTAGTCGGAGGTTCAGCGGCGCACCACGATGGGACGGGAGCTCGGATCGGTCGTCAGACCGCCTTCGCCCGCTCGACGAACGAACACAGCGCGGAGATCAGCGCCATCTCCTCGACCGTCCTGCGCTCGCGTGTCCAGCAGCTCGTCGGTGCAGATCACGTAGGCGAGGCACCGCGCTCGGCTGATCGCCACGTTGAGGCGGTTCTTCGAGAACAGGAAGTCGGACGTGCGCGGCATGAAGTCCTTCGACGACGTCGCCATCGAGAACACCACCACCGCGGCCTCGCGGCCCTGGAACTTGTCGACCGTGCCGACCTCGACCGCGCTGGCCTTCAATCCGGCCATCGACCGATCGGCGGCGAGCACCGACTCGATCAGACGGCGCTGGTCGTTGTACGGCGTGACGACGATGAAGTCGTCGGCGGTCAGCGGGCGGGTGACGCCCTTCTGGTCGGTCCAGTCCTTGCCCATCAGGTCGCCGATCGTCTTGGCGACGAGTTCGGCCTCCTCGGGTGACTCGGTCGAGCGGCCGGCGTGGTCGGCACGGATCCAGCGCAGGCCGACGCCCGCCTCGGTCGACTGGCCGGCGCACGACTCGTGGCTCGTCAGCTTGCCCTCGTAGGAGGTGTCGGAGATGAACTTGCACACGCGGGGATGCATCCGCCACGTCACGTCGAGCAGCACGCCACGATCGGCGCTCACCGTGCGATCGTCACCGAGGATGTGCTCCAGCGCGCTCGCACCGGCACCGTTCGGATGGCTCGCCTGCGACACCTGCGGCAGCTGCTGCGGGTCGCCGAGCAGGATCACGTTCGCCGCCGAGATCGTCGCCGCCAGCGTGTCGGCCAGGCCGAGCTGACCGGCCTCGTCGACCACCAGCACGTCGACCGGGTTGTCACGCATCGCCGTGCTGGCGAAGAACCACGGCGTGCCGGCGATCACGTTGAAGTCGCCGCTGGCCGCCTCGGCCGTTGTCGTCGACGTAGGTGACATGGTCGAGATCGCCGGCCTTCGACCTTGCGCGCCGCCCGCAGCTCGCCGACGTCGCCGTCCTCGACGAACCGCTCGACGACCGCCTCCATCAGGTTGTCGATCGCGTGATGGCTCATCGCCGTCACCCCGACCCGCTTGCCCGCCTTCACCAGCGTGCGGATGATGTGCGCGCCGGTGAACGTCTTGCCCGTGCCCGGCGGCCCCTGGATCGGCACGAAGCTGCCATCGAGCTGCGTCACCCACCCGCAGATGTCGTCGACGGTCACGGGTGAACTGCGCCGCCGGCCGGTCCGCCGCCGGCGACGAACTGCGGCAGCTCGCGGCGCAGCATCGAGTGGCCGACACGGGTGCGCGTCGCCGGCGAGCATCTCGTCGCCGAGCTGCTGCGAGCGCCACCAGCTTCGCCCCCTCGTGGAACCACGAGTAGTGCACGAGCGACGTCGGGATCACGCCGCGGTCAGCGTGGGTCTTGTCCCACGTGACCCGCAGCTCGCCCTTCTTGCGATCGATCGACGCCAGCTTGAAGAACGCCCACTCCTGATCGCTCAGCGCGACGATCAGCGTCTCGCCCGGCTTGATGTCGGCGTCGATCGGCTGCGGCGGGAACCGTGAACACCGCCGCCGGCCACTTCAGCTCCTTGCCGGTCTTGGCGTTGTGCTGCGGCTTGAGCCCGACGTACTTCAGCCGGGCGATCGCACCCATCGACTCCATCTGGTCGGCGTCGGACGCGGTCGACAGGCGCAGGACGTCGGCCGCCACCGCGCTCTTCTCCCGCCGCCAGTAGCCGAGCAGGTCGCCCATCAGGTGCTCGTCGGTGCCGGGGCCGAACGCGTGGAGCGCCTCGATCCGCTCGTCGAGTTCCGGGTCGGGCTTGTAGGCGTCGAGCACCGCCGGACGCCACGGCGTCGTCGCCGGCCGCTGTTCGACGAGCCAGTCGCGCACCGCTCGGGTCGCCCGGACGTCGTCCTCGTTGTAGGCGGCGATCGCCGTGAGATGGTCGTCGTCGCGGTCGGCCATCCAGCGCTCGTACTCGACGACCGCGCCGGCGCCCCGGTCGATCTCGTGGCCGCGCTCGTAGCTGGCCAGCCGCTCCATCTGCTTGAGGCCGTAGCTCTCGGTGCCGGCCTGCAGCGACGCCGTGATGATCGGATACAGGTCGACGAACATCCCCGTCTCGATCAGCCGCTCCAGCTCGAGTTCGGCCACGCCGTGCTCCATCGTCAGCCGCACCAGCGACGAGCGCTCGGTGTGGTTGTAGTGGTACACGTGCATGTTCGGGAACCGCTGGCGGCGGGCGTCGAGGTAGTCGACGAGCTGCTTGGTCGCCGCCGCCTCCTCCGCCTGGTCGTGCGCCCACAGCGCCTTGAACTCCCAGTCGTCGCGGAAGGTCGTGCATCGGTGCCTGGCACCGATGCATGACCTTGCTCGATCCAGCCGAACAGGAAGAACAGGCCGACGTCGGCACGCCAGAACGGGTGGCCCTCGAAGTCGAGGAACACGTCGCCGTCGTCGGGCGCGGGCATCGCCGCGAAGCCGACCGCTTCGGTCTCCGACGCCGAGTTCAGCGCGACCGTCGGCGCGGTCAGCAGCTCGAACGGCGGCGGGTCGTCGGGGTTCTCGCGGGCGGCGACCTGCAGCTTGGCCTGGCGGACGAACCGGTCGCGGCGGCCCTCGTCGAGGCCGGCGATCTCGCGGTCGAGCTCGGCGAGGCGGGCGATCGTGCCGACGTGGCCCGCCCGCAGCGTGACCCGATCGGCCGGGCGGACACCGGCGACGTGGACGAGCGAATCGGCCTGCGCGCCACTGGTCCTCGCACACCATCTCGAACAGGCAGAACTGGCAGTGGTCGCACGGCTCGGGGAACGTGTCGACCGGTCGGCGGCGCCTCGACCAGCTTCGCCAGCTGACCGCGCAGGCGACGCCAGTACGGGAGCACGTCGGACACGCGGATCGTCTCGACCTGACCGGAACCGAGCGCGATGCGCACGTGCGTCGGCCGGGCGCCGGTGAGCGCGCCGAGCGCCTCGGCGTAGAAGCACAGCTGGAGCACGTGGCCCGGCTTCGCCGCGTTGCGGGCGAGCTTGGCGTCGACCGGCTCGTAGGTGACCGTGCCGGTGTCGGGATCGACGGTGCGCACGAGGAAGTCGGCGATGCCGCGGATCCCGTCGTGGACGAACGGCATCTGGAACACGACGTCGTGCCCGTCGGCCATCGGGTTGCCGACCCGCTCGACCCACGCGGCGAACGACTCGCCGTGCTCCTTGTCCTGCGCCGGGACCTCGAACACCGTCTTGCCCTCGGCCCGGTAGGCGTCGAGGACGGCGGCTTCGTGGTCCATCCCCTTCTGCAGCAGCAGCGCGGCCATCTCGCCGAACGGGCTGCGCTCGACCACCAGCGTCCCCGCGTCGAGCTGGTGCTGCAAGGTGAGGAAGTGCGCGCAGTCGAGCCAGGCGGTGATCTTCGAAGGTGTCAGTAGTCGATCCACGATGAGACCAGTGTGCCGGATCGGTGTGACGGTCCCCGGCTGGCCTCCGATGTCCCAGTCAGCCAGGCGGAGTGTGGGCTGCAGTCGGGCGACCGGGTTTGGTCGGTGGGATCAATCCGGCCCGTCTCGCCGCGGCGACGCGTTTCGGGCCCGACGAGGCAGCGAGGCCGCGGGCGGTGGCAACCGTCGCGGACGGCTTCTGACCTCCCAGAGCCAATGAGAGCCGATACACGAGCGCATCGACGGCGACCGGATCTGCATCGGAGTGGAGGGCAACGACCCCTGGCCAACCTTCGGCGCCGAGAATCTCCGCCTCGAGAATGCGTTCGATCATCTGGGAAATGTTGACGCTGACAATTCGCGACATGCGGATGCGCTCACCCTTTGGTGGCGCGCTGAACTTCAGCTCGCGCAGTGTGAGGCAGTTCTCGTCCTCGTCCCACGCGAGGCGCAGGCTCAAGTCATAGGGCTCGACGCCCGTCGCGGTGATGTCGACCACCGCAGGGATCTTCATGGTTGGGCCGCCGACCGGTCCAACAGTGACCCGCTCCCGGCTTCGCCTGACATCGAGATGCACGTCGCGAACACTACTGGAATATTTACCTAGGCGATCTGTTGCACTAGGTGCCTAGGCTCACTGATTACTTAGGTCGTCCTGGTGCCTAGCAACACGGATGCCCCACCCCTCCGACCGTCGCTGGTCGGAACCCAACAAGACAGAGAGAACATGGACAACAAGTTCAAGCTCAACCACTTCTGGCAACGACAGAGCAAGAAGCGGAAGGCGTGGATCGTCTCAGGCGGGGCCACGGTCGCGCTCGTGCTGGTCGGTGGGGTGCTCCCGCAATCCGGCGACGCTTCCACCGACCTGGGCGCTGTCGCGTCCACCGTCGAGATCGATGACGACGCACCCGTCACCACAGCGCGGAAGGTGGCCGAACGAGCCGAACCTTCCCCCACCACGGTCACCACCGTGCCCAAACCGTCGGTCACCACCGTGCCGCCGGCCAAGAAGGTCGTGACACGCACCGAGACGTCCATCCGGCCAGCACCTGCCCCATCAGCTCCCGCAACCACCGCACCACCCGCGGTTCCGGAAGTGGCCGCGGAGACCGCGGCAGCGCTGACGGTGAGTCGGGTCGTCGATGGCGACACGGTTGAGATGAGCGACGGTTCCAC
Organism: Ilumatobacteraceae bacterium; assembly: GCA_963772085.1. Classification (GTDB taxonomy): domain Bacteria; phylum Actinomycetota; class Acidimicrobiia; order Acidimicrobiales; family Ilumatobacteraceae; genus Sva-07. The sequence continues at coordinate 91,012 of CAVYWH010000004.1, forward strand.
GATCCGGCTGATCGGCATCGACACCCCCGAACAGGGGCAATGTGGCTACGCGGAGGCCGCCGCCCACCTCGAATTGGTGTTGGTCTTTCAGGCGGTGACCCTCACACCAGGGGCACGCGATGACGTCGACAAGTACGGCCGACTGCTGCGCTACTTGGACCTCGGCAACGGGACCGATGCCAACCTCGCCATGATCGAGTCGGGCCACACGATCGCCAGGTACGACTCCCGCGATGGCTACGGACGACATGCACGACAGGACGCGTACGTGGCCGCTGACGCGACCAATCGCAATCCCGTCTGCGCGACCAGGACAGCGTCGACACCGACTGCGAAGCCCGCTCCTGCGAAGCCCGGCACCGGCACCGCACCGCACCGGCTCCTGCCCCTGCACCGGCTCCTGCTCCTGCACCAGCACCTGCACCTGCGCCAGCACCTGCACCCGCACCGTCGGACGTCCCCTCGGGCGGTCCCGACCTCGATTGCGCAGACATCGGGCGCAAGGTGTGGGTCGGCGGCTCCGACTATCACCGCCTCGACGCAGACGGTGACGGCTGGGGTTGCGAGTCGTACGGCTGATCGTGACGTGGCCGCCTGTCGGGATGCTCGAACCATCCCGCCGGGCGACCTCACGACGAGCTGACGGCACGTCTGTCACAGCCCCTCGCCATGATGAACGCATGGACGACGAACGTTGGAGCGCCGCACCGTTCCTCGGAGCAAATGTATGCTGATTTGCATGCAGAGCACGAGTGTTCGAATCGACACCGCCACGCACCATGAGCTGAAGCGACTCGCCGCCGAGCTCGACACGACCGTCGGCAACACGGTGGCGCTCGCCGTTCGCGCCCTGCGGCAAGACCACATCGGCCAGCAACTGCACGCGACGCAGCGACCCGACGAAACCATCTGGCTCGATGCCGAACTCGGGTGATGTGGTCGATCTCGATCTCGGGCGGCCGAAAGGCCGTGAAGCCGGCTACCTCCACCCGGCGGTCGTCGTCACCGCGCAGCGAATCCTGGACGCTGGGCCCACCGTCATCCAGGTCGTTCCCCTCACCAGCACCCTGCGGCGCTTTCACTCGGAGATCATCATCGAGCCCGATTCGGAGAATGGCCTCAATGAACGTCCGCTGCGCAATGTCAGCACCTGCGGGCCGTTTCTCCAGAGCGAGTCGCCGCCACGAGGGGGAGCATCGGGCCGACACGTGCTGTCGCAGATTCGAGAGACCATCGCCGTCCTTCTCGATCTGCCGTGACGGTGGGAAATCAGAATGATTGCGGCAGACAGTTCGGCGCGGTGTGCACGCGAGCGGTGATCGAGGTGCCGACCGCGTCGACGCGGCCCAGAGGTTGATGTCCCGATCGATCGCGTACTCCTCGATGCGGGCGAGTTCGTCATCGTCGAACGACAGGTTGTCCACCGCCGCCAAGTTCGCTTCGAGCTGCTCGACCGACGACGCTCCGATCAGCGCGGAGGTCACACGCTCGTCGCGGAGCACCCACGACGATGGCGAGCTGTGCCAGCGTCTGCCCACGATCGCTGGGCGACCTCGTCGAGCGCACGGACGGCAGCGAGCGTCTCGGCGCTCAACTGACTCGTCTGCATCGAGCCCTCGCGTGCGGCACGCGAACCCGACGGCACACCACCGAGATAGCGGTCGGTGAGCAGCCCCTGCGCCAACGGCGAGAACGCGATGCACCCGACACCGAGCTCATCCAACGTGGCCAACAGCCCGTCCTCGATCCACCGGTTGAACATCGAATACGACGGCTGATGGATCAGCAACGGTGTGCCCAGGTCGGCGAGGATCCGGGCCGCCTCCCGGGTGCGCTCGGGCGAGTACGACGAGATGCCGGCGTACAGCGCCCGCCCCGACTGCACCGCCGTGTGCACCGCACCCATCGTCTCCTCGAGCGGCGTCGACGGGATCCGCCCGATGCGAATAGAAGATGTCGACGTAGTCGAGTTTCATCCGCCGCAACGACTGGTCGAGCGACGAGAGGAGGTGTTTGCGGGAACCCCACTCGCCGTACGGACCGGCCCACATGTCGTAGCCCGCCTTGGTCGAGATCACCAGCTCGTCCCGGTGGCCGGCGAAATCGGACGCCAGGATCACACCGAAGTTCTCCTCGGCCGACCCGTACGGCGGGCCGTAGTTGTTCGCCAGGTCGATGTGCGTGACGCCGAGGTCGAACGCCCGCCGGAGGATCTGACGCTGCCGGTCGAGCGGCACGTCGTGACCGAAGTTCTGCCACAGCCCGAGCGACACCGCCGGCAGACTCAGCCCACTGCGGCCGCAGCGACGGTACGGAAGGTGCTCGTAGCGATTCTCGGCGAAGCTCATGTCCCGCAACCTAGACACGTCGGAAGACGGTCCATGGCGAGGACCCTGTACTCGACGCCTGGCACCAGTGCACGCTCAGCGTCGGTTGTACTCGCCGTTCCAACCAGTTGGGGTTGCCCTCGTGCTCGGCCAACCAGGAACGCATCCGGCCGGCGGCGGCCTCCTCCTCGACGAACTGGCGGGTCGCGTCCACGAAGTTGGCGTCCGCCTCGACGCCGTCATCCCGAACCGTCGCGAGGAACGCGAGTCGCTGTCGCACGACCTCGTCGACGTCGCTCGCGTTCGCCAGCCGCATCACGACATCCATCGGCAGATGCTGCCACGAAGGCGTCCGCCCGCCGGGCGAACATTTCGGGAACGACGTGCATCGATCCGGGATGAACCGGGTACCGCCGCGCCATGACTGCACAACTCGAAAACCGCCGCATCGCGTTCCTCACCGCCAACGAGGGTGTCGAGCAGGTCGAACTCACCGAACCGTGGGACGCCGTCGAGCGGGCCGGCGGCACCCCCGTGCTCGTCGCCCCCCAAGTCGGCAAGGTCCAGGCGTTCAACCACCTCGACAAGGCCGACACCTTCGAGGCCTCGATCTCCGCCGCCGACGCCGACGCCGGCGACTTCGACGGGCTCGTGCTGCCCGGGCGGCGTCGCCAACCCCGACCAACTGCGAATGAAACCCGACGCCGTCCAGTTCGTGAAGGACTTCTTCGAGGCCGGCCAACCGGTGGCCGTCATCTGTCACGGTCCGTGGACACTCGTCGAGGCGGGCGTGCTCGCCGGTCGGACGATCACGAGCTGGCCGAGCGTGCGCACCGACATCGAGAACGCCGGTGGAACGTGGGTCGACGAGGAGGTCGTGGTGTGCGAGAACGGTCCGAACACGCTCGTTTCGAGCCGCAAGCCCGACGACCTCCCGCGCTTCACCGAGCGGCTCATCGACGTCTTTGCCCTCTGACGGCGAACGCGTGATCAAACTGCGTCGCTGCACCGCAGATTGTTCACGAGAACGGCGAGTCGTCGTCCGCTGATCGGCGACCGCGAGCGAACCTCTACCGTCGGCCCATGAAGTTCGGGATCTTCTACGAGCACCAGCTGCCACGGCCATGGACGCCGGACGCCGAGTACGAGCTGTTCCACCAGAGCCTCGATCAGATCGAGCTCGCCGACCGGATCGGCTTCGACTGCGCGTGGGAGGTGGAACACCACTTCCTCGAGGAGTACTCACACAGCTCCGCCCCGGAGGTCTTCCTCGCCGCGGCGAGCCAGCGCACCAAACAGATCCGCCTCGGCCACGGGATCATCCAGCTCACCACGAACCACCCCGCGCGAGTCGCCGAGCGGGTGTCCACGTTGGACCTGCTGTCGCACGGGCGGGTCGAACTCGGCCTCGGCGAGTCGGCCACCACGACCGAACTCCACCCGTTCGACGTCCGCTTCCGGGACAAGCGCGAGGTGTGGGAGGACATGGTCAGGTGCTGCCTGCCGATGTTCTCGAACGACGCCTGGGAGTACCACGGCGAGCACGTCGACTTCCCGCTGCGCAACGTCATCCCCAAGCCGCGCCAGAAACCGCATCCGCCGCTGTGGGTCGCGTGTTCGCAGATGGAGACGATCCGCATGGCCGGCCGGCGCGGCATGGGCGCGCTGGGGTTCCAGTTCGTGTCCGCCGAGGCGGCGCAGGCCTGGGTGCACGCGTACTACAACGCGTTCACCAAGGAACAGGAACTGCTGTGCGACCACGCGACCAACCCGAACATCGCCGTCGTCTCACAGTTCATGTGCGCACCGACCGACGAGGAGGCCCGGGCCCGCGCCGACGGTTCGTCGTTCTTCCAGTTCGCCCTCGCCTACTACGGCAGCCACCCGCCGGGCGTGCCGGGCGAGATCGACATGTGGGACGAGTACGTCGCCTTCCGTGAGACGCCGAAGGGTCAGGCGCAGCGCCACAGCGGGCTCATCGGCTCGCCGGAGACGATCCGCGAGCGGCTCCGCAAGTTCCAGGAGTCCAACGTCGACCAGGTGATCCTGCTCAACCAGGCCGGCAAGAACACCCACGCCGACATCTGCTCGTCGTTGGAGCTGTTCGCCGCCGAGGTCATGCCCGAGTTCCACGCCCTCGAGGACGAACATCAGGAGTGGAAGCGCGGCGTGCTCGCCGGCGACATCGTCCTCGACGAACTCGACACCGCGCCGTACATCGACGGACGGGCGCGGTAGCGGCGGCCGCTCGACCCTCAGACCCGAGCGGCCGGCTGGTGACCGTGGTGGTGCGGGCGGTGCCCCATGCGTCCCTTGGTGTCGGAGAGTTGCCGCACGAGTTCGTCGCGCACGTGGTTCAGGCAGTCGTCCATGCTGCGCGACTCGTGCGTGGCCACGAAGGGAGCGCAGCCGCCGATGTGCGCCTCGAGCAGCACCCACTGGCCGGCGGTGTCGCGGTCGTGGATGTACAGGTCGAGCCTGATCCCGTGCTCCTCGAACGGCTGCAGTCGATGGTCGAGCTTGGTCCAATGATCGACCAACGCGTCGACCTCGTGGTCGTAGAGGTCGCCGTGCACTCGTAAGACTTCGGCGACGATGGAGGTTTGTTCCGACATGGCGTACCTCGCTGTTTCGGGCCCACTCCGTTGTGGGCCTCCACCACCATCGAACCCCACGACCCAACTCGGGGCCACCGCCAAAGGTCCTCTTCTCCCGCGGTCCGCCGGAAGCCGAAGGCGTGAACAATCTGCGGTGCTACGCCGCAGTTTGTTCACGAGAACGACGGGAGCTGCCCGGAACGGGCCTGCTGCACATCGGTAGGGTCGGCCCGATGAGACGTCGGCGCGAACGGGCGGAGATGTCCGCCGCTGCATCCGACAGTGCGGCCGCCGACTCGGGCGACCTCGTCGTCTCGACCGAGCCGGGTGGGCTTGGTCGTGCAGGGCTCGGCGACCGGCATCCAACGCTTCGCCGATCGGTTGCGCGAGGTCGTCCAGAACGTCGACATCACCGAGGCCGGTGCGGCGCTGACGGCGGTGCGGGAGGGCATCGAACAGGTACGTGCCGCGGCCGGCGACGGATCGAAGCCGCTGTACTTCGAGTTCTCCCCGAAGTCGCTCGAACTCCTCAAGCAGCACGGTGCGATCCCGGCCACCGACGGCTTCTTCCGCAGCATGGTGCACGACGGCGTCCAGTTCGCCGGCAACATCGACTGGAAACCGGTCGTGCCCGGGCCCGAACTCATGCAGCTGCAGACCGCCGCCGTCGGACTCGCGTTGCAGGCCTCGCTGAAGGAACTCGCCGACGCCGTCCAGCGCGTCGAGGACAAGGTCGACCACCTCACCGATCGCATCCGGGCGGTGCAGGTCGGCGAGATCATCGCCCACCACCGCGTGCTCGACGAACTCGTCGACGCCAGCGACGACGGCCACCCGATGAGCGCCACCGACTGGTCGAGCATCGAACATCTGCGCACCGAGATCGTCCGCAACATCGACGGCCTCCGTGTGCTCCTGCGCACCTCGGCATCGCACGCCGACGGCGGCTGGTCGGCGACGAGTCGAGCGTCTGCGGCGCACAAGCTGCTCGACGTCGAGTTCGTCGAGACGCTCGGCCTCCTCGCCGTCAGCGAACGAAACCTCGCCGGATGGCACCGCCTCCGTGTGGAACGGGTGGAGCGCGCCGAACCCGAGCACCTGGAGCGGACGCTCGCCCGCGTCGAGAGCGACCTCGCCCTCCATCGCGCCGAGGACCAGCGCCTCGTCGACGACCTCACCGGATTCATCGACCGGCTCGCCTCGCCGAACGGACTCGAAGGGCTGGAGCTGTGGAAGCGCAATCAGCTCGCCCGCGACACGACAGAGCTGCGCGGCTCGATCGATCAGTTCGCGGCGATGCGCGTGCTCGACGTCGACACCGACCATCGTCGCGAACTGCCCACCACGTGGGAGAGCGTGCTCGTGGCGAAGGACCGCGGTCTCGAAGGCGCCGGCCGCGTCCGCGACTTCGTGACCCGCCGCGGTCGCCGACCCGACGACGAACTGCCGAGCATTTCGGAGCAACGGTGAAAAGTCGGCACCGGCCGACGAGGTCCCCGAGCTCGAGCGCCAGCAGTTCTGGGCGGCGGCCGAGGCCACGGACGCCGCCGAGACGGCCGAGCAACGCGATGACCGCAAACGCCTGGAGGCAGAGGTCGACGACCGGATGGACGATCTCCGTTGAACCCGTAGTCCCCGTCGGAGCGACGCTCACTCAGTGCGGAGTGCGGCGGCGATCGATCGGCGGGCGGCCGTGCGTGCCGGTGCGAGCGCCAACACCGCCGCGACGGCGATGCCGGCGACCACCGCTCCCGCGATCGCCATCCACGGCACGTCGACGATCACGACCACACCGAGCGATTCAGCGAGCGCGCGCCACAACATGGGCCCGATGATCAGGCCGAGCGGCGCACCGACCACGAGACCCATGACCGCCAACACCGCCGACTGGACAGTGACCGCGAGCCGGACGCTCCGCGGAGCGAGACCGATCGATCGAAGGACGGCGAGATGGCGCGCCGCGCCGCCGTGTCGTGGTGACGACTGCATTGACCAGCGCCACCAGACCGACGAGGCCGAGGAAGCCGGTGAGGATCCAGGGGAGCGCCTCGATCTCCCGGAGTCGGGCCAGCTCGATCGGTTCATCGGGAGTGGATTGCAACTCACCGAACTCACCGAACTCGCCGCCCTCCAGCCGCTGAGCGAACGCCTCCCGATCGGCACCGTCGGCGAGCCCGACAACGGTGCCCGAGCCGGTCTCGCTCCCCAGGCCGAGCTGCTCGAAATCGGACGCCTGTACGGCTGCACCCCAGGACGCCTCCGGAACGTCGATGATCCCGGCGAACACCGCCTCACCGACCACCCGCAACCGTCGCGAATCCTCGCCACCCTCGGCGAGCAGCTCGTCGCCGATCTCGACGTCCAGGTCATCCATCGTCCGGCGGCCCAACACGACCTCCCCGATGCCCGGCGGGCGTCCATCGACGACCAACACGGGAGGGGGCCCCTTGACCGACTCCATGCCGCGCACGATGACGGGCCGTCCGCCGAGCGAGACGACGCCTGTGGTCACCACGGCGAGCATCTCGATGTCGGCATCCTCGGAGTCGACGGCGACCGGCCCCGCCTCGGCGTCGCGCACGACGTAGTCCCACGTCCAGCCGTAGGCGGCGGGCGTGGACTCCAGATGCGCGATGCTGGCGCTGAGCACGAGCGCACCCACGCCCGCTGCACTCGCCATCGCCACCGCCGCCGCAGCGAACTGACTGCCGGTCGAGGGCCCGGGGCGGCCGGAACCGACAGCGAGGTCGACGCCCACGAGCGGGCTGACAGGCATCCCGGCTCTCGCCAGGCGGTCCACGGTGCCACTGCGCCGCGCCCGGACGACGCGCCGGCGGGAGACCTCCCGGAAGGCGAGCGCGGCCACCGTGATGATGACCGCTACCACCGTCGCCACGACACCGAGTACGACCGATGGCAGATCGAGACGAAAGCCGCTGTCCGGGTCCGCGCGTCGGGCCAGTCCGAACGGCAGGAAAGCCGTCGAACATGCGGCGACCACCGCGGTCAGCGCACCCCCCACCAGCGCCGCCGGAGCGAACGCCATGGTGATCGCCGTCGCCCGGCCCGTGTTCGTCATCCCGAGGGCGACCAGTGGCGCCGACTCGAACGCGGCCCGAGCAACCGTCCGCGAAACGAGCAAGCCGCCGACGATCACACCGGCCACGGCGATCGCACCGGCGAGCACGATCATCGCCAGCCCGACGAAGTCCAGCGTCGAGATCAAGGGAGCGCCGGCCTGCTCGCCGGCCTCGTCGAACACCGCGTCCGGTCCACCGATGCGTTGCGCGGCGGCGGCGAGCGCGGCTTGCTCGGTGGGGCTCGGCGACGACCCGACATCGAGCATGGCGAAGCGGAAGAACTCGCCGATCCGGCCGTGGTACTCGTCGTAGAAGCCCCGCGGCAACGCGACGAAGTAGCCGAGTGGGTCGTCGCTCGTCAGATCGGCCGGATGGCGAGTGATGCCGACCACCTCGACGTCGACGTCCGGCCCGTTGAACTCGGCCGTCTCCTCCTCGGTGGGCTGTCGGTCCTCCCAGCTCGCCATCTGTTCGGGCGAGAAGGACTTGAAGTGGATCACGTCCCCGACATCGACATCCAAGGCCTCGGCGGTTCCCTCGCTGAGCACGACTTCGTCAGCGGCATCCGGCGAGGCGAGCCGCCCGCGCACGATGTTCGGGACGTCGAGGTCGAGGCCGTAGCGACCGTCGGCACTGGCGGCGATGTTGACGTACTGCCCGCCATCAGCCATCAGGCCGAACCCGACGAGCAGCGCCGCGCCGCGGACTTCGGGAAGTTCGCGGATCTGGTCGACCTGCGCCTCGTCGAGCGTCGGATCGCTGACCATCACGTCGGGCAGGTGGGTGTGAGCGATCAGCCGCTCGACTGACGTGCGGGCACGTATTCCGCCCGACACCAGACCCGTCGCGAGCCCACCGGCCGCGCCCATCACCAGCGCGATCAGCAACACGGACCCGAGCAGATGTGGCGCCAAACCCCTCGCGACGCGTACGACCGCAGCCATGCGGCGATCGTACAAATCGTGCGATCAGCGGCCAATCATGCAGGCCTCACCCCGCGGGGGTGCCAGCACCACTCATCCGCCGGCGAATCAGGCGATCACAGATCGGTGACGGCGGGCGGACGATCGATGAGGGCGATGAGCTTCTTCGGGGCCAGGACGCAGTAGCTCTCGGTCACCAGCTCGCGCACCTCGTCCCAGTCGGTGTCGGCATCGAGCACCATGCCCATCGCGTCGCGACCCCACCCGAGGTAGAAGAACGGATGGCCGGCGTTGCGCAGCACGTCGAGTTCGTCGGCGGCGGCACGGAACGACAACACCACGTCGCCGTCGGCGTCACGCGCCTCGGCGACGCCCAACACGTGGGCGAACGACTTCTTCCGCACCATCCAGCGCGTGCCCTTCCAGGCGTGCTCCTCGTAGGCATCGGGCAGCGTCAGACAGATGGCCCGCAGTTCGGCCTCGATCTCCTCCGGCACGTCGTCGAGATAGATCACGACGGGGATCTCCGCAACCGGTCATCCATCCCCTCATTTTGACCGAAGGTCATGCATCGGTGCCTGGCACCGATGCACGACCTTCGCACGCGTCCGCTACAGCAACACGCGCTGCGGGACGAGGTTGTCGTGGAGGTGTGCGGCGAGGTCGTCGGTGTCGGCCTCGGCGCCGTGGATGAAGCTCGAGCTGCGGCGGCGGAGCAGGGTGGCGCCGAGCAGGTACACGCCCGGCGCGTCGCGCACGACGCCGCCGTCGTGGCGGATCCGCTGCTTGCGATCGAACACCGGCAGATCGACCCAGGAGTGATCGGGCCGGTAGCCGGTCGCCCAGACGATCGTGCCGATGTCGCCGCGCCGCAGATCGATCTCGAGCGTCGGCACCGGCGGCACACGCGTCGGCTCGAACCGCTCGGACGGAGCCGATGCCGCACGGCCGCGACCGCAGCCGCCCACTCGTCGAAGCGATCGAGCAGCCGGTTCATCTTCAGATCGGCCAGCCGGCAGACGTTGGCCAGCGCGCCGGAGAACTGGGCGACGCCGTCGCTGACCGCCGACAGGCGTCCGACGATGCGCACGCCGCGATCGGACAACGCGTTGAGGTCGATCGACCGGTGCTCGGGCGTCCCGATCAGCTGCGGCGACGGCAGGTGGCGGGCGCGGACGAGATCGTCCATCTCGTCGTGGCGCTCGCCGAACACACCGGCCGACTCCATCCACCAGCACACGTCGCGACCGCGGTACGTCCGCGGCAACCGGACGTGCTCGCCGACGGCGAGGGTCACCGATCGCCCGGTGCGCCGGATCTCGTCGGCCAGCTGCACGCCGGTGGCCGACGCGCCGACGACGAGCACGCCGCGCTCGTCGAGGTCGTCCGGTGAGCGGTACGTCATCGGGGTCACCTGCCGGATCGTCGGCGGCACGCCCGCGGCGACCGCAGGGACGGCGGCGACGTTCGCCGAACCGCTCGCCAGCACGACGCTGTCGCACGTCCACACGCCCCGGTCGGTGACGACCTCGTAGCCGTCGCCGTCGCCGCGGGCCGACAGCCGGGCGACCGTCGTGCGGGTGTGCACCGGCGCGTCCACGACGCGGGCGTAGGCGTCGATGAACGAGACGACCTCGGGCATCGACATGAAGCCGTCGGGGTCGTCGCCGTCGTAGTGCCGGCCGGGCAGCCGGGTCTGCCAGTTCGGCGTGAGGAGGCGGAGCGAGTCCCACCGCTCGGTCCGCCACGAGTTCGCCACCTCACCGCGTTCGAGGACCACGTGGTCGATCGAACGATCGGTGAGGCGGCGACTCATCGCCAGCCCGGCGTGGCCCGCCCCGATGATCACCGTGGTGACGTGTGCGAAGGTCGTGCATCGGTGCCTGGCACCGATGCACGAACTTCCGCCGCCGATCATCACGGTCAGGCGACCTCGACGACGACGTTGGTGGGGTTCGTCATGATGTCGAACACCGCCGACCGCTTCTGCGACTGGGCGACGAGCGCCTCGATGTCGCTCGGCGACGCGTCGGCGTCGATGGCGAAGCGCACCGTGACGCCGTCGAACCCGTTGCGGATGTCCGGGTCGGCGCCGAGGATGCCGAGCACGTTCATCGATCCCTCGACCGTGGCCGTGACCGACCGCAGCTGGATCTGGCGCTGCTGCGCGACCGCGGCGACACCGGCGGTGAGGCAGCTGGCGAGCGCGGACAGCACGTGCTCGACCGGCGTGGCCCCGAGGTCCTCGGAGGCGAAGCACTCCGGGTGGTCGGCGTCGAACGCGAACGTCGTGCGGTGCTGGTGGTCCTGGCCGAGGCCGGAGAACCCGTCGATGGTCGTGCGGCTGTGCGTGCCGTTGACCCACTCGCAGGTCGCCCGCCAGGTGAACTCGGCGGCTTCCGGTGCCTCGCTCAGCGCGGTGCGGGCGCCGAGCAGCGCCTCGGTGTTCACGCCGTTGTTCGACGGGAGTGTCGGTGATGGTCATGTCATGTCCTTTCGGTGTGCATTGGCTGGTGGTTGTTCAGGGATCAGGTGCGCCGATCGGCCCGGCGGGCCGAGCAGACGACGAACTCGCCGGGCACGCGGTACCCGGAGCCATCGGCGAAGTCGGAGATCGAGGCGAGGTACTCGCGGTGGGCGCCGGCGCGGGCGTCGTCGTCGAAGCGCGAGTAGGCGAGCGCGACCGGGCCGCCGAGGAACGCCGCCCCGAGCGCGTCGTCGTCGCCGTCGTAGCGGAGCTCGACGCGCAGCCGCTGCTCCTCGACGTCGACGAAGCCGGCGGCCTCGAGCAGCTCCGTGAGCGCGCCGGGTGCGCCGAGGGCGAAGAACATCGGACAGACGTCGGAGCTGACGCGGGCGTCGACGATCGGGAACAGTTCGGCCCACCCGCAGTTCCGTCGCTCGCCCCACACCGACACGACGATCCGTCCCTCCGGCCGCAGCGCCCGGTGCATCGCCGCCACGGCGTCGGCCGGCGACGGCACGTACATCAGGCCGAGCGAGCACAGCGCGACGTCGAACGACTCCTCGGCGTCGAGCTGCTCGGCACCGAGCGCGGCGACCTCGATGTTGGTCAGCCCGCACTCACGAGCCCGCTCTGTCGAGGGCGTCGACCATCTTCGGCGCCAGGTCGGTGGCGAGCACGCGGCCGGTCGGTCCGACGGCGGCCGCCGCGGGCAGGGTGACCATGCCGGTGCCGCAGGCCACGTCGACGACGTCCTCGCCCGATCGCAGATCGGCCCGCTCGAGGACGTCGTCGATCGCCGGCTGCAGCTGGCGCCGCCAGTAGCGCTCGTAGGAGTCCGAGGCGCGGTCCCAGCCCTGGCGTTGGACCCATCGTTGGAGCTTCGGTTCCACGACGCCTCGTCCGCTCGATCGTCGCTCGGCCGTCTCGACCTCGGACCGATGTCGTGTCGGTGCGAGTCGGTCATGCGGCGACTGGTGGCGCGGCTGAACACGTCGAGCACCGGGCTGAGCCGGTCGCCCTCGTCGAGGATCGCCAGCACCCGCTCGGGATCGTCGGGGCTCTCGACCTCGACGTGGTAGCGGACCTCGCTGTAGCCGGGAGGCGCCGACGAGTCGCAGAACAGCATCCCGGCGAGCTCGGAGTCGGCCTCGACCGTGACCCGCACCGAGGTCAGCTCGACGCCGTGCCGGGCGGCCCGCATCCGGTAGGTCATCGCCATGCAGCTGCCGAGCGCCGCCCGCAGCAGCACGCTCGGCGTCGGCGCCGATCCGCTCCCGCCGAGGGTCGGCGACAGGTCGGACTCGACGGTCCACGACCCCTCGCTCGTCGAGCAGCGCAGCCCGTCGTGCAGCGTCGGTGACCGAGTGGCTGGTGCCGACGCCGAAGCCCGGCCGGCGCACGACGGCGGCTTCGAGACGCTCGATCGCCGCGCCGATCTCGTTGCTCGCTCGACACTGGTCTCGATCATCGCTGGCCTCCTTTCGACAATCTTGTTCGGTCGATCGACCGATATCTTGACAATCCAGAGCACCGCAGTCAAGCCCTTGATACATCGAATTCTTGACGCACCGTCGCCGGCATGCGTACGCTCGAATTCGGTCGACCGATCGAGGTCGTGCATCGGTGCCTGGCACCGATGCACGACCTTGCCGAAGCCGACGCGAAAGCGGGACCGACACACATGACGACGGCAACAGACACGAGGACGCAGCTCCTCGCCGCCGGGAAGTCGGCCCTGCTCGAATCGGGCTACGCCGAGCTGTCGACCCGGCGCATCGCCGACGCCGCCGGCGTCCCGCTGAGCCAGATCCACTACCACTTCGGCTCGCGCCAGAACCTCGTGCTGGCCGTGCTCGCCGACGAGAACGCCCGGTTGCTCGAGCGCCAGAGCCCGTCTCTACGGCGCCGAGATGCCGGTGTGGCGGCAGTGGGAGCAGGCCTGCGACTTCCTCGAGGACGACCTGCGGTCGGGCTACGTCCGGGTCCTGCAGGAGATGACCGCCGCCGGCTGGTCCGACGCCCAGATCGCCGAGGCGGTGCGGGCCAACCTCACCGGCTGGTTCGCACTGCTCACCGACACCGCATCCAAGGTCGCACCCCGCTTCGGCGACCTCGGCCCGTTCACCGCCGCAGGAGATCGCCGCCCTCGCCGGCACGGTGTTCCTCGGGATGGAGACGATGATCCTGCTCGGCTTCGACGAGGCCGCAGATGCCCTGCCGATCCGCGCTGCGCAGCATCGGCTTCCTCCTGCGCACGATGGAGGAGCGCCGTGCGGGCTAGGGCACCCGACGTCGTCGGCCAGGTCGTCCGCGACGGCGTCACGCTCGGCTACGAGCGGTACGGCGACCCGGCGGCGAGCGACCGGCCGACGATCCTGCTGCTGCCGACGTGGACGATCATCCACGCCCGCTTCTGGAAGCTGCAGGTGCCGTACCTCGCCCGCCACTTCCCCGTCGTCGTCTACGACGGCCCCGGCAACGGTGCCTCCGACCGCATCGACCGACCCGACCCGGTACACCGGGCGGGCCTACGCCGCGGACGCCGCGGCGGTGCTCGACGCGTGCGGCGTCGAGCGGGCCGTCGTGGTCGGGCTGTCGCTCGGCGCGCGGTACGCGGTCGAGCTGGCGGCACTGCGGCCCGAACTCGTCGCCGGCCTCGTGATGATCGGCCCGGCCCTGCCGGTCGCCCCGAGTGCCGCCGGACGCGCCGACATCGTCCGAACACTTCCTCGACCCGGCGCCCGAGCACCCCGACGGCTGGGAGCGCTACAACCTGGCCTACTGGCACGCCCACTACGACGAGTTCACCCAGTGGTTCTTCGCAGCAGTGCTTCCCCGAACCGCACTCGACCAAGGTGCGCGAGGACGCCGTCGGCTGGGCCGCCGAGTCCGGCGCGGCGATCCTCGAGGCCGAGGCCGCCCATCCGACCGGCGGGCGCCCGGTGCGCGAACTGCTCGCGCGACCTGCGCTGCCCGACGCTCGTCGTCCACGGCGACGACGACCGCATCATCTCCCACCACGTCGGCGTCGAGACGGCGCGGCTCACCGGCGGCACGCTCGTGACGTTCGCCGGCTCCGGGCACATCCCCAACCTGCGCGACCCGGTGCGGTTCAACCTGCTCCTGCGCGAGTTCGCCGAACGGGTGCCGGCGATGACCGAGCCACACGTGGACCCGCGGTGCCGACCGCCGCAAGAAGGTGCTCTACGTCTCGTCCCCGATCGGCCTCGGCCACGTCCGCCGCGACCTCGCCATCGTCGACGAGCTGCGCCAACTCCAGCCCGACCTCCAGGTCGACTGGCTCGCCCAGGACCCGGTGACGTCGGTGCTCGAACGCGAAGGCGAGACGATCCACCCGGCCAGCGAGTGGCTCGCCTCCGAGTCCGGGCACTTCGCGTCCGAGGCGTGCGGCCACGACCTGCACTGCTTCCAGGCGCTGCGGCGGATGGACGAGATCCTCGTCGCCAACTTCATGCTGTTCCAGGAGGTCGTCGAGGAGGGGATGTACGACCTCGTGGTCGGCGACGAGGCCTGGGACGTCGACCACTACTGGCACGAGAACCCCGAACTCAAGCGCGGCGCCCACGTGTGGCTGACCGACTTCGTCGGCTACCTCCCGATGCCCGACGGCGGCGACCACGAGGCGTTCCTCACCGCCGACTACAACGCGGAGATGATCGAGCACATCGCCGACTTCCCGCGCATCCGCGACCGGTCGATCTTCGTCGGCAACCACGACGACGTCGTGCCCGACACGTTCGGCCCCGACCTGCCCGACCATCCGCGACTGGACCGAGGCCCACTTCGACTTCTCCGGCTACATCCCCGGGTTCTCGCCGCCCACGGCCGACGAGGCGGCGCAGTGGCGGCACGAGCTCGGGTACCGCGACGACGAAGCTGATCTGCATCGTCACCGTCGGCGGATCCGGCGTCGGCCACGACCTGCTGGAGAAGGCGATCGCCGCCCACCCGATCGCCCGCCGCCACGTGCCCGGGCTGCGCACGATCGCCGTCGCCGGGCCGCGCATCGACCCCGACTCGCTCCCCCGACCACCCCGGCCTCGAGGTGCGTCGGCTACGTCGACCGGCTCTACCGCCACCTCGCCGTGTGCGACCTGGCCATCGTGCAGGGCGGGCTCACCACCACGATGGAACTCACCGCCGCCAAGCGGCCGTTCCTCTACTTCCCGCTCGCCCACCACTTCGAGCAGAACTTCCACGTCCGCCACCGGCTCGACCAGTACGGCGCCGGGACGTGCATGGACTTCGCCACGACCGATCCCGACGCGCTCGCCGACGCGATGGTCCGGGCGCTCGGCACCACGGTGGACTACCGCGACGTCGAGACCGAGGGCGCCCGCCGCGCCGCGGCGATGATCGCCGAACTCGTCTGACGTGTTCGCGTCAGTGATCGACGCTGACCATCCAGGCGGTGCCGAAACGGTCGGTGCACCCACCGAACAGCGGTGACCAGAAGGTCGCTTCGAGCGGCATGTCGATCGAACCGCCGTCGCTGAGCTGCTCGAAGATCTGCTTGCAGTCGTCGATCGTCGCCGCCGTGTACGAGATCGACACCCCCTTCACCGGGCCGCCGTCACCTGACGGATCGTCGCTCGCCAACAGCACGTCGCCATCGGGAAACGTGAGCGACGCGTGCATCACCAGGTTCGGGTCGATGCCCTCGGGCACCTCCTCGCCCGGCGGCACGTCGCCGAACCCGAGGACGACGAGTTCGCCGCCGAAGACCTCCTGGTACCGGGTCATCGCCTCGCGGCAGTCGTTGCTGAAGAAGCGATACGCGTGCAGTGTCATGGTGTCTCCTCTCGTTGGCCCTCCACCGGTGTAGCAGACCAGCGATGAGCCAACGGACCGATAGTCGGGCCGTTCGCTCATCGCCATGAGCGTGACCGTCAGGGCGATGAGCCAACGGACCGATAGTCGGGCCGTTCGCTCATGACCTGCGCGTGCTGACCGCCCCGGCGGCGGCGAGACCGCCGAGACCGGTCAGGACACCGAAGCTCCAGCCGCCGACGACGTCCATCGGGAAGTGGACGCCGACGACCACACGCGCCACACCGACGAGACCGACGAGCACGAGCCCCACCGGTCGCCACCGTTTCGGGACGACGACGATCGCCATCATCACGGCCGACGCGGCGACCGCGCTGTGCCCCGAGATGAACCCCAGCCCGGAACCGTCGCCGTCGCGCACCACGATGTCCGGCAGGTAGGACAGCGGGCGATCCCGCCCGACGAGCCGCTTCACGCCCTTGGCCGCGAGCCAGGTGAGGGATCCGGTCGCGACGACGGCGGCGGCCAGCAGCCAATCACGCTTGAACACGACGATGGCGATCGCCACGAGCACCGGACCGCCGAGCGAGCCCAGCTGCATCACCGGGTAGAGCGCGGATCCGACCACGCGCGGTGCGTCGTTGATCCACTCGGTCAGCCGCAGCTCCCACACGGGAACCGGGCGCTGGACCGCGACGATCCACGAAATCGCCAGCGTGACGGCGGCGGTGACGGCGATCGCCCCCGGATGCTCGAGTTCGTCGAGGTAGGTGGCGGCCACACGGTCACCATATGGGTCACGCGCCCCGCGGTCCCGCGCCGCCCTCAGGGTCGCCGCGGCGCGGCGCGACGGGCATCGATCCGCGCCACACCACGTTCGACCGCGGCGATCAGCTCGGGGCGCAGGGCGGCAGCCGGGATGATCCGATGCACCGAGCCGACCGCCTGGGCGCGCCCGACGCTGTGCACCGCGTCGAACTCGGCGGCGACCTCACCGAGCTTCTCGCTGCGCACCGCCTCGCGGGTCGACGCCAGTTCGGCCCGCCGCGCGCCGACCTCCTCCGGCCTGGCCGCGGCGACCGCCGCCTCGAGCGCCTGCACCCGAGGGTCGGCGGCCGTGCGCTCGTCGACGTCGCGGGTGAACACCACCGCGGCGGCGGGCGCGCCACCGATCACCGAGGCGAACGAGCCTTCGACCGCGAGGACCTCCATGTCGTCGTTGAGCGTCGCCGAGAACACGACGAACGCGCCGCCGTGGTACCGCGACACCACGCACAGCACGAACGGCCCGTCGAAGTTCACGATCGCCCGACCGATCTCGGCGCCGTACTCGAGCTGCAGGCGACGCAGCGATTCCGGCGAGCCGTCGAAGCCCGACAGGTTGGCGAGCACGACCACCGGCCGGCACCCGCTCGCCGCGTTGATGGCGCGGGCGACCTTCTTCGACGACAGCGGGAACAGCGTCCCCGCCGACCACTGCGCCGGCCCGTCGGCCGGCGTCGTCCCGTGGCGCGGCAACGGCCGCGACTCGATCCCGATCAGCGACACGGCGTGACCCCCGAGACGGGCGTCGTAGACGACGGCCATCTCGGCCTCGGCCATCTCCGGCCACCGTTCGAGCGGCTCGTGATCGGCATCGATCGTGGCGTTCATCACCGTGCGGATGTCGAACGGCTTCTTGCGGTCCGGGTTGGTGACGTCGGAGAACACGTCGCCGACCGTGCGGAACTCGACCCCGTCGACCTCGTGGGGCGAGGTGCGCACGTCCCGCTCGACCGGATCCGCCGTCGCCGCCGTGCGCGGCCAACGTTCGCCCGGGGCGCGGTAGGTGAGCTCGTAGTGGTCGAACAGCACGTCGCACGCCGCGGCCAGGCTGGGCGCCCAGTACTGGGCCTCCCCGTTGGGGCCCATCACCCGCCCGTAGCCGCCGATCCCGAAGTTGTCCTCGGCCGACACGCCGCCCGAGTAGTCGATCGCCTGCTTGCCGGTCAGCACCATCGCGCTGTCGGGCGTCATGACGAGGATGCCGCGGGTGTGCATGAGCATCGTCGACTCGGCGTTCCAGTACGGCTGGGCGCCCACGTTGATCCCGGCGACCACGATGTTGACCTCGCCGCCGCGCTGGGTGTGCTCCACGAGCCGGCGCAGCACCCGTGCCACCCAGTCGAGGTTCTCGCTGCCGGAGTCCATGGCGATCTTGGCCCCGCCCGACAGCGCGAACCATTCGATCGGCACGTCCATCTCGGCGGCGAGGTCGATCGCCGCGAGCAACCGGACGGCACTCGGCCTCGGTGATCGAGCCCATCGCCCGCGTGGAATCACCCAGCACGGCGACCCTCGTGCAGCCCATCCGGGTAGCGGTTGGTCGGGGTGCTCACGACGCCGACCACGACGCCGGCCTTGTTGCCGCCGGGTGCTCGATCGACGGGCACCAACCGGTCGCCGTCGTCGAGGTCGTACTCGACGAACGACCCACTGTCGCGGGCGAGCAACGGGACGAGTTCGTACGGGTACACGAGACCGCGCCGCCGTGTCTGGATGACCTTGCGGGCGTATTCGTCGAGCGGCTGCATCGGCGCCTCGGGCGGCGGCGTGAGGCGCACGGTCAGGCCGCGGCCCGGTTCGTAGCCGAGGCGCAACACCGTCTCGGTCGGTTCCGACCCGTCGATGACGAAGCGGCCGCTGATCACGATCTGTTCGAGGCCGAAGCCCTCGGTCAGCGGAGCGAGACGGCGGGCGATCTCCCGGATCTCGTCGATCGACAGGTCGATCAGCGGCCAGAGGTAGAGCATCACCCGGTTCCACTCCAGCCGGCGCAGGTCCGGATGCTGGGCCCGGGCATCGCGGATCGCGTCGAGGCACCCGACGAGCTGGCTCTCCACCTCGGGCAGGCCCACCGCCCGGCCGTCCTCGTCGCGGACCGGGGTGAGGTCGCGCACTTCGGCCACCGCGAGCAACCGTCGATCGGACTCGTTCACCCGACCGACGCAGTCGAAGACGTGGACGTCACCGCTCGACGGCAGGCGGGTGATCCTGAAGTTCGAGAGCCGCCACATCTGGAGCCGGCGGGCGATCATCGGGTGCAACCCGCGGAACTGGACGTCCTCTTCGAACCGCGCCGGATCGGCGGCCGCGACCGTCGCCCCGGCGCCGTCGTCCCCGGAGACGGCATCCAGTACGGACGGACGCCGTCGTTGTCGGGCCGCCGGAACGTGAACACCTGCGCACCCGTCGGCGGCGTGCGACCCGATGACGGCCACGCGGCGCACCGACGTGCGGCAGCTCGACGCGGACCAACGCGTCGGCCAACTCGTCGACCCCGACCGGCGTGCCGATCGGGGGCGCCATGTAGAGATCGACGACCACGGTGTCGGGAGCGACGACGTCGCGACTCGCCGCGGCGACGCGCTCCAAGGCGTCGTCGATGCTCCGCCGCCGTCCGCGACGCCGTCACCCCGCCGGCGAGCACGTGGACGGTGCGACCCTTGCGCTCGTAGCTCGTCCGCAGCAGCCCGCCCGCCTCGCGGTGCATGTCGCCCAGCTCGCGGATGCTGTAGTACCGCCGGGTCAACACCTCCAGCAGCGGGAACACGTCCGACGCCCACTCGCCCGGATCCTCGCCGGCGAGGATCGGCAGCAGCGGGCAGCGGACAGGCGACGAGCTCGCCGATCGTGGTGCCCGACGGCGCGGGACCGGCGAGGGCGGCCAACAGGTCGCGCATGTGCGCCGACGTCTCGGCCCGGGCACGCTCGATGTGCGGCCGGTCGAACCGGCGGTACCGGAGCGAACGCGACCGGCTGGCGATGTCGGGGTAGCGCCGCTGGGTCCGCCCGATCAGCCGATCGAGCACGAGGCGCAGCCGCGGGAGGTCATCGGTCCCCTCGGCGACGTCGTCGAGCAGGGCGAGCACGATCGGCAGTTGCTCGGCACGGCGCTGCTGCGACGTGAACAGCCGGAAGACCGCCGCGTCGAGTTCGTCGGATCGATCGAGCGACGTGACGCCGAAATGGGCCAGCGCGCGCAACAGGTCGTCGGCGAACCGCTGCGGCAGGCCTTCGCGCTCGACGTCGAGCGAGCGCAGGTACGACAGGAAGTACTCGCGCGGTGCCCGTGTGTCGCCGTCGTCGCTGTCGGCGTCGCGCCGTTCCGGATCCAACGCGGCGAGATCGGTGAACGTCGCGATGATCTCCAGTTCGCGCGCCGCCACCGGCCTGCTCGGGATGACGGCTCGGCGGTCGCCGCCGCGCACGCCGCCCTCGCCTCCTCGGCGGTGACGTCGAAGCCGAGCAGGAACGCCTCCACCACCGCCATCTGTTCGATCGTTTCGTCACCGCTCGGCACCCGCACGAACGCTCCCAGACCGACCCGCTCCCCGGCGGGGGCATCGGCACCGTCGTCGGCCTCCGGTTCGATCCGGAACAGCGGCGCCCCCGCGTCGACCTGGACGTTGCGCGCCACGAAGACGTCGCGCACGCGCCCGCCGATCGGCGCGGCGATGCCGATCTCCATCTTCATCGCCTCGAGGACACCGAGCCGATCACCGGCCGTCGACGACCTGGTCGGGTTCGACGTCGATGCCGACCACGAGCGACGCCGCCGGAGCCCGGACGATGCCGGCGTCATCGCGCGAACAGCGGTGGGCGACCCCGTCGATCTCGACCAGGTGATCGCCGCCCTGCACCGACGACACGACCGTGAACGTCGTGCCACCCAACGACAGCCGACTCTGCCCCCTGCCGAGGCGCTCGATGTCGACGTCGACCGCCGAACCGTCGAGCTCGACGCCGTAGCGCGTCGCGCCGAGCCGGCGCACGATCAGCCGGTACGACTGGCCGCCGAGACGCAGCTCGACCTCGCGGCCCACCGAGGTGTCCGCGTGCGCCCGCCCCCGGCTCGCCGCGCCGAGGAACGATTCGCGATCGATCACCGCGAGCAGCTCGTCCGCGTCGAGCGCCGCGGCGACGAGGGCGACCTCGCCATGGCGCGTCGGGAGATGCCCGCCCGCTGACGGTCAGGCGCGTCCAACCACGACGTGTCGACCGCGCCGGAGCGCATCTCCGGGCGCTCGAGGAGATCGAGCAGGAACGACTTGTTCGTCGTGCCGCCGTACACGACGACCGTCATCTGCGAGAGCGCCCGGTGCAGCCGGGCGAGTGCCTCGTCGCGCGTGCGACCGTGGGCGATCACCTTGGCGATCATCGAATCGAACTCGGGCGGGATGACGTCGCCCTCGGCCACCCCGGTGTCGACCCGGATGCCCGGCCCGAACGGCAACGACAGTGTCTGGATCCGGCCGGGGGCCGGCGCGAAGCCGCGCTGCGGATCCTCGGCGTTCAGCCGGGCCTCGATGGCGTAGCCCTCCGTCGGCGGCGCCTCCCCGTCGAGGCGGCCGCCGGCCGCGACGTGCAACTGCAGCTTGACGAGATCGAGCCCCGTCGTCAGTTCGGTCACCGGGTGCTCCACCTGCAGGCGGGTGTTCACCTCGAGGAACGCGAAGCGCTGCTCGACCGGCTGATACAGGAACTCCACCGTGCCGGCGTTCACGTAGCCGGCGAGCGAGACGAGGCGCGCCGCCGCGGCGCGCAGGTCGACTGTCCTGCTGCGGCGAGAGCGCGATGCACTGCGACTCCTCGAACACCTTCTGGTTGCGGCGCTGCATGCTGCAGTCGCGGACGCCGCACGCCCACACCGTCCCGTGGGCGTCGGCGATGATCTGCACCTCCACGTGCCGCGCCCCTTCGACGACGCGCTCCATGAACACCGTCGGATCACCGAACGCCTTGCCGCCCTCGGAACGGGCGCTCTCGAAGGCCTCGGCGAGGCCGGCGTCGGCGTCCACCCGCCGGATGCCCCGTCCGCCGCCGCCCGCCGTGGCCTTGATCATCAGCGGGTAGCCGATCGCCTCGGCCTGGGCGCGCGCCTCGTCCAACGAGTGCACCGGCCCACCACTCCACGGCGCGACCGGCACGTCGGCCTGTTCGGCGAGCAGCTTGGCGCCGATCTTGTCGCCGAGGCGTCGCATCACGTCCGCGCTCGGCCCGACGAACACGATGCCCAACCGTTCGCACAGCTCGGCGAACTCCGGTCGCTCGGCGACGAAGCCCCAGCCGACCCACGCCGCATCCGCCGCGCCGGCCACGAGCGCCCGCTCCAGCGCCTCGAGGTCGAGGTACGGGCTGCCCGCACCTGCCGGCCTGTCGTCGTCGAGGCACACGGCCTCGTCGGCCTCGCGGACGAACATCGCCCGCCGCTCGGCCCGCGTGTAGAGCGCAACGGTGCGCAGGTCGGCACCGTGCTCGACGCGCAGCTCGCGCACCGCATTGATCAACCGCATCGCCGGCTCGCCGCGGTTGACCACTGCTATCCGACGAAATCCCCAGTCCATCACGGTCGATCGTAAGCCGACTCACGTCCGTCCGCGAACACGCACCGCGAACCGTCCTCCCCGAACCGTGAGGGATGCCACCATGGCGCCATGCGTTTCTTCGACGGTCCCGACACCGTTCGTCAGGCGCGACAAGGCCTCGACGCATCCGGCTTCACGCACGACGCGCTGACCGAGCGGCTCGGCGTCCACGCGTTCGCCCACCTCGCCCAGGGAGAACGGGCGCCGTTGGTGCGGGCGACGCGGGCAGGAGACCGGCTCGACACGGTCCTGCGGCTGTTCGTCGGCGGGCTGCCGGTCTCGCGTGCGGAGGCTCAGGCGGCGCTGGCCCCGTTGTCGCGTCGAGCAGCTGGATCGCCGGAGGTGTGCTGAGCGTCCGACGACCGCGGCGTGTCGAGCCGGATCGCGATCCGCCCGGTCGGTGGCCCCACGAACTGGTTGGTCTGCCACGACTTCACCCGGCGCCACGGGGATGTGTTCCCGGACGATCACGTCCTGGGGATGAGCGCGTCGACGCAGGCCCTGGCGGGCGCCACGATCCGCCGCGACATCGACAGCGCGTTCGACCTCGGCACCGGCTGCGGCGTGCAGGCCCTCTACGCATCCGCGCACAGCACGCGGGTGGTCGCGTCCGACCTCAACCCGCGGGCCAGCGCGTGCGCCACCCTCACCATGGAGCTGAACGACGTCACCAACGTCGCCGTCCACGAAGGCAGCCTGTTCGATCCGGTCGAGGACCAACGGTTCGACCTGATCGTGGCGAACCCGCCGTTCGTCATCTCGCCGTCGCGCCGCTACCTGTTCCGCGACAACGACCTGGTCGTCGACGAGTTGTGTCGGCAGCTCGTCCGATCGGCACCGGACCACCTCACCGACGGCGGGCACTGCCAACTGCTGGCGTCGTGGGCGCACGTGAGCGGGCAGGACTGGCGCGACCGGCTGCACGGCTGGTTCGACGGCACCGGTTGCGACGCGCTCGTGCTCGAACGCGAGGTGCTGGAACCGAGCGCCCACGCCGCCAGTTGGCTCCGCCAGACGGAGTCCTCCGACCACTGGCAGCCCGAATACGACGAGTGGATGGCGTACTACGACGAGCACCGCATCGAAGCGGTCGGGTTCGGGCTGATCACGATGCGGAAACGAGCGGCGGGCACGGCGTGGTTCCGCGCCGAGGAAGCGCCGCAGGACTGGTCGATGCCCTGTGGCGACCACCTCGGGGCAGCCTTCGAACTGGCCGATCTGCTCGAGGCCATCCCCGGCGAACGACTCCTCGACCTGCCGCTGCGGATCGCCCCCGACGTCGTGCTCGACGAACGGGCCCGACCCGGAACGGCGCGACGGCGAGTGGACGGATGGTCGGTGACCGATCGCGTGCTGCGTCAGACCGCCGGGCTGTGCTGGGAGGGCCAGGTCGACGAGCGGCGTCGCCGCCATCGCCGCGGCGTGTGACGGCACGCGGCCCCTCGGCGCCGTGCTCGCCGATGCCGCCCGCACCGCGGAGATCGATCCGTCAGATCTCGCCCGCGCCGCGCTCCCGGTGCTGCATCGGCTCATCGCCCGCGGGTTCCTCCTGCCGGCGCTCGACTGAGGCGAGGTGCGGGCTCAGAACTTCTTGTTCGTCTTCACGTCGAAACCGGCCCGTGATCGGCGTGCCCGCGGCACCGGTCGGAGCCTGCGGCGTGTAGGTGATCTCGATCTTGCTGTAGTTCAGCGAGAACTGCTCGACGGGCGCCTCGCCCTCGTTGCCGGCGTGTTGATCGCTGGTGACCGTCACGTCGGACAACTTGTACTTCAGGAACTCTTTGGCCGCTCCCTTGCCGGCGGTCCGGACACCGGACAGCGCCGCGCTCTTGTGGTGCGTGCCTGTCGCAGCAGGACAGGAACAACGCGGGCGAGGCCTTGCTGATCCTGGACACGAAGTGAAAGTCCTGGAACGAGGCCTTGCCGGCACCACCACCGCCACCACCGGCTCCCGCGCCGCCACCGGTGTGCGTGACACCCCACGACCAGGACAACACGTCGATCTCGTCCTTGTGGTTCGCGTCGATGGACTCGCCGACGATCCCGTCGATCTTGAGGAACCAGCGCTCTGACACGGTCTCACAATGACGGATCGCCGTGCGGAACGCAAGACCGGTCGCGAGCCTCGACCGCCGATCGACCCGTTCCTCCAGGCGATGAGCGAACGGCCCGACTACCGGGCCACTCGCTCATCGCCTTCGCACGGTGTGTTCGAGGCGATGAGCGAACGGCCCGACTACCGGGCCGTTCGCTCATCGCGTCACACCGTGTCGTACCCCGGCGTCATGATGGTCGGTATGGAAAGAGCTTTGGTCGCTGTCGATAAGAACGATAACTTTCAGTAAGGTCTGTTGAGATGGATCCCCTCGAGAACCCGTACCGGCCCGGAGCGGGCACGGCGCCACCGGCGATGCTGGGCCGCGACGAGCTGATCGACGCGTTCGGCGTGACCATCCGGCGGGCGCTCGACGGCAGGCCCGGCAAGAGCTACATGCCGATCGGGCTGCGCGGCGTCGGCAAGACCGTGCTGCTCAACCGCTTCACCGAGATCGCCACCGACGAGGGCATGCACGTCGCCTACATCGAAGCGCCCGAGACCGGCGACTTCCGCACGCTCCTCGCGGCCCGGCTGCGCAAGGCGCTCCTCCAACTCAACGCCAGCGGGCCCGCCAAGCGATTGATCACCCGGGCCCTCGGCGTGCTGCGGTCGTTCACGTTCCACCTGCCCGACGGCGGTGCGGTGTCGATCAGCGTCGACCCGATCGCCGGCGAGGCCGACTCGGGGATGCTCTCCGAGGATCTCACCGACCTGCTCGTCGCCGTCGGCCAGGCCGTCGCCGCCGACCGCACCGGGCTGCTGGTGGCGATCGACGAGGTGCAGTACCTCTCGGCGATCGAACTCGGCGCGCTGATCGCCGCCATCCACCGGACCAACCAGCTCGACCTGCCCGTGGTGGTCGTCGGCGCCGGGCTGCCCCAACTCCCCGGCCTCGCCGGCCAGGCGAAGTCGTACGCCGAACGGCTCTTCGACTTCCCGATCCTCGGCACGCTCACCGCCGACGACGCCGCCGCCGTGCTGGCGATCCCGGCCAACGCCCTCGACGTCGACTTCGACCCCGACGCGCTGGCGCTCGTCGTCGAGCTGGCCCACGGCTACCCCTACTTCCTGCAGGAGTGGGGCTACCACGTGTGGAACGCCGCGCCCGGGTCGCCGATCACCCGCCGCGACGTGCTCGCCGTGCAGCAGTCGGTGATGGACCAGCTCGATCGCAACTTCTTCCTCGTCCGCCTCGACCGGCTGACCCCGAAGGAGCGTGAGTACCTCCACGCCATGGCCGAACTCGGCCCCGGTCCGCATCGTTCCGGCGACATCGCCGCCCAGCTCGGCATGCGGGTCGAGGCCGTCGCGCCCCGCCGTGCCGGCCTCATCGCCAAGGGCATGATCTACAGCCCGGCCCACGGCGACACCGCCTTCAGCGTCCCGCTGTTCGACGACTTCCTCCGCCGCGTCGCCGCCGATTCTTCGAAGGCGTGATCATCGTGCGTCGCATGTGCGCACTTTGTTCACGCCTTCGCCGGATGGCCGACCGGCCGGAAACCCGGCCTGGATGGACGGCCGGCGTCACGCACTCAGGCGTTCGGCAAGGTGCCGGATCGCCAGGGGGTACCGGTACTCGATGCCCATGTGGGTGGCGTCGAACAGCTCGAAGAACGTCGGCTCCACGCCGTTGGCCCGCAGGGCATCGACGAACGCCTGCGCGCCGAGGTCGAGGTAGAACTCGTCGCGGGTACCGGCGTCGACGTAGATCGCCTTCATCGACGCCAGCGCCTCGGCGTGGTCGGCGACCATCCGCACCGGATCCCACGCCAGCCAACGCGCCCACACCTCGTCGTCCAACAGACCGGTCGTCACGTCGAACGGGAGCCGCACCGTGCCGTCGTCGTCGGTCGACCAGCACGCCGCCATGCACCCGACGTTGACGAGGGTCATGTCCGACTTCTTGGTCAGCGCGGTGCGGGATCGGAAGTCGGCCCAGAACGCATCGAGCGAACCGTCGTAGTCGCGCAGGGCCCGCACCGCATCCCGGAACTCGGGCAGGAAGCAGGCCTCGAACAGCGCGTCACCGGCATGGGTGGCGAGCCCGCCGAACAGATCCGGCCGCAGCATCGGGGTGATCATCGCCCCGTACCCGCCGCTCGACTTGCCGGTGATCCCGCGGTGCGCGGCGTGCGGCAGCGTGCGGAACTCGCCGTCGACCCACGGGACGATCTCGTCGCACAGGTACGAGTGGTACCGGCCGGTGCCCGGCGAGTCGACGAACTGGCTGCCGCCGAGGCTCGTCCAGCAGTCGACCATCACCACGATGCACGGCGGCACGTCGCCGCCGGCGAACAGGGCGTCGATCAGCTCGGGCACGTTCGGCCGGAACGCCGACCGGTTGCGCCACATGTCGACCTGGCCGCTCAAACCTTGGATGAGGTAGATCGACGGGTAGCGGTCGTCCGAGTCGTCGTAGCCCGGCGGGAGGTACACCAACACCGGCCGGCGAGCGGGGTCGCCGAGTGGATTCGTCGCCAACAACTCGCTGTCGAACCACCGTTCCTCGACGCGACCGACCAGTTCCCTACCCCATGGCTCCATACGCCGCGACGGTACCGCCCAGCTCTGGCCACATCTCACCGCCGTGTTCACGGGAGCGGCGTCGACGACGGAGATCCCGCGGCCGCGGTGATGGCGGATGGAGTACACAGTGGCCATGCTGCGCGTCACCGACGATCATCGCCGGGCCCGGATCGCCCGCCGGCACGGCCTCGCGCCCGGCCATCGGTACGGCAGCATCGACACCGCCACCGCGGCGATGACGGCCTGGCACGCCACCGAGCCGACGACGCCGTACCTGTCGTTGCACGCCCGGGTGCGGGAACTGACCGTCGACGACGTGGCGGCCGCGCTCTACGACGAGCGGTCGCTGATCCGCGTGATGGCGATGCGGCGGACGCTGTGGATCGTCGCCCGCGACCTCGTTCCCGCCGTCGTCGGCAGTGCGGGGCGGCGTGTCGCCGACGTCCAACGGCGCCAGCTCGCCAAGGAGGCCGTCGAGCTGGAGGCGGTGCTCGGCGGGGACTGGATCGCCGACGCGTCGGCCCGGGTCGTGGAGTGCCTGACGGGCCACGAGATGTCGGCGGCCGAACTGCGTGCGGCGCTGCCCGACCTCGGCGGGACGTTCCGGGCCGCACCCGGCACGAAGTGGTCGACCGAGGTGCCGACGATGACGCGGCTGCTCACGATCCTGACCGCTTCGGGCGAGGTCGTGCGGGGCACGAAACGCCGCGCACTGGCGGATCTCCCGTCCCCGGTGGACGTCGATGACGACCTGGCTCGGGGAGCCGATGACGCCGACCGAGGCGGACGCCGGATACGCCGAGCTCGTCCGGCGGTTGCTGTGGACGTTCGGGCCGGCGAGCGAGGCCGACCTCGTGTGGTGGCTCGGTTCGACGAAGGGTGCGGTCCGCGCCGCGCTGGCCGGCGTCGAGGCGGTGGCGGTGCAGCTCGACAGCGGGTCGACCGGCTGGGTGCTGCCCGACGACACCGCCGACCTCGAAGCACCGGCGGTGCGTGGAACCGTGGGTGGCGCTGCTGCCGACGCTCGATCCGACGACGATGGGCTGGCGTGAGCGGGAGTTCCACCTCGATCCGGCCCACACGCCGTTCCTGTTCGACCGTGCCGGAAACGGCGGGACCACGGTCTGGGTCGACGGCCGGATCGTCGGGTGCTGGGTGCAGGACGAGCACGAACGGGTCCAGCTGATCCTCCTCGAGGAGGTGTCGCAGGACGCCCGCCGGCTGCTCGACGTCGAGGCGGCCCGACTCGACGAGTTCCTCCGGGGCGAGCACATCACCAACGTGTTCGCCTCCCCCCAGATGAAGCACCAACGCCTCAGCTGACGCGAGGCGATGAGCGAACGGCCTGATAGTCGGGCCGCTCGCTCATCGCCACGCACCCGGTCGTCGACACAATGAGCGAACGGACTGATAGTCGGGCCGTTCGCTCATCGCGACGGATCGATCGGGGGGCGGGCCCTGACCGTCGCACCCCTCGGCCATACTCGACCCATGGCGGAGACCTCGACCATCCAGCCCGACGCATCGACGGGCGACGCATTGCTCGACGCGCTGCGGTCGCTGACCGGGCAATCCGACGGCCGACTTCCGTGACGGGCAGCGGGAGGCGATCGAGGCGTTGTGCGTCCGGCGCGAGCGGGTGCTCGTCGTGCAGCGGACCGGATGGGGCAAGAGTGCCGTGTACTTCGTCGCCACCAGCATCCTGCGCCAACAGGGCCTCGGGCCGACGCTGCTCATCTCGCCGCTGCTGGCGTTGATGCGCAACCAGATCCTCGCCGCCAGCCGGCTCGGCCTGCGGTGCATGACGGTCAACTCGTCGACCAACACCACCGTCGCCGAGCTGACCGAGCGGCTGCAGGCCGACGACGTCGACCTCGTGCTCGTGTCACCCGAGCGGCTGGCCAACCCGGAGTTCGCCGCCGCCGTCATGCCCGTGCTCGGCGGCAAGCCCGGGCTGGTCGTGATCGACGAGGTGCACTGCATCTCCGACTGGGGTCACGACTTCCGCCCCGACTACCGCCGGATCGGCCGACTCGTCGCCGGCTTCGGATCGGGCCTCGTCCCGGTGCTCGGCTGCACCGCCACCGCCAACGACCGGGTCGTCAACGACGTCGCCGAGCAGCTCGGCACCACGCTCACCACGTTCCGCGGCGCACTCGGGCGCGACGGCCTCGCCCTCGGCGTGCTGCAGCTCCCCCGCCAGACCGATCGGCTGGCGTGGCTCGCGCAACACATCCCGACGCTGCCCGGGTCGGGCATCGTCTACTGCCTCACCGTGCGCGACACCGAGGTCGTCGCCGACTGGCTGCGGGCCAACGGCGTCGACGCCGCTGCGTACTCCGGCGCCACCGACGCCGAGGTGCGCGAACGGCTCGAGGAACGCCTGCTGGCCAACGAGCTCAAGGTGCTCGTCGCCACCACCGCGCTCGGCATGGGCTACGACAAGCCCGACCTCGGCTTCGTCATCCACTTCCAGATGCCCGGCTCGCCCGTCGGCTACTACCAACAGGTCGGCCGCGCCGGTCGCGCCCTCGACGCCAGCAACGCCGTGCTGCTGTGCGGCCGGGAGGACTCCGACATCCTGCTGTGGTTCATCGAGACCGCGTTCCCCACACCCGACGACGTCGACGCCGTGCTCGCCGCGTTCGACCGGACCGAGGGATCGCTGTCGCTGCAGAAGCTGACCGAGATGGTCGACGTCAAGCGCGGCCAACTCGAACTGATGCTCAAGCAGCTCGACGTCGAGGGCACGCTCCGCCGCGTCGGCGGGCAGACCTTCGAGCGCACGCTGCAGCCGTGGACGTACCCGACCGAGCGGGTCGAGGGCGTCACCGGCGCCCGCCGCAACGAGCAGCAGCTGATGTTCGACTACATGTCCACCGACCGGTGCCGCATGCAGTTCCTCACGTCGCAGCTCGACGACCCGGCCACCGAGCCGTGCGGCGTGTGCGACAACTGCACGGGCGTGCCCGTCGATGCCGTGGTCGATCCGGCGCTCGTCACCGCGGCCGACGCGTTCCTGCGGCGACGCCCGCTGCACATCGACCCGAAGAAGCAGGGCATCAAGGTCGGCGAACGTCACGAGGTCGGACGGGTGCTGTGCCGCTGGGGCGACGCCGGGTGGGCGCCGCTCGTCGAGCGCGGCGTCGAGGCCGGACGATTCGACGACGAACTGGTCGGCGCGGCGTTCCAACTCCTGGCGGAGTGGCGACCCGATCCCGACCCCGAATGGGTCACCGCCGTGCCGTCGGCGCGCGGCGATCTCGTCAGCGATTTCGCGGCACGACTCGCCGACGAGATCGGGCTCCCGTACGTCGACACGCTGATCCGCATCGACGACCGTCCGCCGCAGAAGTCGCTGCAGAACAGCCACCACCAGAAGGAGAACGTGCGCGGGGTGTTCTCCGTGATCCGCAAGCCGCCCGACACGCCCGGGCTCGTGATCGACGACCTGTACGACTCGGGATGGACGCTCACCGAGGTCGCCTCGATGCTGCGGCGGGCGGGAGCGGGGCCGATCTACCCTGTGTGCCTCGCCTCCACCACCGGCCGCAGTGCATGACCGAACGCTCTCGACTCGACGCCTTCCGACTGCGACACGCTCCAACGCCAGCCTCGCCGCGCTGCTGCTCACCAACCGCTTGGCCGCCATGGCGGCGAAGCCCTTCACGTCGAGCGAGTTCTGGACGGTTGGTCGAGTCGTGCGATCGACTCGACGAATTGCTCGACGGCCGACGTCGCCGACATCGTCGTCGCGCGCCGGGGTCGACGACGACGAGGCGGTGCGGATCCGGACGCTGCTCGACGCCTCGCGAGCCTTCGCCTTCGAGCGCGAACGGTTGGAGGACGGCGGGATCGTGCTCGTGTCGGCGATCGATCCGTCGTTCCCGGCGTCGTTGGCGAGCGCGACTCGGGTCGAACTGTCCGCCGTTCCTGCTCGTGGCCGGCCCGATCGAGTGGCTGTCTGGCGGCGTGCGCTGGGCATGGCCGGATCGCGATCTGCGTCGCCGACGCGGCGCTCGCCGTCGCTCGGGATGCGAGCCGGGCCGCCGTCGACCGCGATTGGCCGTCATCACCGGACTCGCCACGGAGATCGACCAGGCGGCGATCGACACGGCCGCGGCGTCGAGGCGGCCGGTGCGTCGGCGTGCCGGCCGAGGGGATCAACGTCGTGTCGCGACGCTCGGAGGTCCGACGGCTCGTCCACGACGGCCAGCTGTGTCTCGCCAGCCCGTACGCGCCGAACAGCCGGTCGTCGGCCGCCGCGCGCCATGGGCCGCAGAAGGTCATCTACGCGCTGTCGACCGTCACGTTCGTCGTCGAGCGCCGACAACGAGTTCGGGCGGCAGGGGCGGGCGCCGTCGAGGCGTTGCAGCGCGGCTGGTGCCCCTCGCGGTGTGGACCGGTGCTGGTGCCGGCGACGGCAACGCCGCACTGGTCGAGCGAGGCGCCCACCCGATCCGATCGCGTCGACCAGCTGTTCCAGCCGCTGGCGACCGCCCACCACCCGGCCGAACCCCCAGCCCTCGCTGTTCTGACCCACCTCCCCCGCTCGCAACCGCCCTCTCGGTTTGTGTCAGCGCAAACCGCCTGGCGCACCGATTTCCGCTGACACAAATCGGAGGGCGGCAGATTTGTGTCAGCACCTACCGAGGACGCACCGATGTGTGCTGACACAAACTCGAGAGACGCGCGAGGGAGATCCGGGCAGCGGGCGGGCATGCAGGCGAGGGCGCGGCGGTGTTCGGTGGGGCTCACGCCGTAGCGGCGTTTGAAGGCCGTCGAGAAGCCGAACGGACTGGCGTAGCCGACCTGCATCGACACCGCGCCGACCGTGGCGTCCGGTTGGGCGAGCAGGTCGGCGGCGAGTGTCATCCGCCAGCGTGTCAGGTACGTCATCACCGGCTCGCCGACCAGCGCGGTGAATCGGCGGGCGAGGTTGGCCCGACTCGTGCCGATCGCGCGCGGCCAGCGTGACGATCGTCCAGTCACGCTCCGGCTCGTCGTGGATGAGCCGCAGCGCGTCGCCCGACGATCGGGTCCTGATGGCCGAGCCACCACGCCGGCGCCGACCGGCCCTGCTCGACGTACCACGATCGCAACGTGTCGACCGTCAGGGTGTCGAGCAGCCGGTCGAGCATCGTCTGCTGGCCGGGCGCGTCGTTGGTGAGCTCGGCGGCGAGCAGCGCCACCAGCGGGTCCGGATCGGGACGGCGCACGATCACGGGCGTCGGCAGGGCGGCCAGCAGGTCGGCACCGAGGGCACTGTGATGTTCGTACGTGCCGGTGAGGATCGCAGTGGGCGCATCGACGCTGTGACCCCAACTGCGCACACCGAGCCGCATCGACATCTCGAGCGATTCGCCGTCGACGGTCTCGCAGTGCTGACCCGGGTGGATGATCACATCAGGCGTCGACCCGACGGCGCTGCTCATGTCGTACGGCTCGGGCCCGACGACCAGTGCCACCGACCCTGCCGCCACCTCTGCGACCCGATCACCCTGCGCGATCCACGCGTTGCCGCGTACGACGGCGACGACGGTCAACGGTGCACGGTCGCAGACGTGGAGCGACCACGGCGGTTGGAGGAGGCACCGGATGACGAAGGCCCCTCGCGCCCGGGGTCCGTCGAGCAGTGCCGACATGCGATCCACGCGACGAATTGTAGACGATGGCGTATGAATACGAGTGCACTGGCTATGGAACGTCTCATGCGACGTGTTGAGTGGAGACCATGACCAACCAACACACACCCCTCATCCTCCTCACCGGCGGCACCGGCACGACCGGCCGCCGCATCGCCGACCGACTCCGGGCTCGTCATGTCGCCGTCCGGATCGCCTCCCGCTCGGGCACACCACCGTTCGATTGGGACAGGCCCGAGACGTGGCCCGCCCTCCTCGACGGCGCGACGTCGGCCTACATCGCCTACTCCCCCGACATCGCCATGCCGGGCGCCGTCGACACGATCGACCGGTTCAGCCGCGTCGCCGTCGACGCCGGCGTCGAGCACCTCGTGCTGCTCTCCGGCCGAGGCGAGGACGAAGCGCTCGCGGCCGAGCAGGTCGTCCGCGACAAGCGGCGCCCGCTGGACCATCGTCCGGGCGAGCTGGTTCGCCCAGAACTTCAGCGAGGGCCAGTTGCTCGAGGCCACCCGCTCGGGCACGATCGCCATGCCGGCCGGCGACGTGGCCGAGCCGTTCGTCGACGTGGAGGACATCGCCGACGTCGCCGACCGCCGCGCTGGTCGACTCGGGACACGACGGTCGCGTCTACGAGGTCACCGGGCCGCGACTGCTCGACCTTCGCTGACGCGGCACGCGAACTCGCCGCCGCGTCCGGACGATCGGTCACCTACCTCGACGTGTCGCCGGCCGAGTTCATCGCCGGGGCGGTCGCCGACGGCGTGCCGATCGAGCTGGCCGGCTGGATCGCGACACTGTGCCGAGACCGTGCTCGACGGGCGCAACGAGAACCTCGGCCACGGCGTGCAGGAGGCCCTCGGCCGAGCGCCGCGCGACTTCCGCGACTTCGCCGCCCGCGCCGCAGCCGAGGGGGCCTGGACCGTCACGCCGGCGACCCAGGGCGCACGATGAGCTGGCGACCGATCACGATCGGTGTCGCCGCCGTCGGCTCGGGACTCGTCGGTGGCGTGATGTTCGCGTTCTCGTCGTTCGTGATGCCCGCGCTGCGCCGCATCCCGCCGGCCCAGGGCGTCTCGGCGATGCAGTCGATCAACCGCCAGGCGCCGACGTTCGCATTCATGTCGCTCGTCGGCGTGACCGCCGTCGGTGTCGGTCGGCGTCGGGATCGACGCCATCGTCAACCGCGACGAGCCCGGTACGGCATGGGTCGGCGTCGGCACGGTCGCCTACCTCGCTGCGCTCGCCATCACCGGTGGCTTCAACGTCCCCCGCAACGACCGCCTCGCCACGTTCGACGCCGCCACGCCGGCCGCCGCCGACTACTGGTCGACGTTCCTGACCGAGTGGGTGGTCGGCAACCACGTCCGCACGGCGTGCTGCATCGTCGCCGCCGCGTCGTACACCGTCGCACTGCGCAGCGCGTGACCACGCGGGCTCCGTCGGTTCGGCGTTCGCCCCGGGGGCGACGGTCGGCTGCACAATCCGTGAGCGGCGCTCGAGCGACCCGCAACTACCCTCGAACTCAGTGACTGCGGCGACCGTGCGACCCGACGGAGCGCAGACCGATGTGGCGGCCCTGCAACGCCGCACACTGACGTCCCTGCGACTGGCCCAGGTTCCCGGGCAGGCGGCGGTCGCCGGGATGGTCGCCGTCGTCTCGCTCCTCGCCGGCGATCTGCTCGGCTCGGATCGGCTGGCCGGCATGGGGAGCGCCGTCGTTCACGCTCGGTGCCGCGCATCACCGCCATTCCGCTCGCTGCCCACTCGCGCCGCCACGGCCGCCGGATCGGACTCACCCAGGCGCTGATGGTCGGCGCAATGGGCTCGACGGTCGCGGCGTTCGGCGGACAGTGGCGGATCTTCCCGCTCTTCGTCGCGGGCATGCTGCTGTTCGGTGCCGGCCAAGCGGCGACGCTCCAACAGCGCTACGTGGCGGCCGACCTCGCGGCACCGGACGCACAGGCGCGCGCCATCGCCGCCATCGTGTGGATCGGCACACTCGGCGCCATCTTCGGACCCGCTCCTCACCCCGTTCGAGAAGGGTGTCGCGGCGGATCTCGGGCTCGACGAGCTGGTCGGACCGTTCCTCTTCGCGACGGTGCTCTTCGTCGTCGCGGCATCGATCATCTGGCTACGGCTGCGACCTGATCCGCTGGCGGTGATCGGTGGCATCGACCCGAAGGCCGACCGTGTGCGGCCGACGCGCCAGGTCAGACGCCTCGGCGGCGATGATCGCGGCATCGCCCGGCGCCAAGCTCGGGCTCGTCGCCATGGCCGTGTCGCAGGCGGTGATGGTCGGTGTGATGACGATGACCCCGCCGCACATGAAGGATCACGGCCACGCCGACCTGTCGGCGTTCGTGATCGCCGCCCACATCGTCGGCATGTACGGGCTGTCACCGGTCGTCGGCCGCTACGTCGACCGGATCGGCGCGACGCGCGCGATCCAGGTCGGCGCCGTGATCCTCGGGCTCGGCACCGTCAGCACGGTGGTTGCCGGATACGTGCCGGCGCTGATGTTCATCGGACTCTTCGCGCTCGGGCTGGGATGGAGCATCGGACTGATCGGTGGATCCTCGCTGCTGACCCGATCGGTGCCCGGCCGTCAACCGGGTCGAGGTACAGGGAACGTCCGATCTCACGATGAGCCTGTGCGGTGCCACCGCCGCACTCGCGTCGGGCTTCGTGAAGGCGTCGTTCGGGTTCCACATGCTGGCCAACGTCGCGACCGCGCTGGCCGCCGGCCTGCTCGTCGTCGCATGGTTCGCCGCCGCCAGGATGCGGATCGTCAGCGGTCGGCCAGTAGATCGCTCCGACGATCGCGGGATCCACCGGAGCAGGCGGCCGTGATGGCCTGAGCGGAGTCCGGGCAGCAGGGTCGGATCGGCCTTCATCGCGGTCCGGGTCGGCGCCGCTCAGCCGGGGCAGCTCGAGCCGATCGAGTGCGGTCATCAGCGCCTCGGGGCCGACCGCGGCCAGCCCGGCGGCGACGGCCCGGTCGGCGCCGACCTTCGTCGTCGACGAGGCGAGCAGCTCGGCGAGGTCGGTGGCCAGCAGCTGATCGGAAGCCGCCAGCTCGCTGAAGCCGAAGTCGATGATCCAGGCGGCGCCGTCGTCGGCCAGGAACACGTTGGCGAGGCGCAGGTCGCGATGGGCGATGCGGTGGGTGCGCATGAGCGACGAGTTGCGACCACACGCCCGCCATCACCTCGTCGGTCAGCTCGGCGGGCTCGACGCGGTCCAGGGAACGACCGGCGATGGCCTCGTACGCGAGCACGAAGCCGTTGGGCTGCGCGGTCGCGAACGCCGCGAGGCGCGGCGTGCGGATGCCGAGGTCGCGGGCCGCCGAGCGCGACGAGTGCCTCGTGCTCGACGGCCCGGCGCAGCGTGGAGAACGCCTTCTCGTCACCGAGATCGCGCGGCTGGAGGCGGCGGTAGACACGGAACATCACGTCCGCGCTGCGCTCGTCGTCGCCGAGCGCCTTGACGAACAGCGCGGTCCCGTCGCGAGCCGGTCGCGTAATACGGCGTGGAGCCGCGTGCATCGAGGTTCGCCTGCTCCAACCGCGCCAGCGGCACCCCGACCGCGGCCAGGCCGGCGGCGATCGACTCGCCGGTCGGGCGGCGCGAGGGGGCGCCGACCAGGACGATGGCGGCGGCGCCCGCCGTCCACCCCGCGAGCACGGCCACGATCGTGTCGAACTCGATCGGCGCGCCGAGGAAGCGGGTGAACGTGGCGAGGATCACCACGGTCCACCCCGCGCGACGCCAGCGACGCGAGATCCACGGTGCGGCGGCCGTCACGACCGCCGCCAAGATCGCCAGGCCGACCGCCGAGCGCGACCCGATCGGCGGGGAGCAATGTGTACGACCCGTCCACATCGGCGACCGACGGTTCGACGAAGTCGACGATCGGGCGGATCAGCAGGGTGAGCAGCACCGCGACCCCGGCGGCCGCGGCCGTGATCGCCAGGAGGAGCCACCGACGGCGGAGCACGGCCATCACTGCCCCGCCCACGATCACCACCACACCGAGGATCTGTCCGAACAGGACCAGCCCGGTGACCAGCCACGTCGGCAGGGCATCGATACCGCTGGTCAGATCGGCGACGAAGCCGACGATGGCCTCGTCGAAGAGCGCTCCGATGACGACGACGCCAGCAGCGAGATGAGGCGACCGCCAGCCGCAGGGCGTCGGTCGGCGCCTTGGTCGCGCGGGTCGGCTCGGACGAGATGATCTCCGTGGGTTCGAACACCGGCACATCGTGGTCGCTGGTGGACGGATTCGAGTGGACGGGCATCAGCGCAGCAGGAGGTCGAGCACGCTGCCCACGAGCAGGCCCACGTCCCAGCCCGGCGGTCACGTCGAGCGGGTTGTGCGCGCCGACGTAGACGCGACCGGCCATCACGATCACCACGAGCAGGTGCGGAACCCACGCCCATGCGATCGGGATGTCGTTGGCGACCACGCTGGCGATGCCGGCGACGAGGATCACGTGACCCGACGGGAAGCTGGGCCCGCTCGCCGGTACGTCGGCGCCGCGCAGGATCGGCTCCCGGCTCGCTCGTCCCCGGTCGCTGGCGAACCTTGAGGTGCTCGGCCATCCGGCGTCGGACGATGCGCTCGGTGACGAGCTTGAGGACCATCGCCAGCACCACCGCGATGGCCATCGTCCAATCGCCCCAGACGAGCGCCGCGATGAGCCCGACCACGGTCCCGACCACGAGGTTGCCGAGCTGCATCGGTCCCCAGAGCGGCCAGTACAGCCAGCCCGGCAGGCCGTTGATGGCCCGGAAGACCCGCTGTTCGCGCGGGTGGATCTCGGGGAGCAGGGCGCCGGCCACCGACGCAGCCAGCACCACGGCGCCCACCACGGCGATCGCAACGATCGGCCAGTCCATCAGCACTCACCCAGCATGTCGGTCGACACTACGGGTCACCCGGCGATCTCGGTCGGATCTGGGCCGGTCTCCGGGCCGAATCCGACCGAGATCGCCAGGCGGCGCGTCAGTACACGACGCGGAACGACGACTCGCCGATCGGTGTCTCGTCGACGATCGTCATGCCCGTCACCGTCGCCGCGCGGCGGTCCCTGCCGGCACCAATCGAGAGAATTGATCGACGGCATCGCGCGGACCCTCGGCGACGACCTCGACCGTCCCGTCGCTGCGGTTGCGCACCGACCCCCGCACGCCCGAACCGGCGCGCCATCTGCTGACACGAGTCACGGTAGAAGACGCCCTGCACCCGACCGGTCACGACCGCTCGACACCGCACGTCGCTCATCGTCCGATCATCCCGCGCCGAGGTCGTGCATCGGTGCCAGGCACCGATGCACGACCTTGCGCCATCCCGATCTCAGCGAGCACATCACGCCTCACGACGGCGGCCAGATCGGCTGGTCGCTCTGATCGATCTCGTCGAGCAGCACGACGGTCTCGGCGGAGCGGACGCCTTCGATCTGTTGCAGCTCGTAGAGGGCGACGTCGCGGAGGTGTTCGAGCGAATCGGCGCGCACGAGCAGCAGGAAGTCGAACCGCCCCGTCGCCACGCCCAACCACTGCACCCCGGGCAGCGCCCGCAATTCCTCGCGCAGGTCGCGCCACAATCCCTGGCGGACGTTGACGAGCACGAGCGCCGAGACCGCCCAGCCCACCGCCGCCGGATCGACCCGCGCCGAGAACCCCGCGATCACCCCGTCGTCGACGAGCCGGTCGAAGCGGTGATACGCGGTGGCACGCCCGATGCCGATCATCTCCGCGAGCATCGGAGCCGTGCGACGACCGTCCTCGCGGAGGGCGTCGATCATCTTGCGGTCGATGTCGTCCAGCTCGATCATCGAGACGAACGTATCACTTCGGCGATCTGTGGCGATCGTCCGTCCCGATATCGGGCGAAGATCATCCCCGATCGGTCAAGCGGTGGAATCATGGCCGCATGCCAGCGAACGCGGGCTTCACCATCTCCAGCGACGCCACCGTGGCGCCGACTCCCGAACCACCGGCCTCCTACTGGCGGCGCCGTGACGAGATCGCCGCACTGGCCGCAGGAGTCGACGCCCCTGCCGCGACCATCGACTACACCGACGTCGAGAACGAGGTCTGGTCGACCGTCACCACAACGCTCCGGCCGCTGTGGGACCGCCACGCCGCGAGCGGAGTGCTCGCCGCACGCGACCAGCTCGCGCTGCCCACCGACCGGGTCCCACAACTCGCCGAGGTCGACGCCCGGCTGCGCCCGCTCACCGGCTTCGGATACCGGGCGGTCGCCGGCACCGTCCCCGCGGTCGAGTTCTTCGAGGCCCTCGCCAACCGGACCTTCGCCTCCACGCAGTACGTGCGATGGGAGGGCGACCCGCTCTACACGCCCGAACCCGACGTGATCCACGAGGTCGTCGGCCACGGCAACTGCCTCGCCTGTCCGGAGATCGCCGAACTCCACCGCCTCGCCGGTGAGGCGATCGGACGCGTCCACGGCGAGCGGGCCCGCCAGTTCATCGCCGACGTGTTCTGGTTCAGCGTCGAGTTCGGCGTCGTGCGCGAACACGGCGAGCTCAAGGCCTACGGCACCGGTCTGCTCAGCTCCCCCAGCGAGCTCACGTGGTTCGGCGGACCACGCCGAGATCCGCCGCCTCGATCTCGTCGAGATGGGCACCACGCCGTACGACATCCACCACTTCCAACCCGTGCTGTTCGCCGGCGACGGGCTCCACCACGTCCTCGACGTGGTCGGCGGATTCCTCGAGAGCGCCACCGACGGTTCGATCGCCGCCCTGCTCGACCGCTCCTGACCCGTCCTCGTCGATCTCGGTCGAATGCGGTCCGGGAGGCGGCTGATCCGACCGAGAACGTCAACGGCGACGATCTCGGTCGGATCTGGGTCGGACGCCGCCGAATCCGTCGAGCCGGTCAACGGCGGTTCTCGGTCGGATTCGGTCCGGAAGGTGGGCGATATCCGACCGAGATCGCCGGCGTGCACAATCTCGGTCGGATTCGGTTCGGAAAGTGGGCGAATCCGACCGAGAACGCTCGCAACGCCGGCGGACGGAAGGTCGCTAGCGCGACCAGGTGAAGGGGTAGCGGTCGTCGGAGGCGGCACGGGCGGCGTCGGTGACCCGGAGCGGGGCGAACGTGTCGAGCATCACCGCCACCTCCTCGGTCGCCGTCTGATCGAGGCTCGCCTCGACGCTGCCCGGTTGCGGGCCGTGCACGAAACCGGCCGGATGGTACGAGATCGACCCGACCCCGATCCCCGATCCGGCCCGGCTCATGAAGTTGCCGGCCGAGTAGAACAGCACCTCGTCGGAGTCGGTGTTGGCGTGGTGGTACGGCACCTTCACCGCGTCGGGGTGGAAGTCGAACAGACGGGGCACGAACGAACAGACGACGGCGCCGGGCAGCTCGAACGTCTGGTGCACCGGCGGCGGCTGATGGAGGCGCCCGACGATCGGTTCGAAGTCGGCGATGTTCAACGCGTACGGATACACGCAGCCGTCCCAACCCACGACGTCGAACGGATGGTGGCGGTGGACGAGCCGCGACAGCCCGGCCCGGTTGCGCACGAGCACCGGCACCGGATCGTCGACCACCTCGGTGTCGGCGATGACCAGCTCGGTCGGCGCCCGCAGGTCGCGCTCGCAGTACGGGGCGTGCTCGAGGAACTGGCCGAAGCGCGACAGGTACTTCGCCGGCGGCGCGATGTGGCCGCGGCTGGCGAAGATCAACGCACCGAGCGGCCCTCGCCCGACCCCGTCCCGGACACGAGCCAGCGGTGCGTCGTCGACGCCGGGATCACCACGTAGTCGCCGGGGCCGACGTCGAGCGCGCCGAACACCGAATCGAGCCGGCCGTGACCGTGCTGCACGAACACCAGCTCGTCGCCGACCGCGTTCCGGTACAGCCCGCTGTCGGCGTCGGCCTCGACCCACGCCACCTCGACGTCGTCGTTGGCGAGCAGCACGGTGCGCCCGAGCACGAGGTCGGCGTCGGGCGGCCCGTCGATCTCCGACGTGCGGATGTGGCGCGGCGTCAGCGGCACGTCGGGCGTCGGCGCGCACCGTCCCGAACGGGCATCGTCGCGTCCACCGCCTCGATCGCCGTCAGGGCCGACGGGGAGTTGCGGTGGTAGAGCAGCGACGAGTTCGACGAGAACCCCTCCTGACCCATCAGCTCCTCGGCGAATCGGTGGCCCGTCTCGTCGAGGTGGTGCGTGTGTCGCTTCGCCGGGATGTTCCCGACCGATCGGTAGTACGGCATGTCAGCCTGCGCTCCTCTCGATGTCTCGCATGCTGCCCGGCACGATCGTGCCCGTCACCGACCCGAGACCGATGCGGGTCGCCGGGTCGGAGCCCGCCCAGCCTTGCAGCGTCACCCGGTCGCCGTCGACGAGGAACGAGCGCGTCGTGCCGTCCGGCAGCTCGATCGGCCGCTCACCGCGCCACGTCAGCTCGATGAAGCTGCCCTCCGAGCCGGCCGTCGGACCCGACACGGTGCCCGACGCGAACAGGTCGCCCGCCCGCACGCTCGCGCCGTTGGCCGTCATGTGGGCGAGCTGCTGGGCGGCGGTCCAGTACATGTCGGCGAACCCGGTCGAGCTGACGACCACCGGCGCGGTCCCGGCGTCGCGCATCGCCGCCGACTGCAGCAGCACCTCGAGGTGCAGATCGAAACCGGTCGGCACCGGTCGTGCGGAGGTAGTCGGCGACCGGCGGATCCTGCGCCGGCGGATCGACGCGGAACGGTTCGAGCGCATCGAGCGTGACGATCCACGGCGACATCGACGTGGCGAAGCTCTTGCCGAGGAACGGGCCGAGCGGCTGGTACTCGAAGGCCTGGATGTCACGGGCCGACCAGTCGTTCACCAGGCACACCCCGAACAGGTGCTCGTCGACGTCGTCGGCGGCGATCGGCTGGCCGCGCTCGGATGCCGCACCGACCACGAAGCCCGACCTCGAGCTCGATGTCGAGCGCGTCCGTCGGGCCGTGCCGCGGCGCGCCGTCGACGAGACGCAGTCCGCTCGGGCGGGCGATGTCGGCGTGGTCGGCGACGATCGTTCCCGAGCGGCCGTGGTAGCCGACCGGCAGGTGGCGCCAGTTCGGCAGGAGCGGATCGCCGTCGGGACGGAACAGGCGGCCGAGGTTCGTCGCGTGATGGAGCGACGAATAGAAGTCGACGTAGTCGCCGACCGCCACCGGCAGCCCCATCGTCAGCTCGTCGATCGGCATCAGCGACGGCGTCAACGGCGCCTCGTACCCCGCATCGGTGAACAGTTCGATCAAGCGCTCGCGCAGCGCGGCGTGCGCAGCGACGCCCTGCGGCGGCGAAGTCGTTCAGCGATGCCGTCGGCGCCGAGCAGGCCGTGTCGGCCCCACGTCCCGTCGAGCAATCCGGTCGCCTGCGGCACGCGCCAGATCGAGCGCCCGATCGCCGATGGCGACGAACGCACCGACCGATCCGTCGGCCGCCGACCGACGCCGAACGGCAGGTTGTGCAACGGGAACGGTGAACCCGGCGGGATCGTCGACCCACGTCGACGACGGCCGGCGGCGGCGAGCTGGTCGGGCCGGTCGTCAGCCATCGCGGACTCCCGGCGCGCAGCCCGTCGAGTTGGTCGGCGTGCTCGGCGTAGTGGCCGGTGACGAAGTGGTCGAGGAACCGCCACAGGTCCATCTCGCCGAGCGTCTCGTGCCGACCCCGCCGTGCCCAGTCGGCGGCGCGTCAGCTCGGCGAGGTCGGCCCGGAAGCGCGGCGACGTCGCGACGCACCGTCTGCGAACTGTCGGTCGATCGGTTCGTGCCGGTGCTCGTCGATCATGGCGATGCGATGCGGGTCGCGTTTGGTGCGGCCGAACGGCACCGGGCGTCGTCCGTCGCCGACCGGGGAGTCGACGATCGCTGCGCAACTCGGCCCGCCAGTACGACCCGAACTCGGCGAGGTGCGCCCACACCTGGCCGGCGTCCCACCGCTCGGTGCCGCCGGCATCCGGCTCGGTCAGGCCCGACGGGACCGCCGCCGTGGCGTGCGCCTCGAGCCGCGCCAGCACGTCGTCGAGTTCGTCGAGATGGCCGGCGATCCGCACGGCGAGATCACCGGTCGGGAGCTGCCACGCCCCGGCGTCGAGTTCGACGGCGACCTTCTCGAACGCCTCGAGGAAACGGGCGTTCGCTGCCGCATCGCCGATCGTCACTCGGACACCGACGTCGGGGAACACCCGCGTCACCACGCCGAGCCGCTCCAGCCCGACGCCGACGTCGGCCGCACGCCGAGCCGGCCGGCAGCCACACGAAGTTCCCCTGCGGTTCCGGCACGCCCCACCCGGAACGTCGCAGCGCGGCGGCCACCGACGCAGCGCTCGGCCACGACGACCGCCACGCGCTCGCGCATCTCGTCGAGCGGCGGCGAGGCTGGCGATCGCCGCCCGCTGACCGAGCCCGTTGACCACGAACGGCACGAGCGTCCGGTCGAGCACGGCGATCACGTCCGGGTGGCCGACCGCGTAGCCGATCCGCAGCGCGGCGAGCGCGTGCGCCTTGGAGAACGTCCGCAGCACGAGCACGTTCGGGAACCGGTCGAGCAGCGCCATCGAGTCGGTGATGCGGGGGTCGGTGACGAACTCGGCGTAGGCCTCGTCGACGACGACCAGGCAC
Organism: Ilumatobacteraceae bacterium; assembly: GCA_963772085.1. Lineage (GTDB taxonomy): Bacteria > Actinomycetota > Acidimicrobiia > Acidimicrobiales > Ilumatobacteraceae > Sva-07. The sequence goes on from CAVYWH010000004.1 coordinate 134,520, forward strand.
GAGTCGGGGACGCGCTCGACCAACGCGCACCAGCTCGTCGGTGCCGACGATCGTGCCGGTCGGGATTGTTGGGGTTGGCGATCAGCACCATCTTCGTGTCGGCGGTGACCGCGTCGGCGAGCGCGTCGAGATCGAACGTCTGGCGACGCAGCGGCGGGGTGATCTGGTCGGCCTCGACGAGACCGGCGAACTGCGGATACGCCTCGAACGACGGCCAGCAGAACGCGACACCGATCGCCGCGATCGAGGTACGACAGCGCCAGCTGCTGGAGCAGGCCGACCGATCCGGCGCCGACGGTGACCCGATCCGCGGTCACGCCCGAGCGAGCCGGCGATCGCCGCGCGCAGCTCGGTCGCACGATGGTCGGGGTAGACCGACACGCCGTCCGACCGCGTCAGCGGATGGCCGCGGCGACCGACGGCAGCGGCCCGTACGGCAACTCGTTCGAGGCCAACTTGATCGCATCGGCGATCCCGTGCTCTGCGGCCGCCGCGGCCGCCGATCGTCCGGGCCGGTAGCCCGGCATCGCCATGACGGCGGGACGGGGCCGGCCGACTGCGTCGCGCCGTCACGGATCCATCGTCACAGATTGCCCCGGCGCTCCTGTTCGCGTTCGATCGACTCGAACAGCGCCTTGAAGTTGCCCTCGCCGAACCCGGTCGCGCCGCCACGTTGGATGATCTCGATGAACACGGTCGGACGGTCGGTGATCGGCTCGGTGAACAGTTGCAGCAGGTGCCCGTCGCTCTCGTTGTCGACGAGGATGCCGAGCTCCTCGATGTCGCCCCACGGCACATCGAGGAAGTTGAGCCGGCTGCGCACGTCGTGGAAGTACTCGTCGTTCGCCTCGAGGAAGCGCACGCCGCGACCGCGCAGGGAGCTGATGGCCCGCACGATGTCGCTCGTGCCGAGCGCGATGTGCTGAACGCCCGGCCCGCGGTAGGTGTCGAGGTACTCCTGGATCTGGCTGCGCTTCAGACCCTCCGCCGGCTCGTTGAGCGGCATCGTGATCCCGGCATCGTTGGTCACCACCGTCGAGCGCAGGGCGCTGTACTCGGTGGCGATCTGGTGCTCGTCGAAGTGACGCAGCTGGCGGAATCCCATCACGTCCTCGTAGAACGCCACCCACTCGTCGAGCTTGCCGGTCTCGACGTTGCCGACGACGTGGTCGATCCGCTCCAGCCCGACCGGCGAGCCGAGCCGGCTCCGGCGGGAGACCGGTCGTCACGTAGCCGGGGCAGTAGTAGCCGAGATAGTCACGGCGGTCGACGAAGGTGTGCTTGGTCTCGCCGTAGGTGCCGATGGCGGCGAGGCGCAGGGTGCCGTGCTCGTCGGTCAACTCGTAGGGCTCGCGGACCGAGGTGGCGCCGCGGGCGATCGCCGCCTCGTACGTGGCGGTCGCATCGTCGACGACGAACGCCAGGTCCTGGGCGCCGTCGCCGTGCTCGCGCACGTGGGTCCAGATCGGCGAGTCAGGCGTCAGGCCGGCGGTGACGACGAAGCGGATGTCGCCCTGCTCGAGCAGGTAGGAGGCGATGTCGTCTCGTCCCGTCTCGGGGCCGGCGTAGGCGGTGACCCGGAAGCCGAAGGCGGCGGTGAGGAAGCCAGCGGTGGCGCGGGCGTTGCCCACGTAGAACTCGAGCGAGTCCCACCCCTTCAATCGGATGCCGGCGGGTTCGCCTCCGTGCCGGCGGTCGGATCGGTCGGGTGCGGTGTCGAAGGTGGTCATCGGGTTCCTCCAGGGTCGAGGCGGGCGGCCGGTGCGCCGAGCGGTGCACAGAACGTGCCTTCATTGTCCGCCTCGTCCCGGCATTTCGAGCAAGCCGCTCGGCTCAGCACTGTGCAGATTGCCTAGTCTGCGGTCGATGACGACTCGCAGTCGGTTGTGCACGATGACCACCGATCGCTGGGACGCACTCGACGCCCGATTGATCGGTCTGCTGCGATCGACGCCGAACCTGCCGGTCGTCGAGATGGCCCGGCGGCTCGACGTCGCCCGGGGCACCGTGCAGGCCCGCCTCGACCGGTCTGACCCGAGACGGCATCATCGTCGGTTTCGGCCCCGACGTCGACGCCTCCGCCGCCGGGTTCGGCGTGCTCGCGTTCACGACGCTCGAGATCGCCCAGGGCAGCGACGCGCAGATCCTGAGCGGGCTGGCCGACATCGCCGAGGTGCTGGAGGTGCACGCCGTCACCGGTCCCGGGCGACCTGCACGTCCGCGTCGTGGCCCGCTCCAACGAGCACCTCCACGACGTGCTGCAGCGCATCCTGCAGCTGCCGGGCATCATGCGCACCCAGACCCAACTGGCGCTGCACACCTCGATCGATCGCACCGTCGCCGACCTGCTGACCAGCATCGCCGGCTGACGCCTCCGGCGTCGGATCAGCGTCGACCCGGTATCCGGGCCGATCTCGGTCGCCGATGGGTCGGAAACCGGCCCGTATCCGGCCGAGATCGACGGAGCGGCGCTGGATCAGGTGAGGTAGGTCAGGACCGAGTTGGGCTCGCCGTCGGCGTTGAGTTCGGTCTCGACGTCGGGATCGCAGAACCACGTGCCGTCGTCGCTGAGGTACTTGAACTGGTAGCTGTGACCCAGCGGGATCTTGACCTTGGCCCGCTGCGTTCCGTCGCGACGCCGCTTCATCGGCGTGGCGTACGGATCCCACCCGTTGAAGTCACCGACCACCGACACGTAGTGGTCACCCTCCCCCGCGCCGAGTTCGAACACGACCTTCATGTGGTGTTTGCCCGAGGACTTGATCTTCAGCACGGCATCCTCCGTCGATCGATCGCCGGTCGGGGGACGACCGGATGCCGCCACGGTAGGCGATCGATCGGCCCCGTGCGTCGGCACCACGGTCCACGTGCGATACTCCGGGATCTGTGCTCAGCACGAATCGCGCGGCGGATTTCGCACCAATCGGTAGCGCGGTCTGGGACACGAAATCCGGCGGGCGGTACCGTCGGCGACATGAGCGACGAGATGGCCGAATCGACGATCGACCCGATGGTCGCCGAGGTGCTCGCCGCCAACCAGGCCTTCTACGACGCCCACGAAGGCTCGCGACATGGCCGCGATGGTCGCGGCGTGGGAGCACAGCGAGCGGGTCGTGTGCATCCACCCGGGCTGGCCGATGCTGCGGACGTGGCCCCACGTCGAGGACTCGTGGCGGCGCATCCTCGCCGGTCCGGGCCGCAACCAGTTCATCCTCACGAACGAGGCCGTCACGATCCAGGGCCCGATCGCCGTGGTCACGCTCGACGAGAATCTCGTCGACTCCGGCGGTACCGGGACCGTGGCGGCCACCAACGTCTACGCCCACTCGGGCGACCGCTGGCTCCTCGTGCTGCACCACGGCTCGCCCGTGATGAGCGGCTGAACGCTCGTCTCGAACGGTCGGTGCGCTCGCTCGCCGACGCCGGACGTGGTCGGCCCGTCGGTCGCTTACGGTGGCGGCGATGAAGATCGGGGTGCAGCTGCCGGAGGTCGAATGGGAAGTGCCGTTCCCGGAGTTGATCGCCATGGCGCAGCTCGCCGAACAGGTCGGGTTCGACTCGTTGTGGCTCGGCGACCACCTCCTGTACGACCTGGCGGTCGGGCCGCGTGGACCGTGGGAGGTGTGGACGTCGCTCGCTGCGCTGGCGGCGTCGACCACCACGATCGAACTCGGTCCGCTGGTGGCGTGCACCGGCTTCCACGCGCCGGCGATGCTCGCCAAGCAGGCGGCGACGGTCGACGCGATCTCGGGCGGCCGGCTGATCCTCGGGCTCGGCGCCGGATGGAATCCGCCCGACTACCGGGCCTTCGGCTTCCCCTACGACAACCGGGTCAGCCGGTTCGAGGAGGCGTTCACGATCATCCGCACGTTGCTGCGCGACGGCTCGATCGACTTCCACGGCACGTACTACGACGCGGCCGGGTGCGTGCTGCATCCCCGCTCGCCGCGTGACGGCGGGCCGCCGCTGATGGTCGGATCGATCGGCGACCGGATGCTCGACATCACGCTCCCCCACGTCGACGCGTGGAACATGTGGTGGAGCCAGTACGGCAACACGGCCGCCGGCTTCGCCGCGGTCAAGGAGCGGGTCGACGGGCTGATCGTCGCCGCCGGCCGATCGGTCTCGGAGGTGTCGGCGACCGCGGCGGTGTACGTGCGACTGCCCGGCGGGACGCGCCGACAGATGGGCGACTACGACGCCGACACCTCGACCGAACCGCTGACCGGGTCGCCATCCGAGTTGGCCGACCAACTCCGGGCGTTCGAGGCCGCCGGTTGCGAGCACGTCCAACTGGTCGTCGACCCGATCACCCGCGACTCGATCGAGTGGCTCGCCGACGTGCTGATCGACTTCCGTCGCCCGTCCGCCTGACGCGGTCGTCGCGCCCTGCAGCACTCTTCGTGTCCTCCGTCCCGGTTTCCGGGACTCACGACACGAAGACTTCTGCGACGCCTCCGTCGGATCGTTTCCGCTTTCGCACTCCGTCGCCCACGTTCGAGGACCATGTTCCTGCCGATTATCGTGAGCCGATGCGATCGCTGATCGTCGTCGCCCTGACACTGACAGTGTTCACCGCCGCCGGTTGTTCGGGAGACGACGACGCCGATCCGACCACCACCCGCGACCCAGCCACGACGGTCGTCGCGACCTCCGAGCCCGACGACGACCGTCCCGTCGACGACCGAACGGTCGACCACGACCAACGCGCCGACGACCGCCGCTCCGACCACCACGATCGACCCGACCGAAGCCCTGATCGCCGACATCGAAGCCGACCTCAACGCCGGCGAACAAGCGCTGCTCGCAGCCGGGGCCGACCCATCGAACCCCGACCTGCGCGCCGAAGTCGCCCGGTACTTCGCCGGAGACATCCTCAGCGGAGTCACGAGCATTCTTCGACGGCTGGTCGCAGATGGACTGCTCGTCACGGCCGAATCCGCGACATGCCCGATCGTTCGTCGTCGATGTCGCTCGAGCTCGAGCGGTCGACGAACCGACCGACGCGACAGTTGATGCTCTGCCGAGTCGACGCTGGCCGTGGTGTACGAGCCGCTTGGCGACGGCGGAGGCGATCGTCGACGACGAGATCTACAACACGATGTCGCAGAGTCGACATGTCGTTCGTCAGACGGCGTTTGGATAGCTAGACGGCGGCGACGACCGTCGAGGAACGACCCGGAGTCGCGACGTGCGATCGACTGACGGCCGATCGCTCGCGGTCGCCGTCTGCGTTGGTCGCGCTTGCCGCATGCGTCGCCGCAGACGCCGGCACCGGCGGGTCAACACGAACCGGACCGGCACGGTCACCGTGACGGCTTCGTCGGCGCCGGTGTACTCGTTCGGCCCGTCGGGGAACGGGGTGCCGCGGTGTGTGTGGGAGGCGTTGACGCGGGGTGATGTCGTCGGGATCGGGGCGACCGGAGCGGCGCTCACCGCGGAGGAGGCGCTCGAACCGGCGACGCGGGTGTTGGACGGGCGCGAGCACCAGCTCTACTCCGTCGCCTGCACCGGCGAGGGCGTGCAGCTGCGGTACGTGCCGATCGGCGTCGACGTCGACGACTTGATCGCGGGCATCGTCGACCAGGTCGAAGCGCAACTCCAACTGCCCGTCCCGTCGATCAGTCCGACGCCGGAAGCGAACGGGATCGTCAACCTCGGCCTCTGGCTCGCCGTGGAACCGCAGACGCTCGATGCCATCACGGCCCAGGCCGGGCCCGCCGTCTGGATCACGGTCACCCCGACCCTCGACACCACCACGTTCGACCTCGGCAACGGTGACTCGATCACGTGCGCCTCGACCGGCGTGCCGATCGAATCCGTCCACCCCGACCTCGACGTCGTCGAGCAGTCACCGACCTGTGGATACACCTACCTCCACTCGTCGCCCGACGACGCCCCGTACCAACTCTCGGTCACCACGACGTGGGCCTTGCCGTACACGTCGTCCGAAGGCTCCGGCGAGATCCCACCGCTCGAGCGGACGATCACCATCGACTACGACGTCGACGAGATCCAGACCATCGGCGTCCGCGGCTGACGCCTCCGCCAACGACCGGATCGACGTCTGGGCGCGAATTCGTTCGGGACTCGATCGAGATCGCGCCCAGACGTCCAGGACCTCGCCACGTCGAGTCTGACCGCCTCGACGGCGACGGAAGTGTGAGCCCACACGTCGAAATCGGCCTCCAGCGCTCACAGATCCCTGAGGTGGGGTAGATCGGCATACCCTCGCACCGTGTCGATCAGCCCCGTCCCCCCGCTGATCCGGCACCTCCCCGCACGCACGGCCGGCTCGCACGACGCCGACGCCGTGCTCGACGGGTTCAACACGTACGCCGCCGAACTCGGCCTCGAGCTGTACCCCGCGCAGGAGGAGGCGATCTTCGAGCTGCTCGTCGGCAACCACGTGATCCTCAACACACCGACCGGGTCGGGCAAGTCGCTCGTCGCCACCGGCCGCCCACTTCGCCGCCCTGTCGGAGGGCAAGCGCAGCGTCTACACCGCGCCGATCAAGGCGCTCGTCAGCGAGAAGTTCTTCGCCCTGTGCCGCGAGTTCGGCTCGGATCGCGTCGGGATGATCACCGGCGACGCGTCGGTCAACCCCGACGCGCCGATCATCTGCTGCACCGCCGAGATCCTCGCCAACTGGGCCCTGCGCGACGGCCCGACGACGCCGGTCGACGTCGCCATCGTCGACGAGTTCCACTACTACGGCGACCCGCAACGCGGCTGGGCGTGGCAGGTGCCGCTCCTCCAACTCCCCCACACCCAGTTCCTGTTGATGTCGGCCACGCTCGGCAACGTCGAGTTCTTCCGTCGCGACCTGACGGCCCGCACCGGACGGGAGACGAGCGTGGTCACGTCGGTCCAACGGCCGGTGCCGCTGCACTTCGAGTACCGCACGTCGACCCTCCACGCCAGCGTCGAGCAACTCCTGCAGGGCGGCAAGGCGCCGATCTACATCGTCCACTTCACCCAGAAGGACGCCACCGAGGCGGCGCAGAACTACCTCGCCCTCGACCCGCTCAGCAAGACCGAGAAGGAGACGCTGAAGACCGCGCTCCACGGCTTCCGCTTCGACACGCCGATCGGCAAGGACCTGCGCCGCTTCATCACCGCCGGCATCGGCGTCCACCACGCCGGCCTGCTGCCGAAGTACCGGCTGCTCGTCGAGAAGCTCGCCCAGGACGGCCTGCTCAAGATCATCTGCGGCACCGACACGCTCGGCGTCGGCATCAACGTGCCGATCCGCTCGGTCCTCTTCACCCAGCTGTGCAAGTACGACGGGTCGACCGTGCGGATCCTCACCGTCCGCGACTTCCAACAGATCGCCGGGCGGGCCGGGCGCAAGGGCTACGACGACCGCGGCGACGTGTGGGTGCAGGCGCCGCCGCACGTGGTGGAGAACCTGCGCAGCGACGAGAAGAACGCGGCGACCGGCAAGAAGAGCGTGAAGAAGAAGCCGCCCGAACGCGGCTACGCGCACTGGAGCCAGGACACGTTCGACAAGCTCGTCGGCGGCGAGCCCGAGCAGCTGCGGTCGCACTTCCAGGTCAACCACCAGATGGTGATGAGCCTGCTCGACCGCCCGGTCGATGGTGGCGAGCGGCGGCACGGCGATCGACGGGTGTGCGTCGGTCCGCCGGCTCATGGTCGACAACCACGAGACCCGCAAGCGCCAGCGCGGCCACATCCTCCGGGCGATCGCCATCTACCGCTCGCTGGTCGAGGCCGACCTGCTCGAGTTCCCCGACCCGCCCGACGAACTCGGCCGGCAGCGTCCGCGTCAACTTCGACCTCCAGGACGAGTTCGCCCTCCACCAGCCGCTCTCGCTGTGGGCGCTCGAGGCGATCGACCAGCTCCCCGACCGACCCGAGGGCCTCGAGGTGCTGTACGCGCTCGACGTGCTGACGATCATCGAGTCGGTGCAGGAGAGCCCCGGCGTGATCATCGCCGCGCAGACCGACCACGCGAAGACCGAGCTGATGGCCGAGATGAAGGCGGCGGGCGTCGAGTACGAGGAGCGGATCGAGCGGCTGAGCCAGGTCGAGGCGCCCAAGCCGAACAAGGACTGGATCTACAACAGCTTCAACGAGTTCCGGGCGAAGCATCCGTGGGTCGGCAGCGACACCGTGAAGCCGAAGTCGATCGTCCGCGACATGTGGGAGCGCGTGATGACGTTCACCGAGTACGTCAACCACTACGGGCTGAAGCGCTCGGAGGGCGTCGTGCTGCGCTACCTGTCCGACGTCTACAAGGGCCTGATGCAGAACATCCCCGCGGATGCCCGCACCGACGAGATCGACGACCTCATCGCCTGGCTCGGCGCGGTCGTCCGCCAGGTCGACTCGAGCCTGATCGACGAATGGGAGCGCCTGCTCAACCCGACCGAGGATCCAACCCAACCTGGTCCCTTCGGGGTCGGGTCCGGAAGGGACCAGGTGGACGTCAGCGTCGTCGACAACGAGCGGGCGTTCCGGGTGATGGTGCGCAACCAGATGTTCGACTGGGTCCAGCGGGTCGCCGCTCGCCGCGGCTACGACGCGTTCGGTTCAGCCGACGACATCGATCGCGTGCGCGCCGCGATGGCCGAGTACTACGACGAGCACGACGAGGTGCTGCTCGACGCCGGTGCCCGCAGCCCCGAACGATTCGTCTACGACCGGCGCGCCCAGACCGTCACCCAGATCCTTCACGACCCCGACGCCACCAACGAGTGGCAGCTCACCGCCCGGGTCGACGTCGACGCCTCGACCGAAGCCGGCCGCGCCGTGCTCGTCCTCACCACGATCGGTCGCGCGGTTCGGTGATCCGCCGATGACCACCGCCGCCTGGATCTTCGCCGCGATCGCCGTCGTCGCGGCGGTGGCCAACTGGGTCAGCCGGGTGAACGAGCACCGGCCGACCGAGCTCTGGAGCAAGCCGCTGGCGCTGATCGCGTTGATCGGCGTCGCGGTCACGCTCGACCCCGTCGATCCGACCGTGCGGGCCTGGTTCGTCGTGGCCCTGATCTTCTCGCTCGCCGGCGACGTCCTGCTGCTCGACGATCGACGATTCGTGTTCGGGCTCGCCGCGTTCCTGCTCGGCCATCTCGCCTACACGGCCGGCTTCATCGCCGCGAACGACTGGCGCTGGTGGGCATTCCTGGTCGCCGCGATCGGCGATGGTCGTGTTGATCGCGACCGTCGGTCGCCGCATCGTGGCCGCGGCGCGGCCGCGAGGATTCGGCGCTCGGCGGCGCGGTCCTCGGGTATCTGTTGGTCATCTCCTCGATGGCGGTGGCCGCGGCGGCGGCCGGCAATGCGTGGGCCATCGGCGGTGCTGCGCTGTTCGTCGCCTCCGACACGATCCTCGGCTGGCGCAAGTTCGTGTCCGCCGACGCCGTGGATGTCCGGTCGCGATCATGGTCACGTACCACCTCGGCCAGGCCGGCCTCGTCGCCTCGCTGCTCTGATCACAGATCATTTTGACGGCGCGGTTGGCACAACCGTTGTATGGTGCACCGAACTCGGCGGACAGGGGTCACGAATGAACCGGATCATGCAGTACTCGATCGGCATCACGCTCGGTGCCGCGTTGGTGCTCAGCGCCTGCGGCAGCGACGACGACAGTTCGTCGGATCCGGAGATCCTTCCGGCCGGCGAAGGCGTCGGCGATTCCAGCGCCGCCGAAATCCTCACCCAGTACGCCGCGGGCCTGATCGAGGTGCCGGCCGACGAGAACGTGTTCGTCGACCCGGCGAACTGCGACATGGGCCGCTCGACCGAGGAGGTCTACTTCGCTCCGACGTGGAGCAGCGAGGGCGATGCGACCGTGTCGTGCACGATGAGCGCCGACCAGGTGCTGATGCTCCAACCCGTCGGCAGCTATTGCATCGAGGCGGCCGGCGACACCGTCGACGAGGCGTGTCTCGACAGCATCTGGGATGTCGCGTCCTCGTCGGTGACCATCGACGGCGAAGAGACCACCGACCTGACCGCTCACGAGGTCGAAGGCGCCATCGAAACCGTCACGCTCCCGGAGGGCAACATCCTCGAGGCTGCCGCCGGTGACACGACGATGAACAGCCGAGCTCAGGTCATCCTCGTCAAGGGCTACCGGCCGGCGACCACGTCGTTGCAGGTCGCCGGCGAATTCGGCGACGGCTTCGCCGGGTCGCTGACCATCAACCTCACCGTCGAGGACTGACCCACGCCAAGCAATATTTGTTATGTCCCTGTACTCGTCTCCGTTCTCCATGATGGTTTGTGGCGAAGATCTCGCCGACGCATTGATTGCGTTCGAACCGAGTGAGACGTCATGCTTCGACTCCAAAATAGTGAGATACTTTGGGACGACTCGGTCCCTGATGCAACTGAAGAGCGAGGGCTTCGACTTCCCGATCAGCCATGGTTGTTCTTTCATGTTGCCGGAGGTGCTCGCCCCATGAGTCCAGTCTAAACAACTCCAGGTAGCGTTCGGGTTGTTGCGCGTCGTGATAGAGCCGCCATCGCCTCGCGCCGTCGCGCAGGCGACGCTCTCGCAGTTGCCGCATCACCAGCCGGAACCGTTCCGCGTCTTCCGCGGCGATGAGATATTCGATGGCGACAAGAACGGGGCCGTCGTCGAGATCCGCTTGAAGATCGGCATGTGCATCAGGCCAGTGCGTTGACGGGCGAAGGTCGATCGTTTCGTCGATGATGAGCGGAAAGAATCGGATCAGGATGAGTCCTGCGATGAGACCGACTCCAGCGACCGTGAAGCATTGCGGCGTGCCGATGACGCCGGCGAGCCATCCCCAAAGCGCCCCGTCGAATGCGAGCACGCCTTGAAAGGCGAGGAGGTAAAATGCAAGCGCCCGCCCGCGCACCCAGTCGGGCACGGACGTTTGCACGGACACATTGAAGTTGATCAGCACGCCTACCCAGGCGGCGCCCGCGAAAAACAAAAATGCTCCGGCGACAAGCGGCCGAACAGTGAGACTCAAGCCGAAGAAGGCGACTGCGCCAATAACGGAGCCCATAGCCAGGATGCGATCCAGAGCAAAGCGACTGCGCAATCGCGGCAGGGCAATTGCAGAGACGATCGACCCAAGCCCGAAGGCCGCCAAGAGTAAGCCGTAACCGCTGGCGGAAGTCTTCAAGACGTCGCGCGCCAACAATGGCAGCAGCGGCCAAACAGCCGCCGCGCAGAGGTTGAAGGCGATGGCGCGAATAATCGGTGCCTGCAGTCGGGGTGCGTGCAGCAGGTATCGAAAACCCGCCCGGATCGCTCCAAAAACATCTTCGCTCAGTCGCGTGGGGACCGCAGGCGGCCTCTTCCAGAAAACTACGGCCGCAACAACGGCAAGAAAAGAGGCGGCATTCGCAAAAAAGGCTGCGGCCGCGCCCAGCATGGCGACGACAAAGCCACCCAGCGCGGGCCCGATCGCGCGGGCAACATTAAAGGCGATGCTATTGAGTGAAACGGCCGAGGCGACCCACGCCTTGGGCACCATGTCTTGGACGGTCGCCTGCCAGGTGGGCAGGCTGATAGCGCCGCCGAGCCCAAGACAAAAAGTCAGGGCGAGCAAGACCCACGGAGAGGTGAGTCCGAACAGCGTCAGCAGCCCCAGTGTCGCCGCCATGACGGACATCCAGAGCTGAGACCAGAGGAGCAATGACTTTCGGTCGGCCAGATCCGCCAAGGCACCAGCTAGCAGACCCACAAGGAAAACCGGCAGCGTTGCGGCTGTTTGCACCAAGCCGACCAGCGTCGTTGACGAAGTAAGAAGCGTCATCAACCAGGCTGCGCCAACGGACTGCATCAGGGTGCCGATGTTCGAAACAATGTTTGCCGCCCACATGGCGCGAAACGCCGGCAACCTCAGGGGAGCCAGCAACGACCCGCCAGAGTTTTCTCGACCGGCAGGAGCAGTCGTCGGCTCACTCATGCTTCAGAGAGTTTGTCGAGGTCAGTTTATCTTCGGCTGTTTCACCAAAAGAAACTGAGAAGAAGAACGCCAAGAACCGCCAAGCTGATGACGGTATAGAGCCTGTTTCGTTGAGCGGCGAAGCCGACTGCTGCAAAGGCGACGCGAATGAGCGGATTGATCAGCAACAGGACAACGCCGATCATGATCAGGCTGCGGCGATGGCCGACGTAATTGCGATCCAAGGCTCTCTGAAGCATCGACACTGGGTTTTCAAAGTACTTGGGTTCCCCGCTGAAGACATGGTCGCCGGTCGGCATCCCATCGTGGGTAACGACGAACCAAATCAGGCCGGCCCCCATGACGGCTGCGGCCACCAGGACTCCCGTGAGCATCACCCGAGCCAACGAGTTTTGCAGCTGCGCGTCGTTCATTGATGAGGGTTAAAAGGCTACATAGACAAACGGCTTCATTGGCAGACTGAGCCGATAGGCGAGGTAGCTAAAGAGAATTCCGACGAATAACCCGACGAAAACTGAAAGCGCCGATCGAAGCGTCATTTGTGTGTTCTGTTTCATTGCATTGCCTGATTGGTCCAGCCATTCTTTTCTGCCATCCTGCGAACTTTGGCAGCCACATCTGCCGCCATTTTTGGAGCTCCCCTGTTTGAGAAATGATGCGCGTCAATAAAATCCTCGCTCTCGTAGTCGATTCCCAAAGGAAACGCCTGGAATCCTGCATTGTTGAGCGTTTCGCTCCAACTCCGGAGCGAGGCCTCATAGGATTGCCTTTCTGTTGGGTCCAGCTCCTGCGCAAGCTGTGGATTTCGAGGAGTTACCAGGAACAACGTGTGCGCCCTTAACGTGCGATCTGGGAATGCCCTTTCGATGGCGGCAAAGTTTTCCCAGGCTGCGGCCGAGAGCTTGAACTCGCCATTCTCGGAGCCTTCAACTATGTCGACATAGGCGTCCTTCAAAATGAAGAGTCGACCTGCTCAATGGCGCTACGTTTGCTCAAGCCAGTCAGGTTGTCGGCGCAGACTTTTTTTGACACAGCCAAGCGACGCCTGGAGCAGACCGGTCATGACATCCCGTGGGCACACGCTCGCCACGCCTGCGCGCAACGAGGGTAGAAATTGTTCGTAGCGCTTGATCGGGCCTGCCACCAAGGTCGGAAAGAAGATGGCATACAAGATAAAATCGACAGGCTTGCGAATCGGAAAAGTGCCGCGACGGCAGTCCACAAGGTAGTGGACGAACTCAAACGCAAAAAAACTAATCGCTAGCGGCGGCGCCTCCGGAAGCGTCTCGCGCATGGCTGTGCTAACCTCGGCTTCGAGGACGGGATGGAACATTCCGAGCAGAGTTGCGCTGAAAAACGAGGTATTTCTATCCGACGAGCATCAACACGCAGAGGATGATCCCTAGAGCATTGGCGGTTCTGCCTTCCGACAAACCAACAAGATAAACGATGACCCCCATCACCACGATCGGCATCACTCCGGCTGGTCCAGCATAGTGAGTGTGGAAGATCGCCGAGACGACGAGCAGCAAGCCGAGACGAAGAGCGGGTTTTTGGCAAAGCCAGAAGATCGCGAAAAACAGAATGGCGAATGCGAGGAACCAATAGGTGGCAAAATCATTCGTTCAAGAAAGGCTGCGCGCCGGTGCGGCCGTCGGCCCGCCGATGGCCCCACGAAGCCGCGCAGCTCGTTCAGAATCTTCTGCCAGCATTTGCGCGACGGAGTGACAGTTGAGGGTTGATAGGGCGCTCACCTGAACGTCCAACCCATCCCATTGGCGATCATCTGCACGGCAATGATAGAAACGGCCGTCAGGAATATTGTCTTGAGAAGCTTGACCGGAGCGACGGGCAGAAGCTTGGCGCCAATGAAGGCACCGGCCAGAACACCGAGCGCGACCGGCGCCACCAGAGAAGGATCGAGGTAGCCTCGCTTCAGATACACGCCAACGCTCGCCGCCGCCGTGACTCCGATCATGAAGTTGCTCGTCGCGGTCGTGACTTTGAACGGAATGCCCATGATCTGGTCCATCGCCACCACTTTGAAGGCTCCTGAGCCGATGCCTAACAATCCAGAGAGCACACCCGCGATCCACATTACGCAAAAACCCGGCAGGACACGATGCACAGTGTACGGCTTGAGCCCCTCGGCGGTTGGCATGGTCGCAGGCAATTGCAGTCTAACGGCGAGAGGATCCGAGGCATCGGAACCGGAGAGATCCCTTTTTGACCTCAGCGAGAGCAGAACGGTGACCAGCAACGCCACTCCAAAGATGACCGAAAGCACGGCGGCGTCCAGGACCGTCGCCAGGACGGCGCCGCAGACAGCACCAATCGTGGTGGCCACACAGAGAAACAGGCCGATACGCATGTTCGAAATGCCATCACGCAAATAGGCGGCGCCAGCTCCCGAAGACGTGGCGATCACTGAGCAAAGTGCTGCGCCCATCGCGTAACGGATATCGACCCCGAACGCCAGCACGAGCAGCGGAGTAATAATGACGCCGCCTCCGAGTCCGATCAACGCGCCAATCACTCCGGCGAGCAGCGAGCCCATCGCCACGAGAACGTCGAATACCAGCTCGTCCATCGCCCCATTCTATGAGGTGTCTCGCCCGGCGTAACAATATATTCGAAGGCGACCTTTCGGCCTTGAGCGGCGGTGAGCAATAGAGTCTTAGTGCAATTCTCTCGAGCCGATTTCGTTAAGAATGATCTGCCCGGCGGCGACCGTGGTTCCGCCGACTGCGGCTCTCACGTCGAACATCCAGAGACCGCCGATCGTTCCCGTGTTGCGAGCGTGAAGAGATATTCGCTCTTCTGGACATGCTGCCGCCGGAAACTTCATCTGCCGAATCGCCGAGAGCAAAAAGTTGCGGTGCTTCGTGCCCCACGCTCCGGCGATTCCGGCAGTTTGAGATAGTGCTTCGACCAGGATCACGCCGGGGACGATTGGATTGCCTGGAAAGTGTCCCCGAAACATCGCGTCGTCGAAGGAAAACACCTTGACGCATTCGGCTTCGCCCGCGGTCACGGCGACGATTTCGTCCACAAAGACGAACGGTTCACGATGAGGCAGACCGAAAGAACCAGGATCATTCATGGCCTCGCTTCAATCCCGAAAGACAATCGCCTTCGCCCCGTGGACCAGGACGCGGTCCTCGACATGATAGCGGACGCCGCGAGCCAAGGCGAGGCGTTCACAGTCTCGGCCGAGCCGGACAAGGTCCTCAGGGTCGTGGTAATGTTCAACGCGGGCCACCTCCTGTTCGATGATAGGTCCGGCGTCCAGCTCGGCGGTGGCGTAATGACACGTGGCGCCGATGAGTTTCACCCCGCGTTCGAACGCTCGCTGGTAGGGATTCGCCCCGACGAAAGCTGGCAGAAAGGAGTGATGAATGTTGATGATCCGGGCCGCATAATGATCGCAGAGCCAGCCCGGCAAAATCTGCATGAACCGCGCGAGCACGACCAATTCTGCTCGGGCCTCCTGCAGCAAGCTCCCTACTTTGGCGAACGCATCGGTTTTTCCTGCGTGGAAAGGGACAAACGCGAAGGGAATCTGTTCGCGCTCCACTAAAGTTCGGCAGGTTTGGTGATTGGAAATGACCAGCGGCACGTCGATGCCGAGCTCACCTGAACGCCAGCGCCAAAGAAGGTCCACGAGGCAATGTTCCTGTTTGCTGACGAGGATGACCGTGCGCGTTTTCCATTCTGCCAGTCGCATCGACCAGGCGGCGCGCAGTTGGGAAGCAACGGGCGCGAAGGCTTGGATGAAAGTGTCAGGGTGCCAGGGCTCATGACCCTTCTCAATCGCCAGACGCGCAAAGAACCAGCCTGTGCTGACGTCGGTGTATTGGCTTACTTCCAGCAGATTGCCGCCATGTTGCGCAATCGCACCCGTGATCTTTGCCAGCAGGCCGACTGCATCCGGGCAGTTAGCAATACGGGTTTTGCCGCCTGTTTCTTCGTTCAGTTGATTGCTAATTGTCGGCCCGGAGCCAGCCATAGTGATCGCGCAGTTCGGTACCGTGAACGAGCCGGCGCTGTTCTCGCCGCTCCGCAATGGGCGGTATGTGTGAGGTCATGGTGACCCCGCGGCAAGCAAGCGGCCCGCCTCCGGCCGAGATCGGTCAGGTCTCGGGCTTAAAGACCAGCGACAGCCCGTTCATGCGGTCGCGCAGTCCCGTGGGACCCGGGCCGTCAGGAGAGAGCATGTCCAAGATGCGCCTCGCATTTGGCGCAACGCACCTCGGTGCGGCGCATGAAGAACTGGCGGTCGTCATGCTCGTGCGACCGCCCCCCGAGCGGTTGGCATAAAAGCTCGGCCAGGCCGCTCCCGAAATGGTATTTGGTCTCGCTTGAGAACAACGGGGGGCAGCACACACGCAAAAAAGTGCCCGAACGCTTTTCATCGTTGCGTGGATGCGAAAGGACCATTCGGTGCCGTGCTCGCGCGTCACGTGGTACTGTTCCGGGGTCAGCTTATCGCGCCAGTTGACGTCGGCGAAGTCGGGTCTTGTCGGTCAGTCGAAAATGTCTCCGGCAGGGAACGGCGGAAGGTCCGAGGGATATGTGGGTGGTAAGTTGCGCGTGCGACTCATATACCAATTTTCCGTACGCTAGTATCCCGTGGCGGTGTTACGGGGATTCCGTCCATATTCTGAACAACTCCAAATCCCGAGCCGCTTAAAGCCGATGCGGATTCCTCTGCCTTATCGGACCTCAATTTTTGACACGACGGTGATCTTTTTGGGAACGAACCCGGACATTTCCATCGCGCTCGTTGCCCTTGTGCCCTTTTCGCCGCCCTGTTCGCCCCTGGGTCAATCTTCTCGGGGATCGCTTGCCGGTTGGCGTGCTCGCTGGTGCCCGCGGCTATCTTCATTTTGCCTCCTGGGCTTCATCGGAGCCGAAATCGCGCAGGCGAGGTAATCGCCGCGGCTTGACCTGGTTTCCCGCCTACGGGGTCGAGTTCTCGTTTTTTCTCGATGGGCTGAGCCTGCTCTTCGCGCTGCTGATCACGGGCATCGGCACGTTCATCGTCATCTATTCCGGCGGCTATCTGAAGGGGCACCCCCATCGGGGCGTTCTTTTCCTTCATACTGATGTTCATGGGCGTCGATGCTGGGCGTGGTGCTGGCCGACAACCTCTTCGCGCTGTTCGTCTTCTGGGAACTGACCTCGATCACCTCGTTCCTGCTGATCGGCTTCGATCACGCGCGCCAGGCAGCGCGCCGCGCGGCCATCCAGGCGCTGGTGGTGACCGGCGGCGGCGGGCTGGCGCTGATGGCCGGGCTGTGCTGCTCGACACCGACCGGCGGCACCTCGCTCACCGCTGCTGTCGAACGCCGGCGCTGCTGCAGGCGCACGCGCTGTACCTGCTGGCGCTGCTGCTGGTGCTCGGCTGGCGCCTTCACCAAGTCGGCGCAGGTGCCGTTTCACTTCTGGCTGCCCAACGCCATGGAGGCGCCGACCCCGGTTTCGGCCTATCTGCACTCGGCCACCATGGTGAAGGCCGGCGTTTATCTGCTGGCCCGCATGACCCCGGTGCTCGGCGGTACCGATCAATGGTTCTGGATCCTGACGCTGTTCGGCGGCGCGACGCTGCTGATGGGCGGGGCGCTGGCGTGCGCCAGACCGACCTCAAGCAGATGCTGGCCTATACGACCCTCGGCTCGCTTGGCCTGCTGGTGATGCTGATCGGTTTCGGCACCAAGGAAGCGATCCTCGGCATGATCCTCTATCTCGTGCGCGCACTCGTTCTTCAAAGGCGCAATGTTCATGATCGCGGGAACTATCGATCAGGCACCGGCACGCGCGACATCACCGCGCTGGGCGGGTTGCGCGACGCATGCCGATCACCTTCATCGCCGCGATCCTGTCGGCGATCTCGATGGCGGGCTTTCCCATTGCGTTGGCTTCCTCGCCAAGGAGGAAATGTACCTGGCCTGACCATGGGGCTATGGCCCGACCTGCTGTTTCTCGCCGTTCTGATCATCGGCAATGCGCTGATGATGGCGGTCGGGGTTGCCATCGCGCTCAAGCCTTTCCTTGGGCCGCTCAAGCCCACCCCGGTCAAGCCCGCATGAGGGGGGTCGCTCTTCTCGCCGGCCCGGTGGTGCTTGGCGTTCTGGGGCTCGTCGCCGGCCTCTTTGTGCCGCTTCTCAACACTTTTTCTGCTCAACTCGGTCGGTAGCGGAGCCATCTATACCGGCGCCTGTCGAACTCCCATCTCGTTCTGGCGTTCGACCTTTCCAGCCCCGCAGTGTGGGCGTCGATCGCGACCTCGGGCTCGTCGGCCTGGCGTTGTTTGCCCGCGTCGATGTTGCGCGCTCGGCGCTGAGGCGGACGGGCAGGGCCATCGGCTTTACATTCGACAAGGGCTTCGATGCGGCGGTGTTCGGGCTGGTGCGCGCCTCCCACGGATTCGTGCGCGGCACCCAGCACGGCCGGCTCGACTGGTACATGCAGGC
>CAVYWH010000005.1:0-380472 GCA_963772085.1 Ilumatobacteraceae bacterium
CCTTGTTCGACTCGGCCATCTTCTGGATGTCGTCGCGCTTCTTCATCGCGGCGCCCAGACCGTTGGCGGCGTCCATCAGTTCGTTGGCCAGGCACTGGGCCATGGTCTTCTCACGACGGGCACGCGAGTAGTCGATGATCCAACGGATCGACAACGTCGTGGCGCGGCGGGAAGGGACCTCGACGGGCACCTGGTAGGTGGCGCCACCGACGCGGCGGCTGCGAACTTCGAGCGGGGGCTTGACGTTGTCGATCGCCCGCTTGACGGTGTCGATCGCCTGGTCTTCGCCTTCGAGCCGGCTCTGGATGAGATCCATTGCGTCGTAGACGATCTTTTCGGCCACGGTGCGCTTGCCGTGCAGCATGACCTTGTTGATGAGCTGGGTGATGAGAACCGACTTGTAGATCGGATCGGCGACGAGATGGCGCCGCGGTGCAGGTCCTTTACGAGGCATGACTCAGCTCACTTCTCTTTCTTTGCGCCGTAGCGGCTACGAGCCTGCTTGCGGTTCTTCACTCCGACGGCGTCGAGCGCACCCCGGATGATCTTGTAGCGCACACCGGGGAGGTCACGGACGCGACCGCCGCGGACGAGCACGATCGAGTGCTCCTGCAGGTTGTGGCCCTCGCCAGGGATGTAGGCGGTGACTTCGATACCGGAGTTCAGACGAACACGGGCGACCTTGCGGAGCGCCGAGTTCGGCTTCTTCGGGGTGGTGGTGTACACGCGGGTGCACACGCCGCGACGCTGCGGGGAGCCCTTGAGCGCCGGCGTCTTCGACTTGGTGACTTTGGAGCTACGTCCCTGACGGACGAGCTGTTGAATTGTTGGCACGAATGAAACCTCGTTCGTCTGGTCGCTCCGGCGGCGCCACGGCCGACGGAATGTGGTGAGTTGGATGAGTCGGGCTCATCCGCCGTACGCCGGGGAACCGGCGAGAGGCAGTATTCATGTAGCCCGGCAAGGCTATGAGCGCCCTGCCGATCGCGCAACGCGCAGAATGTCCGCCGGGGTCTGTCCCCGGCGGACATTCTGCGTGATGCGTGGTTCAGCCGATCGGTTCGGCGGCGGCGGGCTCGACCGCTTCGGTCGAGTAGGTGCCGTCGTAGGAACCGTGGAGGCTCGAGAGGAACGCGGCAGGATCCTCTTCGCCCGAATCGCTCGAGTAGAACGTCATCGGCTCGTAGTCGGGCGCTTCGATGCCGAACTCGCGGTAGCGCATCATGCCGGTACCGGCGGGGATGAGCTTGCCGATGATGATGTTCTCCTTGAGGCCGATCAGGTTGTCGCCGCGGCCGTCGATGGCAGCTCGGTGAGCACGGGTGGTTTGGAACGAACGTCATCGGCTCGTAGTCGGGCGCTTCGATGCCGAACTCGCGGTAGCGCATCATGCCGGTACCGGCCGGGATGAGCTTGCCGATGATGATGTTCTCCTTGAGGCCGATCAGGTTGTCGCCGCGGCCGTCGATGGCGGCCTCGGTGAGCACCCGGGTGGTCTCCTGGAACGACGCGGCCGACAGCCACGACTCGGTCGCCAGCGACGCCTTCGTGATGCCCATCAGCTCCGGACGGCCTTCGGCGGGGCGGACCCCGTCTTCGACCATGCGGCGGTTGGTGTCACGGAAGACCTTGGAGTCGACCCGCTCGCCCGGCAGGAATCCGGTCGCGCCCGGCTCCTGTACGCCGACGCGGCGGGTCATCTGGCGCACGATCAGCTCGATGTGCTTGTCGGAGATCGACACACCCTGGTCGCGGTAGACCCGCTGGACCTCTTCGACCAGGTACAGCTGCGTTTCGCGGATGCCCTTGATCTCCATGATCTCCTTCGGATCGAAGGGACCGTCGGTGAGCGGCTCGCCGGCGCGGATGTCCTGACCGTCGGTGACGATCGGACGGGCACCGAGCGGGAGCACCACTTCGTGCTCTTCGCCCTGATCGTCGGTGACGACGACCGGGATGCCCTTGCCCTCGTCCTCGCGCAGGTGCAGCACACCCGACGCCTTGGCGAGACGGGCCGAGCCCTTCGGGGTACGAGCCTCGAACAGCTCGACGACGCGGGGCAGACCACCGGCGATGTCCTTGCCGGCCACACCACCGGTGTGGAACGTCCGCATCGTCAGCTGGGTGCCGGGCTCGCCGATCGACTGGGCGGCGATGACGCCGACGGCCTCGCCGAGCTCGATCATCTTGCCCGTGGCGAGCGAACGGCCGTAGCACATCGCGCAGACGCCGAGTTCGGCGTCACACGTGAGCACCGAGCGGACACGCAGACGATCGACACCCGGGTCGTCGCGCAGCGCTTCCATCTCCTCGTCACCGACGATGGTGTTGCGCGGCAGCACCGTGCGGCCGTCCTCCATCGGGTTCGGAGGGTGATGTCGTTGAGCAGCGCACGCCCGAACAGCTTCGTCTCGAGGTAGGAACGGCGGTTGGCCGTGTCGGGTCCGACGTTCTCGATCCACACGCCGAGCGTCGAACCGCAGTCCTCCTCGCGGACGATCAGTTCCTGGGCGACGTCGACGAGACGGCGGGTCAGGTAGCCCGAGTCGGCCGTACGCAACGCCGTGTCGACGAGGCCCTTGCGGGCGCCCGGCGTGGCGATGAAGTACTCGAGGGTCTCGAGGCCTTCACGGAAGTTCGACTTGATCGGGCGGGGGATCATGTCGCCGCGCGGGTTGGCCACGAGGCCGCGCATGCCGGCGATCTGACGCATCTGCGTCATGTTCCCGCGAGCACCCGACCCGACCATCATGTCGATCGGGTTGAACTGCTGCTCCTTGAACTCCTTCTCCATCGCGGCCTGCACCTCGGCGGTGGCATCGGTCCAGATGCGCACCTCCTGCTGGCGGCGCTCGCCGTCGGTGATGATGCCCCGGCGGAACTGGCTCTCGACCTTGTCGGCCTGCGCCTCGTAGCCGTCGAGCAGGGCCCGCTTGGCCTTCGGGGTGCGCACGTCGTCGATCGACACCGTGAGGCCCGACTGCGTCGCGTAGCGGTAGCAGAGGTTCTTGATCGCGTCGAGCGCCTCGGCCACCACGGCCTTGTCGTAGTTGTCGGACAGGCGCTCGACGATGACGCCGAGTTCCTTCTTCTTCACCGTGTCGGTGATGTGCCCGAACTGCTCGGTGTAGTCGGCCGGCAGCGCCTCTTCGAACAGCATGCGGCCGGCGGTGGTGAGGAAGCGGCTCCTTGCCCGGCGTGCGCATCGTGATCGACGCGTGCAGGTCGAGGGCGCGCTCGTCGTAGGCCCGCAGGATCTCCCAGAGATGGCGGAACACGCGGCCTTCGCCGGGCACACCGTCCATGCCCTCGGTGAGGTAGTACGCACCGATCACGAGGTCCTGCTGCGGGGTGACGATCGGGCGACCCGACGCCGGCGACAGGATGTTGTTCGCGCTCAGCATGAGCACGCGGGCCTCGGCCTGCGCCTCAGCCGACAGCGGCACGTGGATGGCCATCTGGTCGCCGTCGAAGTCGGCGTTGAACGCCGTGCAGACGAGCGGATGGATCTGCAGCGCCTTGCCCTCGACCAGCACGGGCTCGAAGGCCTGGATGCCGAGGCGGTGCAGCGTCGGTGCACGGTTCAGCAGAACCGGATGCTCCTTGATGACGTCTTCGAGGACGTCCCACACCTGCGGGCGACGACGCTCGACCATGCGCTTGGCGGTCTTGATGTTCTGCGCCAGCTCGAGGTCGACGAGACGCTTCATGACGAACGGCTTGAACAGCTCGAGCGCCATCAGCTTCGGCAGACCGCACTGGTGCAGGCGCAGCGTCGGGCCGGCCACGATGACCGAACGGCCCGAGTAGTCGACGCGCTTGCCGAGCAGGTTCTGACGGAACCGGCCCTGCTTGCCCTTGAGCATGTCGGACAGCGACTTGAGCGGACGGTTGCCCGGCCCGGTCACCGGCCGGCCACGGCGACCGTTGTCGAACAGTGCGTCGACGGCCTCCTGCAGCATGCGCTTTTCGTTGTTGATGATGATCTCCGGCGCACCGAGGTTGAGCAGGCGCTCGAGACGGTTGTTGCGGTTGATCACGCGGCGGTACAGGTCGTTGAGGTCGGACGTGGCGAAACGGCCACCGTCGAGCTGGACCATCGGGCGCAGTTCCGGCGGGATCACCGGCACCGCGTCGAGGATCATCGCCTTGGGGTCGTTGCTGCGACGGCCGTGCTCGTCACGACGGTTGAACGACGCGACGATCTTCAGGCGCTTGATCGCCTTCTGCTTGCGCTGCGCGCTGAGCGGCTTGCGGCCGGAGTCGCCCGGGTCGATCGCTTCGCGGAGCTTGATCTCCTCCTCGTCGAAGTCGATCCGGTCGATGAGCGACTTGATCGCCTCGGCGCCGGTGCCGCCCTCGAAGTACTCGCCGTACTTGTCGCGCATCTCACGCCACAGCATCTCGTCTTCGATGATCTTGCGCGAGTGCAGCGTGCGGAACTCGTCCCAGGTGCGGGCGATGAGATCGAGCTCGATCTCGTAGCGCTCACGGATGCCTTCGATCTCCTTGTCGGCTTCCTTCTGGATCTTCTTGATGTCGGCGGCCTTGGCGTCTTCCTTCTCCGCCTCGGCGGCGGCGCCCTCGAGCTCCTTGTACCGGCGATCGATGGCGAGCTCCATCTCCTTCTGGATGGCGTCGCGCTCTTCGAGGTACTCGGCTTCGAGGTTCGGCAGCGCCTCGTGGCGCGCGTCCTCGTCGACCCAGCTCACCAGGTGGGCGGCGAAGTAGATGACCTTCTCGAGCATCTTCGCCTTGAGCTCTTCCTTCGGCTCGATGCCGGCGAGGAGGTAGGCGAGCCACGACCGGGTGCCGCGGAGGTACCAGATGTGGACGGCGGGAGCGGCGAGCTCGATGTGGCCCATGCGGTCACGGCGGACCTTGGACCGCGTGACCTCGACGCCGCAGCGCTCGCAGATGATGCCCTTGAACCGGACGCGCTTGTACTTGCCGCAGTAGCACTCCCAGTCGCGGGTCGGTCCGAAGATCTTCTCGCAGAACAGGCCGTCCTTCTCGGGACGCAGCGTGCGGTAGTTGATCGTTTCGGGCTTCTTCACTTCGCCGTGCGACCAGGTGCGGATCTGGTCGGCGGTGGCCAGCCGGATCTTCAGCTGGTCGAACATGTTGACGTCGAGCATGTGGTTGCTCTCTTTCGCTTCAGTCGTTCGTTCTTCAGTAGCTCACCCGTTCGCGGCGCTCACGCTCGCGACGGGCGTCGTCTTCGTCGGTCCCACGCTCGGGCCGGGAGATGTCGATGCCGAGTTCCTCGGCGGCGCGGTAGACCTCGTCGTCGAGGTCGCGCATCTCGATCTCGTGACCGTCCTCGGTCAGCACCTCGACGTTGATGCAGAGTGCCTGCATCTCCTTCATCAGCACCTTGAAGCTCTCGGGCACACCCGGTTCGGGGATGTTGTCGCCCTTGACGATCGCTTCGTAGACACGGACACGGCCGAGCACGTCGTCGGACTTGATGGTCAGCAGCTCCTGCAGGCAGTACGCCGCGCCGTAGGCCTCGAGGGCCCACACTTCCATCTCGCCGAAGCGCTGGCCACCGAACTGGGCCTTACCACCGAGCGGCTGCTGGGTGATCATCGAGTACGGGCCGGTGGAGCGGGCGTGGATCTTGTCGTCGACCAGGTGGGCGAGCTTCAAGATGTACATGTAGCCGACGGTGATCTTGTTGTCGTACGGCTCGCCGGTGCGGCCGTTGTACATCGTGACCTTGCCGTCGGTGCCGACGAGGCGGTCGCCGTTGGCGGCCTCCGGGTTGAGCCGTTCGAGGATCTCCTGGATCGTCGGGTGATCGCCCGACTTCTCCTTCTCGTCCCACTTGGCTCCGTCGAACACCGGGGTGGCCACGAACGTGGCCGGCTTGGTGTTCGGTCGGGTCTTGGTCTCGGTGCCGCGGATCGGCTCGTCGCCGGTGCGGGTGCCGTCGGCGTTCGGTCCAACCCCAGCGGGCGCAGTAGCCGAGGTGGGCCTCGAGGACCTGCCCGACGTTCATGCGGCTCGGCACGCCGAGCGGGTTGAGGATGATGTCGACCGGCTGGCCGTCGGCGGTGTAGGGCATGTCCTCGATCGGCAGGATCTTGGAGATGACGCCCTTGTTGCCGTGGCGACCGGCGAGCTTGTCGCCGACGCTGATCTTGCGCTTCTGGGCGACGTAGACCCGCACGAGCTGGTTGACGCCCGGGGGCAGCTCGTCGCCGTCGTCACGGTTGAACACCTTGACGTCGATGACCTTGCCGACCTCGCCGTGGGGCACCTTGAGGCTGGTGTCGCGGACCTCGCGGGCCTTCTCACCGAAGATGGCGCGCAGCAGGCGCTCCTCGGGGGTCAGCTCGGTCTCGCCCTTCGGCGTGACCTTGCCGACGAGGACGTCACCAGGGCCGACTTCGGCGCCGACGCGGATGATCCCGCGGTCGTCGAGGTCGGCGAGGATGTCGTCGCTCAGGTTCGGGATGTCACGGCTGATCTCTTCCGGGCCGAGCTTCGTGTCACGGGCATCGACCTCGTGCTCCTTGATGTGGATCGACGTGAGCACGTCGTCCTTCACCAGGCGCTCGGACAGGATGATGGCGTCTTCGAAGTTGTAGCCCTCCCACGGCATGAACGCCACGAGGAGGTTCTTGCCGAGGGCGAGTTCGCCGAGATCGGTCGACGGGCCGTCGGCGATGATCTGGCCCTTGACGAGCTGGTCACCTTCGACGACGCGGGGCCGCTGGTTGATGCACGTGTCCTGGTTCGACCGGCGGAACTTGGCGAGGTTGTAGACCCGCTTGCCCTCGGTCTTGTACTGGACGGTGATGCTGCTGCCCGACACTTCGGTGACTTCACCGTCGTCGATGGCCTGGATCAGGTCGGCGGCGTCACGGGCGGCACGGTTCTCGATGCCGGTGCCGATGTACGGGGCCTCGGCGCGGAGCAGCGGGACGGCCTGCTTCTGCATGTTCGCACCCATGAGGGCGCGGTTGGCGTCGTCGTGCTCGAGGAACGGGATGAGCGCCGTACCGACCGACACGATCTGCTTCGGCGAGACGTCGATGAAGTCGACCTCTTCCGGCGGCACGTACCCGATGTCGGTCGTGGCACCGAAGAAGCTCTCGGCTTCGAGCATCTTGCGGAGGTCTTCGAGGCTGGCCGACTGCGGCGACCGGCGCACGAGCGTGCGCGGGTTGCGGATCGAACCGTCGTCGTTCAGCGGCGTGTTGGCCTGGGCGACGACGTAGTTCTCTTCCTCGTCGGCGGCCATGTAGACGATCTTGCCGGTGACCTTGCCGTCCTTGACCTCGCGGTACGGGCTCTCGATGAAGCCGAACTCGTTGACGCGGGCGTACGTGGACAGGCCACCGATCAGGCCGATGTTCGGGCCTTCCGGCGTTTCGATCGGGCACATGCGGCCGTAGTGGCTGAAGTGGACGTCGCGGACTTCGAAGCCGGCACGCTCACGTGACAGACCGCCCGGGCCGAGGGCCGACAGGCGGCGACGGTGGGTGAGGCCCGACAACGGGTTCACCTGGTCCATGAACTGCGAGAGCTGCGACGTTCCGAAGAACTCCTTGATCGCCGCCACGACCGGGCGGATGTTGATCAGCGTCTGCGGCGTGATCGCCTCGACGTCCTGGGTGGTCATGCGCTCACGCACGACGCGCTCCATGCGGCTCAGGCCGATGCGCACCTGGTTCTGGATCAGCTCGCCGACCGAGCGGATGCGGCGGTTGGCGAAGTGGTCCTGGTCGTCGAGGCGGTAGCCCGGCTCCTGCTTGACGAGGTGCAGCATGTAGCTGATCGAGGCGAGCACCTCGCAGCGGCTGAGCACGTTCTGGTTCTCGTCGGGGTAGTCGAGCAGCGGCTCGCCCTCGGCGTTGACAGCGCCCTCGAGGCCGAACAGCGCGCCGAGGCGGCTGACCTCGTCACCGAGCTTGCGGTTGAGCTTGTAGCGGCCGACGCGGCTGAGGTCGTAGCGACGGCTCTCGAAGAACGCGTTGCGGAAGTAGGCCTTGGCCGACTCGACCGTGGGCGGCTCGCCCGGGCGGGCCCGCTTGTAGATCTCGACGAGGGCCTCGTCCTGGGTCGGGGCGATGTCGCGCTCCTTGTCCCACTGGCCCTCGAGGAAGTCGAAGTGGTTGACGAAGCGGTCGAGGAAGCCGGGGGCGTTGGCCTCGTCGTAGCCGAGCGCGCGCAGCATCGTGAAGATGCCGAGGCGGCGCTTGCGGGCGACGCGGGTGCCGGCGGTGACGTCCTTGCCGGGCTTGTGCTCGACGTCGAACTCCATCCACTCACCGCGGTACGGGTGGATCGTGCCCTTGACGAGCTGGTGCTTGGTGAGGTTGCGGAGGCGGAACCGCTCGCCGGGCTCGAAGATGACGCCGGGGCTGCGGACGAGCTGGCTGACACGACGACGCGCTCGGTGCCGTTCACGATGAACGTGCCCTTGTCGGTCATGATCGGGAAGTCGCCCATGAACACGGTCTGCTCTTTGATCTCACCCGTGTTGCGGTTCATGAACCGGGCGCGCACGAAGACGGGCGCGCTGTAGGTCATGTCCTTTTCCTTGCACTCCTCCACCGTGAACTTCGGCGGCGGGCGCAGGTCTTCGTCGAACGGGTCGAACTCGAGTTCGAGCTGGAGCGACTCGGAGAAGTCCTTGATCGGGCTGATGTCGCGGAACGTGTTCGCCAGGCCCTCGTTGAGGAACCATTCGAAGCTTTCCCGCTGGATCGCGATCAGGTCAGGGAGCTCGAGCGGCTCCTTGAGGTTGCCGAACGAATAGCGTTCACGGGACACGGGACGAGTCGCCACGGATCACCCTCCAGTTGCTGAGGTAAGTCGAAAGCTGACGTCGGGCCTGCGACGACCAGCCGCCGAGCGCGCAGCGGCCACACCGAAAGTACGGAGGGGACACAGGAGACGCACGGCAACCATCGATGCTATCGCGGCAGGGCGACGAATATCAACCGCTACCGACGTCGTTTCGTCGGACGGGACAGCCTCGGCATTTTCGAGGCGACTGAATTGGGGGTCAAGGTAAAGAAACTCGGCCCCGATGTCAAGCATCCGACCGCGATTTCACCCGCCCCTCACCCATTGCGATGAGCGAACGGACCGACACGTGGGCCGTTCGCTCATCGCAAACACGTCGGACGGGGCCGACTCGGCCTGAGCCGGGACGCGCAACGGCGGGCGGGTACGAGACCCGCCCGCCGTGGGGCTTGTTCGGGGTGGGACGCCTCAGCGTCCCGGGCTCACTTGAGTTCGACGGTTGCGCCGACGTCTTCGAGCTTGGCCTTGGCAGCCTCGGCGTCGGCCTTGGTGGCCTTCTCCAGGATCGCCTTCGGTGCGGCATCGACGAGGTCCTTGGCGTCCTTGAGGCCCACGCCGAGCAGGTCCTTGACGGCCTTCACGACCTGGATCTTCTGCTGGCCGGCGGCGGCGAGCACGACGTCGTACTCGTCCTTCTCCTCCTCGGCAGCGGCGTCGCCACCGCCACCCGCGGGGGCAGCAGCGGCCACGGCCACGGGGGCCGCAGCGGTGACTTCGAACTTCTCTTCGAAAGCGTCGAGCAGTTCCTTGAGCTCGATGACCGTCATGTTGCTGATGGCCTCGAGGATGTCGTCTTTGGTCAGTGTTGCCATGATGGCGTTCTCCTTGTTGCGATTTTCGTTCTGTCAGTGAATTCGTTCGTGCCGAAATTCTGAGCGGAACGAGCGCTGAGCGCACCCGGGCCGAAGAATTTCGGGTTGGGTCGGTGGTGATCAGGCGGCGTCAGCCGTCTGCTTCTCGATGAGGGCCGACAAGCCGTAGGCGAAGTTCCGGGGCAGAGCCTGGAGCAGACCAGCGGTCTTGACGAGCGGGGCCTGGAACGCTCCGGCGATCCGGGCCAGCAGTTCCTCGCGTGAGGGCAGGCTGGCGAGGGCCTTGACGTCATCGGCGCTCATCGGGCTCGTGCCCAGCACGCCGCCGCGGATGACGAGCAGCGGGTTGGTCCTGGCCAGATCGGCGAGTGCCTTGGCGGCCGCCACCGAATCACCGGTGACGAACGTGAGGGCGGTCGGGCCGGTCAGGTGCTCGGTGAGCGAGTCGTATCCGGCGTTGGTGGCGGCGAGACGAGCGAGGGTGTTCTTGTACACCTTGTGCTCGGCGCCGGCTTCCCGCAGCGGGGCCCGCAGGTTGGCGAGAGCGCCGACCGACATACCCCGGTACTCGGTGACGAAGACCGAGACGCTGTTGTTCAGCTTCTCGGTGATCTCCTCGACGATCGCGACCTTCTCGGGTCGCGGTGCAGTGTCCGTTGTCATGTGTGCATACCTCCTTTCGCTTCAACTCGTGGTGCTCGCAGTGATGCGAACACCGACGAGGAGCGCATGGCACCCGGTCGTGCGACCTGGCGGGATGGTTCTTCGGCGATATGCACCTCGGTTGGCGACGCTGTTCCCGATTTGCCTCGGGTCGGCGGCATTACCCACGTGAGTGGACCAACGGTCTTCGGCGAGCGACCGATTGCTATGTGACGGTCGGACAGCGTATGGCGCTGCCCGACCAGATCCTCGTTCCGGAGATCCTCGGCGCACCGTTCAGGACTCGGGACGGAGGCGACCGGTGTCGACGTGGACGCCGGGGCCCATCGTGGACGACACGGTGATCTTGCGCAGGTACCGGCCCTTGGCCGATGCCGGCTTGGCCCGCTGCAGCTCGTCGATGCACGGCGCGGAAGTTCTCCTCCAGCGCAGCCGGCTCGAAGCTGGCCTTGCCGAGCGGCACGTGCACGTTGCCGTAGCGGTCGGTGCGGTACTCGACCTTGCCGCCCTTGAACTCGCCGACGGCCTTGCCGACGTCGGTGGTGACGGTGCCGGTCTTCGGGTTGGGCATCAGACCGCGCGGTCCGAGCACCCGACCGAGCTTGCCGAGCAGCGGCATCATGTCGGGGGTGGCGATGACGAGGTCGAAGTCCATCTTGCCGGCCTCGACGTCGGCGGCCAGGTCGTCGGAACCGACGATGTCGGCGCCGGCGGCGCGGGCCTCGTCGGCGGCGTCACCGGTGGCGAACACGGCGACGCGGACGTCCTTGCCGGTGCCCGACGGGAGTGCGACCGTGCCGCGGACCATCTGGTCGGCCTTGCGGGGGTCGACGCCGAGGCGGATCGCCACGTCGATGCTCTCGTCGAACTTGGCCGAGGCCATGGTCTTCACGAGGCCGAGGGCCTCGGTGGGTGTGTAGAACTGGTCGCGATCGAACTTCTTCAGCGCGTCAGCGAACTTCTTGCCGGACATGTGTGTGTCTCCCTCAGTGTTGAGCCCGCCGAGCGAGGTGATCTCGGTCGAGGCTTGTTGTGATTCGTGGATTGTTATCGAGATCGGTCGACCGATCGTCGTCAGACGACTTTGATGCCCATGGAGCGGGCGGTGCCGCGGACCTGCAGCTTGGCGGCTTCGAGGTCGTAGGCGTTGAGGTCGGGCAGCTTGATCGTGGCGATCTCTTCCAGCTGGGCCTCGGTGATCGAACCCGCGACTTCGGAGCCCGGGTTGTTGGCGGCCTTGGCGAGGCCGGCCTTCTCGCGGACGAGCACCGCCGTCGGCGGTGTCTTGAGGACGAACGTGAACGTGCGGTCCTCGTAGATCGTGATCTCGGTCGGCACCACGGTGCCGGCCTGCGACTCGGTCGCGGCGTTGTAGGCCTTGACGAAGTCCATGATCGCGATGCCGTGCGGTCCGAGCGCGGTACCGACGGGCGGTGCCGGGCTGGCCTTGCCTGCCTCGATCTGGATCTTGACGACCGTTACGATTTTCTTCTTCGCCATGGCGTTGTCTTTCTTGATGTGCGGTTGATGTGCGAGCGACGCAACGCGTCGCTCAGAGCTTGGCGACCTGGCTGAAGTCCATCTCGACGAGGGTCTCTCGTCCGAAGATGTTCACCAGCACCTTGAGCTTCATGTGGTCGGCATTGATCTCGGCGATCTGGCCGGTGAAGTCGGCGAACGGGCCTTCCTTCACGCGGACGCTCTCGCCTTCTTCGTAGTCGAGCTTGGCCTTGCGACGAGGAGCCGCGTCGACGCCCTCGGTCTTCGGCGTCAGGAACGTCTTGACCTCACGGCGCGACAGCGGCGTGGGCTTCTGGCCCTGGCGGCTCTGGCCGACGAAGCCGGTGATGCCGGGCGTGTTGCGCACGCAGTACCAGGACTCGTCGTCCATGACGCACCGCACGAGCAGGTAGCCCGGGAAGACCTTGCGTTCGACGGTCTGCTTCTTGCCGTTCTTGAACTCGTCGACCTCTTCGGTCGGGATGACGACCTCGTAGATCTTGTCTTCCATGTTCATCGACTGGATGCGCGGCGTGCAGGTTGGCCGTGACCTTCTTCTCGTAGCCCGACTGCGTGTGCACGACGTACCACTGGCCCGGCCGCATGGTCGGGTCGTCGTCTCAGTGGCAGGCTCCGTATCAGTGGCTTGCTCACCGTCCGCTGCGCCCTCTTCGGTGGCGGACTCGTCGATCGCGTCGACGCTCGTCGATGGCGGACTCGTCGTCGGCTTCGCTTTCGGCTCGCGGCGCTTCCGGCTCGTCGCTGGCGCTTCCCTCGCTGGCTGCGTCGAGTCGTCGTCGGCGATCGACCGTCGTCGGCCTCGTCGCTCGTCGATCGTCGTCGTCGTCGGTCTCGGTCAGGTCGACGGGCCTTCGGCGAGGGCGTCAGGTCGCCGACGGCGCAGGAGGTCGGTCGTCGGTTCGATCGGCTCCGCGTCGGTCAGCGGCGTCGGCGACTCCTCGGTCGGTCTCGGTCGCGTCATCATTTCGTCACTCATCGTTTCGTCGCTCACGTCGAATAGAACCATTCGGACAGCTTGCTGAACACATAGTCGAACCCGCCGACGAGCGACGTGTAGACGATGATCGTGACGACCACGATGATCGAGTAGCGCTTGACCTCGGGACGCTTCGGCCAGGCGACCTTGCGCATCTCGTCGCGCACCTCACGGAGGTACTGACGGGGCCCGGTGCGTTCCTTCTTCTTGACCGCACGCGGGGCGCGCTGAACCTTGCCCTCCTCGTCGAGGGCACCCATCTTGCGAAGCTGACGCTTCTGCTCACGGTTCAGATCGTCCAAAGACACGTGTCGGTTACGGTTTCTCGTTCGGGTGGATGGGCAGGGCAGGAGGGATTCGAACCCCCGACCGTCGGTTTTGGAGACCGATGCTCTACCAGCTGAGCTACTGCCCTCGGTTGGGACACGCCAGGGTACCAGCGCATCCCGGGAGCCGATCCGCGCCCGAGGCGTCAGGACCGGCCGGACCGAGGCTTGTTCAGCGGGTCTCTTTGTGAAGCGTGTGCTGACGCTCGTGGGCGCAGTACTTCTTCATCTCGAGACGCTCGCGGTCGTTGATCTTGGACTTCATGGTGATGTAGTTGCGCCGCTTGCACTCGGTGCACTCGAGCGTCACCTTGATGCGCTTTTCACTCTTGGCCATGATGGCTCTCTTCTCTCGTTGACTTCTGTTTGGTCCGTTATGCCGCTTCAGCAGGTCACTTCAGGATCTTGGTGACGCGGCCGGCACCCACGGTACGGCCACCCTCACGGATCGCGAACCGCAGACCCTCGTCCATGGCGATCGGCTTACCCAGCTCGACCGTGATCTCCACGTTGTCACCAGGCATCACCATCTCGGTACCCGACGGCAACTCGATCGTGCCCGTCACATCGGTGGTCCGGAAGAAGAACTGCGGACGATAATTGTTGAAGAACGGCTTGTGACGGCCACCCTCGTCCTTGTTCAACACATACACCTGACCCTCGAAATTCGTGTGCGGGGTGATCTGAACCGGGCTTGCACAACACCTGCCCACGCTCCACATCATCCTTGCCCGTGCCACGCAACAGGGCACCGATGTTGTCACCGGCCTGGCCCTCATCGAGCAACTTACGGAACATCTCCACACCCGTACACGTCGTCTTCTGCGTGTCACGCAACCCAACGATCTCGATCTCATCACCAGTGTGAATGATCCCCTGCTCCACCTTGCCCGTCACCACCGTGCCACGACCCGTGATCGTGAACACATCCTCGATCGGCATCAAGAACGGCTTGTCCAACTCACGCACCGGCTGCGGGATGAACGAGTCAGCCGCCGCCATCAACTCCATGATCTTCTCCTGCCACTCCGCATCACCCTCCAACGCCTTCAACGCGGAGACCTGGATCACCGGGGCATCATCACCCGGGAACTCATACTCGTTCAACAACTCACGAACCTCGAGCTCCACCAACTCCAACAGCTCTTCGTCATCGACCATGTCGGACTTGTTCAACGCCACGATGATCGACGGCACACCCACCTGACGAGCCAACAACACATGCTCACGCGTCTGAGGCATCGGACCATCCGTCGCCGCCACCACCAAAATCGCCCCATCCACCTGGGCCGCACCCGTGATCATGTTCTTGATGTAGTCCGCATGACCCGGCATGTCCACATGCGCGTAATGCCGATTCTCGGTCTCGTACTCGATATGCGCGATCGAGATCGTGATACCACGAGCCTTCTCCTCCGGCGCCTTGTCAATCGTGTCGAACGCCTGGAACTCCGCCAACCCACGATCCGACAACGTCTTCGAAATCGCCGCCGTCAACGTCGTCTTCCCATGGTCGATATGACCCATCGTCCCAATATTCACATGAGGCTTGTTGCGCTCGAACTTCTGCTTACCCATGGTTACGTCTCACTCCTGCGATGAATTTCGATTGACGTTCTTGGTTCTGGTAGCGGCGATCGGACTTGAACCGATGACCTTCCGATTATGAGCCGGATGCTCTGACCAACTGAGCTACGCCGCCAGGGGTTTGGCTCGCGCCCGGGCGAACCCGACCGCATGGTCGAGCCCTCGGCGGGGATTGAACCCGCGACCCCCTCCTTACCATGGAGGTGCTCTACCACTGAGCTACAAGGGCAACATGCAGCGCGGAGCCCAGTGCATTGCGGCCTGGGACACCGAGCGTTGTCAGTACTCCCAGTGACGGGCGCACCTTCGAGGGGTGCCGGGGCACCCTTCGGGACGCGGCACCGCCGCGACCAAGCGGGAAAGTGTAGCGGGGGCACTTCGACATACACCCGCGCGAGCACGGGCGATTCCGGCTCGTGTCGAGACCGTGCTACGGCGCCGAGCAGTACGCTCGCCCGGCGATGCCGGCCGACACGAACACCTCTGGCACGAACACCGGCTGGTGAACGTTCGCTTGGCGACACCCGACGACGCTCCCGCGATCCGGGCGATCTACAACGTCGAGGTCACCGAGCACACCAGCACGTTCGACCTCGTTCCGCGGACGCTGGACGAACAGCGGGCCTGGCTCGCCGAGCGCTCCGGTGCGTTCTCCGCCGTGGTCGCCACGCTGCGCGACGAACCCGACGTCGTGGTCGGCTTCGCATCGCTGTCGCCCTACAAGGAACGGGCCGCCTACCGCACCACCGTGGAGAACTCGGTCTACGTGTCGCGCGAGCCACGGCGGCCTCGGGCATCGGCACGGTGCTGATGCGTCACGTGATCGACGTCGCCCGCGACTCCGGGTTCCACGCCATCGTCGCCCGCATCGAGGCCTCGAGCGTGGCGTCGCGCGGCCTGCACGCATCGGTCGGCTTCGATCTCGTCGGCGTGGAACGTGAGGTCGGGCGCAAGTTCAACCGATGGCTCGACGTCGCCATCATGCAGTTGATGCTCTGATCGCGCCACCTGCGACCCGTCACCGTGACGCCTCACGGCCACGCGTGACGCGCGCTCACCGAAATTTCTCGCGAAGATGTCGATTCGGCGATCGTCGTTCGTCGATGGAGTGCCGGCACCTCCGTCGGCAGCACTCGCCCGCACGGGGGCCGGTGACGAGAAGCATGAGGAGAGCACCATGGCCCAGTATCTGATGTCCGTCTGGCACGA
The DNA here is from genome assembly GCA_963772085.1 of Ilumatobacteraceae bacterium. GTDB lineage: Bacteria > Actinomycetota > Acidimicrobiia > Acidimicrobiales > Ilumatobacteraceae > Sva-07. Next base: position 15,918 of record CAVYWH010000005.1, read on the forward strand.
CGGTGAGTACGGCAGCCGACGATCTCGACGATCCCGAGACGCAGCGCATGTTCGCCCAGGTCGGCGCGTTCAACGAGGAACTCGAACGTGCCGGCGCCTGGGTGTTCGGGGGTGGGCTGCAGCCCAACACCACCGCCACCGTCCTGCGCGCCGCCGACGGCCAGGTCTCGATGACCGACGGCCCGTACGCCGAGTCGAAGGAGCAGATGGGTGGCTTCTGGGTGATCGAGGCCCCCGATCTCGACGCCGCCCTCGACTGGGCCGTCGAAAGGGGCGGCCGCCTGCGAGGGGCCGGTCGAGCTCCGGCCGTTCCAGGACGGCTGAGCGACCCGGTGAGCATGCGGCCATCCGACGGCGACGCGACGAGCGCCGACGAACTGGCGCGCGGTGTTCACGACGCGAGGTCGGACGGTGCACCGCCACGCTGATCCGCATCCTGGGCGACATCGACCTCGCCCAGGATGCGGTCGCGGAGGCGTTCGCGATCGCGGCCGAGCGGTGGCCGGCGACGGGACTGCCCGCCAACCCCGGCGCCTGGATCACCACCACCGCCCGCAACCGAGCGATCGATCGGCTGCGTCGTGAGTCCAGCCGGACCAATCGCTACATCGCCGCGTACCGGCTCGGCGGGACCGGCATGAACGACGACCCGGCGAGTCGGGAGGATCCGTCGTCGCCGGGCGACGACGGACGCGAGCTCGACGAGTTCGCCGATGTGATCCCCGACGACCAGCTGCGCCTGATGTTCCTGTGCTGCCATCCGGCGTTGTCGCCGGACGCCCAGGTGGCGCTCACCCTGCGATTGCTGGGCGGCCTCGACACCCCCGAGATCGCCCGCACGTTCCTCGTGCCGGAGGCGACCATCGCCCAGCGGATCGTTCGGGCGAAGCGCAAGCTGCGCGACAACCACGCCGCGTACCGGATCCCGCCGGCCGCCGAACTGCCCGATCGGCTCGGCGTGGTGCTCGCCGCGATCTACCTGATCTTCACCGAGGGCCACACGGCCACCACCGGCGATCGGCTCGTGCGCGCCGACCTGTCGGCGGAGGCCATCCGGCTCGGCCGGGTGCTGGTCGAGCTGATGCCCGACGAGCCCGAGGCCATGGGCCTGCTCGCGCTCATGCTGCTCACCGATGCCCGCCGGGACGCCCGCACCCGGCCGGACGGATCGATGGTCCGCCTGTCCGAACAGGACCGCACGCGGTGGAATCGCGACCAGATCGTCGAGGGCCACGCGCTCGTGCGCGCCTGCCTGCGACGCAACCGACCTGGCCCGTTCCAGATCCAGGCGGCGATCGCCGCCGTCCACGCCGACGCCACGACGGCCGAGCAGCACCGACTGGGCGCAGATCGTGGCGCTCTACGACCAGTTGCTCGCCGTCCAGCCCACCGCCGTGGTCGCCCTCAACCGGGCCATCGCCGTCGGTGAGCAATCCGGGGCCGACGCGGGTCTCGACGTGCTGGAGTCGATCGACGTGGAGCGCCTCGCCGAGTATCAGCCGTTCCACGCCGCTCGCGCCGACCTGCTCGTGCCGCGCCGGACGCATCAGCGAGGCGCGAGACGCCTACGACCGGGCGATCGAGTTGACCGCCAATCCGACCGAGCGGGCGTTCCTGGACGCTCGGCGGGCGGAACTCGTCACCTGAGCCGACTGACCGATGAAACCGGACATGAAAGTGGCCCGAACCGTGAGGTTCGGACCACTGCCGTGATCATGACGGATGTCGAACGGACATCGCGTTGTGGGCCGGGAAGGATTCGAACCTTCGAAGGCTACGCCGGCAGATTTACAGTCTGCTCCCTTTGGCCGCTCGGGCACCGACCCATTGTTCACTTCGCTTGTGTCCTACTTCGTTCGACGAGCGACCACCGAACGAGGCGGTCAGAGCGTATCGGTCGGAGTTACCCTCGCGGCATGCCAAGTTTCGACGTCGTTTCCGAAGTGGACGCACAGGAAGTACGCAACGCGGTCGACCAGGCCCAACGGGAGATCGGCACGCGCTTCGACTTCAAGAACACGAACTCATCGATCGACCAGAAGGACATGGTGATCACGCTCGCCACGGTGAGCGAGGACCGCCTGAACGCCCTGCGCACCGTGCTCGAGGAGAAGCTCGTCAAACGGGGGGTCTCGCTGCGCGGGGTCGACTACGGCGACGTGCAGGAGGCCACGCAGAACACCGTCCGTCAGGTCGTGACGATCAAGGTCGGCATCTCGTCGGAGAAGGCGCGCGAGATCAACAAGCTGATCAAGGAGAAGGCCGAGAAGGGCACGTCGAGCCAGACCCAGGGCGACTCGATCCGGGTGACGGCGAAGAAGCGCGACGCTCTGCAGGCCGTGATCGCGATGCTCAAGGCCGAGGACATCGGCATCCCGCTGCAGTTCGAGAACTTCCGCGACTGACGCGGCAGCAGGTTTCCGGCTCGGTCAGTCCTCCGCGGCCGTCGCCGCGCGCGCCTGGAGCTCGTCGACGATCGACGCGTCGGCCAGCGTCGACGTGTCGCCGATGTTGCGACCCTCGGCGACGTCGCGCAGGAGACGACGCATGATCTTGCCGCTGCGGGTCTTCGGGAGATCGGGCGTCAGGTAGATCGTCTTCGGCTTGGCGATGGCGCCGATCTCCGAAGCGACGTGGTCACGCAGCACCTGCTCGGTCACGTCGTGCCCGGTCCGCAGGATCACGTAGGCGATGATCGCCTGACCGGTGGTGGGATCGGTGGCGCCGACCACCGCTGCTTCGGCGACCGCAGGGTGCGCGACCAGCGCCGACTCGACCTCGGTCGTCGAGATCCGGTGACCCGACACGTTCATCACGTCGTCGACGCGCCCGAGCAGCCACAGGTAGCCCTCATCGTCCAGCTTGGCGCCGTCGCCGGCGAAGTAGCGATCGGGATAGCGCGACCAGTACGTCTCACGGAAGCGTTCGGGGTCGCCCCAGATCCCACGCAACATCCCCGGCCACGGCCGCGTCAGCGTGAGATACCCGCCGCCGACATCGACTCGATTGCCCTCCTCGTCGAGCAGTTCGGCCGACACGCCGGGGAGCGGGAACGTCGCCGAGCCGGGCTTCGTGGTCGTCGCACCGGGCAGCGGGCTGATCATGATCCCGCCGGTCTCGGTCTGCCACCACGTGTCGACCACGGGGCACCGGCCGCCGCCGATGTGCTCGCGGTACCACATCCACGCCTCCGGGTTGATCGGCTCACCGACCGAACCGAGCAGGCGCAGCGACGACAGATCGTGTTTGGCCGGCTCCTCGTCGCCCCATTTCATGAACGTGCGGATCGCCGTCGGGGCCGTGTACATGATCGTGACGCCGTACTTCTCGACGATCTCCCAGAACCGGTCGTTGCCCGGGTAGTTCGGCACCCCCTCGTACATGACCTGGGTCGATCCGTTGGCGAGCGGCCCGTAGACGATGTAGCTGTGGCCGGTGACCCAACCGACGTCAGCGGTGCACCAGTAGACGTCGGTGTCGGGGTGGAGGTCGAACACGTACTTGTGGGTGTACGCGACATGGGTGAGGTACCCGCCGGTGGTGTGCATGATGCCCTTGGGCTTGCCGGTGGTGCCCGAGGTGTACAGCAGGAACAGCAGGTGCTCGGCATCCATCGGCTCGGCCGGACATTCGGTCGACGCTTCGGCCATCAGCTCGTGGTACCAGTGGTCGCGTCCGTCGACCATCTCGACGTCGTTGCCGCCACGCCGGACGACGACGACGTGTTCGATCGAGGGCGTCGACGCGCACGCCTCGTCGGCGGCCGCCTTCAACGGGAACACCGACCCGCGTCGGTAACCGCCGTCCGCGGTGACCAGCACCTTGGCCTCGGCGTCGTTGATGCGGTCGGCCAGCGACTGCGCCGAGAACCCACCGAACACGACGCTGTGCGGCGCACCGATGCGGGCGCAGGCGAGCATGGCCACGGCGGCCTCGGGGATCATCGGCAGGTAGATGTTGACGCGGTCGCCCTTGGCGATCCCGAGCGACGTGAGCACGTTGGCGAACTGGCAGACCTCGGCCAGCAGTTCGGCGTAGGTGATCGTGCGCGTGTCGCCGGGCTCGCCCTCCCAGTGGAACGCGACGCGGTCGCCGTTGCCGGCGAGCACATGACGGTCGAGGCAGTTGTACGACACGTTGAGCGTGCCACCGTCGAACCAGCGGGCATCGGGAAGCTGCCAGTCGAGCGTCGTGTGCCACGGCTCTACCCAGTCGACGAGTTCGGCGGCCTGGTTCGCCCAGAACGCCTCGTCGTCCTCGGACGCCTCGTCGTACAGGTACGTGCCGACCACCAACGCATCGGCCTTGAACTCCTCCGACGGCGGGAACGTGCGCCGCTCCGCGCTCAACGCGTCGATCGTTTCGTGCGGGGCGTCGGGTGCTGCGGCCATGCGGCGATGGTAGTTCGGGCCTCTTCGGCGCCTGGCGTCTGAGGCCGACGGCGGTCGCCGCACCGGATCCGACCGAGAACCGGTGAGGCCGATCTCGGTCGGATCCGGGTCGTACCGGACGGATCCGACCGGAACGGCGGTGCCGCGATCCGACCGAGATCGCGACGTCTGGCGATCTCGGTCGCAATCGGGTCGGAACCGGACCGGATCCGACCGAGAACGGCGACCGTGCGTCGATGTGGATGTCAGCCGCGGCGCCATTCGGCGACGTGGAAGGCGCCGAGCCCGGTGGCGTCGAGCAAGGCCTCGGCCTCGCGCACCCGGCTGCGCATCCGCATCGCTTCGAGCCCGGGCCGGGCCGCCTGCTCGTTCCAGACCCTGACGCCTTCGTCGACGAGCTCGTCGATCCCCCACCGCTGCAGGAACTGCGACTGCGACCGGAGCGCGTCAGGCTCGGGGAGCTGGTCGAACGGGACGTCGATCGTGATGTCCTGGCCCCCCGCATCGGCGAGGTAGTGACCGCCACGTTCGTTCGATCGGTACGTGCGCAGCCATTCGCGCCACGGCCGCATCGCCAGTTCCCCGGTGCGGGGCACGCCGTAGTCGATGCACACGAGCGTGCCGCGGCGGAGCAAGCCGGATGCGTCGTCGATGAACGCGGCGGCGCGATCGATGAGCGGGGGAGAGCGAGAGAGCCGGGGCGAATGGAGAGAGCGGGTGAGTACTGATGATGCGGTTGCGGTGGCGCGTGGTGGTTGGGAATAGATGGTAGAGGAACAGGAGTGAAGGCGCGCGCTGAGCGCGTGCGGCAGCGCGACGCGGGGGACGGATAGGTGGGTGGTAAAAGGTGCCATCGGCGAGGGTTGCTGGTAGCGGAGGGGAGGAGTGGAAGTGGAGGAGGCGGGTGCGGGGGAGCGAGGCGCGCGGCCACGCGGGCCTGACGGTCCGTGCACCGCGAGCCGTCCGGCGCCGGGGACGTCGGCCGCGACGCCATTCGGCGACGTGGAAGGCGCCGAGGCCGGACGGGTCGAGCAAGGCTTCGGCCTCGCGCACCGGCTGCGCATCCGCATCGCCTCGAGGCCGGGCCGGGCCGCCTGCTCGTTCCAGACCCGGACGCCTTCGTCGACGAGCTCGTCGATCCCCCACCGCTGCAGGAACTGCGATTGCGAACGGAGCGCGTCGGGTTCGGGGAGCTGGTCGAACGGGACGTCGATCGTGATGTCCTGGCTGCCCGGCATCGGCGAGGTAGTGACCGCCGCGTTCGTTCGATCGGTACGTGCGCAGCCAGTCGCGCCAGGGCCGCATCGCCAGTTCACCGGTGCGGGGCACGCCGTAGTCGATGCACAGCGAGCGTGCCGCGGCGGAGCAAGCCGGATGCGTCGTCGATGAACGCGGCGGCCGCGATCGACGAGCGGGGCTCGAGCGCCGACCGACGGATGCGGCGGGAGACAGCCCGGAGCGGGGTCGAGCGGTGCCGACAGCACCTCCACGAACCGCCCGGAGCGATCGAGGTCGACGAGCGCCTCGCGCCAGCCTTCGTCGAACACCGCGAGCCGGAACGGCAGGTTGTCGAGCAGCTCGTTGGCCAGGATGACCCCGTCGAACGGCTCCGACGGCAGGTCGGCCCGCGACTCGATCGCCCTCGGGGTGCCGATCGCGCTGCGCCGCCGAGATCTCCACCGCCACGTAGCGGAGCGCATCGAGGCAGGCGGGACGTCCGGCGAGGATCGCGCGCGCCAGCGTTCCGGGGCCGGCACCGACCTCGACCACGGTGAATCGGTCGGGACGGCCGAGGCGCTCCCACTCCGCGTCGAGGTAGCGGCCGATGACGACGCCGAACAGCGGCCCCACCTCCGGCGACGTGATGAAGTCCCCGCGCCGTCCCGCCGATCCCCCGTCGACCCGCATGTAGAACCCGGCCTCGCCGTACAGGGCGAGCTCCATGAACCGCTCGAACGAGATCGGCCCGGTCGCCTCGATCTCGGCTCGGATCTCCTCCGTCACGACGGACCAGTCTCACGATTTGTGGCACGAACAGTGCTCGCAGACCGTCGAACATTCTGCAAGACAAGTCGGGATCAGTTTCGTCGCTCGCAAGGCGAGGGACGGCGACGTTGCCTTTGGGCAACGAGTCGTGCCGGAACGCCGCGAGCGGGCAAAACTGGCCCGACTATCCCGCCGAGAGCGCCGGTGAGGTCGGAGAGATTGCCGAATCGGGCGACGAGGTTCGGCAGGATGCCGAGGACGAGGGTGCCGACGCTGGTCAGCACGAGTGCGGCGACGATCGGCGCGGGCGTCTTGACCGGGCTCATGTCGCCGTCGGGCACCGGATCCATCCACACGACCCGCAACACCCGCAGGTAGTAGGCGGCGGCGATCACGGTGTTGCCGGCGGCGATCAGCGCCAGGACGTACGCCGACGTCGTTCCCGCGTCGAGCACCGCCTTGAAGGCGTTGAACTTGGCGAACCAACCGGCGAACGGCGGGATACCGGCGAGCGAGGCGAAGAAGATCGTCATCGCGCACGCCAGGCCGGGGGCATAGCTGAACAGACCACCGAAGGAGGAGATCTCGCCGCTGTGGGTCTTGCGCGACACGGCGATGACGATCGAGAACGCACCGAGGTTCATCACCGCGTACACGAGCAGGTAGACGATCACCGCGTTCATCGACGATGCCGTCGACGAGGGATTGCCGGCGAACGCCAGCGGCATCAGGATGAACCCGCCCTGGCTGACCGACGAGTAGGCCAGCATGCGCACGATGTTCGTCTGGCGCAGTGCGAGCACGTTGCCGACCGTCATCGTGAGCGCCGACAGCACCCACAGCAACGGCTCGTAGACGTCGGTCACGCCGGGGAAGGCGATGAACACGAGCGTCATGATCGCCACGAAGCCCGCCGCCTTCGACGCCACCGAGAAGAACGCGGTCACCGGCGTCGGCGCACCTTCGTACGTGTCGGGGGCCCAGGAGTGGAACGGCACCGCCGAGATCTTGAAGCCGAAGCCGCACAGGACGAACACCACCGCCACCACTTCGAGGCCGGTGATCGTCTCGTCGCTCAGGGAGGCGCCGATGTCGGTGAGCAGCGTCGAGCCGGTGGCACCGAACAGCAGGCTCATGCCGTACAGCAGCACCGCCGACGCGAACACGCCGAGGAGGTAGTACTTGACGCCGGCCTCGTTCGACTTCACGTCACGTTTGCGCCACGCCGCCAGCATGTAGGCGGGGATCGACAGCAGCTCGAGCGCCACGAAGATGCTCACCAGGTCGCGGGCCGAGGCCATCATCACCATGCCGAGCACGCTGCACAGCATGAGCACGTAGAACTCGCCCTGGTAGTAGCCGCCCTCTTCGAGCTCGTTCTGGCTCATGAGGATGACGACGTATGCCGTCAGCAGGAACAGCGCCTTGAGGATCAGGGCGTAGTCGTCGACGACGTACCGGCCGTCGAACATCGAGCGGGAGTCGTCGCCGACCACCGCCAGCGTGACGACGGGGATGAACGCGGCGAGCGTGACGAAGCCGGCGACCGTGGCGATCGCCCACTTCTTCGAGTCCTCGAGCATCAGGTCGATCATCAACACGAGGTTGATGCCGAGCACGATGATGATCTCGGGCGCGAGCGCGTGCCAGTCGATCGTCGGCGAAACCCAGTCGCTCGCCTGCGCCGGGAACAATTCGAGGAGCGCGGCGATCATTTACCGAGCGACACCTTCATGCGGTCGAGCATCTGGATGACGGCCGGATCGAAGATCTTGAACATCAGCTGGGGGTAGACGCCGAACACGACGATGGCGATGAGGAACGGCGACCAGGCGAGCCACTCGGTCAGGCCGACGTCGTGGATGTCGTCATGGTGCATCGCCGTGCGCGTCCGCGTGGGCATCAGGGTGATCGTTCGCGGCAGAGCTCAGCGAATGGGCGACCTGACCATGAGCAGTGCCGTGGCCGGCGGCGTGCTCGGCGTCGCTCTGGCCGGCGAACTCGGCGCTCGGCTCACCGAAGGCGGTGCGCTGGTAGAGCCACAGCAGGTAGGCGGCGGCGAGCACGGTGCCGACGGCAGCGATCACCATGAGCGTGCGGTACAGCGGCTCGCTGAGCCCGAAGCCGGGGCTGTAGGCCGACAGGATCGCCGGGAACTCGCCCCAGAACCCGGCCAGGCCGGGCAGGCCGAGCGACGCCATCGCGGCGAATCCGAGGATCCAGCCCATGCGCGGCATCTGGATGAGCATGCCGGACAGGCGCTTGATCTCGAGCGTGTGGTAGCGGTGCTTGATCGAGCCGGCGACGAAGAACAACATGCCGGTGATCAGGCCGTGGGCGACCATGCCGAACAGCGCGGCGTTGATGCCGAACGACGTGAGCGTCGAGATGCCGAGCATCACGAAGCCCATGTGGGCGACCGACGAGAAGGCGATCAGGCGCTTCATGTCGGTCTGGGCGAGACAGCCGAGCGCGCCGTAGATGATGCCGATGACGGCGAGGATGGCGATGACCGGCGCCCATTCGACGGCACCCTGCGGCAGCATCGGCAGGGCGATGCGCACGAAGCCGTACGTGCCGAGCTTCAGCAGGATGGCGGCCAGGATGACCGAACCCTGCGTCGGCGCCTGCGTGTGGGCGTCGGGCAGCCAGGTGTGGAACGGGAACATCGGCACCTTGACGGCGAAGCCGAGGAACATGCCGGCGAAGATCCAGACCTGCACGTCCTTGTCGATGCCGGCGCCGGCCTCGATCAGGTGCTGGAAGCCGAAGCTCTCCGCTCCCGTCTGGAAGAACAACGCCAGGAAGGCGACGAGCATGAACGCCGAACCGAACATCGTGTAGAGGAAGAACTTGAGCGAGGCGTACTGGCGCTCCTCGCCGCCCCACACGCCGATCATGAAGTACATCGGCAGCAGCACGAGCTCGAAGAACACGAAGAACAGGATCAGGTCCTGGGCGACGAACGTGCCGGCCATGCCCGTCTGCAGGACGAGCATCAGGATGAAGAACGCCTTCGGGTTGCCCGCGTCGGGCATGTTGTCCCACGAGTAGATCATCACGAGGAACGTGACGGCCATCGACAGGAAGTAGAGCGGCAGGCTGATGCCGTCGAGCCCGATCGTGTAGTTGGCGTGGATCACCGGGATCCACTCGGCGTCGACGAAGAACTGCAGCTTCTCCGATTCGCCGTAGTTGAAGTTGACGAGCGTGAGGATGCCGATGGCCAGCGTGACGCCGGCGGTGATGATGCCGACCGCCTTGATCAGCGCCTCCTCGCCCCGCGGGATGAACAACATGACCAACACGCCGAGCAGCGGCAGGAACACGCCGACGCTCAGGAGCCAGTTCTGATCAGTGAGTGTTTCCATGAAGCTTCAACAGCACTTTCAGTTCACGTTGACGATGACGAGGACGATGGCACCGACGGCGACGGCACCGAAGAGCAGTGCACCGTATTGGTTGACCTTGCCGGATTGGATGGGTTGGAGCGCGTGACCGGTCTCGGAAGCGACCGTCCCCGACGCGTTGACCGCGCCGTCGACGACGCGTTGGTCGATGTTCTTGTAGACCCAGTCTCCGGTCTTCTTTGTGTTGTGCCCGACGCCGTCGACGACACCGTCGATCACGTGCTGGTTGAACCAGTACGTGGCGGCGGCGATCGGATGGGCGATGGCTCGAACGATGACGCCCTCGTACAGGGCATCGAGGTAGTACTTGTTGACGAGGAAGACGTAGCCGCCACGGAGGATCTTCGACCGCTCGGTCAGGCCGACGAGGCGCTTGTTGCGGCGTCCGTAGAAGGCGATACAGAACGCGATCGCCACCAGGTAGGCGCCGGCCACGACGCCGACGGAGAGCATGATCTTCGGCAGGGTCGGATCGGCGTGGTTCTGCGCCGGGAAGAAGCAGACGGTGCCCGGGGTCGGTACGTCGAAGCCACAGCCGGTCGTGCCGTGCTCCTCGCCCTCGGTCTCCTCGTGTGCCTCTTCCTCCGGTGCCCGTGCCGTCGTCGTGCGGCTCGACCGTGCCAAGCTCAACCAGGTCGGCCGCCACGTAGCCCGGCGCGAGGACCATCGGGTTGCGCAGTTCGATCGACTCACCAGGGCCGGTGGCGACGAGGTAGTCCTCGATCACGACCTCAGCGGCACGCGGCTCGATGTACAGCTTGAAGCGCTCCCAGTCCTCGCCGATCGGCGTGGCGTTGAGCAGACCGACCGTCGCCGACAGGATCGCCAGGATCACGACCGGCACCAGGATCAGCGGCCCGGATTCGTGCGGCCCGTCGTGAGTGATGCGTCGTCGTGAGTGGTCGCGGCGTCCGTCATCGCTCATGGTCGGTCATGCGCAGCATGACCGTCATGGTCGTGGTCGTCGTGGCCACCCGCGAAGCCGTCGTTGGCGGCGGCGCCGAGTGAGGCGGGCTGGGCGCCGACGGTGAGCAGGTCCATCTCGTGCTCTTCGGCGTGCTCCTCGCCGGGGTGGTGCTCGCCGGCGGCGGCACCGCGGGGGTCACCGAAGAACGTGAGGTACGTCGCCCGGGTCATGTACATCGCCGTGAGGGCGGCCCCGCCCAGCGCGGTCCAGAAGAACAGCGTGTAGCCGAGGTGGCCGACGTTGTCGATGATCTCGTCCTTCGACCAGAAGCCGGCGAACGGGAACACACCGGTGAGGGCGAGCGTCGCCGCGATCCAGCACCAGAACGTCACGGGCATGAACTTGCGCAGCCCACCCATGTCGCGCTTCATGTCGAACGAGTGGTGCGATCCCGAATGGGCGACCGAACCGGCGCACAGGAACAGGCAGCACTTGAACATGGCGTGGGTGAAGATGTGGAACACCGCGGCGATCCAGGCGCCGGTGCCGAGGCCGAGCATCATGTACCCGAGCTGCGACACGGTGGAGTAGGCGAGCACCTTCTTGATGTCGTCCTGCACGAACGCCAGCACCGCGGCGATGACGATCGTGATCGCACCGATCACGGCGATGAACGAGAGCCCGCCCTGACCGATGTTGAAGCCCTCCCAGAAGATCGGGAAGAGCCGGGCGACCAGGAACACGCCGGCCACGACCATGGTCGAGCTGTGCAGCAGCGAGGAGACCGGTGTCGGTCCCGCCATGGCGTCGGGGAGCCAGGTGTGCAGCGGGAACTGACCCGACTTGCCGATGCAGGCGATGAACAGCGCGATGGAGCCCACGAGCAGCACCGTGCTCGACGCCTCGCCCGACAGCGCCCAGGCCTGGATCGCCGAGATGTTGAAGCCGTTGCTGTCGAGGTTGTCCTGCGCCCACTGGTTGGCGCCGAAGAAGATGATGATCGTGCCGACGAGCAGGCCGACGTCGCCGACGCGCACGGTGAAGAACGCCTTCAGGGCGGCTCGCGCGTTCGACTCCTCTTCCCACCAGTGCCCGATCAGCATGAACGAGCAGAGACCCATGATCTCCCAGCCGAGGATGACCTGGATCATGTTCTCGGCGAGGACCATCACGAGCATGCCCGACGAGAACAGGGTCAGTGCGGCGAAGAAGTGGGTGTACCGGCGATCGCCGCGGACGTAGTCGAGGCTGAAGATCTGGACGAGCAGGGAGATGAACGCGACGAGCCAGAGCAGCATCATCGCCAGGCCGTCGATGCGCGATCCGATGGCGAACTCGAGGCCGTCGCTCGACCACCAGGTCCAGCTGCGCACGACCGGCTCGACGAACGGCTCGGCGCCGTGAGCCTCGGCCTGTCGTGGCACGATGGCCCTGGCGATACCGCTGACGAAGCCGGCCGCTTCCTCGCCGTGGGCATCGGCGGAGTTGGTGCGCTGGATCCACTGGATCGCCGTGCCGGTGGCGAGCACCAGCGAGATCGCCATCGACGAGATGCCGATCTCGGCACCCTTGAACGGCATGTGCTTGCCGATCCCGATGATCAGCGCGAACGCGATCGCCGGGATGAGCGCGATGAGCCACGCGTTCTCCAGGAACCAGCCTGAGGTCAATTCTTCTGCCGCGAACACGTCAGCCCTTCATCTCGGACAGCTCGTCGAGGGAGATCGAACGGCGGTTGCGGTAGATCATCAACACCATGGCGAGGCCGACGCCGACTTCGGCCGCGGCCACCGCGATCACGTAGAGCGCGAACACCTGACCGTCGACGCTGCCGTGCAGGAGCGCGAACGCGATCAGGTTGAGGTTGACCGCGTTGAGGATCAGCTCGATCGACATCAGCACGAGGACCGCATTGCGGCGGGCGATGACGCCGTAGACGCCGATGCAGAACAGCACCGCGGCCAGCAGGAGGAAGTTGACTGCCAGCACCGGTCAGTCCTTCCGGGCCAGGACGATGGCGCCGATGGCGGCGGCGAGCAGCACGAAGGCGAGCGCGAAGAACGGGATGATGTACGGCCCGAGGAACTGGTCGCTGATCAACTCGGTCGGCGTCGGCCCACGATCGGGCAGCGTGGTGTCCTCGAACGCGTCGATGCTGACGTAGGCGAGCAGTCCGAGCAGCAGGACGGCGACCGGGATGCCGATCGCCCAACCCGGGTTGTTGAGCCCTTCCTCGCTGCCGAGCTTGGCCTTGGTGAGCATGATGCCGAACAGGAACAGCACCATCACGGCACCGATGTACACCAGCACCTGGGAGACGGCGACGAACTCGGCCGCGGCGAGGATGTACTGCGCGGCGACGCCGGCGAGCACGAGCACCAGCCACAGGGCGGCGTGGACGACGTTCTTCGTCGTGACCACGCAGAGGGCGGCGAAGATCATCATCGCGGCGATGATCCCGAACGCCACGTTCTGCGCGACGTTGATGTCGTCGGCCGCGAACAACACGACGGCGACTCATTTCTTCTGGGCTCCTACTTCGAGTTCGGGAGCCTCAGGCACGGTCTGCATCCACTCGCCGAGCTTGGCCTTGTCGTGGAGCAGGTCGGCGATGCGCGGCTCGGAGTACTCGTACTCCGGGCTCCAGAACAGCGCGTCGAACGGGCACACCTCGACGCAGATGCCGCAGTACATGCACAGCGCGTAGTCGATGTCGAAGCGGTCGAGATGGTTGACCTGGCGGGGCTTGCCACCGGCACGGCGTGGCGGGGCGAGCGTCTTGTGACCCTCGATGTAGATGCACCAGTCCGGGCACGAGCGCACGCAGAGCATGCACGACGTGCAGTTGCCCTCGTGCAGGGCGATGACCCCGCGGGCGCGGATGGGCGGTGCTTCCTTCTCGTGCGGGTACTGGACGGTGTTCGCACCCTTCGTCACGGTGGTGACGAGCGTGCCGAACGTGACGCCGAGCCCCTTGAGCATCCCCGGAACCTTGGGCTTTTTCGCCATCAGACAGCGACTTTCAGGATTGCGGTGAGGGCCACGTTGACGAGGGCGAGCGGGATGAGCACCTTCCAGGCGAACGTCTGCAGCTGGTCCTCGCGGAAACGAGGGGAGCTGAACCGGACCCACATGATGATGAAGGTCAGCAGCAGCATCTTCGTGAACATGATGAGCGGGCCGGCGAGGTTCATCCAGTCGGCCACGTCGTCGAGGTTGTCCCAGCCGAACCAGGCGAACGGCACGCCCCACCCGCCGAGGAACAGCACCGAGGCGATGAACGCGAACACACCGGCCGTGGCGAACTCGGCGATGAAGAAGATGAGGAACCGGAAGCCTGAGTACTCGGTCATGTAGCCGGACACCAGCTCCGATTCGGCGATCGGCATGTCGAACGGCGTCTGGCTGAGCTCGGCCTGCACGGCGATCATGAAGATCAGGAAGCCGAGGAACTGGGTGAAGATGTACGGGTTGCCGATCCAGTCGACCCCGAAGATCTCGCCGGTGTTCTGGGCGACGACGATGCTCTGCAGGTTCATCGAACCCGCCTGGATCACGACGCCGATGGTGGCCAGCACGAGCGGCAGCTCGTACGCGATCAGCTGGCCGGCGCCGCGCAGACCGCCGAGCAGGGAGTACTTGTTGGCGCTCGCCCAGCCGGCGATGAGGATGCCGAGCACGCTGATCGACGACACGGCGAGGCCGAAGAAGATGCCCGTGGCGAAGTTGGTGAAGTAGGCGTCGGGGCCGAACGGCACGACGACGACGAGCAGGAACGTCGACACCAGCACGATCAGCGGTGCCATCCGGTAGATCCGCACGTCGGCGTTCTCCGGCGCGAGGTCTTCCTTCTGCAGCCACTTGCCGACCTCGGCGAGGAGCTGCATCGAGCCGTACGGCCCGGCTTCCATCGGCCCGAGCCGGCTCTGCATGAACGACATCATCTTGAACAGGAAGAGGTAGACGATCGCGCCGGCCGGCAGCAGGACGGCCACGAGGCCACCGAGCACGCGCAGCAGGGACTGTCCCCAGTAGGGAATTTCAACAGCGAACGAAGCAAACATCAGCGATCGATGTCACCCAGGATGAAGTAGAGCGAGGCGAGGATCGTGATGACGTCGGGGACGTACACGCCCTTCAGCACCCACGGCACGATGGAGATGTTGTTGAAGCTGGCGGAGCGGATCTTCACCCGGAACGGCCCCATGTCGCCCTTCGAGACGACGTAGTAGCCCATCTCGCCGAGCGGGTTCTCGGTCGACACCCATGCTTCGCCTTCGGGCACCTTGATGATGCGCGGCACCTTGGCCATGATCGGGCCGGCCGGGATCTGGTCGAGCAGCTGCTCGACGATCTTGCAGCTCTCGCGGGTCTCCTGCAGGCGGATCCAGCAGCGGGCCCAACTGTCGCCGTCGGGGTGCGTCCACACCTTCCAGTCGGCCTTGTTCCAGGCCAGCGGCAGGTCCTGGTCGCGACGCAGGTCGTAGTCGACGCCGCTCGCCCGCAGGTTCGCGCCCGACAGGCCGTAGTCCTTGGCGATGTCGGCCGGGATCACGCCGATGCCCCGGGTGCGGGCCTGGAAGATCTCGTTGCCGAACAGGAGGTCGTCCATCGTGTCGCAGAACTGACGGAGCTTGGTCATCACCTGACGGGTCTCTTCGATCCAGCCCTTCGGCAGGTCGTCCTTGAGGCCGCCGATGCGGTCGAAGTTCGGGTGGAAGCGACCGCCGGTGGCGCCCTCGATGAGGTTCAGCACGTACTCGCGGTCACGGAACGCCAGGAAGACCGGCGTGACCGCGCCCATCTGCACGCCGAGGTCGCCGAGGAACAGCGAGACGTTGGCGATGCGCGACAGCTCGAACAGGATCGTGCGGATCACCTGGGCGCGCGGCGGCGCCTCGATGCCCATCAACTTCTCGCCGGCGAGGATGAACGGCACCTCGTTGGCGAAGCTGCCGAGCCAGTCGATGCGGTTGACGAGCGTCGTGACCTGGGGGAACGTGCGGACCTCGGTGAGCTTTTCGTAGCCCGCGGTGCATGTAGCCGGCGAACCGGCTCGGCCCACACGACCTGCTCGCCGTCGAGGCGGCAGATGATGCGCAGCGTGCCGTGCGTGGCCGGGTGCTGCGGGCCGATGTTGAGGGTCATGCCCTCGGTCTCGAGCTCGACGTTCAGGCGCGCGTCGGCGGCCTGGCTGGCGATGTAGCTCAGCTGCTGACGATCGGAGATGGTGGTCACGCATGCTGGGACCTCGGCTTCCGGCTTCGGCGTCTGGCTCGACGCCTTCTGGCGCGGGCATGGGCTCGACGTCGACGATGCCCGGCCACGGCTTGACCATGCGGGCGAGCAGCGGGAAGTCCTTGCGCAGCGGGAAGCCCTCGAAACCGGTCGGCAGGTACATGTTGCGCAGGTCCGGATGGCCGTTGAAGCCGATGCCGAACATCTCGTGGCACTCGCGCTCGTGCCAGTTGGCCCCGGCATAGACCGCCGACCACGAGTCGACCACGGCGAGGTCGTCGGGGACGTCGGCCTTGATCGTGACGCCGACATGGCGGTCGAGGTCGACGACGCGGGCGAACACCTGGAAACGGGTGTCGCCGCCGGTCACGC
This sequence comes from Ilumatobacteraceae bacterium, assembly GCA_963772085.1. Lineage (GTDB taxonomy): Bacteria > Actinomycetota > Acidimicrobiia > Acidimicrobiales > Ilumatobacteraceae > Sva-07. The sequence continues at coordinate 32,222 of CAVYWH010000005.1, forward strand.
CCTGGCGGATCGTGCGAGTCCCGCTCGACCGGTTCTGCGGTCGGGTCGTCCTCGCCCTTGCCGTACGGCGACGGCATCCAGTCGATCGCCGACAGGAAGCCGAAGAACGTGAACCCGGCCGCCTTCAGCGCCTCGCCCGTGCTGCGCCACGCATCGGTGCGCACGCGGATCCACAGGTCGTCGTTCGGAGCGATGTGGGTGTCGACGATCGCGTCGCCGATCCGGCCGCGCAGGTCGTCGATGATGCCTTCGCGCAGGCCGTCGCCTGGCAGCGCGAGCGGTTCGTCGGAAGCGGTCGCGCAGCGGCCGCCGCGCTCGATTCGTCAGGGCTCGATTCGTCACTCAATGGGGCCACCACCCACGACGATCGGTTCACGGACCGGTGGTGCGACCTGCGGCAGCGGCTCGTCGGACGATGCCGTGCGCCGTCTCGCCGCCGTCGGCGAGCAGCGCCCGCGTGCGCAGCGCGTTGGTGTACTCGTCGCCGCGCCACTTGGCGGCCATGTCCTCGTTCTTGATCCGCTGCTGCAGCAGCACGACGGCTTCGAGCAGCGCTTCCGGCCGGGGCGGGCAACCCGGCACGTAGATGTCGATCGGGATGATCTGGTCGACGCCCTTGGTGACCGAATAGCTGTCCCAGTAGGGGCCGCCACAGTTGGCGCACGAACCCATCGAGATCGAGTACTTCGGTTCGGGCATCTGTTCCCAGAGGCGGCGGATCGCCGGCGCCATCTTGTCGGTGACCGTGCCGGAGATGCACACGAAGTCGGCCTGGCGGGGGCTGGCGGGGAGTGGGATGACGCCGAGGCGCATCACGTCGTAGCGCGGGGAGGCGAACGCCGCACCCATCTCGATGGCACAGCAGGCGAGGCCCCACTGGTACACCCACAGCGAGTAGGAGCGGCTCATGTTGAGCAACTTGGTGAGGGGGGCCGGCATGCGGCCCTTGTCGACTAGACCCATCGGAGGAGCCCTCGCTTCCAAGCGTAGACGAGCCCGTCGAGGAGGAGCACGATGAAGATCAACATGGCGACGAGGCCGAACGTTCCGTAGCGCTCGATCGAGGCCGCCCACGGGAAGAGGAAGACGGCTTCGACGTCGAAGATGACGAAGAGCAGGGCGAACACGTAGTAGCGGATCTGGCTCTGCGACCAGCCGAGACCGACCGGGTCGACGCCGGATTCGTACGCGATCGACTTGTCGTAGTTGGGGTGGTTCGGACGGATCAGCGCGGCCAGGCCGAGCAGCAGCCCACCGATCAGGAGAGCCGCTACGCCGAACCAGACGACGGTGAGGTAGTCACGGAGGAACTGCGACATCGGGGCCCGAAGATACCAGGGCCCAGGAAATCCGACCCAAATGGGGGTCGGATCCCTGGGGCGCCCGATGTCACGTCGTGCCGGCGAGACCGGTGGTTCGCGCTCAGGCCGTCGAGGCGGTCGTGGTGACGACGGGCTTTTCGGGCCCGACGACGGTCCAGATGCCCGCGGCGACGGCGGCGCCGATGATCGGGAACACGATGAAGGCCCAGACCTGGCCGAGTGCCCAGTCGCCCTGGAAGACCGCCGTGGCGATCGAGCGGGCCGGGTTGACCGAGGTGTTGGACACCGGGATCGAGATCATGTGGACGAGCGTCAGGCCCACACCGGCGGCGATCGGGCCGAAGCCCTTGGGCACACCGGATTCATCGGTCGTGCCCAGGACGATGAGCACGAAGATCGCCGTGACGACGATCTCGATGATCGCCACCGACAGCAGGTCGAACCCGCCGGCGAGTGGACCCCGTATCCGTTCGAGGCGAAGCCGGCGTCCTGCGCCGCGGCGAAGTACCCGTCGGTCCCGCTCAGGATGAGGGCGAGCAGGCCGGCGCCGACGATGCCACCGACGACCTGGGCGACGATGTACGGCGCCGCCTTGGCCGGCTCGAGCTTCTTCGTGGCGACCATGCCGATCGTGACGGCCGGGTTGATGTGGCAGCCGGAGATCCGGCCGATGAGATAGGCCATGGCCATCAGGCTGAGGCCGAAGGCGAGCGCGACGCCGAGGATGCCGACGCTCGGACTGACCGCCCCGGTGGGCGAGCAGGAATCCGCCGGTGGCGAAGATCGCGGTGCCCGGGCCGCCGATGACGAGGATGGCGGTGCCGATGCCCTCGGCGAGCACCACGCGTGTGGTCTGGTTCATGTCGGTCCCGGTCGGTCGGTGGTCTGGCCGTTGTCGTGGGTCATGTCGTCCCTCCTGAGCACGCACCACCGGCGGTGGTGATCCGACAACGCTATGTCACTTCTCCGACCGGATCGGGGACGCTCGTCGTCGGTACCGTCCACCCATGAGCGACACACCGGTCATGCACCTGCTCGTCGACGGCGTCGACTTCGGCGAAGGGCCTCGTTGGCACGACGGCCGGCTGTGGTACTCCGACTTCTACCAACGTGCCATCTACTCGGTCACGGTCGACGGTGACCGCACGGTGGAGTTCGGCGACCTCGACGACCGTCCGTCCGGACTCGGCTGGCTCCCCGACGGCAGCCTGCTCGCCGTCGCGATGACCACACGCCGGCTGTGGCGCGAACACGACGGCCGGCTCGTGGTCCATGCCGATCTCGGCGCGATCGCCACCGGGCACTGCAACGACATGGTCGTGGACGCCGCGGGCAACGCCTACGTCGGCAACTTCGGCTTCGACTTCGAGACCCCGGGCGCGGCGTTCGCTCCGGCCGACCTCGCGCTCGTGCGCCCGGACGGATCGGTCGAGGTCGCCGCCACCGGCCTGGCGTTCCCGAACGGCTCGGTCATCACGCCCGACGGATCGACGCTCATCGTCGGCGAATCGTTCGGCGCCGGATACGTCGCGTTCGACATCGCCGACGACGCCACACTCTCGAACCGCCGGGTCTGGGCGTCGGTGCCGGGTACGGCGCCGGATGGGTGCGCGCTCGACGGCGACGGTGCGATCTGGTTCTCCGACGCGTTGGGCTCGCAGGTGGTGCGCGTCCTCGAGGGCGGCCGCGAGGGCGAAACGGTGACCCACCGGATCCCGACGCCGATGCCGACCTATGCGTGCGCGCTCGGCGGCGACGACCTGCGGACCCTGTTCGTGCTGTGTGCACCCCACACCCATCCCGACGATGTCGCCGGCAAGGCCCTCGGAGCGATCTTCACGCTGGATCTGAGCGACGTTCGATGACTTCGATGTCATCGAGTTCATCGGCGTCGGCCACGACCACGACCGGCGACTCGCGCAGCTCGCGCCCGACCCAGTAGGGCACGATCTGGCCGACGGCGATGGCGATCGCCACGATCACCAGCAACAGCCGGGTCAGGGCCAGCTGGCTCCCGATGTCACTCAACGTCGTCTGGGCGAGTGCGAGCGCGTCGTCCGTCGAGGTCCGAGCCGCGGCGATCACGTCGGTGGTGCCACCGACCGCCGTCTGCACCTCGGCGACGCTCGCCGCCAGGTCGGCGAGCTGTGTCTCGAGGTCGTCGCCGCTCGTCGAGAACGTGTCGAGGTCGTCCGACACGGCGCGCACGTCGTCGGCCAGCGGGGCGAGGTCGGCGCGCAGGTCCACCGACCGCGTCGCTGAGGGTGACGGCGGGGTCGTAGTCGGGTGCCAGCGGAATCCGCGACAGCTGCGACAGCGTGTTGTCGATCGTGCCCGCGATGCGTCTCGATCGAGGCCAGGCCGTTGTCGACCTGGTCGAGCGTGTCGGGCAGCGAGGCGGCGAGTTCGGCCGTCGACCCGGCGACAGCCGTCGTCGTCGGCGATCCCGTCGCCGACGGCCGAGATGGTCGAACTCAGGGCACCGAGCGAATCGTCGACCGCGTCGATGATGTCGTCGGCGACCACGAGCGAGGCATCGGCGGCGGTGAGCGATTCCTCGGCGAGCTCGAGACCTTGCGTGTTGGCATCGGACAGCTCACCGAGGAACTGCCAGCCGACGACGGCGCCGACGAGTGCGCTGACCACGCCGACGTAGGCGATGACGACCATGATCGTGCCGGCCGATCGGCGGCTCAGGCCGAGGTGGCGAGGCTCACGGTCGCCGTTGCGGTCATCGGTCATGTCGTTGCCTCATGTTGGTTCTGTTCTGTCTTGTCCGGGCTGTCTTGTCCGGTCCGTGTGCGGCACCTCGTTGCCCTTCGTCAGCTCGAACGCAGACTCCGTCGCAGGGCGAGGGCGGCGATCGAACCGTAGACGACCACCAGCACCGACAGGCCCACGAGGTCCTCGGTGCTCGGACGCTCGCCGAGCAGCATCACCGTCTGGAAGGAACGGATGCCGTAGGTGACCGGCAGCGTCCACGAGATCAGCTTCACCGGGTACGTCAGGTTGTCGAGGCCGAGCACGAAGCCGCTGAAGAACAGCGCCGCCAGCAAGGTGAGCATGGCGAACTGCACGGCCTGGCTCTCGGTCTGCGAGATCGCCGAGAGCACCATGCCGAGCGAGAGCGACGCGAGCAGCACCCCGACCGCCATGGCGGCGAACCAGGCGACGTCACCGGAGAACGGCACGCCGAGCCAGAAGACCGCCGCCGACGTGAGCGCGGCGGCGACCACCGATCCGACGCACAGGTACGCGATGCACTTGCCGAGCAGGATCTGGGTCGACGACAGCGGTCCGATCCGGAGGAGCTCGAACAGGCCGGTACTCCGGTCGCGCACGAGCGACAATGCGGCGAACGTGAGCGCGAGGTGCTGCAGCAGCAGCGCCAGCGCGGCCGGGGTGAAGTAGTCGGTCGGGTCGATGTCGACGTCGATCACGCTCTGGGTGTCGACCGTGAACGGTCGCACGAGCACGGCCGGGTCGACGGTGGTCACCTGGTTGACGGACTCGGTCAAGGCTCTCCGCGTCGGCGAGGAATGCTTCCGAGTCGAACGTCTCGGCGTCGCTCGCCTGCGTGCGCAGGTCGTCGACCGTCGCGCGGGCGTCGAGCAGGCCGGACGTGTCGGCGGCGTCCGGGGCGAGCCGGCCGAGCAGGTTGATCGAACCGTCGATCACCGACTCGAGGTCGTCGAGTTGGGTCTGCACGGTGCCGAGCAGTTCGGCCTTCGCCGGATCGGCGGGATCACGGCCGTTGATGTCGGCGGCAACGCCGACGAGCTGGTCGGTGATCGCCGCGGCCGGCGCGACCTGTTCCTGCGCCTGCGTGGCGATCGTCGACAGGACCGTCGCGTTCACCTCCTGCACCGCCATCCGCGCGGCGATGCCGATGGCGGTCTGCTGGATGGGGTCCATCTCGCGGTTGAACACCTCGATCGTCGCGCTCTCGCCCGCGAGCACGGCCGTCGAGCGGATCGTCGGGGAACACGACGACGAGATCGGTGTCGCCGGAGTCGAGCGTTCTGAGTGCGGCGTCCTTGTCGTGGACGAGACCCTGCGACTCGACGAACTCGTCGAGCTGATCGCCCGACGAATCGAGCATCTCCTCGTAGACCGATCCCTCCGGGCCGACGAACACGGTTCGCAGGCGGATCGCATCCTGGGAGAAACCGGTGCCGAACAACAGGAGGAGCACGAACGGGCCGACGACGAGCAACGCCAGGAGCCTCGGTTGCCGGAGGATCTCGGCCAGCTCCTTGCGGACGAACGTCTGCGAACGGATGAGCCACCGCCACGGGCCGTGGGCGTGGTGGCGCATCGGCGCGGTCACCGGCGGCGAGACGGCGGGCGCGCGGTCGTCGGTCTCGGGGAGTTCGTCGATGCTCACGTCGGCGCTCCGATCGCCTCGGCGGTGGACTTCCGATGGCGTTCGACGACGCGGACGAACGCTTCGTCGTAGTCGACGATGTGTTCGGTCGCCTCGACGACCTGGAGTCCGAGCGTGTCCATGCACGCCCCGATCTCGGCGATCGCCTGGTCGGCGTCGCCCACGGCGATGCGCACGGTGACGTGGTCGACGCGTTCGATCTCGCCGAGGACGAGCGGCAGGCCGGCGAGGCTCGCGAGCTGCTCGTCGGACGGCGCCCGCTGCAGCACGACGTCGATCACCTCGCCGTCGAACGCGGCGTGGCGCAGGTTCTGGGGCGTGTCGAACATCAACAGCTCACCGTCGGAGAGCAGCCCGACGTAGTCGCAGAACGCTGCTTCGCCGACGTACTGGGTGGTCACCAGCAACGTCCGGCCCTCCCCGGCCAGCGTGCGGAACTGGGTCCAGAACTTCTCCCGCAGGATCGGGTCGATCCCCGCCGTCGGTTCGTCCAGGAAGAGAAAGCTGGGATCGTGGACGAACGTCGCGGCGAGCGCGAGCCGTCGCTGCATGCCCCCGGACGTGTCGCGCACGCGTTTCCTGCTGTCGTCGGACAGCTCGACCCAGTCGAGCAGTTGACGCAGCCGCTTCCGCCGCCGGAACGCCAACCCGTACATCGAGGCGTGGAAGTTGAGGTTCTCCCACACCGACAGGTCGCTGAACAACGCGGGGCTCTGCGGGAGGTAGCCGATCCTGGTCCGTTGCTTGGCGGTGAGGTCGTGCGCCCGCACCCCGTCGACCGTGGCGGTGCCGCTCGTCGGCGTGAGCAGGCCCGTGAGCATGCGCACGGTGGTCGTCTTGCCGCATCCGCTCGGCCCGATCAGCCCGACGATCGAACCCGGTTCGACGGTGAGGTCGAGCGATCGGACGACGTCGACGTCGTCGAACGTCATGGTCACGTCCTGCGCGATGATGCCCTTGGTTTGCGTTCGCTGCTGCACCCGTACCCCGTTCGTCATCGTCCGGAAGGTGGATCCGGGCGGTGTCGACGGTTACCCCGCGACGGGCGACGGTAAACGGGTCAGCCCGAGCCGTCGAGCACCGGCGCGAGATGGGTCTCGGCCTCCTCGATCGTCCAGCCCTTGCGCGCCGCGTACGACTCGAGTTGGTCGCGCCTGATCTTGCCGACGCCGAAGTACCTGGACTCGGGGTGCGCCAGGTACAGCCCCGACACCGACGAGCCGGGCCACATGGCGAACGACTCGGTGAGCACCACGTCGATCTGTGCCGGTGCGTCGAGCAGCTCGAACAGCGTCGCCTTCTCGGTGTGGTCGGGCTGGGCCGGGTACCCCGGCGCCGGCCGGACACCGCGGAACGATTCCGACAGCAGCTCGGACGGATCGAAGTGCTCGTCGGGCGCGTACCCCCACAGTTCGGTCCGCACCCGCTCGTGCATCCGCTCGGCGAACGCCTCGGCCAGGCGGTCGGCGAGGGCCTTGAGCAGGATCGACGAGTAGTCGTCGTTGGCCCGTTCGAACGCTTCGGCGATGGCGATCTCCTCCGGCCCGGCCGTGACGACGAAGCCGCCGACGTAGTCGGCGATGCCGGAGTCGATCGGCGCGACGAAGTCGGAGATGCTGTAGTTCGGCCGGTCGCCGGTGCGCGTGGCCTGTTGGCGCAGCCCGTGCAGTCGAGCCCGCACCTCCGTGCGGTCGTCGTCGGTGTAGACGACGATGTCGTCACCGTCGGCGTTGGCCGGCCACAGGCCGACGACCGCCTTCGGGCGGAACCAGTGGTCGCCGACGATCTTGTCGAGCATCGCCAGCGCGTCGTCGTACAACGGTCGGGCCGCCTCGGCGAACTCGGGGTCGGTGAGCACCTCGGGGAAGCGCGAGCGGATGCCCCAGGTGCGGAAGAACGGCGTCCAGTCGATGTACGGCACGAGTTCGGCGACGTCGTAGTCGTCGAAGACCCGGATGCCGGTGAACGTCGGCGCCGTGACCGTCGCCGCGTCGAAGACCGGCTGGAACCGATTGGCACGTGCCTGGTCGATCGTGACGCGGTCGCGCTCGACGTTGGCGCGCTGGTACGACGCGACGACGCGCTCGTAGTCGACCTTGAGGTCGGACAGGAAGCCGGCCCGCAGGTCGGTCGACATCAGGTTGGAGATCACCCCGGAGGCGCGGCTGGCGTCGGCGACGTGGACGACCGGGCCGTGGTAGGCCGGGTCGATCTTGAGGCTCGTGTGCAGCCGGCTCGTGGTGGCGCCGCCGATCAGCAGCGGAACCTGGAAGCCGGTGCGCTCCATCTCGCCGGCGACCCTGACCATCTCGTCGAGCGACGGGCGTGATCAGACCGGACAAGCCGATGACGTCGACGTTGCGTTCGCGGGCCGTGTCGAGGATCGTCTGGGCCGGCACCATGACGCCGAGGTCGATGATCTCGTAGTTCGAGCAGCCGAGCACGACGCCGACGATGTTCTTGCCGATGTCGTGCACATCGCCCTTCACGGTGGCGAGCAGCACCGTGCCGGCCTTGGAGCCGGCGTCCTCGCCGCCTTCGGCCTCGATGAACGGGGTGAGATAGGCGACCGCCTGCTTCATCACGCGGGCGGACTTGACCACCTGCGGGAGGAACATCTTGCCGGAACCGAAGAGGTCGCCGACGGTGTTCATCCCCTTCATCAACGAGCCCTCGATCACGTCGACCGCGCGACCGGCCGCCTGCCGCGCCGCTTCGACGTCTTCCTCGATGAACACGGTGATGCCATTGACCAACGCATGTTCCACCCTGCGGTCGATGTCCCACGAACGCCATTCCTGGGCGACGGGATCGGCCGCCGCCTCGCCGGTGCCGGCGAAGCGCGCCGCGGCGTCGAGCAGCCGCTCGGTGGCGTCGGGACGGCGGGCGAGCACGACGTCCTCGCAGAGTTCGCGCAGCTCGGGGTCGATCTGGTCGTAGACCGCCAGCTGGCCGGCGTTGACGATGCCGAGCCGCATGCCGGCCTCGATCGTGCGCAGCAGGAACACCGAGTGCATCGCCTCGCGCACCGGCTCGTTGCCGCGGAACGAGAACGACAGGTTCGACACGCCACCGGAGATGTTGACGTACGGCAGTTCGTCGGTGATCAGCTTCGTCGCCTCGATGAAGTCGAGGCCGTAGCGATCGTGTTCCTCCATGCCGGTGGCGATGGCGAAGATGTTCGGGTCGATGATGATGTCGTCGGGCGGGAAGCCGACCTCGTCGACGAGCAGGTGATACGCCCGGCGGGCGATGTCGACCTTGCGGTCGACCGTGTCGGCCTGGCCGACCTCGTCGAAGGCCATGACGATCACGGCCGCGCCGTAGTCGAGGCAGATGCGGGCCTGCTCGAGGAACTGGTCGACGCCTTCCTTCATCGAGATCGAGTTGACGATCGGCTTGCCCTGCACGCACTGCAGGCCGGCTTCGATCACGCTGAACTTCGACGAGTCGATCATCACCGGCACGCGGGCGATCTCGGGTTCGCCGGCGATGAGGTTGAGGAACGTGGTCATCGCCTCGACGCCGTCGATCAGCCCGTCGTCCATGTTGACGTCGATGATCTGCGCGCCGTTCTCGACCTGGTCGCGGGCGACGGCGAGCGCCGCCGCGTAGTCGTTGTCCTTGATGAGGCGGCGGAACTTGGCCGAGCCGGTGATGTTGGTGCGCTCGCCGACGTTGACGAACGGGATGTCGTCGGTGAGCGCGAACGGCTCGAGACCCGGAGAGTTCGAGGCGCGGTGTGCGCGTCGGCACCACGCGCGGCGTGAGCCCGACGACGGCCTTGGCGATCGCACCGATGTGCGGCGGCGTCGTGCCGCAACAGCCGCCGACGATGTTGACGAGGCCGGCGTCGGCGAACTCCTTGAGGAACCCGGCGGTCGTGTCGGGTCCTTCGTCGTAGTCGCCGAGTTCGTTCGGCAGTCCGGCGTTCGGATACACGCACAGGAACGTGTCCGCGACGGCGGAGATCTCCTCGATGTGGGGTCGCATCTCCTCGGCGCCGAGCGCACAGTTCAAGCCGACGGTCAGCGGCTGGGCGTGGCGGATCGAGTGCCAGAACGCGGTCGGCGTCTGGCCCGACAGCGTGCGGCCCGAACGATCGGTGATCGTGCCGGAGATCATCAGCGGCAGCGTTCGTGCCGGCGCGGGCGAGCGAACGGCGGGCGGCGACGATCGCCGCCTTTGCGTTGAGCGTGTCGAAGATCGTCTCGATCAGCAGCAGGTCGACGCCGCCCTCGATCAGCGCGTCGATCTGCTCCTCGTAGGCGGCGGCGAGACCGGCGAACGTGATCGAGCGGTAGCCCGGGTCCTCGACGCGCGGCGAGATCGACAGCGTCATGTTCGTCGGGCCGACCGCGCCGGCCACGAACCGCGGCCTGCCGTCGCGACCGTGCGCCTCCTCCGCCGCCTCGCGGGCGACTCGCGCGGCGGCGACGTTCATGTCGTGGATGACGTCGGTCATGGCGTAGTCGCCCTGGGCGATGCGCGTGCTGGAGAACGTGTTCGTCTCGACGATGTCGGCGCCCGCCAGCAGGTAGTCGAGGTGGATCGCCCGCATCGCGTCGGGCTGGGTGAGCACGAGCAGGTCGTTGTTGCCGGCGAGGTCGTGCGAGTGGTGCTCGAACCGATCGGCCCGGAAGTCGTGCTCGCCGAGCCCGAGGGTCTGGATCACGGTGCCCATCGCGCCGTCGAGCACGAGGATCCGCTCACGGGCGAGCTTGGCGATCGGGTGATCGGCGAACGGGTGGGCGCGGGTGATGCCCGTGTGCCCGGGCGTTGCGAGGGATGTGGTGACGGTCATGCGACGCCTTTCAGCGCTGATTGCTCGTTGGCGAGCCAGACGGTGACGGTGAGCCCGTCGTCGCCGGAGGGCGGCGCGAGGTCACGGATGTGGGAGCAGCCGAGGCCGGATGCTTCGAGCCAGTGGCTGATCTGTTGATGGTCGAAACCGAGACGGCGATGGGCCTGCGCATCGCGGAGGAACTCGTGGCGGTGCGGTGCGAAGTCGACGACGAGGAGGCGACCGCCGGGGGCGACCAGGCGTGCCGCCTCGGCGATCGCCCGCGCCCGGATCGTCGAGGTAGTGCAGCACCTGGTGGATCACGACGAGGTCGAACGTCCCGGCGTCGACCGGCGGGCTGTAGACGTCGCCCTGGCGGAGTTCGTAGCGCTCGACGCCGCTGCGTTCCAGGTTGGCCCTGGCGACCGCGAGCATCGAATGGCTGGAGTCGATCCCGACCGCCCGCGTGGCCCGAGGCCCGAGGAGTTGGAGGATGCGTCCCGTTCCGGTGCCGAGGTCGACCATCCGGCCGACCGAACCGGTACCGACCGCTTCGTCGATGGCCGCTTCGACGGCATCCTCGGCCGCGTGCAGCGAACGCTCCTCGTCCCAGATCGGGGCGATCCGGTCGAAGTACTCGTGCGCCGTCGGTCGCTCGCCGGGCCCGGACGCTGGCGAGCCGGTCGCGATCGGCGGTCATCACCGGGTCGGTCGGATCGAGCGACGCGAGCGCTCCGTCGAGGATCGACAGGCCCGGCCCCGAGTCCGACGAGGTGGAAGAACGCCCAGGTCCCCTCGCGGTGCTTCTCGACCACCCCGGCGTCGACGAGCAGCTTGAGATGGCGGGAGACCCGCGGCTGCGACTGGCCGAGGATCTCGGTCAGGTCGGTCACCGTCAGCTCGGCGTGGCGCAGCAGGGCGACGATGCGCAGGCGCGTCTCTTCGCCGATCGCCTTGAGCGTGTCGAGCACCGCATCGACCGAAGCCATCCGGGCATGGTACACCAACTACATAAGGATATCTACATGCTTACAACTGGCGGGCCGTCCCCGTCACCCCAGAACCCGGCAAGGCGTGATCATTGTGCGCACCCGTGGCGCACAATGATCACGCCTTGCGCGATTTCACGGGTCGGGTACGGTGCCGGAGATGGCAGGCGTCTTCCATCTGGGCCTCACGGTCGCCGATCTGCAGGGTGCGACGCTGGCCATCGTGCCGGGTGATCCGGCGCGGTCGAGCGGATCGCGTCGCTGATGGAGCGACCGACGGCGCTCGCCGCGCATCGGGAGTTCACCTCCTGGCTGGGCTGGATCGACGACGCGCCGATCGTGGTCTGTTCGACCGGGATCGGTGGCCCGTCGACCTCGATCGCCGTCGAGGAGCTGGCCCAGCTCGGCGTGCGCACGTTCCTGCGTGTCGGCACGACGGGTGGCATCCAGCCCGGCGTGGAGCCCGGCGACGTGATCGTCAGCACCGCCGCGGTCCGACTCGACGGCGCCAGCACGCACTTCGCGCCGATGGAGTTCCCCGCCGTCGCCGATTTCGAGTGCACGACCGCTCTCGTCGCCGCCGCCCGGGCCAACGGCGCCACCCTGCACGTGGGTATCACCGCGTCGAGCGACACCTTCTACCCGGGCCAGGAACGGTACGACACGTACTCGGGCCGGGTCGTCGAGCGATTCCGCGGGTCGATGGCCGAGTGGCAGTCGATGGGCGTGCTCAACTTCGAGATGGAGTCGGCGACGCTGTTCACGATGTGTGCCAGCCAGGGGCTGCGGGCCGGATGCGTGGCCGGTGTGCTCGTGAACCGCACGCAGCAGGAGACGCCCGACGAGGAGACCGCGAAGCGGATCGAGTCGACCGAGCGTGACCATCGTCGTCGACGCCGCCCGCCGCCTCAGCGAACGACTCGTGACCACGCCACGCCGCGCCGTCGAGGTCGTGCATCGGTGCCAGGCACCGATGCACGACCCTCGCGTTCGACGAGCCGGTCAGGACTTGCTGAGGTCGTTGGCGGCGATGAACGCCGCGGTAGACGTCGATCATCGACTGCTTCTGCGCGTCGGTGAGGCGGTCGTCGGTGGAGATCACCGACTCGGTCGACGGCGTGGCGTCGGTCACGAGGTCCTCGCGGCCGAGGTAGCGCAGCAGTCGGTCCGACGGGACGTTCAGCGCGTGCGCCAAGCCGGTGACGACGCGGACCGACGGTTCGTGCAGGCCACGCTCGAGCTGGCTCAGGTACGCGTCCGACAGATCGGCGAGACGGGCGAGTTCGCGCTGGGAGAGTTCGGCGAGCCGGCGCTGACTCTTGATGAAGTCGCCGAGCGCCTTCACGCCCGGCGCCCCGTGTGTGTCGAGTCGGCCGGATCGCGGGTCATGGGAACGATGTTGCCGCCCGCGTCGCTCCCGACAGAACTCGGCGGGAGATCGGCGGGCGGCAACCGGGGGTCACTCGGCGGCGGCAGATGCCTTCGAGGCAGCCTTCTTGGCGGTCCGCTTGACCGTCGGCGCAGCCTTCGTCGCGCTCCGCTTCGTGGCGGTGGCACGGGTGCGTGGCGGTCTTGCGGGCGGTGGCGGTCCGGGCGGTCGCCTTCTTGGCGGTCTGCTTGGCGCTGGACTTGACGGCGGCGACCGCGTCGGTGGCCTGTCCGGTCACCGTGTCGGTCATCGCGTCAGCGGCTTTCGTGACCTTGGCGACGAGCGTGTCGACGGTGGTGGTGTCGGACTTGAGCATCGCGACGATGCGGTCGTTGAACTCGCGGTTGACGGCGACGGCGCGCTCGACGAAGTCGAGGTAGCGCTGGCCGCTCTCGGCGGGCGTCGGCAGCGCCGGGAGGCGATCGGCGAACGGCAGCTCGAACGAGATCTGCTCGGCGACGCGGTCGGCGGTGGTGACGGCGAACTCGACGAACCGGCGGTTGGCATCGATCACGGCCTCGAGCGCGCGCTCGTTGGCGGTGTCGATGTTCTCGGCGAGTGTCGCTGCTGCGGTGGCGGTGAGGTTGGTGAGGTGTTCGCGCATTGGATGCTCCTGGTTTCGGTGGTGTCGGACCGGTTCGAGTCCGAGCGTGACTCTGTGGATGTTGCAAAGTTTACTTCGCAGCATCGTGATGCGCAATGCGTTGCGAAGTATTTCTTGCAGACGGTCAGCGATCGCTGTCGAGCGGCTGGTTGAGCTCGATCTTGTTGCCGGTGGGGTCGGCGAAGAACGCCTGCCGACACACGCCCGGGATCTCGGCCACACGCGACACGCGCACGCCACGAGCGGTCAGCACCTCGCTGGTGGCGTCGACGTCGTCGACGAACAGGGCGAAGTGTTGACCGACGGGAGCGACGAAGCCGGGCGCTTCGATGAGGTGCAACTGCTGGTCGCCGAGGCCGAACCACGCACCGGCGAAGTCGAACGGCGGGCGAGGCAACAGTTCGAGCCCGAGCACGTCGCGGTAGAAGCCGATCGACTCGTCGGCATCGGTGACGTTGATCGACACGTGATGGACCCGTGTGAAGGTCAGCGCCGGTTCGCTCATACGTCTCGAAGCGTACACGCTCGCGAAGAGCTCACGGCGGACGTGACGACGCGGAGATCGGCCGTCAGCGGGTGCGGCCGCGCAGGCGGTCGAGTTGGCGGCGATCGCGTTTGGTCGGCCGGCCGGTGCCCCGGTCGCGATCGAACAGTGGGACGTAGTCGTCCTTGGCCGGCGGTGGCGGGCTGTGGTCGACGAAGCAGGTCTCCGCGACGGGTGGGCCGACCCGCTTGGCGATGAGCGTCGTCACCTCGCAGATCCGTTCACGGTCGTGCAGGCGCGCCTCGACCCGGTCGCCGACCTTGAGCGGCGTCGCCGGCTTGGCCGTCTTGCCGTTGACCTTGACGTGGCCGCCCCGGCACGCGGCGGCCGCGTCGCTGCGCGTCTTGGTGAGCCGCACCGACCACAGCCACTGATCAACCCGAACCGATTCGATCGGCCAAGCCTGCCAGATTCGCCGGCCGGGGGCGGCGGCACGTCGGAGGCCCGGAAGTCGGGAGGCGCCGGTTCTTCACGGGGTAGCTTGGCGCGGTGGGAGGGATCGGTGCGCCACCTCGTTCGTGGCGTCCGCCGCCCGTGACGGCTCGTCATGCGACGACGCACCGGCGCCGCGCACTCGTCGGCGATGCCGTCGGGATCGCGCTGGCGACGGTCGTCGCGTCGTGTTCGAGCGACGGCGAGTCGGCGGCCAGGGCACGGTCGAGGACACGGCCGCGGTCATCGGCGCTGGTCAACTGGGCGGCGGGCGAGATGCCGCCCGAGGTCGACGAGAACGGCGACGTCGAACCGCCCGTCGTCTACGTCACGACGGAGAGCGGCGGCAGCGCTCGATGCCGGCCTCCAGGCGTCGGTCGTGGAGGACGACGACGGAAACGGCGACCGTGCGGTTCGCCGACGATCGTTCCGAAGCGGTCGACGACACGTCGGAGCTCATGCCCGTCCACGACGACGGCGTCATGCTGGTGATCGGCGACCTGCCCGAGCCGGCGCGTCACCCTCACCATCGACGTGGAGTGGTACCGGTCGGTCGACGAATCGAGCAACCTCGTCGTCACGATCACCGCCGACGCCGTCCGGCGCGACCGTCACGGACTCGTCGTCGGGTTGACCCACCGGCCGGCGATGTCGACCGCGGTGACCGCATCGGCCTCGGCGACGATCTCGTCGGGGTCGGTCGCACGTCGACGGATCGTCGTCGAGCGACGCCCGATCGGCGCCGTCGGCCGCCGGCCGAGACGCTGGCGACGAGGTCGACGGCCGACGCCGCGTCGATGATCGCCAGCCGCAACGAGCCGACCTCCAGCGCCCGGCGGGCGAGCACGAGGCGCTGCGCCGCGAGCCCGTGCGGATCGAGCAGGGTCACCTCCTGCGAGCCGGGCCTCACGGCTGGCGCGGAGGAACAGCAGCAGCCCCGGCACGTAGATGAGCGTGAGCACGGTCATGCTCACCTCCACCGGCAGGGAGATCGGCGTGGCCAGGACGCCACCGAACACCCAGGCGAGCTGGAACTCGGTCTCGTACCGCGCGCCCGCCCGGCCGAGGAGGGCATCGGGTGCGACGCGCTGGACGAGCGCGTCGAACGCGTTGCGCCCGAGCGTGGTGGAGAAGCCGACGAGCGCGGCGATCACCATCAGCAGCGGCACCGACACGCCGAGCATGCCGACCGCCGTGAACGCGGCGGGGGCGGCGATGGCGACGGCGATCAGCTGCTCCTCGCGCAGCCGGCCACGGAGCATCGACGCGACGGAGTGACCGACGAACGCGCCGACGGCGTAGCAGGCGGCGGCGAACCCGTAGACGTAGGCGGGCTCGCTGTCACGGCGCAGCGTGAAGGCGATCGTGAAGATGAAGAAGCCGACCGCCGCCCGGATGGCGATCATGCCGATCGAACTGACGACCACGACCGGCAGGTGGGTCTCGGCGTACTCGAGCTCGTCCTCCTGGAGCACCGTCGGCCGGACCCGGGGCCGGACCTTCAGCACGACCGCGGCGGCGGCGAGGTACAGGACCGCACCGCACGCGCAGCGTCCACTCCGGCCCGGTCGCGCTGATGAGTCCGACGGCCGCGACGACGCCGATCGCCGCGGTGATGCTGGCGAAGCGGGCGAGCCGGGCGTTCGCGCTCACCAGCGCGTCGGGATCGTCGACGAGGCCCTGCACCAGCGTCTGCTTGACGATGCCCGACGCCTTGCTGACGATCAGCAGGGTCAGCGCGATCGGATAGAAGGCGAGCTGCAGCAGCGTGTAGACGAGCGCGAGACAGCACAGCCCGCGCGTGAAGTAGAAGCCCGAGGCGACGAACCGCTGCCGATGACGGAACCGGTCGACCGCGGGGCCGACGAGCGGAGCCAGCACGGTCAGCGGGACCATCGTCACGAGCAGGTACAGCAGGACCTGTTCACGCGATGCATCGGGGCTGATGTTGAAGAACAGCGATCCGGCGAGGCTCACCGACACGAACGCGTCCGCGGTCGCGCCGAGTGCGTGGGCCGCGCTCATCGGCACCATCGGTCCGTCGCCGACCATCGCGTTCAGCGTTCGCCGCGGCCAACCGGTGCGTCGCGACATGCCGGGTTCCGTCACTCGACCGCAGGGACCTGCTGGGTGATGCAGTGGATCCCGCCGCCCCCGTAGGCGAGCGTCGCCCCCACGTCCAGCGCGATGGCGTCGCGGCCGGGATGCAGCGAGCCGATCATGTCGACCATGTCGGCGTCGGCCGCATGACCACACGTCGGCACGACGACGAACCCGTTGCCGACGTAGTAGTTGAGGTACGGGACCACGACCCGCTCCCCCGCCACCTCGGCGAACGGGAGGACCGGGATGACGGTGACGTCGAGGGCGCGGCCGCGGGCATCGACCGATCCGCGGGCGACGCGGCGGTCGACATCGAGGCGCAACCAGTCGTCCTCGTCAGCGGTCGTCGCATCCCTGCAGCACGAGGTGGCCGGGCGCGGCGAAGGCGGCGATGTTGTCGACGTGACCGTCGGTGTCGTCGTCGAGCGCCAAGCCGTGCGGCAGCCAGATCGTGCGTTCCGCGCCGAGTTCGGCGCGGAGGTGGGCGTCGATCTCGACCTGCGTCATCGACGGGTTCCGGTTCGGGTGCATCAGGCACTGCGTGGTGGTGACGAGCGTGCCGTCGCCGTCGCCGGTGATCGATCCTCCCTCGAAGACCATGTCGATCGATCGCGACGGGTGACCCGACAGCGCGGCGAAGGCCCTGGCCGCCTCGGCATCGGCGTCGAACGGGGCGAACTTCTCACCCCAGGCGTTGAAGATCCAGTCGGTCGCGACCCGGTCGCCGGCGTCGTCGAACACGTAGATCGGGCCCGAGTCGCGGAACCACGAGTCGTCGATCGCCAGCTCGACGATCTCGACCCCCGGGCCGCACATCGATGCCGCCCGCTCGCTGAGCCGCGGCGTCGCCAGCATCGTGACCGGCTCGTACGCGGCGATCACACCGGCCACCTCGGCGTACGCCCGCTCCGCGTCGTCGAACTCGCCGCGCCACAGCTCGGTCCGCGTCGGCCAACACATCACCGTGCGCTCGTGCCGCTCCCACTCCGCCGGCAGTCGGGTCACGCCAGGCCCCCCGGAAGTGTGAACACTCGTGGCGGAAACCCGCGCCGACGACTCACACTTCCGCCGGCCGCTCGGACGTCGCCGAGAAGTGTGAACACCCGTGGCGGAAATCCGCGCCGACAGCTCACACTTCGCCCGTCGCGCGGCCGTCGAGCGTGGTGATCGGGCCGTACAGCTCGGGGCGGCGGTCACGGAACAGACCCCAGGCGGCACGCTGCGTGCGCAGCGCATCGCGGTCGAACGTGGCGACGATGACCGCCTCTGCGTCGCGGCCCGCCTCGGCGACCTTGGCGCCCGTGTTGTCGGCGATGAACGACGAACCGTAGAACGTGATGTCGCACGTCCGGCCGACCTCGCGGCCGAAGCGGTTGGCCGCGACGAGCGGCATCAGGTTGGCCCCGGCATGGCCCTGCATCACCCGCTGCCAATGGCCCGACGAGTCCCATGCCGGATCCGGTGGCTCGCTGCCGATCGCCGTGGGATACAGCAGGACCTCGGCGCCGAGCAGGGCCATGCAGCGCGCCGATTCGGGGAACCATTGATCCCAGCAGATGCCGACGCCGATCGTGCCGTACCTGGTGGGCCAGACCCGGAACCCGGTGTCGCCGGGCGAGAAGTAGTACTTCTCGGTGTAGCCCGGTCCGTCGGGGATGTGGCTCTTGCGATACGTGCCGAGCGTCGAACCGTCGGCGTCGACCACCACCACGGTGTTGAACAGCGCCTGGCCGGCGCGCTCGTACACGCTGAGCGGCAGCACGATCCCGAGTTCCGCGGCGAGCCGCGAGAAGTGCGCGACGGTCGGATGGCCGCCGATCGGGCGCGCCCTGGCGAAGTGTTCGGGCAGCTGGTCCTTGCAGAAGTACGGGCCCTCGAACAGCTCGGGGATGAGGACGATCTGCGCGCCCTGAGCGGCCGCCTCGCGAACGAGCCGCTCGGCGGCAGCGACGTTGTCGTCGAAGTCGTCGGACATCGCCATCTGGACCGCGGCGACACGAAGTTCGGCCATCGCCCCGAAGCTACTTCCGTCGGTCACTGGTCGGTGAGGGCGTCGATCGAACGCCACGCCGCCTCGAGACGGTCGAGACGTTCGGTGGCGCGGGCGCGGTCGAACGCGGCGACGGCCACGACCAGCACGTCGAGCAGGGCCAGGGTTCCGACATGGCTGTCGAAGGGCCCGGGCGAATCGGCGCTGACGACGAACGAGTGGTCGGCCATCGACGCGAGCGGCGAGAGCACGCTGTCGGTGAGTGCCACGATCCACGCCCCGCCGTCGCTGGCGAGACGGAGCGTGTCGACGACCCAACGGTCGTACCGACGGATGTCGATCGCCACGATCGTCGGCGGATCGGCCGCCAGCGCCAGCGTGCGCATCACGTCGACGGTGTTGCCCTCGAGCATCGACACGCCGGGCCGGAGCTGGGCCAGGTCGATGACGAACTGCATCGCCACGCCACGCGAGGCCGCGCCGGACAGCACGAGCACGGGATGTCGCTCGTCGGACAGCCGCTCGATGACGACACGGGTCGATGCCGTGTCGATGTGGTCGAGGGTGGAGGCCACGTTGGTGCGCTCCACCTCGGCGTGGACGCGCACGTCGTCGAGCCCGGCCCCGTCACGCTGCTCCCTGATCCGTTCCGCCGCCGGGCGGAGCTGGCCGCTCAGGTCGCGTTGGACCGCATCCTGCAGGCCGACATAGCCGTCGTAGCCGAGCTTGTTGGCGAGCCGCACGACGGTGGCCGCCCCTGCTCCGGACGCTTCGGCGAGGTCGGCGACCGTTCCGAACCCGATCACCTGCGGTTTCGCCAGCACGACGGCCGCGATCCTGCGCTCGGCGGGGGTCAGCCGGTCGCCGCGTTCACGGATCCGGTCGGCCACGCTCATCGAGGCGCCATCCTAATCGATCCCCATTTCCACGATTGATTTTGTTCCACGGTGGTGCTATTCTGGAACGAACATTCCGATACCGCCCGCATCCGTCACACAACCGCCCACCGACCCCGCCAACCGACCAGCCAGATCCGGAGCCGCCAGCCGTGACGACACTCATCGACCAGTCGCCGATGACGGTGGACGCGCGCGGGTGGCAGGTCGCGCTCGATCCGGCCGTCGCCGAGCTCGACGAGTCGCTGGTCGACCTGGCCGCGGCGTCGTGCCGCTCGCTCCCGGTCGAGGTGGATCAGGCCCTCGCCCGCTTCGCGTCGCAGTCGCATCGATCCGGTGTGCTGTTGATCCGCAACGCACCGATCGGTGATCTCCCACCGACGCCGGCCACGCCGAGCTCGCCCCTCGACAAGGATCTCGCCACCGAGCTGACGCTGCTCACGGTCGCCCGCAGGCTCGGACAGCCCGTCGGTTACGTACCCGAACACGGCGGTCGCATCGTGCAGAACATCGTGCCGACGCAGACCGACGCCGATCGCCAGACGTCGACATCGTCGAGTTCCAACCTGATGTTCCACACCGAGACGGCGTTCCACCCGCACCGGCCGCGCTACCTGCTGCTGCTGTGTCTGCGCGGCGACCCGGCGGCACACACCACCATCGCCTCGGTGCACGACATCGTCGACTCGCTCGATCCCGCCCATCGCGCCGACACGGTCGCGGCGATGTTCGAACCACGGTTCCGTACCGCGGTCGATGCCAGCTTCCTCGACGGGCGCACCAACGAACTCGGACCGCTGATGCCGCTCGTGTCCGGCACGCTGGCCGAGCCGACGTTCGTGTTCGATGCCGATCTCACGGTGGGGGTCGACCCGTTCGCCGAATTCGTCGTCCACGAGGTGCGGGCGGCGATCGACCGCTGCCAGACGTCGGTGGTGCTCGAGCCGGGCGACCTGCTCGTGATCGACAACAACGTCGTCGTGCACGGTCGCTCCCCGTTCGTCGCCCGGTTCGACGGCAACGACCGGTGGTTGCAGCGGTCATTCGTCGTCTCCGATCTCGCTCCCAGTGCGGCCGATCGCAACGGGCGCGTGATCACCACCAGCTTCGGCACCGACTGACCGCTTCGTCGGCTCAGATCCCGACGAACGTGCCGACTTCGAACACCCGGTCCGGCGGCAGCGAGAAGAAGCGGGCCGCGTTCGAGGCGCTCCTGCTCATCCCGACGTACAGGTGCTCGCGCCACTTCGCCATGCCGGGCACGTCGGTCGCCGTGACGGCCTCACGCCCGATGAAGTACGACGTCGCCGCCGGGTCGATGCGCTTGTCGGCGAACTCGATGTGCGACAGCGCCTCGGGGACGTTCGGATCGTCGAGGAAGCCGAACGACAGGTCGACGCGGAAGATGCCCTTGCCGACCCTGGTCTCCGCGACCCGGTCGGCCGGGTCGACGTGGGGCGTGTCGGTCGTGCGCACCGAGACCATCAGCGTCATGCGGTGCAAGGCGTGGTTGTGCTTGAGGTTGGCGATCAGCGCCGGTGGGGCGAAGCCACCGTCCTTGAAGAGGTAGACGGCGGTGCCCTCGACGCGGGAGGCGTTCGTCGGCGATCGCCTCGTGGACGACCGCTTCGATCGGGCGCTCGGCGCGGTTGATGCTCGCCGCGACGAGTTGGCGCCCGCGGCGCCACGTGGTCATCAGCACGACGATGATCCCGCCGATGAGCAGCGGGAACCAGCCACCCGTCGGAATCTTCGGGATGTTCGCCGAGAGGAACGCCAGGTCGACCGCGAGCAGCGGGACGCAGACCAGCAGCGAGTGCCGCCTCGTCCACTCCCACCGGTCGCGCGTCGACGCGGTAGAACAGGAGCGTCGTGATGAACATCGTCATCGTGACCGCGATCCCGTACGCCGAGGCGAGCGCAGCGGACGACCGGAAGCCGAGCACGAGCCCGATGCAACCCGACGGCCAGCAGCCAGTTGACGGCCGGCACGTAGATCTGTCCCGACTGCTCCGACGACGTGTGCACCACCTTGAGGCGCGGCAGGTAGTCGAGCTGCACCGCCTGCGCAGTGAGCGAGAACGCCCCCGAGATCAACGCCTGCGACGCGATGACGGTGGCGAACGTGGCGAGGATGGCGAGCGGTACCACCCCCCACGAGGGTGCCAGGT
Organism: Ilumatobacteraceae bacterium; assembly: GCA_963772085.1. Classification (GTDB taxonomy): domain Bacteria; phylum Actinomycetota; class Acidimicrobiia; order Acidimicrobiales; family Ilumatobacteraceae; genus Sva-07. The sequence continues at coordinate 53,872 of CAVYWH010000005.1, forward strand.
CGTAGAACGGGCTCTCCACCGACTCCGGGTTCGAACCGATCAGGGCGGCCTGACCGAAGTAGCAGAGCACGAGCGCAGGCAGCACGATCGTGTACCAGCTGAGTTGGATCGGGTGCCGGCCGAAGTGGCCCATGTCGGCGTACAGCGCTTCGCCACCCGTCACGACGAGGAAGATCGAACCGAGCGCGAAGAACGCCTTGGCCGGTTCGTTGATGAAGAGCTCGACCGCATACGTCGGCGACACGGCACGGGCGACCTCGGGATGCTTCAGCACCTGGCAACAGCCCGAGGGTGCCGAGCGTGCCGAACCAGATCATCATCACCGGTCCGAAGATCGCGCGAGATCCTGGCCGGTGCCGTGACGCTGCACGGCGAAGATGCCGATCAGGATGACGACCGACAGCGGGATGACGAACCGCTCGAACGCGGTGCTGGCCACCTCGAAGCCCTCCACGGCGCTCAACACCGAGATCGCCGGCGTGATCAGCCCGTCGCCGTAGAGGAGCGCCGTGCCGAACACCCCCAGCGTCACCGCGCCGGCGAGCATGCCGGTCGCCCGACCCTTCTGCGGGGCGACGAGGGCGGTCAGCGCGAGGATGCCGCCCTCACCGTGGTTGTCGGCGCGCATCACGAACGCGAGGTACTTGACCGAGATGACGATGATCAGCGACCACAGGATGATCGAGGCGACGCCGTACGCGTTCGCCATCGACGCCTCGAGGTTGGAGTGGTCGAACGTTTCACGGATGGCGTAGATCGGGCTCGTGCCGATGTCGCCGTAGACGATGCCGAGCGCTCCGAAGCCGAGCGCCGCGACGCCGGCCCGAGGCCGATGACCGTCAGATTCAGCGTGGCTCATGTGGTCGGCTGGAACCCTGCGCTGTGCACGGACGGGAATGCTATGGACCCATCGACGATCGAATCGGCTACACCCGCGGTCATCCCCGTCATCCCGCTTGCGTCGCGTCACACCCGACCGGTCGGTCAGGAGTCGAGGAGCTTGGCGCGGACGATGTCCTCCTCGGGCGAGGTCAACGGGCGGTTCGACTTCACCCGCACGGTCACCGTGTCGGCGTTCGCCCCGTCGGGCTCGTGCGTCTCGATGTCGCGCAGGAACACCACGCCGGTCAGGCCGACATCGTTCGAGGCCGACGCCAGCCGGTCGATCGCGTCATGCGTGTCGGCCTGTTCCCAGGCGTCGACCGGGATCTCGATGTCGCTGACGGCGGGAAGCTGCGACAGGTTCGTCACCGACTCGATCGACGCGTGCCCTGCGTGCCAGGTCGCGCCGTCGAGCGTGCGCAGGCGGATCGAGGCCGAACCGATCAGATCGACCGTGCCCTGCACGTCGATGCCGGCGATCCGCAGGACGACCTCGTCGCCCGCGGCATAGCGGTCCTCGAGCAACGCCCTGGTGCCGGCGATCACGTCGTTGGCGAGATGCTGACCGCTGATCGCGATGGCGAAGCCGATGAAGCCGGCGCTCGACACCGCCACCACGGGCGACACGCCGAGCAACGCCAGCGCGGCGAGGATCGCGACGGCGAAGATGCCGACGGTGACCATGTGCCCGAGCATCCTGGCGACCGCATCGGCGCGCTGACGCTTGCGGGCGTCGGCCTGCCCGTTGTCACCCAACCGGTCGAGCCGCATGCGCCAGCTTCCCTCGGCCCGCTGCGCCCGGCGGACGGCCCGGCGCAGCGACGTGCGGATCGTGGTGCGGGCGAGCCACGACGCGGCGAACGCGACGGGGAGGAGGACGAGTGCTTCAGCGACGGAGGCGGACCAGGGGACCATGGCGCTCACCCTGGCAGCCAGGGCCGGGACCACGACGTCAGCCCGGCAACTCATGGCGTGACATCGCTCACGTCGAACTTGTCCCGGGCCTGGCCGCACCGGACGCGGCTCCGGCGGCGTCGGTGTACCCGGTGTACGGTCGGATCCGTGGCTGCAGGGGTTGGACCGACCCGAACCACCGCGACCCGCGCTCCGACCCGAGCCGACCGGCCGCGACTCGGCTGGCGCGAGTGGATCGCCCTGCCCGACTGGCACGTCGAGTACCTCAAGGCCAAGATCGACACCGGCGCCCGCACGTCGTCGCTGCACGCGTTCGACCTCGAGACGTTCGACCGTGACGGCGCCGAGTGGGTGCGTTTCGAGATCCATCCCTGGCAGCGCACGACCGTCGACGGCGTGGTCGCCGAAGCCGAGGTCGCCGCGTGGCGTCCGGTCAGGAGTTCGTCGGGCAAGGTCGACGAGCGGCCCGTGGTCAACACGACGATGGTCATCGCCGGCATCAGCGTGGACGCTGAGGTGACGCTGACACGGCGCGACGAGATGGGCTTCCGGATGCTCATCGGACGTGAGGCGATCCGCACCCGCTTCGTCGTCGACCCTGGCGCCTCCTATCGCGGGGGACGCCCGGACAAGGCCGTCCGTCAACGCAACCGAGGTCGGGAGTGACCCGCCCGCGGCGTGCTCCCGCGCGACCCCTTCCGGATCGGCGAACTGCTCGTCGCCCCCGGCCGGGCGGCGACCGGCGAGCTGCCGATCTCGCGGCTGGTGACGGGCACGCAGATCTCGCTGCCGATCCAGGTGTTGCACGGGCGCCGCCCCGGGCGAACCGTGTGGATCAGCGCGGCGGTCCACGGCGACGAGATCGCCGGCGTGGAGATCATTCGGCGAGTCACCCGTAGCCTCAACGCCCGCACCATGTCCGGAACGCTGATCGCCGTCCCCATCGTGAACGTCCACGGGTTCCTCAACGGCGACCGGTACCTGCCCGATCGCCGCGACCTCAACCGGTCGTTCCCCGGATCGGCCGGCGGGTCGCTCGCGGCGCGGATCGCCCACCTGTTCATGAACGAGATCGTCAAGCGCTCCGACGTCGGCATCGATCTGCACACCGGCTCCGACCATCGGACGAACCTCCCCCACGTCCGAGCCGACCTCGACGACCCCGAGACGCGCAAACTCGCCGAAGCCTTCGCCGCACCGCTCATGCTGCACGCCAAGGTGCGCGACGGGTCGCTCCGGGGGGCGGCGACCGAGAGCGGTGCCACGATGCTGCTCTACGAAGGCGGGGAGGCCTGGCGGTTCGATTCGGCGGCGATCGACGTCGGCGTCCGCGGCGTCCGCAACGTGCTGGCCGAACTGGCGATGGTCGACCCCGACGAGAGCGGGCCGCGCAGCGTGCCGGTCGAGAGCCGGCGCAGCACCTGGGTGCGGGCCCGGCGCAGCGGGCTGGCGCTGCTGCAGACCGCCCTCGGCACGACGGTGCAACGAGGCGAACTCCTGGGCGTGATCCACGACTCGGTCGGCAAGCGACTGAGCCGGATCACCGCGCCGCGCGCGGGCATGGTGATCGGCCACATCCAGCATCCGCTGGTCCACCAGGGCGATGCGGTGGTCCACCTGGCCGAGATCTCCGACGATCCGGCCCGGCACGACTCGGGCTCGCACGACCCGGGCCGCTGGCACGAAACGACCGACGACTCGATGGACGGGGAAGAATGAAGCTCGCAATCCTGTCTCGCGCCCCGCGGTCGTACAGCACGCAGCGGTTGAAGCTGGCCGCGGCCGATCGCGGCCACACCTGCAAGGTGCTCGAACACGCTGCGTTTCGCGATCGACCTCTCCGGGCCCGAGCCGGACCTCCAGTTCCGCGGCAAGCCGCTGTCCGACTACGACGCGATCGTCCCCCGGATCGGGGCGTCGATCACCTACTTCGGCTCGGCCGTCGTGCGCCAGTTCGAGCAGATGGACGTGTACACGCCGAACACGGCCAACGGCATCGCCAACTCGCGCGACAAGTTGCGCGCCATCCAGATCCTGTCCCGCCACGACATCGGGATGCCGCGCACGGCGTTCGTCCGCAACCGCCAGGACGTGCTGCCGGCCATCGACCGTGTCGGCGGGGCGCCGGTGGTGATCAAGCTGCTCGAAGGAACCCAGGGCATCGGCGTCATCCTCGCTCCCGACAACCGGGTGGCCGAGGGCATCATCGAGACGCTGCAGAGCACCAGTCAGAACGTCCTCATCCAGCAGTTCGTCGCGGAGAGCAAGGGTCGCGACATCCGCGCCCTCGTCGTCGGAGACCGCGTGGTCGCGGCGATGCGGCGGACGGCCAGCGGCGACGAGTTCCGCAGCAACGTGCACCGGGGCGGATCGGTCGAGGGCCTGACGCTCGACGCCGCGTACGAACGGGCGGCCGTTCGCTCGGCCCAGATCATGGGCCTGCGGGTGGCCGGTGTCGACATGCTCGAGGGCAAGGACGGCCCGCTGGTGATGGAGGTCAATTCCTCGCCCGGTCTGGAAGGGATCGAACGGGCCACCGACCTCGACGTCGCCGGCGCGATCATCGACCACGTCGCCAACCAGGTCGCGTTCCCCGAACTCGACGTGCGCCAACGCCTGTCGATCAGCACCGGTTACGGCGTGGCCGAGATCCTCGTGCGCGAAGGCGGCGACTTCGTCGGCGGCACGATCGCCCAGGCCGGACTCCGCGATCGCGACATCACGGTGTTGACGATGCACCGCGACACCGAGGTGATCCCGAACCCGCGCGAGAACCGCGTCCTGCACGCCAACGACCGGCTGCTGTGCTTCGGCAACCTCGAGGCGATGCGCGGGATGATCCCCGCCCGCCGCCGCCGCCGGGCCAAGGTCCGCAAGCTCCCCGAGTTCCCGCTCGACGCCAGCTGACACGAGCGCCACGTCCCGACTCGTCAGCGGGTGGCGGACGGGGTCGGGCACGTGGCGGTACGGGTCGGGCGGGGAGCGGTACGGTTCGAGCGATGACGGCCACGGTGGATGTCGACGCGATCCGCGCCGCACGGCACGTCGTGGCCGCGGTCGCCAAGCACACGCCGGTGATCACCTCGGTCGCGCTGTCCGGCGACGTCGGGGGCGAGGTCGTGTTGAAGGCGGAGAACCTCCAGCGCACCGGCTCGTTCAAGATCCGTGGAGCGATCAACAAGGTCGCCTCGCTCGGCGAGATCGCTCGACGGGGCGTGACGACCGGGAGCGCCGGCAACCACGCCCAGGCCCTGGCGTTCGCCGCCCGCCACTTCGGCGTGCCGTGCGAGATCGTCGTGCCGGTCGGCGCGCCGGTCAACAAGATCGAGGCGTGCCGCAACTACGGCGCGACCGTGATCGAGCACGGCGCCGCCCTGTCCGAGGCGGTGGCGCTGTCACGTGAGCATGCCGTCGCCAACGGAACGACCTTCTGCCCACCCTTCGACGACGTCGCCGTCATCGCCGGGCAGGGCACGGTGGGGCTGGAACTGCTCGACGACATCGACGGGCTCTCGCCAGATCGTCGTGCCGCTCGGCGGCGGCGGGCTCGCGTCGGGGTTGGCCATCGCCGTGAAGTCGGCGCTCCCCCACGTCAAGGTGATCGGCGTCCAGGCGAGCGTGTGTGCCCCCTACTGCGGCGATTCGGTGGCCGCCGGTCCGGTGCTGACGCTGGCCGACGGCATCGCGGTGAAGCATCCGGGCGAGATCACCGGTCCGCTCGTGGCGACGTGGGTCGACGAGATCGTCACCGTCGGCGAGGACGCGATCGCCGACGCCATGGTGCTGCTCATGGATCGGGCGAAGCTGGTCGCCGAGGGCGCCGGAGCGGTCGGCGTCGCCGCGCTGATCGCCGGGGCGATCGCGCCGGCGAGCCACGGCGTCACCTGCGTCGTGCTGTCGGGCGGCAACGTCGACCTCGGCCTCGTGCCCGGCCTGATCCGCCGGCGGGAGAACCAGGCGGGGCGCCGACTGTCGATCTTCGCCCGGATCGACGACCGGCCGGGCGGCCTGGCGCGGCTGCTGTCGGTGTTCGCCGAGGGCGGGGCCGACCTGATCGAGGTCGAACACCTCCGCGAGGGTCTCGACCTGCACGTCCGCGAGACCGGCATCCACGCCACGTTCGCCATCCGCACCCGCGAGCAGGCCGCCGAACTCGTCGGCATCGGCGCGCCGTCGGGGTTTCGACGTGCGGGCCGAGACGAGCCGGACGACGTGATCCGGTCGGGGCCGATGCGGTCGTGGCCACGCGGTCGGTCGATCGGACGGGGTTGACTGGCATTCCTACCTGCCGGTCGGTAGGGTGGGTTTCGTGAACGAGCAGGACATCCTCCACGAGCTCACGCCGACGCGGAGCGGCTCCTGAACCGCCACCTGACGACGACCAAGGAGTGGTTCCCGCACGACTACGTGCCGTGGGGCCGAGGTCGCGACCACGACATCGGCCACCAGTGGTCACCGGAGGAAGCCGACCTCGCCGGCGCCGCGCTCACGCCGGAGGTCCGCAGCGCGCTGCACGTCAACCTGCTGACCGAGGACAACCTGCCGTACTACTTCCGCTCCGTCGAGCAGATGTTCGGCAAGGACGGCGCGTGGGGCACCTGGGTCCGCCGCTGGACCGCCGAGGAAGGTCGCCACTCGATGGTGATCTACGGCTACCTGATGACCACGCGGGCGATCGATCCCGTCGAACTCGAGCGGGGCCGCATGGCGCAGGTCTCCGGCGGCATCACCCCCGATCCCGACAGCCTGTTCGAGGGCTTCGTGTATCTCGCCCTGCAGGAGCTGGCGACGCGCATCTCCCACCGCAACACCGGCGCGCAGATCGGTGACCCGGTCGGCTTCGAGGTGATGAAGCGGGTGTGCGCCGACGAGAACCTGCACCAGCTCTTCTACCGCGACCTCGCCGCGGCGGCGTTCGAGGCCGCGCCGAACGAGATGATGATCGCCCTCGAGGCGCAGGTACGCAAGTTCGCCATGCCCGGTATCGGGATCCCCGACTTCGATCGCCACGCCGCGCTGATCGCCAAGGCCGGCATCTACGACCTGCAGATCCACCACGATCAGATCCTCGTGCCGGTCGTGCTGCGGCAGTGGGACGCGGCGAACATCACCGGCCTCAGCGGCGAGGGTGCGGTCGCCCAGGAGCGGCTGATGAAGCGCCTCGCCACGAGCGCCAAGGTCGCCAAGCGGTACGCCGACAAGCGCGACGCCGCCCTCCAACCCGCCTGACGTCGCCGCCTCCACCGGCTCACGGTCCGGGTCGAGGCTCCAGTCAGTGCCCTCCGGAACGAATCGGTCAGGGTCGGAGTGGTACGAATGGCCGATGGCCTGACCTGCTCACCGTGTACGCCGCGACCCAACCGGACAAGCTCGCCGTGATCGACGACCGTGGACACGGCGACGCCCGGACGTGCACCTACGCCGAGCTGGAGGCGAGATCGAACCAGCTCGCCCACGTGCTCGGCGGACTCGGCGTCGGGCCCGGCAGCAAGGTGGCGTGGTGCGGTCAGAACTCGACCGGCATCGTCGAGGTGATCAACGCCGCACGCAAGCTCGGAGCGACCGCGGTCCCGGTCAACTACCGCCTGTCCGACGAGGAGGCCGCCTACGTCGTCGACCACTGCGACGCCACGGTCGTGTACGTCGACGCCGAGTTCGCCGCGACGTTCGAACGGATCCGCCACGGAGATCCCGAAGGTCGAGGCGATCCTCGTGTTCGACGGCGAGCCCCTCGATGGCATGTCGGGCGCCGACGCGTCGATCGCCGCGGCGCCGACCAGCGAGTGGGTCGCACCGCAAGCGCACGACGCCACCGCCACGGCGGCCACGATGATCTACACGTCGGGCACCACCGGCAAGCCGAAGGGCGCGTTCCGCCGCAACGCCGCCGACCCGCAGCAGTCGCTGGCGATGATGCAGTTCATCGGCTACCGACCCGACGACGTGTACATCACCACCGGGCCGCTCTACCACTCGGGTCCGGGCGGCTTCATGGGCTCGGCGTTGGCGATGGGCCAGACCATCGTGCTGCAGCACAAGTTCGACCCGGAGGACTGGTTGCGGCTGGTCGACACGTACCGGCCGACGTCGACGTTCTCGGCGCCCACGCCGATCCGCATGATCTGCAACCTGCCCGACGACGTGAAGGCGAAGTACGACCGCTCGTCGATCCGGGTGATGATCGCCAACGCCGCGCCGTGGAGCTTCGCCCTCAAGCAGCAGTACGTGAGCGACTTCCCGCCGGAGTCGCTGTTCGAGGTGTACGGGTCGACCGAACTCGGCGTGAACACGATCCTGCGACCGGAGGACCAGATGCGCAAGCCGGGGTCGTGCGGCAAGGAGTCGCCGATGGTCGAGATCCGCCTGTACGACGACGAGGGCAACATCGTCACCGCCACCGGCCCGGAGGCGACGGGTGAGCTGTACGTCCGTTCGCCGGCGGTGTTCGCCGACTACTACAAGCAGCACGACAAGTTCGAAGAGGACCATCGCGACGGCTTCCAGACCGTCGGCGACATCGCCTACCGCGACGACGAGGGCTTCCTCTACATCTGCGACCGCAAGAAGGACATGATCATCTCGGGCGGGATGAACATCTACCCGGCGGAGATCGAAGCGGCGCTCGAGGCCCACCCCGACATCTACGAGGCGGCGGTGTTCGGGATCCCGAGCGACGACTGGGGTGAACTCGTGCACGCCGTCATCGTCAAGCGCCCCGGCTCCGACCTCGACGAAGACGCCGTGAACGCGTTCACGCGGGAACATCTCGCGAGTTACAAGGTGCCACGTTCGATCTCGTGGATCGACGAGTTGCCGAAGACCGGCTCCGGCAAGATCCTCAAGCGCGAGCTGCGGAGCCCGTACTGGGCCGATCGGGCCACCAACGTCTGAGCCGGCACCGGCAGACTGCGTGCCGGGATGAGCGAGCACACCACGATCCACGCCAGTGCGCCCACGCGCATCTGCGACAACGGCGGCTGGACCGACACCTGGTTCGCCGGGTACGGAACGGTGTTCAGCATCGCCATCGAACCACGGGTGCACGTCGAGCTGACGGCCCGCCCGCGCGATGCGACGCGGCCGCGCGTGCTGATCGATGCGAAGGTCTTCGGGGATCGATACGCCCCGACCGGGCTCGATCGAGGACCTGGGGGCGCCACCCGTTGCTGGAAGCGGCGATCGTCGAGGTGGGCGTCCCCGAGGATCTCTCGATCGAGGTCAGCATCGCCTCCGATGCTCCCTTCGGTGCCTCGATCGGGACGTCGGCCGCGACCTGTGTCGCGCTCGTGGGTGCGCTCGACGCGCTCCGTCCCGAACCGATGGGCCCGGCCGACATCGCCCGTGCCGCGTGGCGGGTCGAGACGGAGCAGTTGGGCCAGCAGAGCGGCGTCCAGGACCAGCTCGCCGCCGCGTACGGCGGGATCAACCTGATCCACATCGACCCGTACCCGAACGCGTCCGTGGAGCGGGTCGAGGTGCCCGCGGCCACGCTGGCCGAGCTCGAACGGCGCATCGTGGTGGTCTACCTCGGTGCACCACACCGCTCGTCGTCGATCCACGACACCGTGATCGCCGAACTGGTGCGCAGCGGGCCGAGGGCCGCCGCGCTCCGGGCACTGCGCGAGACGGCCCGGCCGAGCGCGGCGGCGCTCGCCGCGGGCGACTTCGACGCGCTCGGGCGGGCGATGATCGCCAACACCGACGCCCAACGACTGCTCCATCGCGAGCTCGTCGGCGAGCTGGCCGAGCTCGTCATCACCGTCGCCGCGAAGCACGGCGCGCTGGGCCACAAGGTGAACGGTGCCGGCGGCGACGGCGGCGCCATCACGCTGCTCACGAACGGCGACGACGAGGCGACGCGACGGTTGATCGCCGAGGTCACGGCGATCGGTTCCGGCTGTGCGGTGCTGTCGTTCCGCCTCGCCGGCGACGGTCTGCGGATCGACCGGCGCTGACCCGAAATCCGCGGGCTGCGTGCACGCCGATGACGGTACGGTGGGTTACGACGATGCTCGGGTGGGCATCGTCGAGTGCACACCCAGGAACCGATGTGAACATCGCCCGACTCTCCACTCCACGCATGCCGTCCGCACCGCCGAACGTTCACCCGTGGCGGGTGGCCGCGGCGCCGCTCACCGCCCTGCTCCTCGGACTGGTCGTCGCCCTGTCGGGCGCCCGCGGGTCGGACTGGCCGGCGCACCTCTTCCGCATCGAGCTGTTCCGTGACGTCGGCCTGACCCTGTGGAACGGTCAGTGGTACGGCGGCCACTACACGCTCGGGTACAGCGTCGTCTACCCCCCGCTCGCGTCGTGGTTCGGGCCGATGGTGGTCGGCATCGCCAGCAGCGTCGTCGCCTCCGCGGCGTTCGCCGCACTGCTCCACCGCTACTTCGGCATGGCGGGTGCCGCCGCCGCATGCTGGTTCGCCGTCGGCACGGCCGTCAACCTGGCGGTCGGCCGGCTGCCGTTCGCGCTCGGGCTGGCGTTCGGCCTGGTGGCGCTGCTCGCGTACGAACGGCGGTGGACCGCGCTCGGGTTGCTCGCCGCCCCGCTCACGTCGCTGGCCAGCCCGGTCGCCGGCGTGTTCCTCGGCATTGCGCTCTGCGGCATCGTGCTCGACCTGTGGCTCCGGCGGCGCAACGGTGAACCGACCCGCCTCGTCGTTCCGGTCACCATGGCCGTCCTGACGATCGCCCCGGTGGTGATCGCCTCGGCGTTGTTCCCCGACCCCGGGGTGTTCCCGTTCCGCGGTGCCGCGTTCGCCGGTGTGATGGCCTCGTGCATCGGGCTCGTGATCGTGTTGCCGCCGACGGCGCGGGTGCTCCGTCTCTCGGCCGCGATCACGGCCGTCGCGTCGGTCCCGCTGTTCCTGTTCGCCAACCCGCTCGGCGGCAACATGACGCGCATGGTGGCGTTCTTCGTGCTGCCGATCCTCGCGGCCGCGATGTGGAGCCGCCGACGAACGCTGGTCATCGCCGCGGGCATCCCGCTGGCGCTCTGGATGGTCCTGCCCGGCGTCGCCAGCGCCGACCACATCGGCGATCAGGCCGCGGAAGCGAGCTATCACGATCCGGTGATCGACCTGGTCACGAGCGCCGGTGGCGCGCCGGGCCGGGTCGAGATCCCGTTCACCGCCGGGCACTGGGAGGTCGCCTTCGTCGCCGCGGAGGTCCCGATCGCTCGCGGGTGGGAACGACAGGTCGACATGGACCGCAACGAGATCCTGTACGAAGCCGACCTCACGCTGGCCGACTATCGCCGCTGGATCGACGACCACGCGGTGCGCTGGATCGCGCTGCCCGACGTCGAACTCGACGCGGGCGGTGAGGCCGAGGCCGCGCTGCTGGAGCGCGACATCCCATGGTTGCGGCTCGTGCGCACGACGGAGCACTGGCGGATCTGGGAGGTCGTCGACGCCGCGCCGATCGTCGAGGAACCCGGGCGTCTCGTGACCGAGTCGCCCGATGAGATCGTCATCGCCGTCGACGAGCCGGGGACCGTCCTCGTCCGGGCGTGGTACATGCCGTACTGGTCGGCCGTCGGCGACGGTGCGTGCGTCGAGGCCTCCGACGACGGTCTGCTCGAGGTGGTCGTCACCGCACCCGGGCTCGTCCACCTGCGCCCCGAGTTCTCACTCGAACCGTTGCTCACCGACCAGTCCTCCGACGAGTGCAGCGACACGATCGCGCCGTCAGGTTCGCGGCCGCTCGGTATGCCGCTCTAGCGACGCGCTGACGCTGACGACGCCGACGACGTCGACCCGGCGGTGCTCGCGGCGACGAGATCGCCGGCCCGCAGCCGGCTGACGCTGATCGGCGTGTACTTGAAACCGGGGATCTTGCTCGTCGGATCGAGGTCGGCGGCGACCAGCACGTTGCATTCACGCCAGTGGTACGGCATGAACACGGTGTCGGCGCGCAGCCGGTCGTTCGCCTTCCACGGCACGGTCGAACGACCCTGCCGGCTCCGCAGCTCGACCCGATCCTCCTCGCTCAACCCCAGCGCGGCCGCGGTCGCCGGGTGCAACTCGACGTACGGGCCCGGGGCCTTGCTCTGCTGAGCGGGGATGCGCTTGGTCTGATTCCCCGACAGATACTGCGCGAGGAGCCGTCCCGTGGTCAACACGAGCGGGTACTCGTCGTCGATCAGGACGGGCGGTGTCGAGAACTCGACCGCGTGGAACCTGGCCAGCCCGTCGGGGTGCGCGAACCGCTCGGTGTACAGCCGAGGCGTTCCGGGGTGACGCACATCGGGACACGGCCAGAACACACCCTCCCTGGCGCGCTCCCACGTGATGCCGGAGTAGTCGTTCGGACCGCCCGCCGACACCGTGCGCATCTCCTCGAACACCTCGCGCCCGCGCACGAAGTCGAAGTGGTGACCCACGCCGAGCCGGCGGGCGAGGTTGCGCAGCACGTCGATGTCGGCCCGTCGCGGCACCGGTGCGACCGCCTGGTCGCAGCGCACCACGCGGCCTTCGATCGTGGTGATCGTGCCCTCCTCTTCGGCGAACGTGGTGCCGGGAAGCACCACGGTCGCGTGTCGGGCGGCCGCCTCGGACAGGAACGGGTCGATCACGACCACGTGCTCGAGCGCGCGCATCTGCTCCTCGACCCGGGTCAGGTCAGGGGCGGAGATGCTCATGTTGTTGGAGATCGACAGCAGCCCCTTGATCTCGCCGCGGCCGGCCATCTGGAGGATCTCGACGTACGTCGCGCCGACGCCGGGCAGATCGTCCGCCTCGACCCCCCACCGCTCGGCGACCACCGCACGATGTCCGTGGTCGGCGATCGAGCGGCCCGCCGGGAGCTGGTTGCAACGCTGGCCCCACTCGCGACCGCCCTGGCCGTTGCGCTGCCCGGTGAGCATGTTGATGCCGCAGCTCGGCTTGCCGATGTGTCCGCAGGCGAGCGCGACGTTGATCATCGCCAGCACGTTGTCGGTGCCCATCGTCTGTTGCTCGGGTCCGCGGGCGTGGAGGATCATGCACCGGTCGGCGGAGCCGATCAGCCGCGCCAGCTCGCGCACCGTCGCCGCCGGCACGTCGGTGGCGGCCTCGACGACCTCGGGCCGCCACGGTCGGGCGGCCCCGATCGCATCGAAGAACCCGACGGTGCGGGCGTTGATGAAGTCGACGTCGAGCAGACCCTGGCGCTCGATCTCCGCGAGCAGACCGAGGAACAGCGCACCGTCGGTGCCGGGCCGGATGGCGATCTTCATGTCGTCGTCCTGCACCCAACGGCCGAAGCGGGGGTCGATGGCGACAACCCGGGCACCCCGTTGGCGGGCCTTGTTGATCGTCGTCGGCAGCATCACCGGATAGGCATCCGACAGGTTCGCGCCGACCACGACGATGACGTCGGCATCGATCAGCTCGTCGAGCGGCGTCATCGCCCGATCCATGCCGAACGCCTTCATGTTGGCGCTGCCGGCCGAGACCATGCAGAAGCGGCCGTTGTAGTCGATGTGGCGCGTCCGCAGCGCGAGGCGGGCGAACTTGCCCATCAGGTACGCCTTCTCGTTGGTCAGCGAACCGCCGGACAGCACCGCATTGGCATCGGGACCGAACTCGTCGCGGATGCGCAGGAAACCGTCGGCGGCGAGGTCGAGCGCCTCCTCCCAACCGGCCTCGACCAGCACGCCGTCACGGCGCACGAGCGGCATCCGCAGGCGATCGCCGTGCTGCACCTGCTCCCACGCCGTCGAGCCTTTCGAGCACACCGCCCCGCCGGTGAGCGGGGAGCCCTTCCAGCGGACCTGGCCGGTGATCGCCTCACCTTCCGTGGTGATGCCGATCCCGCAGTTCAGCGCGCAGTACGGGCAGTGCGTGGTGGTCACCGTCTCGCTGCGGGCGCCGCTCATGACCCGCCGGCCCCCGCCGGCACCAGCCCCGTCGCGGCCGGGTTCGTCGGCGACTCGGCCTGGGCGACCTCCGCGGCGAGGGCATCCGCATCGCCGTCGTTGCTGTCGGTCAACAGTTCGGCGGCGAAGCTGGCGGCCGGCTCGACGAGGAAGAAGCTGGCGGCCAGGGCCAGCGCCGCTCCCACGGCGATGCTCAGGAAGAACACCTGATTGCCGACGAACAACCCGATGGTCAGGAAGGCGACGCCGCCGATGTTGCCGTAGGCACCGGCCATACCGGCGACCTGACCGCTGACCCGCTTCTTGACGAGCGGCACGATGGCGAACACGGCGCCGGCGCCGGCTTGGACGAAGCACGAGCACACCATGCAGGCGACCACGGCCAGCGCCCAGGGCCATGCGGCACCCATGGTGGCGAGCAGGACGTAACCGAGGAGCACCCCGACCATCACGAAGATCAGCGTGCGGCGACGGGAGCCGAGGAGGTCCGACAGCATCCCACCCGTCGGCCGGGCCGCCAGGTTGACGAAGGCGAACGCGGAGGCGGCGAAGCCGGCGGCGCTCGGCCCGAGGCCCCACGTGTCGGCGAAGAAGCTGGGCAGCATCGAGACCACCGCCAGCTCGGAACCGAACGTGGCGAAGTACGCCAGCGACAGCACGGCCACCGAGCGGAACGGGTACTGATCGGATGCCTTGTACGAGTTGGCCAGCGCCGGCCGGTTCACCCGCACGATGGCGACCTCCTGGAAGATCAACAGGCCGGCCACCATGGCGAGAGCGAGCACGAACACCGGCGTGTTGATCACGTCGACCCGCCAGATCCGCCAGGCGATCAGGGCCAGCGCTGCGTTGAGCGGCACGGTCAGCGCCGCCAGGCCGAACACCGCCTTGCGGTTCGTCACTTCGAGCGCACCCTGACGCCGCGGCCGCACGTACGACACGCCTTCGGGGGTGTCGGTCACCGCCCGCAGGTAGAACAGCCCGTAGCCGGCGGCGATCACACCGGTGAGGAAGATCGACCAGCGCCAACCGTCGTCACCGCCGAACAATCCGGCGACCATCGGCAGCGAGAACGCGGCGGCGGCAGCACCGAAGTTGCCCCAACCGCCGTACACGCCTTCGGCCGTCCCGACCTCCTTGGGTGGGAACCATTCCGACACCATGCGGATGCCGACGACGAACCCCGCTCCGACCACCGACAGTGCGAGGCGGCTGAACACGAGCGTGGTCATCGAGCTCGACAAGGCGAACACGGTGTTGGGGATGACGGCGAACATGAGGATCGCCGCGTAGACCCGTCGCGGGCCCCACCGGTCGAGCGCCATGCCGATGAAGATCCGCGCGGGGATCGTCAGGGCGACGTTGCAGAGGGCGATCGTCTTCTCCTCCGCCTCGGTCAACCCCAGCTGCTCGGCGATCGTGTTGGCGAACGGTGCGTAGTTGAACCAGACGACGAACGTGAGGAAGAACGCGATCCAGGTGAGGTGCAGGATGCGGTACTTGCCGGTGAACGACCACAAGCCCTTCACCCGTTCGATCGCCGACTCCGTGGATGGCGGATCGGGGGGAGGCGCGGTGGCGGTGGTGGTCATGTGACGATCAAACCCGAGCGCGGTTGCCTCGTGACGTCGTCGCAGTGAACGGATCGTGCACGCCTCCGCATCCGCCGAACCGGCTGTCGTGCGCTCGCTCACAGCAGGAGGCACCCGCTGTGCGCAGGCCGAAACCGGCCGTCACAGGGCGGTGACGCGGTAGCCGCGCCGGACGACCGTTTCGATCCCGTCGGCGGCCGGGCCGAGGCGTTGGCGCAGCCGGGCGACGGTCACCTCCACGAGATGCTCATCGGTTTCGGTCCCGTTCCACACCCGCCGGAGCAGCTCCGGCTTCGACACGACCGCTCCCGGCTTGACGAGCAGCGCCGTGAGCAGCGCACGCTCACGCTCGGTGAGCCAGGCCTCGGCGCCGCCGTTGATCACCGCGAGGCGACCCTGGACGCGGACCGAGGTGCCCGCCATCTCGACGTCGTCGCCCTTGTCCGCGAAGTACCGTGCGACCTGCTGCACCATGGCCCCGAGCCGATGGCGGTCGGGGACGAACGGTTCGGGCAGGCCGGCCTCGGTGATCCCCGTGGCGCACACCGGGCCGACGCAGAACGAGCGCACATCGGTGCGCATCGCCTCGACGACCTCGTCGTACAGACCGATGAACCCGGCGATCTCGAAGAAGTTCTCGACGGCGGGCTTGGCGGTGAACGTCAAGGCATCGACGCGACGGTCGACCACGGCCCGCACGAGCCGTTCGGCGTCCGACACGTCCGGCGGCAACGACCAGCGGTACACCGGGACCCGCACGACCTGGGCCCCCATCGCTTCGATGGCGTCGCACAAGCCGGTGGCACCGGCTCCGTCGAGTTGCACCGCGATCCGCACGCCGCGCAGGTCCCGGCCGCCGAGCAGGTCGGTGATGTCGTCGTAGCGGGCGCGAGGAGCGATCCAGGCCACGTCGAACCCGGCGATGACGAGGGCGCCGTTGGCCTTCGGACCACGGGCGAGCAACTCGCAGGTGGAGAGCATGCTGTGCAGATCGTCGCCGAGCTGGATCGCATCGGCAGCCTCGAGCCAGCCGCGGACGCCGAGGCCCGTCGTGAACACGACCAGGTCGGGCGGGTCGGCGAGGATCGAGTCGGTGGCGGCACGGAGCTCGTCCTCCGCACCGATCGGATGGGTCTTGATGACCGGCCCGTGCAGGCACTCGGCGCCGCGGCCGGCGAGGAGCTTCATCTGCTCGTCGGCGCGCCGATCTGCGGTGATGCCGATCGTGTACCCGGCGAGGGGACCTGTGCTCACCCGGCCAAGTCTCGGGCGCCCACGTTTCGACCAGGTTTCGAGCGTGGGTACGTCGCGCTCACGTCTCGACCAGGTGCCCGGTCGGGGCGACACGCACGATGCCGTCGACGACGGTGACCGGCCAGACCCGCACGGCGACCGAGGGGTCGTCGAGGCAGCGGCCGGTGCGGAGGTCGAAGCGCTGCTTGTGGAGCGGTGATGCGACGAACGTGACATCGCCCGCAGAGCCGACGAGACCTCGCGCCAGCACCGGCACGCCGGTGAACGGTTCGACGTGATCGATCGCGGCCAGCGTGCCGTCGGCCAGCCGGAAGACGGCGACCGCCTCGCCCTCGACCAGCGCCGCCACGCCACGATCGACCGGCAGCTCCTCGAGCCGGGCGACGACGGTCCACGCGGTGTCGACGGACGCGGTGTCGACGATCTGGGCGGTCATGCCGGCACCCGCTGGGCCCGCTCGGTGATCCACACCGGCGACGAGTGCACGTCGGGGGCGTTGACGAACTCGACGAAATGGGCGAGTCGTTCCGGGTCGTCGAGCGTCGCCTTCCATTCGCACTCGTACGTGTCGACGTGGGACGCCATGTCGGCGTCGAGTTCGGCGGCGATGCCCAGCTGGTCGTCGAAGATGACGCCCCGCAGGTAGTCGAGACCGTCACCCACCTCGGCGTCGAGGGCCTCCAGCCACGTCGACGTGCGTTGCAGGCGGTCGGCGGTGCGGATGTAGAACAACAGGAACCGGTCGATCGCGGCGATCAGCTGCTCATCGGTCAGATCGGTGGCGATGAGATCCGCATGGCGCGGGCTGCGCCCACCGTTGCCGGCCACGTAGAGGTTCCAGCCGTTCTCCGTGGCGATGACGCCGACGTCCTTGCTCTGCGCCTCGGCGCACTCCCTCGTGCAACCCGACACGCCCATCTTGATCTTGTGCGGCGAGCGCAGACCGCGGTACCGCTCCTCCAGTCGGATCGCCATGCCCACCGAGTCCTGCACGCCGTACCGGCACCAGGTCGAACCGACGCACGACTTCACCGTGCGGAGCGACTTGCCGTAGGCCTGCCCCGATTCCATCCCCGCCTCGATCACCCGCCGCCAGATCTCCGGGAGATCATGGAGCTGAGCGCCCAGCAGGTCGATGCGCTGGCCGCCGGTGATCTTCGTGTACAGGCCGAAGTCCTTGGCGATGGTGCCGAGCGCGATCAGCTGATCGGGGGTGATCTCGCCACCGGGCACGCGGGGGACCACCGAGTAGGTGCCGTTGCGCTGCATGTTGGCGAGGTGATGGTCGTTGGTGTCCTGCACCGCCGCCTGGTCACCGCCGAGCACGTACCCGTTGCCGAGCGACGCGAGGATCGATGCCACGGTGGGCCGGCAGATCTCGCAGCCGCGTCCCCGTCCGTGATTGGCGAGGACCTCCGTCCACGAGCGCGTATCGATGGAAGCGGACGAGGTCGTACAGCTCTCGTCGCGACTGGTCGAAGTGTTCGCAGAGCGCGGTCGACACCTCGACGCCCAGCCGACCGAGCTCGGTCCGGATCAGGCTGGTGACCGCCGGGACGCATCCCCCGCAGCTGGTGCCTGCGCAGGTGCCCGACTTGACGTCGCCGAGCGTCTGGCACCCGTCGGCCACCGCTCGCCGGATCGTGCCGACCGACACGGCGTTGCAGCTGCACAGCAGCGCGCGCGTCGGGCAGCTCACCCTGATCGGGCGGTCGCACCGATGACGGCAGCACGTAGGCGGGCAGGTCGTCGGGCTGGGTGGCGAGGCCCAGCGTGATGGCGGTCAGCAGCTCGTAGCCGGACGTGTCGCCCACGAAGGCGCCACCGAGCAGCGCTCCGGTGGCGGCGTCGAGGGCCAGCCGGCGGAAGATCTTGTTGACCGGGTCGTTGTAGACGATCTCGTCGATGTGCGTCACCGACGGCGTTGCTCTGCCCGAAGCTGGCCACGTCGACGCCGAGCAGCTTCAGCTTCGTCGACAGGTCGCTCCCCCGGTATTCCGGTGCGCCACCGTCGTCGGACAGGCGTTCGGCGAGCGCCGCCGCCATCTCGTACCCGGGGGCGACGAGCCCGTAGACGCGGCCGCCGTGGAGGGCGACTTCGCCGATCGCCCACACGTGGTCGGCGGAGGTCTGCAGGGTGTCGTCGACGACGATGCCGCCGCGCTCGCCGACGTCGATCCCCGACCGCCGTGCGACCTCGTCACGAGGGCGCACGCCGGCCGAGAACACGACGATGTCGGACGGGTATGCAGTCCCGTCGGACATCTGGAGACCGGCCACGCTGCCGGAACCGTCGTCGACGAAGCGGTCCGGCGCGACACCGCAGTGCAACCGCACGCCGAGCGAGTCGACCCAGCGCCCGAGCATGCGTCCGCCGCCTTCCCCGAGTTGCTGCGGCATCGGGTACGGCGCCATCTCGACGACGTGCACGTCGAGCCCGAGCGAACGCAGGGCGTTCGCCGCTTCGAGGCCGAGCAGCCCGCCACCGATCACGAGGCCCGTCGTGCGGCCGGCGGTCGTCGCCCATCCCTTGATCCGTTCGAGGTCGTCGATCGTGCGGTAGACGAAGCAGCCGGCGAGATCGTTGCCGGGGATCGGCGGCACGAACGGGGCCGAGCCGGTGGCGATCACGAGCTCGTCGTAGCCGAGCATCGAGCCGTCGTCGAGGGTCACCTTCTGGCTCATCGTGTCGATCTCGCAGACGAGTTGCCCGAAGCGGTAGTCCACCCGGTCACCGTGGAGCAGCGATGGCGTCGACCAGCCGCAGGTCCTCCTCGGACTTGCCGTTGAACCAGCTGGTGAGCGCGACGCGGTCGTAGGCGGGCCGCGTTTCCTCGCCGATGACGGTGACGTCACACGTCGCGTGGGGGTCGAACGCGAGGAATCGGTCGACGAATCGTTGGCCGACCATGCCGTTGCCGACCACGAGAATCTGGCGCTTGTCCATGTGACGACTCGACCAGAAGTCGGTTACCCCGTGATGCCCTCACCGTGACGACTGCACGTCCAACGCGTCGCCCCGCTGACGAGCCGAGTGCGAGTTCCCTCACAGCGAGCCCGTCCGCGCTGTGAGTTGCGTGAATTCCGAGCGACGAATCCGACCGAGATCGGCGGTGCACTCGTTCTCGGTCGCTTCCGGTTCGGAAACCGGGCCGGATCCGACCGAGATCGGCGGTGCACTCGATCTCGGTCGCATCTGCACTCGCGACGGCCGGCGGAACCGGCATGCGATGATCCAGGCGTGCCGTACAAGACGAGCGTGACCACGAGCGACATCGAGCGGATGCGCGATGCGGTGTTCTTCGACGGGCCGGAGGCCAGTCGGAAGTTCAGCCGGTTCTGGATCCTGCTGGCCCTCGCCTCGGTGATCGCGTCGGCGGGCGTGGTCGCCGACTCGACCGCCACGGTGATCGGCGCGATGATCGTGGCGCCGCTGATGATCCCGATCCTCGGCACGATGCTCGGCGTCGTCCTGGGCGACCGTGCCAATCTGATCCGATCGGTCCTGCTGGTGCTCGCCGGCGCCAGCCTCGCAATTGCCATCGGGTATGCCGTCGGTCTGCTGGTGACCCAGGACGTGGTCGCGGCCACCAACAGCCAGGTGGCCGGCCGGGTCAATCCCCGACTCATCGACCTGCTCGCCGCGCTGGCCACCGGCGCCGTCGGGTCGGTGGCGCTCATCCGCAGCGACATCTCCGACACGCTGCCCGGCGTGGCGATCGCGATCTCTCTGGTCCCGCCACTGGCGGTCGTCGGGCCTGTGCGCGGAGTCGGGGGCCTACCGCCAGTCGGCCGGCGCCCTGCTGCTCTTCGGGACCAACGTCGCCGCCATCCTCGCCACGGGCTGGTCGTGATGGCGATCTACCGGGTGCATCGGCTGGTGACCCCGGCGTCGACGCCCGAGCGCCGGGCGGTCAATCGGCGCAACGCCGCACTGGTCGTCGTCGCGTTCGTGATCCTCATCGGCGTGCCGCTCACGTCGTCGACGATTCGTATCGGACGCGACACCGCCGACGAGGCACGGATCCGCGGCGCCGCCACCAGCGTGGGCGGAGTCGGTCGGTTGGAAGGTGCGTGGAGGTGGACACGACCACCGAGCGCGACCGACGTCGTGCGGTTCATCGGGCCGGCGCCGGCGCCGACCGTCGCGTCGTTCCGCGACGCGAACTGCGAGAACGAGGGCGCCGACCGGACAACGTGGTCGCCGAGTTCGTCTTCGAAGACGAGTCGTGTCCCTCGCTCGACGCGGACGAACGGCGACCTGACCCCGACCCGATCGGTCGCTCCGACCGAGATCGTTCAGGTTCGCGGAGCGGTCAGCGGGCGTAGTTGGTGACGGTGTCGGCGGCTTCGATGAGCCAGCCGGGGAAGATGCCCACGACGATCGTGAACACGGCGGCGGACGGCGATGGCCAGGCCGGCGGAGAACGGGATCGTGAGTCGCCTCCACGCCGTCCTCGGCCGGGGTGAGCCACATGCTGACCATGATCCGCAGGTAGAGGAACGCCGCCACGACGGCGGCGACCATGGCGATCACCGCGAGGGCGTAGCTGCCCTCGTCGACCGCGGCCTGGATCACGCCGAACTTGGCGATGAAGCCGGTGGTGAACGGAACACCGGCCTGGGCGAGCAGGAACACGGTGAACGCCAGCGCCAGGGCCGGCTTGCGCGCCATCAGACCCTTGAACGCATCGAGACTGGTGTCGCCACCGCTCTGGCGGGCCACGACGGCGACGACGCCGAAGACTCCGATGACCAGCACGGCGTACAGCATCAGGTAGACGACGACCGACGGCACGCCGGGTCCGGCGTCGAGACTCACCGGCCTGGTGGGCGGCCGCCTCGACGCCCACGAGGATGAAACCGGCGTGGCTGACCGAGGAGTACGCCAGCATGCGCTTCACGTTCGTCTGCACGACGGCGAGGAACGACCCGACGAGCAGCGACAGCAGCGCCAGCACCCAGATCACCGGGCGCCAGTCGTTGCGGTAGAACGGCAGGGCGATCACGAGCACGCGCAGCATCGCCGCGAACGCCGCCGCCTTGCCGGCCGATGCCATGAAGGCGGTGACCGGCGATGGCGCACCCTGGTACACGTCGGGCGCCCACACGTGGAACGGTGCGGCGGCGACCTTGAAGCCGAGCCCGACCATCAGCAGTGCGATGCCGGCGAGCGCCAGCGCGCTCGGGTTCTCGATGTCGACCGTGGTCTGCATCGCCACGACCATCTCGGAGATGTTCGTCGAGCCGGTGGCGCCGTAGATCAGCGCGATGCCGTAGAGGAAGAAGGCCGACGAGAAGCCGCCGAGCACGAAGTACTTGAGCCCCGCCTCCGCGCTCTGCGAGCTGCGGCGGTTGCTGGCGGCGAGCACGTAGAACGCGAGCGACAGCGTCTCGAGGCCGAGGAACAGCACGATCAGGTCGTTGGCCGAGGCCATCACGAGGCCACCGATGGCGGCGACCATGTACAGCGCGTACAGCTCGGGACCGTCGTTCGGCGTGCCCCGCAGGTGGGCGTCGCACAACAGCGACACGAGCAGCAGGGCGATGCAGATCGTGATCGTGAGGAACATCGCCAGCGTGTCGAAGGCGATCGCGCCGCCGACCAGCGTCGTCGGGCCGTTGTCGGTGATGTCGTCCCACTGGACCATCGCGAACGCCGCCGGCGGTGCCGGCGGTGATCGCGCTGAACATCGCGTACCAGCCGTTCGGCCAGCTCGGGCGTGAGCGCGCCGATCAGCATGATGCCGAGCGCGCCGGCGAGCAGCGTGAGCATCGGCGACAGGGCGAACCAGCCGACCTCCGGGCCGACGAAGGTGTCGATCTGGGCCAGCATCACTCGCCCTCCTCCACTCCGTCGCCGTGTTCGCCCTCGGCGGGCGCTTCGGGCACCACGCCGATCTCGATCGTCGGTTCGGGCTCGACGTAGTCGGTGTGGTCTTCGACGTGGCTGATCAACTTGTCGATGCTCGGCTCGATGCGGTCGAGCACCGGCTTCGGATACACGCCCATGAACACGATGGCGGCGAGGAACGGCAGCAACACCGCGCCTTCCTTGAACGAGATCTCACGGAACTTCTTGTTCGTCCTCGTCCGGCTCGCCGTGGAAGACACGCTGGTAGGCCCACAGCAGGTACAGGGCGGCGAAGATCACGCCGACGGCGGCGACCACGGTCCACCAGCGAGCGGTCAGGAACGAACCGATGAGGATCAGGAACTCACCGACGAAGCCGTTCAGGCCGGGCACGCCGATCGACGAGAGCATCACGAGCATGAAACCGGCGGCGAAGATCGGGGCGACCTGTTGGATGCCCTTGAGTTCGGAGATCTTGCGGGTCGAGCGACGCTCGTAGATCATGCCGACGAGCAGGAACAGCGCGCCGGTCGACACGCCGTGGTTGATCATCTGGATCACGCCACCGGACAGCGACTGCGTGGTGAAGGCGAACGTGCCGAGCACGATGAAGCCCATGTGCGCCACCGACGAGTAGGCGACGAGCCGCTTGAGGTCCATCTGCATCGTGGCGACGACGGCGCCGTAGAGGATGCCGATGACCGCCAGCGTCAGCCACAGCGGGCGGCTCCAGTAGGCGGCCTCGGGGAACAGGTACAGGCCGAAGCGCAGGAAGCCGTACGTGCCGAGCTTGAGCATCACACCGGCGAGCACGACCGAGCCGGCGGTCGGTGCCTGCGTGTGCGCGTCGGGCAGCCACGTGTGGAACGGGAAGATCGGGACCTTGACCGCGAACGCGATGGCGAACGCGAAGAACAGCCATCGTCCCGTCGACGCCGCGAAGTTCGCACCGTCGGCGATCTCGACGAGGTTGAACGTCGTGTAGCCGAGATCCCGGCTGGCGAGCGCGACCGTGGCGATGAGGCCGACGAGCATGAACGCCGAACCGAACATCGTGAACAGGAAGAACTTCGTGGCCGCGTACACACGGTCCTCGTAGCCCCATCCGCCGATCAGGAAGTACATCGGCACGAGCACGATCTCGAAGAAGATGAAGAAGACGAACAGGTCGAGGCTGAGGAAGCTGCCCATCACGCCGGCCTGCAGCAGCAGCAGCCAGGCGAGGTACGGCCGCTCGTCGTGGTGCGGGTCGATGCCGACGATGGCGAGCGGGAACAGCAGGCCGGTCAGCACGACGAGGAACAGCGAGATGCCGTCGACGCCGAGGTGCCAGCTGATGCCCCACGGTTCGATCCAGGTGTGCATCGACACGAACTGGAAGCCGGCGTCGCCGGTGTCGAACGAGGCGAGCAACCAGATCGTCAGCGCGGCCGTGCCGACCGACGAGAGCAGGGCGACCATCTTGGCGTAGTCGGGCCGCGACTTCGGCGTGAACGCCACGAGCAGCGAGCCGATGATCGGCAGGATCACGATCGCGGTGAGGATCGGGAAGCCGAGGCTCAGGGAGGTTTCGGCGCCGAGCATCAGAGGATCCCCCGCAGCACCACGAACCATCCGAGCAGCAGCACGACGCCGATCCCGATGATCGCGCCGTACTGGCGCACGTAGCCGGTCTCGCCCTTGCGGACCTCGTTGGCCGTGCCGCGCACGACCGCCGCCGTGCCGGTCACGGCGCCGTCGACGACCTTGGCGTCGAACAGCGCCGCACCTTCGAATCCGCGGCGGCCGGGGTTGCCCATGAACCAGGTGATCGCCTTGTCGTAGTACCAGCCCTTCGGCGAACAGCTTCGGCTCGAAGGCCTTGATCTGCGCTTCTGGTAGATGAAGCCAGGCGATCACGATGCCGGCGAGCGCGATGGCGATGGCGGCGACAGGAGCAGGTGAGATGGTCGTCGGCCCACGTGCCGTGGATGTCGGCCTCGCCGTAGCGCGACCACCGGCTCGAGCCACGCTTCGAGGCGGTGCTCGGCCCCGTCCGGGATGATGCCGAGATGCGGCAGCTGGATCAGCCCGATGACGATGGCGAAGAAGCCGAGCACGACGAGCGGGATCAGCATGATCGGCGGCGACTCGTGCGGCTTGAAATCGCCGTGGGCGCCATGGCCGTCGTGGGCGTCGGCGGCCACGTCGTCGTCGTCGGCGGCCACCGGCTCCTCGGCCGTCGGCCGGTCGGCGACGCTCGGTCGACGCCGCCTCGTCGGCGTGGCTCCCCCAGTGGGCGGTGCCGAAGAACGTCATGATCACCTGGCGGGTCATGTAGACCGCGGTGAGCAGGGCGGTGGCGAACACGACGACGTACAGCGCCGTGCTGTCGGCGGCGGCGAACAGCATGATCTCGTCCTTCGACCAGAAGCCGGCGAACGGCGGGACGCCGGCGATCGCCAGCCAGCCGATGATGAACGTGCCGCAGGTGATCGGCATGAACTTGGCGAGCTTGCCCATCTTGCGCATGTCCTGCTCGTCGTGCATCCCGTGGATCACCGAGCCGGAACCGAGGAACAGCAGCGCCTTGAACACGGCGTGGGTGATCATGTGGAACACCGCGGCGACGTAGGCGCCGGTGCCGATGGCGAGGAACATGAAGCCGAGCTGCGAGACCGTCGAATAGGCGAGCACCCGTTTGATGTCGTTCTGCGCGAGGGCGATCGTGGCGGCGAAGAACGCCGTGATCACCCCGACCCAGGCGATGGTGGGCCCGACCCAGTCGGCGGCGACGGTGATGACCGGGTTGACGCGCACCATCAGGTACACGCCGGCGGTGACCATCGTGGCGGCATGGATCAGCGCCGACACCGGCGTCGGGCCGGCCATGGCGTCGGGGAGCCAGATGTAGAGCGGCAGCTGCGCCGACTTGCCGACGGCGCCGACGAACAGCATCGCCGCGATGGCGGTGGCCGTGGTGGTGGCGAGCAGGCCGGACTCGGCGTTGTTGTTGAGCACGCCGAAGCTGAGCGATCCGACGGTCGAGAAGGCGAGGAACATCGCCATCATGAAGCCCCAGTCACCGACGCGGTTGGTGACGAAGGCCTTCTTGCCGGCGGTCGCCGCCGACTCCCGGGTGTGCCAGAAGGCGATGAGGAAGTACGAGCACGTGCCGACGCCCTCCCAGCCGAGGAAGGTGACCAGCATGTTCTCGCCGAGCACCAGGACCAGCATGGCGGCGACGAACAGGTTCAGGTACAGGAAGAACTTGGAGAACTTCGGGTCACCGTGCATGTACCCGATCGAGTACAGGTGGATCAGCGCGCCGATCCCGGTGACGAACAGGCACATGAGGATCGACAACGGGTCGGCGAGGAACGCCATGTCGACCTGCAGCGAGCCGACGGGCAGCCACGAGAAGAGCACCTCGACGTGCGAGCGCTCCTCGGCGCTCATGCCGAGCAGGTCGATGTACACACCGACCGACACGACGAACGACGCGGCGACCATCAGCGTGGCGAACCAACCGACGAGCGGTTCGCCCAAGCGGCGACCGAAGAGGAGGATGAGGACGAACCCGGCCAGTGGGAAGGCAGGGATCAACCACAGAACATCGAGCACAGCGCGTCAGCCCTTCAACTCAGCGAGGTCGTCGGCGGTGGCGCCAGGGCGGGCGCGCAGGATCGACACGAGGATTCCGAGGCCGACCACGACCTCGGCGGCGGCCACCACCATCACGAAGAACACCGCGGTCTGTCCGTCGATGTCGCCCAGCTGGACCGACAGGGCGACGAAGGACAGGTTGGCGGCGTTGAGCATCAGTTCGATGCACATGAACATCACGAGCGGGTTGCGCCGCACGAGCAGGCCGACGGCGCCGATGGCGAACAGCAGCGAGGCGAGCAGCAGGTACCAGGTCGGCTCGATCACGGCGATCATGCGAGCTCACCGCCGTCGGCGTCGCCGTCGGCGACCCGCGGCCAGCGGCGGGTGACGAGCACCGTGCCGGTCACCGCGACGATCAGCAGGACCGACGCGAGTTCGAGCGCGAACACGTAGTCGCCGTAGAGGCTCGACGCGAGCTGCTGGATGTTGGCGTCGTGGGTGGCACCTTCACCCGCCGACGGTGCCAGGCCGGTTCCGGGGTTGACGACGATCGCGTCGCGGGCCCGGATGATCGCCGCACCGAGCAGGCCGACGAGGCCGACGCCCATCACGACCGCGAGCGGGCGTTGCAGCTTGATCGGCTCGATGCTCAGATCGGTCGCCCGGTCGATGCCGAGCAACATGATGACGAACAGGAACAGCACCACGATCGCGCCGGCGTAGACGATCACCTGCACGACGGCCACGAAGTGGGCGCCCAGCGCGACGAACTGCACGGCGACGCCGAACAGCGTCAGGACCAGGCCGAGCGCGGCGTGGACCGGGTTGCGCAGGGCGATGACGCCGATGGCGCCGCCGAGGATCATCACCGCGGCGGAGAAGAACACCACGTATTCGAGAAAGGTGGCGTCGTCATCGGGCCACCGTCAGCCGTTCGCTCACCGTTCGACCACCTTGACGACCTTCTCGGCCCCGGCGTCGCGACGGCTGGCGTCGCGCACGCTCTGCTCCGGCTCGGGCGCGCGCACGCCGTAGCCGAGCTCGCCGCTCCAGCCGACGGCACCTTCGAACGTGGCGTCACCGGACGGCGACGTGGCGCGCATCCATCCGCTCGTGAGCACGTCGTCGCCCTCGCGCCAGTCCTCCCACGCCATGCTGCTTCGGCTTGCCGTCGTCGTCGACGACCAGCTCGGCCTTGGTGTAGATGGCGTCCTGGCGGTTGGTGAACGAGAACTCGAACAGCTTCGACTCGGTGATCGCCTCGGTCGGGCACGCCTCGACGCACATGTCGCAGTGGATGCAACGGAGGTAGTTGATCTCGTAGACGAAGCCGAACCGCTCGCCGGGCGACGTCGGGGTGCTCGGGGTCGTTGTCGGCGCCGCGCACGTGGATGCAGTCGGCCGGGCACACGCCGGCGCAGAGCTCGCAGCCGATGCACTTCTCCATGCCGTCCTCGTAGCGGTTCAGCACATGGCGACCGTGGAGGCGTTCGGGACGCGGCAGCTTCTCGTCGTGCGTGACGTCGCGGGCGTCGCTGCCCTTCTTCTTCGCCTGGCGTCCACCGGAGTACTCGGTGGTGACACGGTCGCCACCGAACAGTCGGTGCTGGCGCATCGTGACCACGAATCCGTCGAGGTAGCCCATCAGTTGGCCGCACCCTTTCCGCTTGCCGCCAGCTCTCGGTTGTTCTTGCTGACCCGCAGCGCGGCGCCGAGCAGCGCGATGCAGATCGCCCCGACGACGAGGCTGATGCCGACGACCCGGAGGCTGTCGGCGGCGTCACCTTCGGGCGAGAACTCACGCAGGGCGGCGAGCAGCAGGAACCAGCCGAGCGAGATCGGGATGAGCACCTTCCAACCGAGGTCCATCAGCTGGTCGTAACGCAGGCGGGGCAGCGTGGCCCGGAACCACACGTACATGTAGAGGAAGGCGAACAGCTTCAGCACGAGCCAGGCGGTGCCGCCGAACGGTCCGAGGAACCCGAACAGGTCGAAGTCGCCGATGATGATCGGCTGCGGCCCGCCGAGGAAGAGCGTGACGATGACGAGCGACATCGTGATGACGTTCATGAACTCGGCGAGGAAGAACAGGGCGAACAGGAAGCTCGAGTACTCGGTGTTGAAGCCGCCGACCAGTTCCTGCTCGGCCTCGACGAGGTCGAACGGCGGCCGGTTGAGTTCGGCGGTGGCGGCGATCAGGAAGATGACGAACGGCACGATGCCGGTCGAGACGAGGTTCCAGTCGGCGAGGTCGTTCTGGCCGATGACGATGCCGGACGTCGACAGCGTGCCCGACGACAACAGGACGGCGGCCACGCTCAGGCCGAGGGCCGCCTCGTAGGAGATCATCTGCGCCGACGCCCGCACGGAGCCGAGGAGCGGATACTTCGATCCGCTGGCCCAGCCGCCGAGCATCACGCCGTACACGGCGATCGACGAGAGCGCGAGCACGATGAGGATGCCCATCGGCGGGTCGGCCAGCTGCACCCGCGTGAGGTGGCCGGCGATCTCGACGGTGCCGTCCTTGCCGTCGCCGAAGTCACCGCCGAGCGGGATCACCGACCAGACGAGGAAGGCCGGCACGAACGCCAGGAACGGGGCGATGCGGAACACGATCCGGTCGGCCCGGTTCGGGAGCAGATCCTCCTTGAAGATCAGCTTCATGCCGTCGGCGAGCGTCTGCAACAGCCCCCACGGGCCGGCCTTGTTCGGGCCGACGCGGTTCTGCATGCCCGACACGACCTTGCGCTCGTACCAGACCATGAACATCGTGCCCACGAGGCCGATCGCGAACACGATCACGACCTTGAACAGCACGATGATCAGCGGGGTCCACAGCGAGCCCGCCGTCCAAGCAGCGGGTCCAAGGCGAGCAGGGAAGGGCCGGGCATCAGACGCGCTCGATCCTGACGTCGGTCACCGGAGCCGATGGCGTCGATGATCTCCTCGATCGACCCGCCGGGCTGGTTGAACGGCGCCCACAGCACGCCACGCGGCACGCTTGTCGTTGGCGGTGATCGGCAGCACGGTCGACGCCTTGCTGCTCACGAGCTTCACGTCGTCGCCCTCGCTCACACCGAGCGCGTCGAGGTCGAGCGGGTTGACGTGGGCGGCCGAGCCGGGAGCGAGGTTGGCGAGTGAGCGTGACATCTCGGTACCGACCGCACGATCGTAGAGCTTGCGACTCACCACGAGTCGATAGTCATAGCTGTTCCGCGGGCTGACGGAGAAAGCCACCGCGGCGAGTTCGCCCGGCTCGTGCAACTCGATGAGATCGGTCACCTGGTCGACGGTCGACACCGAGCGCAGCGGGTGATCGGCGCCGAAGGAGGCGTCGCCGATGCGCAGCCCGAGCTCGAGGGCGATCATCCAGTCGGGTCGCGTCGTCCCGAACGGCGTGACCTGCTGGGCGAGCGGCGAGACGCGCCCTTCGATGTTGGTCGTGGTGCCGGCCTTCTCGCCGAACGCCGCGGCCGCCAGCACCACGTCGGCGAGCTGCGTCGATTCGGACGGGAACGTGTCGATCGAGATGATCCGGCGGGCGCCGGCGAGCGCTCGGCGCGCCAGGTCGGCGTCGGGACAGTCGTTGATCGGGTCGGCCCCGAGCAGCACGAGCAGATCGAGCTTGCCGTCGGCGGCGGCCTGCAGGGTCGCCAGCCCGTCGTGGTCGGCGTCGGCCGGCGCGAGGCCGACCGACAGGGCGCCGACGACGTTGCCGCGCCGGAACGCCGGCAGCACCTTGGCGTCGGGGATACCGGCGAGCAGCGTCTGCAGCGCGGCGATGGTGGCCCCGGCCGGCACGGCGAGGTTCTGACGGCCGACGACGATCACGACGCTGCCGCTCGCCAACTGCTCGGCGACCTCGGTGTCGGCCAGCGCGGTCGACACGGCGGCGTTCGACGTGCCCGGCTCGTAGCGGACCGACTTCCAGGCGTACTTCGACAGGCCGGACTCGACGGAGGTGAACTCGACGATCTTGCTGCGCTTCTTCTCCGCGGCGTCGCGCAGACGCAGGAACAGGACCGGCAGCTCCTCTTTCAGATCGGGCCCGAGCAGCACGATCGTCGAGGCGTTGGCGGCCTCGTCGATGGTCGCCCGCGGCAGCCCGAGCACCTCGACGGGGAGCCCGTCACCGAACTGGGCGTCGCGGTACTCGACGCCCATGGCGTCGGCGAGCTGCGCCCAGACGAAGGCATCCTCGTTGGACCCGCGGGCGCCGCCGAGCAGCCCGATGCTGGCCGGCCCTGCCGATTCCATCGCCTCACGGATGATCCGGCCGGCGACGTCGAGCGCCATGTTCCACGACGTCTCGGTGAGCCCGGACTCGGTGCGCACCATCGGCTTGCCGAGCCGTTGCTCGGACTTGTTCGCCTCGAAGTTGAAGCGACCGCGGTCGCACAGCCAACCCCAGTTGACCGGATCGGAGTCGACGCCCTGGTAGCGCAAGCACCTCGTCGCGACTCGATTGGATGACGGTGCGGCAGCCGACCGAACACGTCGTGCAGGTGGTCTCCTGCTCGCCGAGGTCCCACGGGCGCGCCTTGAAGCGGTACGGGGCGGCGGTGAGCGCGCCGACCGGGCAGATCTGCACCGTGTTGCCGGAGAAGTACGACGCGAACGGCTCGTCGGGGAACGTCATCACCTGGGTGTCGTTCCCGCGGCTGATGAAGTGGATGAGCTTGTCGCCGGCCACCTCGTCGGCGAAGCGCGTGCAACGGTCACACAGGATGCAGCGCTCACGGTCGAGGAAGACGAGATCGCTGATGGCGATCGGCTTTTCGTAATGACGCTTCTGCTCGACGAACCGGCTCTCGCCCGGGCCGTGGCTGAACGCCTGATCCTGGAGCGGACACTCGCCGCCCTTGTCGCACACCGGGCAGTCGAGCGGGTGGTTGGCGAGGAGCAGCTCGAGCATGCCCTCCTGGGCCCGCTTCACCTGCGGCGTGTCGGTGGTGACGACCTGACCGTCGGCGACGGGGGTCATGCACGACACGACCATCATCGGGCCGCGCGGGACCTTCGACCTCGACCAGGCACTGGCGGCACATGCCGACCGGGTCCATGCGCGGGTGGTAGCAGAAGTGCGGGATGTAGTCGTCGTTGCGCAACGCCGCAGCGATCACCATCTCACCCTTGCGGGCGGCGACGGGCGCCCCGTTGAGCGAAATGCGTGACGGCGTTGGGATCCGGGAGCGGGTTCGGGCTCGACGGTGTCGACGTCGGCGTCGTCCTCGACCGCTTCGTGGTCGAGCGCCTCGTCGGTCTCGTCGTCGGCGACCTGATCGGTGGGTGGCGTGTCGTCGCTCTTCGTGTCGTCGCTCATGCGCTGGCTCCCACTTCGACCGCTTCCGCGTGGACCGGGATCTGGACTGCGTTCGACCCGCGGACTGACGAGTGCTGCGAAGTCTTCGGGGAACAGCGTCATCGCCGAGTGGATCGGCACGTACGCCGACGGGCCGACGAAGCAGATCGTGGTCATCTTGTACGGGAACGGCACCGCACCGAGGCCGAGACGCTCGCTCGATGCGTGCGGCATGTCGCCGGGGCAGATCGTCTGGCCGACCTCGAGGATCGTCTGCAGGTCGGCGTCGGTGCCGTTGCCGGCGACGATCCGCTCGACGAGTCGGTACAGCCAGGTGCCGCCTTCACGGCACGGCACGCACTTGCCACACGACTCGTGGGCGTAGAACTTGACCAGCGTCAGGGCGGCGGCCGGGATGTCGGTCGTGGAGTCCATCACCATCACCGCGCCCGAACCGAGCATCGATCCGGCGGCGCCCGCCTGCGGGCCCTCGAACGGGATGTCGAGTTGGTCCGCGGTGAACCACGGTGCGGACCCGCCACCGGGCACGAACGCCTTGAGTTCGTTGCCGTCGCGGATCCCCTGGGCGAACTCGTCGCCGTAGAGCAGGTCGCGGAACGTCGTCGACCCGTTGATGATCTCGTACACGCCCGGGCCGGACCACATGGCCCGACACCGCGATCATGCGCGTGCCCGGCGAGGTGTCGGTGCCGATCGCCGTGAACGTCGACGACCCTTCGCGGGCGATGAACGGCAGGTTCGACAGCGTCTCGACGTTGTTCACGATCGTCGGTTGGCCGTAGAGGCCGACCGCGGCCGGGAAGTACGGGGGCTTCAGCCGCGGCATGCCGCGCTCGCCCTCGAGCGATTCGATGAGCGCGGTCTCCTCGCCGACCACGTAGGCGCCCGCGCCCCAGTGCAGGACGATGTCGACGGAGAAGTCGGTGCCGAGGATGTTCTTGCCGATGTAGCCGGCGGCGTAGGCGTCGTTGAGCGCCTGGGCGACGCGCTCGTGGGCGAGCGGCATCTCCCCGCGGATGTACAGGAAGCACTGCGACAGGCCGGCGGCGTAGCAGGCGATGAGACAGCCCTCGATGAGCTGATGCGGGTCGCACTCCATGAGGAGCCGGTCCTTGTAGGTGCCGGGCTCGGACTCGTCGCCGTTGACGACGAGGTAGCGCGGCCACACGCCCTGCGGCGTGAAGCCCCACTTCGTGCCGGCCGGGAAGCCGGCGCCGCCGCGGCCGAGCAGCGTCGACTTCTTGACCTCGTCGGACATCTCCAGCGGCGACTTGGCCAGCGCGGCCCGCAGGCCGTCGTAGCCGCCGGTCGCGTGGTACCGCTCGAGCGTGTGGGCATCCTCGAACTCGAAACGCGAGGTGACGACCTGCGGCCGCTCACTCCCTGATCGCGGAGGATAGAACCCGGGCGCCCAGGGATACGGACTGACGACACTCATCGGCGACTCACTCATCGGCAACTCACCATCATGTGGGGCTCACGGGGATCCAGGCGGGTGCGTCGTGGACGTCGTCGGGGTGGCGGGCGCCGACCGCGCGGTCGGCGGGGATCTGCTGACGGTTGCGACCGAGCGTGCCGTGGGGTGGGATCGCCGCGTCGAGGCGGCCGGCGCGCAGGTCGTCGACCAGCTGGTCGAACGACTCGTTGGTGACGCGGTAGCGGTGGCGGTAGTTGACCTGCAGGGTCGGCGCCTCCGTGCACGCCGCCTGGCACTCCGCGTGTTGCAGCGTGATCAGCCCGTCGTCGGTGGTCGAACCGGCCTTCACCCCGAGCGTGTGCTCCGCGTGGTGCATCAGCGAGTCGGCGCCCATCAGCGCGCACGACATCGTGCCGCAGATGTTGATCAGGTACTTGCCGGTCGGCTCGAACCGGAACATCTCGTAGAACGAGGCGGTGCCGTACACCTCGGCGGGGGTGACCTCGACCAGCTCGGCGACGTGACGCATCGCGTCTTCGGTGACGTAGCCGTTCTGCTCCTGGCTGAGGTGCACGAGCGGGATCAACGCCGACTTCTTCTTCGGGTAGCGGGCGATGATCTCCCGCGCCAGCACCACGTTGTGGTCGGACAGACGGCTCATCGGTCGACACCTCCCAGCACAGGATCGACGGACGAGATGACGGCGACGGCGTCGGCGACGAGGCCTCCGCGCATCATGTGGGGCAGGCACTGGATGTTCACGAAGGAGGGGTCGCGCATGTGCATCCGGTACGGCTTGGCCGAACCGTCGCTCGCGATGTAGCACCCGATCTCGCCGCGCGGGCTCTCGATGCCGACGTAGACCTCGCCCTCGGGCACCTTGAAGCCCTCGGTGAAGATCTTGAAGTGGTGGATCAGCGCCTCCATCGACTCGTCGATGCGCGCCCGCGGCGGCGGGGTGACCTTCTTGTCCTGGATGCGATAGTCGCCCGACGGCATCAGCTCGAGGATCTGGGCGACGATGCGCATCGACTCGCGGATCTCGGCGAGACGGATCGCGTAGCGGTCGAAGCAGTCGCCGTACGAACCGACGATCACGTCGAAGTCGAGTTCGTCGTAGCGCAGGTACGGCATGTCGCGACGGAGATCCCACTCGACGCCGGTCGAACGCAGGACGGGTCCGGTCGCGCCGAGGGCCATCGCCTCGCTCGGGGTGATCACGCCGACGCCCTGCAGCCGCTCACGCCAGATCGGCTGGCCGGTCATCAGGATGTCGTACTCGTCGAGGCGGGGCGGGAGGAGATCGAGGATGCGCAGCACGCCGTCGCGCCACCCGGCCGGCAGGTCGGCGGCGAGGCCGCCCGGTCGGATGAAGTTGTGGTTCATCCGCAGGCCGGTGACCTCCTGGAAGAAGCGCAGCACCTCTTCGCGTTCGCGCCAGCCGTAGATCATCATCGACACGGCGCCGAGGTCCATGCCGTTGGTCGCCATGAACAGCAGGTGGCTGCTCATGCGGTTCATCTCGGCGAGCAGCATGCGGATCCACGTGGCCCGCTCGGGGATGTCCTCGTCGATGCCGAGCAGCTCGCTCGGTCGCCATCGAGAACACGAGCTCGTTCGAGAGCGGGCTCAGGTAGTCCATGCGCGTGACGTTGGTGCCGCCCTGCATGAACGTGAGCTGCTCGCCCGTCTTCTCCATGCCGGTGTGCAGGTAGCCGATGATCGGCTTGCAGCGCAGCACCTTCTCGCCCTGGAGTTCGAGCATGAGCCGCAACACGCCGTGGGTCGACGGGTGCTGGGGACCCATGTTGATGATCATCGTCTGATCGTCGTCGGGGTCGTCGGGAAGGTCGCCGAGCAGCGCCGCCTCGGCCTCGCTCATCCGCAAGCACGGCGCCGACCTCGCGCATGAGCTCGGCCGCGGTCAGCTCGCTGCGCGGCTTGAGCTGCTGGTCGCCCTCGTCGGTGGCCGGGACGAAGCGCTCGTAGTCGGCATGGGATTCGGTGTCGACCGTCATGCGTTCGCTCCGTTCACCTTGGGTCGCTCCGCCGGCGCGCTGCGCACCATCATGCGTTCGCTCCCTTGAACTGCACCGGGATCGCGCCGACGTCGTAGTCCTTGCGCAGCGGATGGCCGACCCAGTCCTCCGGCATCAGGATGCGCGTGAGGTCGGGATGGCCGTCGAAGCTGATGCCGAACATGTCGAACGTCTCGCGCTCCATCGCCTCGGAACCTGGGTACAGGTCGAACAACGACGGCAGCGTCGGCGTCGGACTCCGGTACCTGGACCCGCAGCCGGACGCGGCGGCGGGCGTGGAGGTCGAGCAGGTTGACGACCACCTCGAAGCGTTCCGCCGCGATGCCTTCCGGCAGTGGGCGACCCATGTGCTCGAGGTAGTCGACGCCGGTGAGATCGACGCACATCGTGTAGCCGTCGTCGTCGAGCGCCTTGACGAGGTCGAGGTACTGGTCGCCGCGCGGGTGCACGACCAGCTGACCGCACGATTCGACGAGCACGCAGCCGTGCAGCTCGGGGGCCGCGTCGGCTGCTTCGGTCTCCGCGGCGTCGATGTCGGGCTGGGCGGGGTCGCTCTGGGCCGCGTCGGTCATACCGGCTTCGCTCCGAGGAGGACGGGCATGTCGGTCGACTCGATGAACTCGACGTGGACGTTCGCTCCGGCACCGGTCTCGGCGCGGCGCTTCATGATCTGGTTGGTCTCGATCAGGCCGTGCAGCGTCTCGATCGCGTGGATCAGCGTCTCGGGCGTGGGGGACAACCGGGGGCGTACACGTCGACCGGCACGATCTGGTCGACTCCCTGGACGATCGCGTAGTTGTTGAACATGCCGCCCGACGACGCGCACACGCCCATCGAGATGACCCACTTGGGTTCCATCATCTGGTCGTAGACCTGACGGAGCACGGGTGCCATCTTCTGGCTGACGCGGCCCGCCACGATCATGATGTCGGCCTGACGCGGCGACGCTCGGAACACCTCCATGCCGAAGCGGGAGATGTCGTAGTGCGCGCCGCCGGTGGCCATCATCTCGATGGCGCAGCAGGCGAGACCGAACGACGCCGGCCACGACGAGCGCGAGCGCGACCAGTTGACGAGATCTTCGATCTTGCCGGTGATGACGTTGTGAGACAGCCCGCCGAGTCCGTCGTCGAGCACATCGTTGACGATGCCCATGGTGATGACTCCTTATGCGGCTTCTTCGTCGACCGGCAGGCGACCCTCGGTACCGACACGACGAACGGTGGAGGTCAGCGTGCGCTCCGAGGTGATCATCGACGCATCGGCGGTGAGATTGCGCACCAGCCCGACCGGGCCCCAGTCGAGCCCGCCGCGCGCCACCTCGTACACGAACGTGGCGAAGAACACCACCGAGAACGCGAGGACGGCCCAGAACCCGTAGACGCCGAGCGCCTCGTGCGACACCGCGTACGGGTAGATGAACACGATCTCGATGTCGAACATGATGAACAACATGGCCACGACGTAGAAGCCGACCGGGAAGCGCTCCGGTGGTTCACGCGACGGCACGATGCCGCACTCGTACGGCGCTTCCTTGGCCGACGACGGCCGGGTGGGAGCGAGCAGACGCGACGCGCCGTAGCTGACCGCGCCGAACACCACGGCGAGGACCATCAACACGACGATCGGCAGGTACTGACCCATGATCAGACCGAGACGGATTCCTTCTCCGTGGCGTCGGCCGCCTCGGCGCGCGCCACCACCGGGGTGGTGGGCATGGCGAGGTTGCGGCGCAGGAACTTCTCACGGCGGTGCAGCAGGTAGCACAGGGCGAGGAAGATGGCCCCGCCACCGATGGTCAGCACCATCGCCGGCTGACGCCGGGCGCCCGAGGTCGCGCACCATGTACACGTACTGGCGCTGCGCGTTCTCGTCGATCGTCGGCGGCACCGGAGCCCGGCCCGGCTCCGTCACGGACCTGCACCAGCGGTGCGGCCTCGGCGAGCACGTAGTGCGGCTCGTGGAAGAAGGCGAAGAAGTCGAGCGTCTCGTTGACCTTCGGGTAGCGGTCGCCGCCGATGTCGAACACCTCGACGATCTCGAACTGTCCGGCCTCGAACGCGCCTTCCTCCTCGAGGAAGACGGCCGCCTGCGCCTGCACCTGACCGAATTCGGGCGACGACGTGTCGAGGATCTCGTAGCCCTGCAGCGAGGAGCTGCTCGGCGACGAGTTCGGCCTCCTCGGGGTACGTGGCGTCCTCCGGGATCTCCGGCATCACGTCGAGGATGCCCGCCCGGTACAGCGCGCTCGTGTCCTGCAGCACCGTCTGACCGGGCACCTCGGCCCACGTCGGGTCGGGTCCGCGCAGGCCGATGCCGTAGATCCACCAGGTGATGCCCATGAGCATCATCCAGCCGAACAGCGAGGCGAGCACGACCAGGAACGCGAGGCGCGCGCCCATGTTGGTCGCCATGATGAAGTAGATGCTCCCGCAGAGCACGACGACCGCCATGATGACGGTGAGCAAGCCGCGGATTTCCGGCTCCCAGCCGATGGCCAACAACGACATGTTTGTCACAGGCTCCGTACGTAGTCGACGATGGCTTCGATCTGCTCATCGGTGAGCAGGGTGCCGAATCCCGGCATGCGGCCGCTGCCTTGGCCGTTGCGGCCGTACAGCTTGCCTTCCTCGGATCCGGTCTTGATGAAGGCGATCATGTCGGCCTCGGAGGCGAAGTGGTTGTTGACCGAGCCGCCGGTGAGGTTCCAACCGAAGGCGCCCTGACCGGAGGTGGTCGGCTGGTCGTAGCTCCAGCCGAGCGTGTGGCAGCGTGCGCAGCTGTAGGCACCGCTGGCGATCTCGAGGTTGAACAGCGCCTCGCCGTAGCGTCTCGGCGTCGCCGTCTTCGACGGCCTTGCGCGCCGCCGCTTCGATCTCGGCCTGGGTGTCGGACGGGAGATGACCCGAATCGCAGTTCAGCGGATCCTCACCCTCGAGGCAGTCCTCCCGCGGGATCTGGATGCTCTGCATGTAGGCGATCAGGTTGTCGATCTGCTGGGTGTTCATCGGGCCACCGCCGACGAGCCCCCACGGCGACATCGGCGAGAACGGCCGGCCGTAGTTGAGGATGAAGCGGACCTCGGGGACGGTGAATCGGTAGAACACCGTGTTGAGCGCCGGGGCCTTCCAGTTGACCGCTTCGATCTCACCGGTCTGCGGGTCGGTGACCGTGAACGGCGCCTCGCCGCCGACGGCGCCCATGCCGCCGTGGCAGCCGGCGCAGTTGAAGCCGCCGTCGGCGGTCGGTGCGAACAGCTGCGAACCCCAGCTGGCGAAGCGGTTGTCCCAACCCTCCTCGGCGCCGGCCTGACGGCTCGGCTCGAACACCCAGTACAGCGGCAGCGCGACCACGATCACGACGAGCAGGAGCACGCCCATCAGCTGGACGCGCTCGAGGCGCGGGCCTTCGAGGGTCTCGTCGTCGTAGTACGGCTTGCGGTTGGCGGCCAGCTCGATCTCCGAGCCGACCTCCTTGCGCCCGCTGGCGACGTTGAAGATGCCGTAGACGATCCAGCCGAGCGTGATGACGATGAGCCCGAGGACCGCGATCGTCGTCGTGGTGCTGGCGAGAATGACCGCTGCCATCAGTGGTCCCCGCCACCGGTGCAGTGCGGACCCTCGGCCTCTTGGCCGGTGGTGTTGACGCCGATCGCCGGGCCGGTGACGCGCTTGCCGGTGTCGATGATGACGTCGCTGTTGGCCGCGATCGTGGCCGGGAAGCGGTCCATGCCGCGCGGGGCGGGGCCGGCCTTCTTCTCACCGGCGCGGTTGTACTGCGAGCCGTGGCACTGGCACTCGAACCACTGGCTGGTCTTGCATTCCGGGACGCGGCAGCCGAGGTGCGGGCACTTCTGGCTGAGGATGACGATGCCTTGGCGCATCGTGACGAGCAGCGTCTCGGGATACACCAGTTCGGCGGCCGGGAGCGGCCTCGGCCGGGTACTCGGTGATCCACGACCGGGCCTCGGCGGCGTAGAAGAACCCGCCGCCCTGCTTGATGCCGTCCTTGATGTTGCCGAGCTTGCCGACGTTGACCTGGCCGCCGAAGCCGCCGGTACCCGTGGGCCACAGGAACGCGACGAAGGCCGACGCGGCGAAGGTGACGAGACCCGACGCTCATGAGGGTGACCGTGGCGCGGTTGAAGAACTGGCGGCGCGACTCGCCGATCGCTTCGGGATCCGGCGGCGTCCACGGGACGAGTTCCATGTCGCGGTCGACGGTGGTGAGCGCGGTGCTGGTGGTGCGGTTGGCCGAACCGGCCGCCTCGACCTCGGCGGCGACGCTCGCCGCCGACTCGACCGCGGTGCTCGAGGCGCGGCGTGCCGACTTGTCACGTTGCACGGTTTCGCCCGACAGGGCACCGGCGCCTCGTACGTCGCTACGTCGTGCCAGGGTGAAGAACGACACGGCCGCGAGAACGACCACGACGCCGATGACGATGGCGATGACTGCTGCAGTACTCATTGGGGTCTCCTTTCGCAGTCTCTTAGAGCTCGAAGAACAGGCCTTCGACCCAGGGCAGGACGAAGTTGAAGCCTGGGCCTCGGAAGAACGAACCGATGATCACCAGCACCGACCAGAACATCATGTGAACGGTCATCAGGGAGATGGCGAACTTGCGATCCTCCGGCTTGATCGACGGGTTGTGGTCGAGGAACGGGGTGAGGATCAACGCGATCAGGCCGACGCCCGGCAGCGTCACGCCGGCGATCATCGGGTGGAACGTGGTGAGGAGTTCCTGCAGGCCGAGGAAGTACCACGGCGCCTTCGACGGGTTCGGCGTCTGGTTCGTGTTGGCCAGCTGGAGCAGCGGGGCGTTGACGAACACCGAGAAGATGAAGACGAACGCCGTGCAGGCGAGGGCGGCGACGAACTCGGCGGCGAGCAGGTGCGGCCAGGTGTGCACCTTGTCGACCGGCACCGCCTTGACGTCCTGGATCGAACCCGACTTGACGACGGTGAGCAGACGCTGGGTGTGTCCGCCGGGACCGGCACCCACCGGGATGCCGGCGGCTGCGGGCGGAGCGGCAACGACGGCGCCGACCTTGTCGGCCACCGCGACGGCGCCACCGCCGGCGGCTGCCTCGTCACCACCGCCCGCTTTGGCGGCCTTGGCCGCCTGGCTCCGCTGCAACAGGTGTTCGGGGATGCGCGAATCGGACGGCGCGGCGGGCGCGGCCTCGGCCGCCTCTGCCGGGGCGGGCGTCTCTGCTGCCGACTTGTCGCGGGCCGCGGCGGCGCGCTTCAGCAGGTGTTCGGGGATCTCGGTCACGACATCACCTCACGATCGACTCTCTCGACGACTTTCACGGAACGAGTACTCACAGCGGACCTGAGATTCCGCCGTCCTTGCGGACCCGCCAGAAGTGGATCGCCATGAAGATGACGATCACGAACGGCAGGAACAACACGTGCAACACGTACCACCGCAGCAGGGTCTCCGACCCGATCTCGGCGCCACCCAGCAGGACGAACCTGACCTCCTGGCCGAAGACCGGGGTGTAGCCCATCATGTTCGTACCCACGGTGACGGCCCACAGCGCCAACTGGTCCCACGGCAGCAGGTAGCCGGTGAACGACAGCAGCAGGGTCAGCATCAGCAGGATGACGCCGATCACCCAGTTGAACTCGCGGGGCGGCTTGTAGGCGCCGTGGTAGAAGACGCGGGCCATGTGCAGGAACACGGCGAGCACCATCAGGTGCGCACCCCATCGGTGCATGTTTCTCACCAGGAGACCGAACGTGACCGAGGTCTGCAGGTTCTGGATGTCGTTCCAGGCTGCGGTGGCCTCCGGTCGGTAGAAGAACATCAGGAAGATGCCGGTCACCGTGAGCAGGATGAAGAGGAAGAAGCTGAGCCCGCCGAGGCAGAGCGTGTAGCTCACCTTGACCGCGTGGCGCTTCACCTTCACCGGGTGCAGGTGGTACAGCACCGAGTTCATGATGACGTAGCTGCGGTTGCGCGGGCTGTCGGTGTAGCCCTTGCGGAAGATCGAGCCCGGACGGAAGATCGAGCCCCATGCCTGGCTGCCCTGCACGGCGCCGACCATGTCCGAGGCGCGGTCCTTCAGCGTGGGTCGAGGTTTGTCGTCGATGATCTTGGCCATGATGTTTGAATTCCGTCTCGTGGGGTCTGGGCTCAGAGCCTCATGCCATAGCCGTAGCCATGGTTGTTCGTGCGTACGTGGGAGTTGCCGGCGGCGGTCGCCGTGCCTGCCTTGCCGAGGATGATGACCCCGGTCGGGCAACGGTCGACGCACAGTGCGCACCGCGTGCAGATGTCGTCGTCGATGATGAACATGAACGCGTCGGAGGGATCGGTGCCCGGCTGTTCGGTGCCGCTCGCCTCGTCGACCGCGTCGGTCGACACCATGTGGATGCACTTCCACGGGCAGATGTCGACGCAACCCTCGCAGGCG
The DNA here is from genome assembly GCA_963772085.1 of Ilumatobacteraceae bacterium. Lineage (GTDB taxonomy): Bacteria > Actinomycetota > Acidimicrobiia > Acidimicrobiales > Ilumatobacteraceae > Sva-07. The sequence continues at coordinate 95,020 of CAVYWH010000005.1, forward strand.
ATGCATTCGGTCTGGTCGATGTGGATGAACTGCTTGGGCTTGACGGCCTTCGACAGGTAGTCGGCATCGACCTCGACGAGCATGTAGTCGTCGGTGTACGGCATCATCGGGGGGTTGGCGTCGGTCTTCGCCATGTCAGCCCTATGCCTTCTTCACCAGCGGACGGCCGTACGTGGAGACCGGCAGTGCCTTCGGCTTGACGTCGCCACGCTTCTGCCACCAGATGGCGAGGTAGATGAACACCCCGAAGAAGACGACGTGGAGCAGCACGACGACGATGTCACGAACCGCCTCGTACTGGAGGGTGATCGGGTTCCAACCGCCCTGCGACTCCGGCTTCGAGGAAGCCGCCCCAGCCGACGAGCAGCTTGTCCCGCGACCAGCCGAGGTTCTTGTCGGCGTGGCTGATCCATTGGTGGGGGACGACACCGAACGCGAGGAACATCACGCCGAAGATGTAGGTCGAGCCGAGCACCGCCTGGCCCCAGTCGAACGGCGCATCGACCGGACGACGCTTGCCGTACGGGATGATCGCGAACGAGAGCACGAGGGCGGCGACGAAGGAGACGAGGAATGCCTGATTGACGCCGGGCCACCTGAGCACGTCGATAGCGATCATCGTGACCGGTTCCTTTCTCGCATCGGCTCGTTCATCGGCTTTCCGTATCCCTTGTGTTCGCGTGGGTTCGTTTGTCGTTCGGCTGTCGTCGGCTCGCGGACGCCGATCGGTACCAGGACTGTAGCCCTCGCCACCGAATGTACGAAGTCTGGCACGACACTCTGCCGAGCGCGCCAGGTTGTGCGTAAGTGCACCCGTTGTGATCGGCATTGTCACCACGCGAGATTCCCGAACTGGGGCCGTTGCCATCTATCATCCTGCCAGTGACCGAGATCCCCGAACATCTCCTCAAGCGGTCGCGCGAGCGGCGGTCTGCCATCGGGCAGGGCGGCGACTCCGACGCACCCGCTGCAGACGCCGCGGCGACCCCTGCCACCACCCCCGCCACCACCGCGAAGGCGGCTGCACCGGCGACCACGTCGAGCGCCCCCGCGGGCCGCGGTGCGGCCCCCGCCCCGCCTGCCGCTGCGCCCGTCAAGCCCGACCCGCCCTACGTGGCGGCGGCCAAGCGGCGCAGGAAGATCCCGTTCTGGGCGATGGCCACGCTGAGCCTGATGCCGGTGTGGGGTTTCATCTACGTCCGCGCCCTGACCGACGGGCCCGAGGTCGTCGCCGGTCCGCTCGGCGAGGGCGTCGAGGTGTTCTCGAACTGCGCCGGCTGCCACGGCGCCGATGGCGGCGGCGGCGTCGGCTACCCGTTCTCCGCGGGTCAGGTGCTGCAGACGTTCCCGCACATCGCCGACCAGGTGCGCTACGTCTACTACGGCACCGAGGGCTACAACGCCGAGGGCATCGACGTCTACGGCAACCCCGATCGCGAGGGCGGCGCCCACGTCACCGGCGAGCGCGGCGTCATGCCGGCGTTCGGCGAGCAGCTCACCGGCGCCGAGATCGTCGCCGTCGTGTGCCACGAGCGCTTCACGATCGGCGGCGCCGACCCGACGTCGGAGGAGTTCGCCGACGAGTACGAGGCGTGGTGCTCTCCGGAGTCGCCGCTGTTCGAAGGCCTCGAGTCCGGTGCGTTCACGCTGGCCGACGAGGAGTACCCCGAGGTGCTCAACGCCGAGGGCGAGCCGATCGACACCGGCGTCGTCGGCCCGGTGCCGGCACCGGCCGCCGGCGGCTGATCCTGCTCGCTCGTCTGATCATGTCGGCGTGAGCGGCGTGTCGTGAGCACGCTCGACACCGACGTGCTCGTGGTCGGCAGCGGCCCGGCGGGCTCCGCGGTCGCATTGCGGCTCGCCCAGGGTGGCCACGCCGTGACCGTCGTCGAGAAGCGTCCCGTCCCGCGGCACAAGGCATGCGGCGACGTGCTCACCCCGCGTTCGCTCGCCGAGCTGCGGTTGCTCGACATCGATCCTCTCCTGGCCGGGGCGCGCCGGGTCGAGGGGGTCCGGATGATCGCCGCAGGGCGCGAGCTGATCGAGCCGTGGCCGACCCACCCCGACCTGCCGGGCCACGGTGCCGTGCTGCGCCGTGACGTGCTCGACGAACTGCTCCGCGATCGCGTCCGCGCCGCCGGCGCGTCCGTCCTGATGGGCCACGAGGCGATCGCTCCCGTGGTCGAGCGCGGCTTCGTGCGGGGCGCGCTGCTCGCGACGGCCGACGGCGAGCGGCAGATCCGGGCGCGCTTCGTCGTCGTCGCCGACGGTGCCAACAGTCGATTCGGGCGCGCGCTCGGGACCACCCGCGAACGCGACTGGCCGTACGGCATCGCCACCCGCAGCTACTGGAACAGCCCGCGGACGAACGACACGTGGCTCGAAACCCGGCTCGGGATCCCCGACGCGAACGGCAACCCGATCGCCGGGTACGGCTGGATCGCACCGGTCGGCGACGGCACGGTCAACATCGGGATCGGATTGCTGTCGTCGTACCGGGACGTCCGCGGCGTCAACGCGCTGAAGCTGCTCGACGCGTTCGCCCGGCAGGTCGCCGATGCGTGGCAGATCAGCCCTGGCCAGCCGCTGAAGTCGCCGACGCGCTTCCGTGTGCCGCTCGGCGGGTCGGTCGGCCCGACGATGGGCCCGACGTTCCTCGTCGTCGGCGATGCCGCCGGCGCCGCCAACCCGTTCAACGGCGACGGCGTGAATGCCGCGCTGCTGACGGGTCGACTCGCCGGCGGCGTGCTGGACGAAGCGCTCACCACCGGCAACTCGACCACGCTGCAGCGCTACCCCACGCTCCTCGCCGACGCCGCCGGCCAGTACGACAAGGTCGGCCGCCTGTCCGCCCGCTTCCTCGGCCGCCCGGCGATCCTGCGCCCGCTGCTGCGCGTGGGCATGCGCAGCGACCGCGTCGATGGGCGCCGCGCTGCGCATCGCCACCGGCGAACTGCGCGCCGACGGCGCGGGCTCCGCCGAGCGCGCCTACGCGACCGCCGCCGCCCTGTCCAAGCTCGCCCCCAACTGGTGACCTGCAACGCCTGGGGTCAGGCACCGATCCGTTGCAGGTCGCTCGCCCGCGAAGTGTGAGCGCTCGATGCGGAAAACGACGCGCGACGGCTCAGCAGTTCCGGGGTAGCCGTCGGACCCGGACGGGTCGGAGGTGAGGGTCAGACGTTGACGGAGACGGACTCGACGAGCGCGGCGGGCGCGGAGCGCAGCGCGGTGGTCGCCGGTGAGTCGGGGAAGTCGTCGCAGGCGGCCTCGGCCCGGGCGACGTACTCGCGGGCGGTGGCGATCGCGGAGGCGACGCCGGCGTTGCTGCGCACGATGGCGAGCGCCTTGTCGCGCTGGTCGAGGTCGAGCGGCGCTGCCCAGCAGCTGGGCGAGTTCGACGGCGGCCGCGTTGCCGAGCGCCAGCGTTCGCAGCACCGGCAGGGTGTAGACGCCTTCGATCATGTCGTGGCCGGACGGCTTGCCGAGCTGCTCGTCGGTGGCGGTGACGTCCAAGATGTCGTCGACGATCTGGAAAACCGTGCCGTACGCGTTGCCGTACTCGGTGAGCGCGTCGATGACGACGCGATCGTGTCCGGCGACGATCCCGCCGATGCGGGCGGCCGTGCCGTACAGCGACGCCGTCTTGCCGTGGATCGAGGCAAAGTAACTGCCCTCGGTACGGGTGGTGTCGTACGTGTGGCGCAGCTCTTCGATCTGGCCCTCGCACAGCCAGCCGATCGTGCGGGCCAGCAGGCCGGCGACCTCGGTGCCGAGCGACGCGGCGATCTCCGACGCCCGGGCGAGGAGGAAGTCACCCGCCAGGATCGCCTGCAGGTTGCCCCACTTCGCGTTGACCGTCTCGACGCCGCGACGGGTGTCGGCCTCGTCCATCACGTCGTCGTGGTAGAGCGAACCGAGGTGGACGAGTTCGCACGAGACGCCGCCACGCACGACGTCGTACGACGACGGCCCGCCGAGCACCTGGGCGGCGGCGACCGCGAGCACGGGACGGAGACGTTTGCCGCCGGCGACGATGAGGTGCGAGGCGATCTCGTTCAGATAGCTGTCGGGCGTGACCACGGCCTCGCGCATCGCGAGCTCGATGTCCTCCCGGTCCGCGTCCATCGAAGCGAGCGCGAAGAGCGGCGACATCACGCTCGGGGCCAGCACCTCGTCCTGCGACACGCCGACAGGCTAGGCGCGCACGGCGGTCGCCACACGAACACGACAGGGCGCCGACGCTGCAGGACGGCGCGCACGCCCATGGAGTGGGGAGCCCCGGTATGGTGGACACACAGTTCTCCACTCACAGACATTGTGGAAAGGGCGTCCATGTTCGAACGTTTCACCGACCGGGCCCGCCGGGTCGTTGTACTCGCACAAGAGGAGGCCCGCCTCCTGAATCACAGCTACATCGGCACCGAGCACATCCTGCTCGGGCTCATCCACGAGGGTGAAGGTGTCGCGGCCAAGGCGCTCGAAAGCCTCGGCATCTCGCTCGAGGCCGTGCGCAGCCAGGTCGAGGAGATCATCGGGCAGGGCGGCTCCTCGCCGTCGGGCCACATCCCGTTCACGCCCCGTGCGAAGAAGGTCCTCGAACTCTCGCTGCGTGAGGCGCTCCAGCTCGGCCACAACTACATCGGCACCGAGCACATCCTGCTGGGCCTGATCAGGGAAGGCGAAGGCGTCGCCGCCCAGGTGCTCGTCAAGCTCGGCGCCGACCTGTCGCGTGTTCGCCAGCAGGTCATCCAGCTGCTCTCCGGCTACCAGGGCCCTGCGGGTTCCACCGGTGGCACCGGACGCACCGAGCAGGCCCCGGCCGGCGTCGGTGCCTCCAGCAAGGACAGCGACGAAAAGGGCGGCAACAGCCAGATCCTCGATCAGTTCGGCCGCAACCTCACGCAGGCCGCACGCGAGGGCGCGCTCGACCCGGTCATCGGGCGGACGCGCGAGCTCGAGCGGGTCATGCAGATCCTTTCGCGGCGCACCAAGAACAACCCGGTGCTGATCGGCGAGCCGGGCGTCGGCAAGACCGCGATCGTCGAGGGCCTCGCCCAGAAGATCGTCAACAACGACGTCCCCGACACGCTCACCAACAAGCAGCTGTACACGCTCGACCTCGGCGCACTGGTCGCCGGCTCCCGCTACCGCGGTGACTTCGAAGAGCGCTTGAAGAAGGTGCTCAAGGAGATCAAGTCCCGCGGCGACATCCTGCTGTTCATCGACGAGATCCACACGCTCGTCGGTGCCGGCGCCGCCGAAGGTGCGATCGACGCCGCCTCGATCCTCAAGCCGATGCTCGCCCGCGGCGAGCTGCAGACCATCGGTGCCACCACCACCGACGAGTACCGCAAGCACGTCGAGAAGGACGCCGCCCTCGAACGGCGCTTCCAGCCGGTCAAGGTCGACGAGCCGACGCTCGCCCACACGATCGAGATCCTCAAGGGGATCCGCGACCAGTACGAGGCGCACCACCGGGTCACGATCACCGACCAGGCGCTCGTCGCCGCGGCCAACCTGGCCGACCGCTACATCTCCGACCGTCACCTGCCCGACAAGGCGATCGACCTCATCGACGAGGCCGGGTCCCGTCTGCGCATCAAGCGCATGGCCACCCCGCCCGACCTGCGCGACCTCGAGCTGCGCCTCAACCAGGTGCAGGAATCGAAGAAGCGCGCCGTCGAGGAGCAGCAGTTCGAAGAGGCCGGTCGCCTCCGCGATCAGGAGAAGTCGCTGCTCGAGGAGAAGGCCGCCAAGGAGCTCGAGGTCAAGGCCGACGGCGTCGACCTGTTCGACGAGGTCGACGAAGAGGCCGTCGCCGAGGTGCTGTCGCTGTGGACCGGCATCCCGGTGTACAAGCTCACCGAGGAGGAGACCGAGCGTCTGCTCAAGATGGAGGAGAACCTCCACAAGCGCATCATCGGCCAGGAGAGCGCCGTCGCTGCGGTGTCGCAGTCGATCCGCCGCACCCGTGCCGGCCTCAAGGATCCGAAGCGTCCGTCGGGGTCGTTCATCTTCCTCGGCCCGACCGGCGTCGGCAAGACCGAGCTGGCCAAGACGCTCACCGAGTTCCTCTTCGGCGACGACTCCGCGCTGATCACGCTCGACATGTCCGAGTACATGGAGAAGCACACGGTGAGCCGCCTCGTCGGTTCGCCTCCCGGCTACGTCGGCTACGAAGAGGGTGGCCAGCTCACCGAGGCCGTGCGCCGCAAGCCGTTCTCCGTCGTGCTGTTCGACGAGATCGAAAAGGCGCACCCCGACGTGTTCAACGTGCTGCTGCAGATCCTGGAGGAAGGTCGCCTGACCGACAGCCAGGGCCGCTCCGTCGACTTCCGCAACACCGTGTTGATCATGACGTCGAACCTCGGCACGCAGGACCTGCGCAAGGCCCACGTCGGCTTCACCACCGACGACTCGGCGATGAGCTACGAGCGGATGAAGGACAAGGTCAACGAGTCGTTGAAGACCCACTTCCGTCCCGAGTTCCTCAACCGCATCGACGAGACCATCGTGTTCCACGAGCTGTCCCGCGCCGAGGTGCTGCAGACCGTCGATCTGCTCACGAAGCGGCTCGTCGGCCAGCTCGAAGGTCAGGGTCTCGGCATCGAGATCAAGCAGTCGGCCAAGGAGCTGCTCGCCGAGTTGGGCTACGACCCGCAGCTCGGTGCCCGCCCGATGCGTCGGGCGATCCAGCGGCACATCGAAGATGCGCTGTCGGAGAAGATCCTGTACAAGGAGTTCTCCGCCGGCGAGATCATCGTCGTCGACACCGAGGAAGATCCGGACAATCCCGGCAAGCAGCGGTTCACGTTCACCGGCGTCGAGGGCTTCGTGCCGCCGTCGTCGGTCGAGCTGGCGACCACCGCCACCGAGAACCCGACTCCGCCGGTCGGCGAGGAACTCCCGCCGCCCGAGCTCGTCTGAGCCCTGCCGATCGAATCCGGCGAGGTCGTGCATCGGTGCCTGGCACCGATGCACGACCTTGGTCCGGCTGAATGCGGCGACGAGGCGATTTCGGCCGCGTTCGTGCCGCGCCCGGTGACGTCGCGCCCGATCATAATGACGACCATGATCCGCCGATTGCTGGCCGTGTGTGCGTGCGCGCTCGTGCTCGCGGCGTGCCAGGTCGACGTCGTGGTCGACATGACGATGGCCGACGACGGCACCGGAACGATCACCGTGGTGGCGACCGCGGATGCCGACGTGGTTCGGGCGGTCCCGACGATCGCCGAGGAACTGGCGCTCGACGACGTGGTCGCGGCCGGCTGGGCGGTCGAGGGGCCGACGGCGACGCCGGACGGCGGGCTGACGATCTCCCTGTCGCACCCGTTCACGTCGGCGGCCGACGCAACGAATCTGTTGAACAGCATCGGTCCCCCGTTCAACCAGATGGCGGTGACACGAACGACCGTGAACAGCGAGACGACGAACTCGATGAGCGGCCTGCTCGGACTCTCGAAGGGGTTCGAGTCGTTCTCCGACGACGACCTGGCGGCGGCGGTCGGATCGGCGCCGTTCGCGGAGGAGATCGAGGCGAGCGGGGCCACCCCGCAGACGTCGATGAGCGTCACGTTGCACGCCACGCTGCCCGGCGAGGTCGTCACCGAGGAGACGAACGGCGAGATCCTCGACGAGGGCTCGATCGAGTGGGTCGTGCCGATGGATGGCACGATCGTCGAGCTGCGCGCCCAATCGCAACAGGCACCGGCGAACAACGCGTGGTGGGCCCGCCCCCTGTCGATCGCCGCGCTCGGTCGCGCTGATCGCCTGGGTGGTGTTCATGACGTGCTTCATCGGGTACGTCGCCTGGGCACGGTCCCGCCGCTCACGCCGCTACCGCAAACGCCCCCGCCCGACCCCTGTCTGAGCCCGCTCAGGTGGAAGGGTGGGGACATGGGGACGCCACAGATCACCCGGGTCGACTTCCATTTCGACGTGATGTGCCCGTTCGCCCATCAGACGGCGAAGTGGATCCGCGACGTGCGGGCGCAGACCGGGCTCGACATCTCGTGGCGGTTCTTCAGTCTGGAGGAGGTCAACCGCGTCGAGGGCAAGAAGCACCCGTGGGAACGCGAGTGGTCGTACGGCTGGTCGATGATGCGCATCGGTGCCCTGCTCCGGCGATCCAGCATGGATGACCTCGACCGCTGGTACGAACGAGCCGCGCGGGCGCTGCACGAGGAGGGGCACAAGCCGCACGATCCCGACGTCGCCCGCCACCTGCTGACCGAGATCGGGCTCGATCCGGCGATCGTCGACGAGGCCATTGCCGATCCGACCACCAGCGACGACGTGAAGGCCGACCATGATCGAGTGATCGCCGCCGGCGGGTACGGCGTGCCGACGCTGTTCTTCCCCGAGGTGCTCGACGCGTCCGGGCAGCCCGAGCGCCTGTTCGGCCCCGTGGTGCTCGACCCGCCCACGGGCGATGCCGCGCTGCGTCTGTGGCAGGCGACGATCGCGTGGCTGGAGTTCCCGTACCTCTTCGAGTTGCAGCGCCCGAAGAATGCGCTGTACGGCGCGGTGATCACCGAACGGCTGCGCCCGTACCTCGAGGCCCGCGACTGGGTGTCGATCGACCGCGGCAAGGTCGTCGCCTTCCCCGACCGCTGACCTGCCCGTTCTCGCCCGACATCGAGTTCGGCATGCCGGAACCTCGCCGTCGGCAACCCGGCGGTGGGCTCAGGGCGGGGCGAGTGGGATGCGGTAACAGAGCTTGCACGTGACGCCGTAGACCGGGTCGGGTTCATACCCCTCCTGGCGGATGCCGCCGTTGGCCTCGATGACGCGTTGTGACCCGATGTTGTCGAGGTCCGTCGTGAGCTCGACATACGCCAGGCCCTCGGCGGCGGCATCGGGCAGGAGGAGCCGCAACGCCTCGGTCGCGTAGCCGAGTCGGCGCTTCCACGACACGACGCTGTAGCCGATGTGGCCGAGGACGTGTCGGGGCAGGTCGATCGTGCCGGGTTGCCAACGGAAGCCGATCGATCCGCAGAACTCGCCGTCCCACATCCACTTGTGGAAACCGGGCAGACGCTGCCCGAAGCTCCCGTCGGGCAGCGGGATCGAACCGCCGGCCGCCTCCCGATCGACGAGCGAGGCCACGAAGGCCACCGGATCGCGGTCGATCGCCGCGAGCTGCTCGCCGGAGGTCTCCGGCCGCAACGTGTCCGGCGACCATCCACGGCGCAGCGCCGCCGCGTAGCTCTCCAGCGCGTCGATGTTCGGCCAGACGAGGTCCATCCATCCACGCTACGAAATCCCGAGCACCGCCACGCCCCGGGTTTCGGCGCTCGAATCGACGTTTGTTCGGTGCCGGCCCGGGCGCAGGGTAGAACTTGGCGGGAGGAGGGTTGTGGCGAGATCGGTGTTGCGAGTCTCGGATCAACGGCGCGAACGGTTTCCCGACGTGTGCGTGCTGTCGGGCGAACCGACCTCCCATGCGGTCCGGCTGACGGCCGTGTCGTGGAACGGTTCGAGGTGGCTCCTCGGCGTTCCGGGATTCGTGCCGGTCGTCGGCCTGCTGCCGGGACACGACCGAGCCCCGGTGGCGCTGCCGGTGAGCCCGCGGGTCTGGCGGATGTGGCAGCGACGCAACGCCCTCGCCATCACCGGGCTCGTGGTCGGGGTGCTCTGGACGCTGCTCGGCGCGATCCTCGCGTCGGGCACGATGATCGCCTTCGGCGCGATCGTCGCCGTGCTCGCCGGCGCCTATCGGACCCGCACGGTCGTGAACTACTGGGTGACGTGCCGGCTCGACTCCTCGGCCGGCACGATCATCGTCGAACCGACCCACCGGACGGTTCGACGAGGCGGCCGCGCAGCTGTTCATCTCGTCGATCTGATCGAAGTTCGTCGACGCCGGCCGGCGCGAGCCGTTACGGGGTCGGCGGGGCCGTGGTCGGTGGCGCGGCCGTCACGGCGCAGCCGTCACCGGCGCGGCAGTCGTGGCCGGCGCGTGCGTGGTCGCCGGCGCCGTGGCCGCCGGAGCGACCGTCGTCGCCGGGATGGTCGTCGCCGGAATCGTGGTCGTGGTGGTCGTCGTCGCGTTCGGATCAGGCCGGTTGAACGACGGCAACGATTCCTTCTCCGTGTATCCCTCCGGCTCGCGACCGTCGTAGCCCCACACGTACACGGCATTGCCCTTCTCGACGAGCGTCGGGAAGATGTCGGCCAGTGAGTTGCTCATCCGCACGCAACCGTGCGATGCCGGGTGGTCCGGCACGTTCTGCGCGCCGTGGATGGCGATGCCGTAGTTGAAGTACCACGGGTTCTTCATCCCACCGAGCGGGCTCACGTGCTGGCCGTCCTCGAAGCGCTTGAAGCGGAAGACCCCCGGCGGCGTCTTCGACTCGGCACAGATCTGCTTCGTCTCGGGTTCCGCGAGCGGGTTGCCGCGAATGTCGGTGGTGTAGGTCGCTTCCTCGCAGAACGTGGCGTCGCTGCCGTCGGGGTTGAGGTCGCCCGACGAGATGTGCGACACGAAGATCGCCTTGTTGTTCTCGTCGAACAGCGCCAGCACCTGCAACGGCAGGTAGATCTCGACGTGCTTGCCGGCACCGGGCCGACGAGGCATGATCTGCACCGACGGCTCCTGCATCTGCTGCCACAGGTCGTTGGTGACGACCGTCTGGTCGCCGAGTTGGGAGAACGCCTCCCACTCGACGTTGCCGACGAGCTTCTTGTACGCCCACACGGCCTGCTGCGTGCCGCTCCCGAACTGACCGTCGACCGGGCCCGGCTGGAACCCGAGATCGGTCAGCCGCTGTTGGAGTTGCACGACGTCGTCGCCGGCGGCGCCCATGCCGAGCGACGTGGCGAACGCCGTCTTGGTGGCGGCCGGCGCCGGGGTGGTGTCGGGACCGACCGCCGCGGCCACAGTGGTCGTGGTGTCGAACGAGATCGTCGGGATCGTGGTGCCGTCATTGCCGGCGCTGTTTCCGCTCCCGCCACCGATCATCCCGGTCGCGATCACGACGACGACGACGAATCCAGCGGCGAACGCCGGCATCCAGGGTCCGCTGAAGAACCCAGCCGAGTCGGTCTGGGGCTGCGCGGAGGCGGGTTCGCGGGCGGGATTCGAACGGTTCATGAGGTCGGGGAGGGAGGGTTTGCGTGCCAGGATACGGGCCCAGAGTGCCCGGAGCAGGTGTGTCTTCGACGACAGGTCTGCGTTCACCCGCACGGGTGCCTCATCGGCTGACCCGCGGCTCCATCTCGTGCGGGGCGACGGCTCGCCCGGACGGCGTCCGCAGCTCGAGCCGCGACGATCTCGCCCGTCTCCCGGTCGTGCAGGCTGACGGGACCGTCGCCGTCGTTCAGGTGACGGTCGCCCCAGCTCATGAGCGACACCATGACCGGCAACAGGTCGACACCCTTGCGGGTGAGGCGGTACTCGTTGCGGGCCCGGTCGCCTGGCTCCTGGTAGGGGACGACGCGCACGACGCCGAGTTCGACCAGCCGTGCCAACCGGGCGGACAGGACGCTGCGCGAGATGCCGAGGTCTCGTTGCAGGTCGTTGAACCGGCGGACGCCGAAGAAGAGCTCGCGCAGCACCAGGATCGACCACGTGTCGCCGAGCGCCTCGAGGGTGCCGGCGATCGAACAGCGATCGGCACCGAGCGCCAGGACCGCGGCGCGCGTCCCGTCGCCATCGGCGTCGGTCCGGACACGGACGATCCTGCTGCGCCCCGGCGGGCGGTGGACCCGACGATGGGGTCGCCATGTGATCCGTGAGCGTCGGTCCCGTCTGCGTCATCGGTCACAGGTTAGCTGAGTTCTCTTGACGAATTCAGATCATCGGCGTATTGTTCCTTCTGAGTTCGAATTTAGAACCGAGCCGATTGAGAACCGAGATGGTGCCGCCGAGTCGGCACCCGACCGAACGGAGTCCGCCGATGCGCCGCTTCACCCGCCCACCCGCCACGTTGTTCCACCACGAGCACCGCTTCTCCGACCCGCACCTGCGGTCGCGAGCGGAACTCTCCGTGATCGCCGACCACCACCGCGACCTCGCCGCACACGCCAGCTCGGCCGATCTCGCGCCGGCCCCTGACACCCGACGGATCAAGCGCGCCGACGCCGGCGCGCCCGCACATCACGCACCAGCGCGTCGCGTGAACCGCGCCCGGCGCTGGCGCACATCACGCACCAGCACATCGCGTGAACCGCGCCCCGGCGTCGGCGAGGTGATGCCGGAACTCGGGCGGTGAGACGACGGTGAAGTCCGCCCCGAGCACGGCGAGCATGGTCGTCGGCCATTCGAACCCTTCGCTCGGCATCTCCACCCGGCAGGTCCGGGTGTCGATCTCCGTCGCGGTCGCCCAGTTGCCGAACCGCTCCCGCACCACCGCCGCGGGCACCGCGACGTCGACCACCACGACCGTCGTCGCGATGGCCGAGCTGATCGACGACCGGACGTAGTCGGCCGCATCGCCGGTGGGAATCGGCTTCGGTGTGAAGTGGCGCCCCGTGCTCGCGCGGTTCGCTGACACGATCGACGCGGAACGTGCGCCAGTCGTGACGGTTCACGTCGTAGGCGACCAGGTACCAGCGGCGACCGAGCATCACGAGTTGCGCGGGCTCGACGACGCGGTCCTCGGTGACCTGGGCCCGATCGCGATAGGAGAACTCGACCCGTTCGATGTTGCGCGCCGCGGTGGCCAGTGTGGCCAACGTGGTCGGGTCGACCGTGGCCAGCGTGTTCGACCAGTCTGCTGTCACCGTCATCTTCGCGATGTCCTCGGCGCGCTGACGCAACCGGGACGGCAGCACCTGCACGACCTTGGCCAGGGCCGAGACCGATGCCTCGGCGGCGCCGGTGATCGCCAGGCTCGCCGCGGCCCGGAGGGCGACGACGAGGGCGACGGCCTCGTCGTCGTCGAGCACGAGCGGCGGGAGCGCGGCGCCCGCCGCGAGCCGGTATCCGCCGTCGACACCGGGGGTGGCGTCGACCGGATAGCCGAGCATGCGCAGCCGGTCGACGTCTCGACGGACCGTGCGCGGTGACACCTCGAGCCGCTCGGCCAGATCGGCACCGCTCCAGTCACGGTGGCTCTGCAGCAACGACAGCAGTCGCAGCATCCGTTCGCTCGTGTTCGCCATGTCGACCATTTTCGTCGAATTGCGGCCAGAACCTGGCCACATTGCTCTTTACCGTGGAGTGCAGTCCCCGCCCACCACCGACGAACCACCCGGAGCAATCATGACCGTCACCGACACGCCCACCAGCTCGACCCCGCTCAGTGCGGAGCGCCAGGACCTGCTCGAGGCGCTCGACACCCACCGCGAGTTCCTCCGCACGACCGCACGCGGGTTGACCGATGCCCAGGCCGCCCACGTGAGCACCGTCAGTGCCCTGAGCGTCGGCGGCCTGATCAAGCACGTCGCCTTCACCGAGTCCGGATGGGTGGATTTCATCGTCTTCGGCACCGAAGGGCTCGCCGGTCACGACGAGGCCGACTACGCCGCGCACGAGGACAGCTTCCGCATGAACGAGGGCGAGACCCTGGCCCTGCTGCTCCAGCGATACGACGAGGTGGCACGGCGGACCGATGATCTCGTCGCCACGCTGCCCGACCTCGACGCGTCGCATCCGCTCCCGGAGGCGCCGTGGTTCGAGCCCGGCGCCCGCCGGTCGGCACGCCGGGTCTTCCTCCACATCATCGCCGAGACGGCCCAGCACGCCGGCCACGCCGACATCATCCGCGAGGCGATCGACGGCTCGCGCACGATGGGCTGACGGGGGCGAGCGAGGCCGTCCGGGGCAGGGCCGCCGACGCGAGCGCCAGCGAGCAAGGCTGGCGTCCGGCCGACCTCGTCCAACGCGACGACGTGCCGTGAGGCCGGACAAATCATGATTGTCAGACCCCTCGGTCAGGATGGCCCCATGGCGATCACGACCGCAACGAGTTCGGGCAAGGCACGGCGGCGGCAAGGTGCGGCTCGTGCACGTGTGCAGCGAGTGCGGCATGTCGCACCCGAAGTGGTCGGGGCAGTGCTCCGGCTGCGGTGACTGGAACACGCTGGTCGAAGACGTCGAGGGGACGGCCGACGTGCTGGTGCTGCCGTCGAATCGCCCCGGCCCGGCACGCATCGGCGAGATCGGCGCGCAGGAGGGGCACCCGGTGCCGACCGACATCGAGGAGCTCGACCGCGTGCTCGGCGGTGGCATCGTGCCGGGATCGGTCACGCTGCTCGGCGGCGAACCGGGCATCGGCAAGAGCACCCTGCTGCTCCAGCTGCTCGCGTCGTGGAAAGGCACAACCCTCTACGTCACGGCGGAGGAGAGCGCCCACCAGGTCCGCCGTCGCGCGGAGCGGTTGGGCGCGATCCGTGACGATCTCTGGCTGCACGCCGAGACCTCGCTGCCGCACATCCTCACGGCGATCGCCGACACCAAGCCGCAACTCGTCGTCATCGACTCGATCCAGACGGTGCACGATCCCGCGTCGGCGTCGCTGCCGGGCAGCGTCGGGCAAGTCCGCGGTTGCGCACACCGACTCGTCGTCGAGGCGAAGGAACGCAACGTCGCCATCGTGCTCGTCGGCCACGTCACCAAAGATGGTGGCCTGGCCGGTCCGCGCGTGTTGGAACACGTGGTCGACACGGTGCTCCAGTTCGAGGGCGACCGGCACCACGCGTTGCGCCTGCTGCGTGCGTCGAAGCACCGCTTCGGTCCGACCAACGAGCTCGGTCTGTTCGAGATGTGCCACGACGGCCTGGCCGGGGTGCCCGATCCGTCGACCCTGTTCCTCGCCGACCGGCGCGTCGGGGTCGCCGGTTCGGCGGTCGTGCCGACGATGGAGGGCCACCGACCGATCGTGGTCGAGGTGCAGGCGCTGACCGCGCAAGGCGTTCCCGGCGTGCCCTCACGCCGCAGCGCCCAGGGGCTCGACGGCGGGCGGCTCTCGATGCTGATGGCGGTCCTCGCCCGCCGCGGCCGCATCCCGGTGGGCGAACAGGACGTCTACGCCTCGACGGCGGGAGGCGTGCGACTCAACGAACCGGGCCTCGACCTCGGGGTCTGCCTCGCCGTCGTGAGTGCGATCACCGACCGCCCGCTGCCCGCCGACGTGGCCGTGTTCGGCGAGGTCGGTCTCGGTGGCGAACTCCGGCAGGTGGCCCATGCGGCACGCCGGATCACCGAGGCCGGGCGGCTCGGCTTCGGTCGCGTGATCCTGCCGACGAACTCGCCCGACGGCGACGGCAGCGTGCGCACGATGCGCGCCGGCACGCTCGTCGAGGCGATCGCGCTCGCCGGTCTGAACGGCTGACCGATCGGCGGGTGTGGGAACCGACCGGCGACGACCCCCGGTCACGACCTCGAGTCCCGCCACCTAGAATCGGTCCATGCAGTCCCGTTTCGGCGCCGCCAACGAGCTGATGCGCGATGCGCTCGCCCGCGTGTCGCCCGGTACGCCACTGCGCGACGGCATCGACCGCGTCGTACGCGCAAAGGCGGGTGCCCTCCTGGTGCTCAGCGACGGTGCCGACGTGTTGTCGATCTGTTCGGGCGGGTTCCTCGTCGACGCCCCGTACAGCCCGCAGCGCCTGTCCGAGCTCGCCAAGATGGACGGGGCGATCATCATCTCCACCGACGGCGGCCGCATCGCTCGCGCCAACGTCCACCTCGTGCCCGATCCGACGGTGCCCACCAGCGAGACCGGCACCCGTCACCGCACCGCCGAGCGCGTCGCCAGGTCGCTCGGCGTCCCGGTCGTGTCGGCGAGCGAGGAGATGGGCGTGATCAACGTGTACGCCGGGGGCAGCAAGCGCCTGCTGCAGGAGGTCGGCCATCTGCTCGATCGCGCGAACCAGGCGTTGCAGACCCTCGAGCGCTACAAGGCCCGGCTCGACGACGCGATCGCCAACCTGACCGCCGTCGAGATCGAAGACGTCGCCAGCCTGCGCGACGTCGTCGCCGTCGTGCAGCGCGGCGAGATGGTGCACCGCATCGCCGACGAGATCGAGACGATGATCATCGAACTCGGTGTCGACGCCCGGTTGCTCCGACTGCAGCTCGACGAGCTGTACGGCGAGATCGACGACGAGCTCGACCTCGTCGTCGCCGACTACCTGCCACCGGGCCGCACGGTCGCCGACACGCTCGCGGAGATGTCCCGCCTGTCCGACGACGACGTCCTGAACCTCAAGCTCGCGGCCAACACGCTGCACCTCGACGGTGACACCCAGGACCTCACCCGTGAGGCGGCCCCCAAGGGCCTGCGCCTCCTGCACCGCGTCAATCGGCTCCCGCAGGACATGGCCGCGGCGATCGCCGATCACTTCGGCGGGCTGTCCAAGCTGCAGCGGGCGACGGTCGCCGACCTGATGGCGGTCGACGGCGTCGACGAGCTGACGGCGCGGTCGATCCGCGACACGTTGAGCCGGGTGACCGAGTCGACGATCCTCGATCAGTACAGCTGAGCCGCTGGCCAGCGACCGCTGGCCAGCGGCCGGCGGTCAGAGCCGTTCGATGATGGTGGCCGTGCCCATGCCGCCACCGGTGCACATGGCGACGAGACCGGTCTGCAGATCGCGCCGCTCGAGCTCGTCGAGGAGCGTTCCGATCAACATCGCGCCGGTCGCACCGATCGGGTGGCCGAGGGCGATCGCCCCGCCGTTGACGTTGACCTTCTCCGGGTCGGCACCGGTGTCCTTGAAGAACCGCAGCACCACCGAAGCGAACGCCTCGTTCACCTCGAACAGGTCGATGTCGTCGATGGTCATCCCGGCGCGGTCGAGGCACTTGAGCGCGGCCGGCCCCGGAGCGGTCAGCATGATCAGCGGTTCGTCGGCGGCGACGGCGGACATCACGAGCCGGGCCCGCGGCGTGAGGCCGTGGGCGCGGGCGTAGTCAGGTGACGCGAGGAGCACGGCGCCGGCGCCGTCGACCACGCCGGAGCTGTTGCCGGCATGGTGGACGTGGTTCAGTGTCACACCGGGGTACTTCTGCTCCATCAGCTGCGCCATCGTGAGCTCGGTCTGCTCGTACTTGAAGTCGACCATCTTCGGGAAGCTCGGCGCGAGGGCGGCGAGCCCTTCGGCGGTGGTCGACGGGCGGGGGTATTCCTCGTGGTCGAGCGCGACCGTGCCGTCGTCGTTGACGATCGTGATGAGGCTGCGATCGAAGCGACCCTCCGCCAAGGCGACGGCGGCCCGGCGCTGGCTCTCGAGTCCGAGCGCATCGCACTGTTCGCGCGTCCACCCGTCGAGCGTGGCGATCAGGTCGGCCGACAGCCCTTGGGGGACCTGCGGGTTGGTGGCGAGGAGGTGTTCGTTGTTGGCGTGGAATCCGTCGGTGCCGTTGCGGGCCGGGCGGCTCATCGCCTCGACGCCGGCGCCGACCACGAGCTGCTGGTGCCCGGCGCCGACGCCCATGGCGGCGAACGTCACGGCCTGCTGGCCCGAGCCACAGAACCGGTTCAAGGTCACGCCGGGCACCGTGACGGGCCATCCGGCGTCGAGCACGGCCATGCGACCGATGTCGTGGGCGTGATCGCCGGCGTGCGAGCCGTTGCCGCAGACGACGTCGTCGACGTCGACGGGGTCGAAGCCGGCCCGGTCACGCAGGCCGTTGAGCACCTGGCCGAGCACCTTCTGTGGGTGCAGGTGGGCGAGGCTGCCCTTGCCCTGCTTGCCGACGCCGCGCGGTGAACGCACCGCGTCGATGATCCATGCCGCGTTGGACGTGTCTCGGTTGGCCGTGTTCGTCATGTGGTGCTCGATTCGTTGATTGGTTGTTGCAAACGGGGGGTTGCGGCGGTGCGGACGGAGCCGGTTCACGGACCGGTCGTGGTGGCCGACGCATCGGTGACCGTGGGAAGGATCGCATCCCACACCCCCTCGTCGTCGAATCCGAGCGCCCAGAGCGACACGCCGTTGAGTTGATATCGGCGTGCCAGGTCCATCCGCGCCCGCACCCCGTCGCCGTCGACGTAGTGCACCTGACGGGTCTGCGTGCACGTCGTCACCCCGTCGGTCACCTCGAGGTCGTACTCGAAGAACCACTCGCCGGTCTCCGCCACGTACACCGGCGTCGCGCTGCGGCGGGCGATCAGATCGTCGACCGTCAGCGTGGTCAGGCTGGTCCGTCCCTCGGCGTCGGCAGGGCAGGTGCCCGACACGAACGTCGGCCAGTTTCGACCGTACGCCGGGATCCCGAGCACGAGCTTGCCGGGTCGACCCGACCGCCTCGATGGCGCCGGTGATCGCCGACTCGACCCAGGCGAGCGGGGCGATCGGGCCCGCCTGCTCGATGGAGAAGTCGTACGCCATGATGCGGATCGTGTCGACGTGGGGGGCGATCGCCGCCGTAGTCGTAGACCCAGTAGCCGCTGTCGACGGTCTGACCGGCGTCGTACACCGGCGGGATGCTGACGCTCAGGGTTCGACCGTCGGCATGCAGTCGCGCGCCGAGGGCGGTGATGAAGGCGACCCAGTTCGGGCGTGTCGCCGTCCACGTGTCGCGTCCGTCGGCGAAGGCGAATTGTTCGTAGTCGATGTCGATGCCGTCGTACTCGCCATCCGCGGCGAATGCGGCGATCGCTTCGACGTGCTGCGCCCGGGTGGCCGGGTCGGCCAGAACCGCCGCCATCCCCCCGGCCGGCATCGCGTCGACGATCGACGGGACCACGTTGGCGGTCGAGTTCCGCGCTTTGTCGAGGAACTCCGCGGTCAACTCGGGGCTCGCGCTCGGGTCGACGACGATGTCGGACACGCCGGTGGCATTGAACCAGAACGGCGACACGTCGCGCAGCGAGTCGAGCCGGCGATCGGCCACGGGGATCGACGCGTCGAGGGTCCAGTACGGCGCCCATGCGTCGAGCGGGATGTCCGGTTTCGGTGGCGGCGGCGGTGACTCGCGGGTGGCGATCAACGCGCCGACGGCGACGGCGACGACGACCAGGGCGAGCAGGGCCAGCACGACTCGGGTTCGCCGACGGGCCGAACGGTCGGGCGCGTCGGCGGATTCGCCCGGCCCCGATGCGGGTGTTCGGTGGACGCGCCGGTCAGCCGACGAGGAGCGAGCCGAGGTCGGCGAGGGCGATGTCGGCGAGTGAGCCGGCGAGCGTGAGGCCTGGGGCGGGCGTGAGGGGGACGACATGGGGGACTCCCAGCGTCGCACACCCCGCGGCCAATGCCGAGGCAACCCCCGTCGGCGAGTCCTCGATCGCCACGCAACGTGCCGCATCGACGCCGAGAGCGTTCGCCGCCGCTCGATACGGCTCGGGGTCGGGTTTGCCGTTCGTCACCTCGTCGCCGGTGATCGACGCGGCGAACGATCCCGCCGGGCGCCGCGGCCATCACGGCGTCGGCCAGCCGTCGCCACGACATCGTGACGAGCGCGCAGGGCACCCCGGCGGCGACACACTCCGCCAGCAGTCGCGCCGCACCCGGTCGCCACGGCAGTTGGCGAGCCGCTCGCGCGATGACACCGTCGAGCAGCCGCTCGACGATCTCGTGCGGCTCGAGCCGCACGCCACCACGGTCGCGCAGGATCACGGCCGCGTCGAGCAGGTCGAACCCGACGATCGAGTGCGCATCATCGGAGGTCCAGATGCCGTCGAACTCGGCGACGAGTTCGTGTTCGCACTCGATCCAGTAGGGCTCGGTGTCGACGAGCGTGCCATCCATGTCCCACAAGACTGCCGCCGGCCGCATCGCATCACGGTAGAGGCGCAATGCACAGGTCGTGCACTGGTTGCCGCCGCGAACGTGACGGCACCAGCGCACGACCTGCCGGGGGCCTATGGGGTCGACGTGGCCGGATCTCGTCGGAACACGAACTCGAGGTACCGGCGGAGGTGGCCGATGCTGTCGAGGGCCACGTCCGCGTCGTTGGCCGCCTTGCTCACGACGAACGCTCCCTGCAGGACGACCTGGGTGTAGCGGGCAAGACTCGCGGCGTCGAGTTCCGGCCCTGCCCCGGCGGACGGCGAGCGCTTCGGCGATGTCGGCCTCGAGTGTCGCCGCGTGACCGAGGATGCTCGCCCCGCAGGCGTCCCTGACCGCCGGGCTCGAGTCGAACGCCTCCTGGGTCATGGTGCCGACGAGACAGCTGTACTCGGCGGCCGACAACCCGGCGATCAGCGACGCCCGGAAGTCGAGGTAGCCGAGGACGCGGTCGATCGGGTCGGCATGGTCGTGGTACGGCGCCTCGGCGAAGAGGACCGACGTCGTCGCCGACCAGTGGCCGGCCGCCGCCACCGCGTACGCCTCCTTCGAGTCGAAGTGGTGGAAGAACGCGCCCTTGGTCACGCCGGCGGTCGTGCACAGGTCGTCGACGGTGGTCGCGCTCAGACCCTTGGCGCGGATGACGGCGACACCGGCATCGAGCAGGCGGACCCGTGCCCCCGTGCCGGGGGTGGCGGTCGGGCTCGAGCGCCACGTCAGTCCGCCCGATCCGCGGCGGCCAGCATCGCCGCCAGATCCAACTTCTTCATGCCGAACATCGCCTGCATCGCGCGCTGGACGCGCCCGGGATCCGGGTCGCTGAACAGCGCTTCCATGCCCGGCGGATTGACCTGCCACGACAGCCCGAACCGGTCCTTGAGCCACCCGCACTGTGACTCCTCGCCGCCGTCGGTGAGCTTGCCCCAGTAGTAGTCGACCTCTGCCTGGTCGGCGCAGTTGATCAGCAGCGACACCGCTTCGTCGAAGGTGAACTGCGGTCCGCCGTTGATGCCGGTGTACGGCTGGCCGTCGAGTTCGAAATCGACCGTCATCACGGTGCCCGGTTCCCCCGGGCCGCCCTCGGGATATCGGGCGACGCCGGTGATGCGCGAGTTGGGGAACACCGACACGTAGAACTCGGCGGCTTCCTCGGCCTGCGTGTCGAACCAGAGATTGGGCGTGATCGTCGGCATGGCGCGAACGGTACCGACCAGTTGGTATGACGTCAAGGGCGACGCCGGACCCGACCGGGACGGACGGATGCCGACGTCGGACCGGTCAGGTCTGGAAGCGGGTGATGTTCGCTTCGCCGATGCGGTCGCGCTTTTCGGGGTCGTCGATGCCGAGGCCCTTGGCCGGCGCCAGGCAGAGCACGCCGAGCTTGCCTTCGGCCTCGTTGCGGTGCACGGCCAACGCCGCTTCGCCGACGTCGTCGAGCGCGTAGGTGCCCGACAGCATCGGATGGATGCGGCCCTGGTCGATCAGCCGGTTGGCGGCGTAGGCCTCGGCGTAGTTGGCGAAGTGCGACGCGACCAGCTTCTTGAGCTTCATCCAGAAGTGGCGGTTGTCGAACTCGACCATGTAGCCGGACGTGGCCGCGCACGTCACGACCGTGCCGCCGCGCTTGGCGGCGAACACCGAGGCGCCCATGGTCGAGCGCCCAGGATGCTCGAACACGATGTCGACGTCCTCGCCGCTGTTCAACTCGCGGATCTTCTTGCCCAGCCGACGCCACTCCGACTCGTCCTGGGTGTGTTCGTCGGACCAGAACTTGTAGCCCTCGGCCCGCCGGTCGATCACGGCCTCACAGCCCATGCGGTTCAGCATCTCGGCCCGCTCCGGCGACGAGACCACGCCGATCGGGGTGCCGCCACCGTTCAGCACGTACTGGACGGCGTACCCACCGATGCCGCCGGTAGCACCCCAGATGAGCACGCTGTCGCCCTGCTTCATCCGGGCGCCGTGCTCGCCGACCAACATGCGGTACGAGGTGGAGTTGCACAGCGCGTTGACCGCCGACTCCTCCCACGTGAGATGCGTGGGCTTGGGCATCAGCTGGTTCGCCTTGACGATGCTGAGGTCGGCGAGCCCGCCGAAGTTCGTCTCGAACCCCCAGATCCGCTGGTTGGCGGCGAGCATCGAGTCGTTGTGCGCCGAGGGGTCCTGGTCGTCGACGTAGTTGCAGTGCACGGTGACCCGGTCGCCCGGCTTCCAGTTGCGCACGGCCGAACCGACCCGCAGCACGACGCCGGACGCATCCGAACCGACCACGTGGTACGGCAACGCGTGACGTTGCGCCCACTCGCTTTCGCGGCCCAGCCGGTCGAGGAACCCGAACGTCGGCAGGGGCTCGAAGATCGACGTCCAGACCGTGTTGAAGTTGATGCTCGACGCCATGACCGCGAGGTACACCTCGTCGGGCGCCAGTTCGGGGGTGGCCACGTCGCCCACGTGGAGCGACTTGCGGGGGTCCTTGTCGTCGGAGGCCAGGCCTTCGAACATGGCGACCTCGTCGCGCTGGACGAACGCCGCCCGATAGTGGTCGGGGATCGGCAGGTTGGCGATGTCGTCACCGCTGGCGCCCGACTGGATGGCCTCGAGGATGGTGTCCATGTCGCGAACGTTACCGATCGGTAATCCCACGCCCCAAGCCGCGACGGTCCGACCGGCACCCGCCCCGCATCCGACCGTGCGCTGCGTTTTTCGGTGCCTCCGTCGCGGGGGTACCGTTCATCCATGGCAGCTTCCAACTCCGCATCCGGCTCGTACATCATCGCCGGAGCTCGCACTCCGATCGGCAAGTTGAGCGGTGCACTCGCCTCGTTCTCCGCCGCCGAACTCGGCGGCTTCGCCATCGCGGCCGCCCTCGAGCGCGCCGGCGTGGCACCCGACGAGGTCGACCACGTGATCATGGGCCAGGTGCTCATGGCCGGCCAGGGTCAGGTGCCGAGCCGCCAGGCCGCGGTGAAGGCCGGCATCCCGATGAGCGTCCCGTCGATCAACGTCAACAAGGTCTGCCTGTCGGGCCTCAACTCGATCTACCTCGCCCACCAGATGATCGCCGCCGGCGACGCCGACATCGTCGTGGCCGGCGGCATGGAGTCGATGACCAACGCTCCGTACATCGCCGACGGCGCCCGGTCGGGGTTCCGGTACGGCAACACCGAACTCGCCGACGCGATCATCAAGGACGGCCTGTGGTGCGCCTTCGACGCCTGCCTCATGGGCTCGAGCACCGAGAAGTACGCCACGGGCAACGTGACCCGCGACCAGCAGGACGACCTCGCGGTGAAGTCGAACGAGCGAGCCGCCAACGCCATCAAGGAGGGGCGCCTGCCGACGAGATCGTCCCGGTGGCCGTGCCGCAGCGCAAGGGCGACCCGATCCTCATCGAACACGACGAGGGCGTCCGCCCCGGCACGTCGATGGAGAGCCTCGGTTCGCTCCGCCCGGCGTTCGATCCGAACGGCACGATCACCGCCGGCAATGCTTCGCAGTTGTCCGACGGCGGCAGCGCCCTCGTGCTGATGTCGCGTGCCGAGGCCGAACGACGCGGCGTCGCGCCGCTCGGTGAGCTCGTGTCCTACGGCATGGTCGCCGGCCCCGACAACGCCTCGCTGCTCCACCAGCCGAGCCGCGCCATCCTCAAGGCCGCCGAGCGCGCCGGCATCGCCATCGGCGACATCGACCTGTTCGAGATCAACGAAGCCTTCGCCGCCGTCGGGATCGCGTCCGTCGCCGAACTCGGGATCAGCGACGAGATCGTCAACGTCAACGGCGGAGCGATCGCCCTCGGCCACCCGATCGGCATGAGCGGCAACCGCCTGGCGCTGACGATGCTGCACGAACTGCGCCGCCGCGGTGGTGGCGTGGGGGCCGTGGCGTTGTGCGGCGGCGGCGGCCAGGGCGACGCGGCGATCTTGCGCTCGCTCTGACGGCCACCACGCCGAGTGGTGCCGACCGTGCTGACTTGCGCATCGGGGGCAAGTGCGGTACGTTGAGTGACGAAGCAAACACGGAAACCATACGAACTCACCCGGATGGGACGAGATTGTTGCGAATCCTTGACAAAGCGCTCGAGCATTTCGTAATGTAACTGCAACAACGAAATGTTGAAGAGAACGTTTGGAACCCGCTCACCCGGGAACCAACACATTCTGAGGCACCATCGACACGAATCGGCCCGTCCGCCCGCTACCGATTCGTGAAGGTGGTGCCTCAGTTATTTTCGGGCCGGACGGCACGATGACCGGGAACGGCACGATCGGGAAGCTCGCTCAGTCCATCGGCCGGCGGCCTTCGAGCGCCCGGCCGAGCGTGAGTTCGTCGGCGTACTCCAGATCGCCGCCGACGGGCAGCCCGCTGGCGATCCGGGTGATCGTCAACCCGAGGGGTTTGAGCAGGCGGGCGAGATACATCGCCGTCACCTCGCCCTCCGTGTTCGGGTTGGTGCAGATGATCACCTCGGTGATCCCCTCCGGATCGATGCGCGTGAGCAGCTCGCGGATCTTCAACTGCTCGGGCCCGATCCCTTCCAAGGGGCTCATCGCGCCGAGCAGCACGTGGTAGCGGCCGCGGAACTCGCCCGTCTTCTCCAACGCCACGATGTCACGCGACTCCTCGACCACGCACACGACCGTCGTGTCGCGGTTGTCGTCGAGGCAGATCGGGCACAACGCGTCCTCGGCGATGTTGAAGCACCGATCGCAGAACCGCACACGGGCCTTGGCGTCGGTGAGCGCATGGGCGAGGCGGGCGACGTCGTCGGACGGCACCTTCAACAGGTGGAACGCGATCCGCTGCGCCGACTTCGGCCCGATGCCGGGCAGGCGCCCAGCTCGTCGATGAGGGTCTGCACCGGCGGCGTGTACGTGCTGGCCACGTCAGGAGCGCTCGTCGATCAGCTCGGAGCCCGGAAATGCCTCGGCAAGTCGGTCGATCGGGGACTTGACGGATTCGGGCGGGACATCGACGAGATCGTCGAGGTCGACGTCGTCGTCGTCGATCGGATCGTCGATCGGCGCCACGACCGGCGCGCGTCGGCGCCGGCACTGGCGGATCAGCGGCTGCCGCCGGCTCGTCATCGTCGACCGCACCGGGCCTCCCCGTGGCCGGCACGGTGGCGCCGGTTGGGCCGGCGCGCGTCGGGCTGAGTGAGGCGGTGACCGGCGGAGTCGTCCCGACCGGCGACGACGATCCACCGGAGATCGACGGCGCGGCACCCGCGCCATCTTCCCCCTCGACGATCAGGGCGACCTCGGTCTGGCGTCCGGTCACCGATCGGATCGCCGTCTCGACGGCCGACCGGTGCTGTTCGCACTTCTCCCGATGGACCGTGTTCGGCAGCGAGAACGTCACCAGGTCGGTCGTGCTCGTCAGCAACGTGGCCGGCGCATAGACCGCCCGGGCCATGCCGCGCAGACCGGGACGCACCGTCTGTTCCCACTGCTCGGCGCTCAACGGGGTGTCGACGGCCACCACGTCCGGACCGGGCGGACGCCACGCCGGACGATTCGCTCGGGAGGGCTGGTGGCATCGACCGGCGAACCTGCGGCGGGCGGTGCCGGTTCGTCGGCGGGACGGGCGCGGCCACCCAGGACCGCTCGGCCCGAGCTCGCCGCCCCAGAACTCACCAGCCCAGAGCTCACCGACGGCGGTCGGACGCCGGTGCGGTCGCCACCGCTCCCGGCCCAGGCACTCCCGCGGCCACCTGCTCTTCCAGCCGGTGCAACCGTGCGAGCAGCGCGCCCAGGTCGGGCGCCACCGAGTCGGCGGTGAGCTGCACCGCGGCGACGTCGAGGAGCACCCGGGGGTCGGGGGCGTGGCGCATGTCGCTGAGCGACGCGCCGAGCGTTTCGATGCCGCGCACCAGGCTCGCGGCACCGACGCGGCTCGCCTGTTCGGTCAAGACGTCGATGTGCTGGCCGGAGACCTGTGCGAGTTCGGGCGCCATGAGGCAGAGGAACTCGTTGCGCATGAAGCCGATCAACTCCTCGGTCAGCGTGCGCGGGTCTCGACCGATGCTGATCGCGTGCGCCACCATCGTGAGGGCCCGGCCCGGGTCACGATCGATCATCGCTTCGACGAACTCGTCGAGCGGGACGGTCTCGAGCCCGGCGTCGCCGACCGTCGCCGCGAGTTCGAGGGCCGACAGCGCGTCGCGCGCCGAGCCGGCACCCTGGCGCAGCACCTGTTCGACGGCGGCGTCGCTGACGTCGAGGCCGGCATCGGCGGCGACCCACCGCACGTGTTCGCTCAGCGTGTCGGTGTTCAGCAGGTGGAACTGCAGGTGTTGGGTCCGGCTGCGGATCGTGTCGGACATCTTCTGCGGATCGGTGGTGGCGAGCACGAACACGACGTGCGGGGGCGGCTCCTCGAGCGTCTTCAGCAGCGCCGCTTCGGCCGGCTTGGACAACATGTGCACCTCGTCGAGGATGTACACCTTGTGCCGGCCCGGCGTCCCGAGCGACGCCTTCTCGATCAGGTCGCGCATGGCATCGACGCCGTTGTTGCTCGCGGCATCGAGTTCGTGGACGTCGTAGCTCGTACCCCGCTCGACGGCGATGCAGGACGCGCACTCGCAGCACGGTTCGCCGTCGACGGCGTTCTCGCAGTTGAGGACCTTGGCCAGGATGCGCGCCGACGTCGTCTTGCCCGTGCCGCGGGGACCGGAGAACAGGTAGGCCTGGCCCTCGCGGCCCTCGGCGACGGCGTTGCGCAGCGCCTTGACCACGTGATCTTGGCCCTTGACCTCGCTGAAACGTCGGGGCCGGTAACGGCGGTACAGCGACTGGTTGGCCATCGCGGCCACGATAGCGATGGGATGCGACAGCCCGATGCGGAGCGACGGTGCTGCTGCGCAGGTCGGGCCGTTCTCTACAGTCGGACCATGGCCGATTCAGGACGATGCGGCCGCCGGCCAGCCAGCGAGCGGAATCGCGCCCTCTGGCGGTCGGTCGCCGCGCTCGGCCTGACCGCCGTCGCCATCGGCGCCTGTGCCGACGCGAGCGACCCCGCCCCCACCGCCGCCGAGTACCTCGGCCAGCTGGAAGCGGTGTGCGCCGAAACCGCGTCGCAGCTCGCCGCGCTCCCCGACCCTCCCGACGGCATCACCGTCACCGATTTCGCGACCCAGGCGAGCTCGATCCTGACGGGAGAGGCCGAACGACTGCGCGGCCTCGACGCGCCGGCCGATCTCGACGACGACCATCGGGCCCTGATCGCCAACGACGAAGACCAGGCGGCGGGCTGGACCGATGTGGCCGCCGCCGCCACGGGCGACAGCGCCACGTTGGCCGAGATCACGACCACGATCCAGTCGCTCAACCTCGGCCGGAACGACCTCGTCACCGAGCTGGGAGCGCCGGGATGCGTGCGGTCGCCCGGATGACGACCGTCGCCACCAGCCAGAGCGCGGTCGAGAGGCACCAGTCGAGCGTGCGTCGACCACTAACCTCGGGCCGACTGTGAGCCAGCTGCCTGCGCGCCCCCTCCAACGTCGCACCCGTCGTGCACTCCAGCTGGGATTCGCCGCGCTGGCCATCGCCGCCGCAGGGTCGACCTTCGGCGCGGGCACCGCACTCGCCGAAGCCGCGGTCGTGAGCTCCGACCCGGCCGACGGGTCGACGATCGCCACGTCCCCGACCGAGATCTCGATCGTGTTCACCGAGGAGCTCGGCGAGGCAGAACACCGTCGGCCTCGAGTGCAACACGCAGCTGATCATCGCTCGGACGTCTGGAGAAGGGCGCCGACAACCTCAGCGTGACCGTCGCCGTGCCGTCCGCCCTCCCCAAGGGCACGTGCGTCGCGAAGTGGCTGGTGAGCGACGTCGAAGGCGAACCGAACGGGTCGGGCAACATCACGTTCAACGTCTCGGCCGATCCCGCCGAGACCACCACCACCGCCGCGGCCGCCGATCCACCGACGCGACCACGGGCACCACCATCGCCGGCGCGACCACGACCCCGGTCGACGGGTCGGGCGACACGTCGCCGACCGACGTGGTCAGCCCGGCCGACGCCGAGACCGGGCAGGGTCCGTTGTGGCTCGGCCGTCTCATCTCGATCCTCGGCGTCGGCATCCTGTTCGGGGCGCTGGTGACGATCGCCGCGGCGTGGCCCGAAGGCGTCGAGTACCTCGTGGCCGTCAAGTTCATCCGCACGATCTGGATCGTGGCGGTGATCGGCACGGTGCTGTTCGTCGCCTCCGCGACGGCAGCCGCCACCGGGGGTTCGCTGGGCAGCGGGTTGAATCCGGCGAACTGGATGGATCTCTTCGACGCGGGCGCACCGGGCATCGCCGCGATCGCCCGGCTGATCCTCGTGCTCGGTTCGGGATGGGTCGCGTTCCGGCCCGACCGCGTCATCGACCCGACCACCCAGCTCGCGGGGCTCGGCATCCCCGCCCTCGCGGTGGCGACGATCGGCTTCAGCCGCACGGGCGGCGACCTCGCCGTCCTCGGGATGGCGATGGGCGTGCTGCACGCCCTGGCGATGGCGGTCTGGATCGGCGGGGTGGTGCTGCTCGCCCGCGTCGTGCTCGCCGGGCCGGGCGAGGAGGACCTCGTCCACGCGGTGCGGGGTTTCTGTCGGATCTCGAACGTCGCCATCGTCGTCACCGTCGTGACCGGGCTCGTCCAGACGGTCCGGCTCGACGGCGGCGACCTGTTCGGCTCGAGCCACGGTCGGGTCCTGCTGCTGAAGACGGTCGCGGTCGCCATCATGCTGTTCATCGCCATCAAGGCACGCCAGCTCGTGAACGAGCGCCTCGCCAGGGCGGACGAGATGACCGTGCCGATGGCCGACCGCCTGCGCCGGGCGTTCGGCACCGAGGCGGCGATCGGCATCCTGGTGGTGGCGTTCAGCGCCTGGATGCTCGCGCTCACCCCGCCGAACGTCGACGCCGGGGATTCGATCAGCTACGTGATCGAACGGCAGTTCGAGGTCCCGGAGGCGGATCTGGACATCACCGTCAAGTTGACCTCCGATCTGCCTGGTCTCGTCGGCATGGAGGTCGACGTCGATGCCCCCGAGACCGGTTTGTCCGGGCTGGAGATCGTGTTCACCGCACCGCCGAACGGCGAGATCGGCACGATCACCCAACCGGTCCCGCTGCCGGGGGCCGGCGTCGCCGTGCGCCTCGCCGCCGAGGGCCTGCCCCTGACGGTGCCGGGGGACTGGCGGGTCCAGATCAACGCGGTGACATTGACGGGCGTCGTCAACACGGACCAGCAGACGTTCGTGATCCGCAACGACGACGGATCGACGGTGACCACCGACATCACGATCCCGCCGGTGACCATCGCCCCGCTCTCGACCAGACCACCACCGTCCCCGGCTGACCTGCCACGTGGGGTCAGGCACTTCGTGTCAGCTGCCCGCCTGGAGCCGTCGACAGGTGCAACGCGGTGCCTGACCCCAGTGTCAGGTGGCGATCAGCGGTCGATGAAGGAGCTGAACGACACCGGTTCGGCGACGTCGAGCTGGTCGTAGCGGCAGCTCTCCGGTGAACGGTCGGGGCGCCAGCGCACGAACTTCACGCCGTGGCGGAACCGTCGGTTCTCGAGTTGGCCGAACGTCACCTCGGCGACGAGACCCATCCGGATCGGCACGAACGACAGGTCCTTGCCGGCATTCCACCGGCTGCCCGCCGTGCTCGCCTTCGATGCCGCGCCGGCCTGCCCGCCGTCCCATTCCGCCCACTCCCGCCAGGGATGGCCCTCGAGCGCATCGTGCGTCCGCGGCTCGAGCTCGGCGAGGAGTTCGGCCCGGCGGGCCGCGCTGAACGCCGCGGCGACACCGACGGAGTGCATGTCGCCGTCGGCGTCGAACAGGCCGAGCAGCAGCGACCCGACGCCGTTGCCGTCCTTGTGGATGCGGTAGCCGGCGACGGCGCAATCCGCCGTGCGCTCGTGCTTCACCTTGATCAACGAGCGCTTGCCCGGCTCGTAGGTGCCGGAGAGCGGTTTGGCGATCACCCCGTCGAGGCCTGCGCCCTCGAAACGTCCGAACCATTCGTCGGC
Source organism: Ilumatobacteraceae bacterium (assembly GCA_963772085.1). Lineage (GTDB taxonomy): Bacteria > Actinomycetota > Acidimicrobiia > Acidimicrobiales > Ilumatobacteraceae > Sva-07. Next base: position 124,722 of record CAVYWH010000005.1, read on the forward strand.
CACGTGGCGATCGGTGCTGGCGGGCGTGAGGTGCACCGTCGGGTTGACGGTGATCAACGTCTCGAGCAACGCCCGCCGCGTCGACATCGGTTCGTCGAGCACGGCCCGGTCGCCGTCGGCGAGCACGTCGAACGCAACGAACGCGGCGGGCGTCTCCGCGGCCAGTCGGTCGATGCGCGACTTGGCCGGGTGGATGCGCTGCAGGAGCGCATCGAAGTCGAGCCCGTTCCCGCCGCCGTCGGCGACGACGATCTCGCCGTCGATGATGCAGCGGTCCGGCAGGGCCTGGCGCGAGCGGCTCGAGCAGTTCGGGGAAGTACCGGGTGAGCGGGCGCAGTTTGCGGCTGAACAGCTCGATGCGGTCGCCGGTGCGGAACACCAGGCAGCGGAACCCGTCCCATTTCGGCTCGTACAACCAGCCGTCGCCGTCGGGCATCGATCGGGCGAGCTTCGCCAGCATCGGTTCGATGGGGGGTTGCAGCGGGAGGTCGAACGCGGCGTTGGCTGGATCGTCTGGCGGGTCGACGGACATCGATCCATCTTCGCCGATGGGAACGGGGCCGCATTCACCGACCAGCGGATCGGTGAGCCTCGGCGACGAACAAGTAGCGTTCGGGATCGTGACCACGCCGATGCAGGACAGACTCGACGACCTCAAGCAGCGGCAGGACCAGGCGTTCCACGCCGGTTCGCAACGCTCGGTCGACCGTCAGCACGAAAAGGGCAAGATGCTCGCCCGCGAGCGGCTCGAGTACTTCCTCGACGACGGCTCGTTCCACGAACTCGACCTCCTCGCCCGCCACCGGGCGCATGCCGCCGGGCTCGAGGATCGCCCGTACACCGACGGCGTGATCACCGGTTGGGGAACGGTCGACGGGCGCAAGGTCTTCGTGTTCTCGCAGGACTTCACCGTGTTCGGCGGAGCGCTCGGCGAGGTGTTCGCGGAGAAGATCCACAAGCTGATGGATCTCGCCCTCAAGGTCGGCGCTCCGCTCGTCGGGCTCAACGACGGTGCCGGCGCCCGCATCCAGGAAGGTGTGGTCAGCCTCGCCAGCTACGGCGGGATCTTCCACCGCAACGTGCTGTCGTCCGGCGTGATCCCGCAGATCTCGGTGATCCTCGGCCCCTGCGCCGGCGGTGCCGTGTACTCGCCGGCGATGACCGACTTCATCTTCATGGTCCGCGAGACGAGCCACATGTTCATCACCGGGCCCGACGTCGTCAAGACGGTGACCGGTGAGGACGTGACGCTCGAGGAACTCGGCGGCGCGATGAGCCACGCCTCGAAATCGGGCGTCGCCACGTTCGTGTCGTCCGACGAGAAGTCGTGCCTCGACGACGTGCGCTTCCTGCTGTCGTTCCTGCCGCAGAACAACCTGGAGGAGCCGCCGATCGAAGACCTCGGCGACGACCCCGACCGGCTGTGCCCCGAGTTGCGCGACATCCTGCCGCCCAGCCCGAACATGCCCTACGACATGACCGAAGTGATCCGCCACGTGGTCGACGACGGCGAGTTCTTCGAGTACTTCCCGCACTGGGCCAAGTCGATCGTCTGCGGGTTCTCCCGCATCGACGGACGCCCGGTCGGCATCGTCGGCAACCAGCCGAAGATGCTCGCCGGCGTGCTCGACATCGAGTCGTCGGAGAAGGCGGCACGGTTCGTGCGCACGTGCGATTCGTTCAACATTCCCCTGATCACCTTCGTCGACGTGCCCGGCTTCCTGCCCGGTGTCGACCAGGAGTACGGCGGCATCATCCGTCACGGCGCGAAGCTGCTCTACGCCTACTGCGAGGCGACGGTGCCGCGCATCCAGGTGATCACGCGCAAGGCATACGGCGGCGCCTACGTCGTGATGAACTCGAAGTCGATCGGCGCCGACCTCGCGTTCGCGTGGCCGACCGCCGAACTGGCCGTGATGGGCCCCCAGGGCGCGGTCGAGATCGTCTACCGCCGCGAGCTCCAGCAGGCCGCCGACCCGATCACCCGCCGCGCCGAACTCGTCCAGGAGTACACCGAGAAGTACGCCAACCCGTACGCCGCCGCCGAACGGGGCTACATCGACGACGTGATCGACCCGGCCGAGACCCGGCGCAAGCTGGTCGCCGGGCTGCGGATGCTGTCGACCAAGCGCGAAGAACTGCCGCGACGCAAGCACGGCAACGTCCCGCTCTGATGTGCGACGTCCGATGAGCATCGAACCAAACGTGTCCGAACCGACCGTGCGCACGCCATCGTCGAGCACCGCATCGATGCACCCGACCCCGACCGACGAGGAAGCGGTCGCGATCGTCGCGGCGATGGAGGCACTCTGGCCGAAACCCGTGGTCGAAGTCGCCGCACCGACGAGCCGCGACCGATCCTGGAAGTTCAGCGGCCGCTGGTGGGCACGCCCGGTGGCGGTACGCCGCGACCGGCCATGGCGCTAGCACCAGCGAACGTTCTGACACACTCGCACCATGGGTATGCAGATGCCACCACCCCCGCCGCCTCCCGGTGAGCCGCCGGGGCCACCGTCGATGGCATCGACGCCGCCGCCACCTCCCCCCGGCTATCAGCCGTACCCCTCGGCGGCGCCACTCCGCCGCCGCCGGGCGCATACGCACCGAACCTGCCGCCCGGCTACCAGCCCTACGTGTCGTCGCCGATGGGCGAACTCGCCGGATTCTGGATCCGTTTCGCCAGCCTGCTCATCGACAGCATCCTGTACGGGTTGCTCGCCGCGGTGTTCCTGATCCCCGCGTTCGCGATCGGCTTCGCCAGCTTCAGTGACTGCCGGTGGGTCGAGCAGCGAATTCGACGACACGTTCGAACTCATCTGTCCGCCCGGCGAACCCGACGCCGGCCCGGTCGTCGGCGCCGTGCTCCTCGGCCTCGCCGGGCTGCTGCTCGTGATGTTCATCTACGTCAGAGCGCTCGGCAAGGGTCAGACGTGGGGCATGCGGATGACGAACATCAAGCTCGTCCGGTCCGACAACGGTCTGTCGGTCGGATTCGGCAAGGCACTCGGACGATCGCTCTTCGCCAGCTTCATCTCGGCCCAGATCCTCTATCTCGGGTACCTGTGGGCGGCGTGGGACGACAAGAAGCAGACGTGGCAGGACAAGGTCTGCAGCACGTACGTCGTGCGGACCTGACGCGGCCACTTTGACCATCACGTTCGACCCTCACATCGACCGCACGTTCCGAACCGGCAGCGAATGGACGTCACCACCGTCACCGATGACGCCGCGGTCCTGCACGACGGCACGACGGTGCATCGTCTCGACGGTCTCGCTGCGGATACCGACCACGTGCACCTCGGTGTGACGTTCCGGACGCTGCGGCGCCCGGCGGGCGAGCTGATGTGCCGCTTCACCACCGTGAACGACGTGCACTTCGGTGAGATCGAGGCGGGCCGGATCGACGACGACCCGAACGGACCGATCCGGCGCAGCGCCCCCGGAGCCGAGCCGTACCCCGAGGTGATGAACCACACGGCGGTCGCCGAGATGGCGGCGATCGCCCCCGCCGCGGTGATCGTCAAGGGCGATCTGTCGACTCGGGGACCGAGGCCGAATGGGCCGCCTTCGAAGCGTGCTATCGCCCGGCGTTCGGCGATCGACTGAAGGTGGTGCGCGGGAATCACGACGCCTACGCCCACCAGGATGCGTACGCCGGCGACCAGTGGATCGAGCTGCCAGGGCTCGACGTCGCGTTGCTCGACACGGCCATCCCGGGCGCGACGACCGGCATGATCACCGCCGAGCAACTCGAGTGGCTCGACGACCATGCCCGAGCGACCGACGTCCCCGTGTTCGTGATGGGCCACCACCAGCAGTGGATCCGCGGCGCCGGGGGCAATCGCAGCGACGACTACTTCGGTCTGCACCCCGATTGCAGCGATGCACTCGATGCGCTCTGCGTGCGACGGGCGAACGTGATCGCCTACGCCGCCGGGCACACACATCGCCATCGGGTGCGGCCGATGACCCGGTCGGGCGTGCCGTCGATCGAGATCGGTTGCACCAAGGATTTTCCCGGCACGTGGGCCGAGTACCGCGTCTACGAGGGTGGGGTCATGCAGGTCGTGCACCGCATGTCGTCGCCCGATGCGCTCGCGTGGAGCGAGTCGTGCCGCGATCTCTACAGCGACTTCGGCGTCGACTACGCGTCCTACGCGCTCGGCACCCTCGCCGAACGCTGTTTCGTCATCGACCCGCGCGGATCCCTTCCGCACCCGACCAACGGAGGAGCACCATGACGACGTCCAACACCGACTTCATCCGATCCGCCATGCCGCTGTGCGCGCTGTTGGGCGTGACCGCCGCACAGGCGTCGGCCGAACTCGTGGAGCTTCATCTCGACTGGCGCGCCGACCTGTGCACGATCGGGCGGGCTGCTGCACGGCGGCGCGGTGATGGCGCTCGCCGACGCGGCCGGCGGCGCGTGTGCGTTCTTCAACCTGCCCGAGGGCGCGACCGGCACCTCGACGATCGAGTCGAAGACGAACTTCCTCGGTGCGGTGACCGGCGGGACCGCGGTGGCGACGGCCAGGCCCCTCCACGTCGGCGGGATGACCATCGTGATCGAAACCGAAGTCCGTCACGAGGACCGATTGGTCGCCAAGGTCACGCAGACGCAAGCGGTGCTTCGACCCGCGGCGGCTGACCCCGGTCTGATCCGGCGGTGGCGGTCAGCGCTTCGGAATGGTGCTGGCCTTCTTGGGGGCGGTCTTCTTCGGGACCATCTTCTTGGGGACGCTCTTCTTGGTGGTTCGCATGAGGAAACGGTAGGAACCCCCTGTATCGGGCGACGGGCAGGCATGTGAACGGCGCGTGAAGCACGGATCACGGGGGTGCATCCGCGCCACTGATACACCCCCACGTCATCATGTGGTGAATGTTGATCGTCACGATGTTGTTGGGCATCCTGCTCGCCGCCGCTGCGGCCGTGGTGGCCGCCCTGGCCGCGACGCGCCGGGCGGAGCAACGGGTCGCGGAGCGCTCCGTCGACTCGGCCGAGGAGCGCCTCCTCGCGGCCGCGGAGATGCGCGGCACCATCGACGCGGCGGTTCACGACGCGATCGCCCAGGTCCGCGAGCAGGCATCGGCCGAGCGCGATGCTGCGGTCAACGCGGCACTGCAGCAGAGCGCGGTCCTGCAGCGTGAGCAGCTCGGTTCGACGGCGTCGCAGGTCCATCAGCAGGTGAACGCCGATCTGACCTCCAAGAAGGAGCTGATCGACGCGCACCTGGGCCAGGTGCATGCAGAGATGCGCGGCGAACTGAACAAGCTGAGCGACATGGTCGCCGCGCTCGGACGCACCAACGCCGAGAGTTTCGGCAGCGTCACCAGCTCGCTCCAGGCGCACGCCGAGGTCGCCAACACGCTGGCCGAATCGACCCGCTCGCTGCGCGAGGCGCTGGCCAACCCGCAGGTGCGCGGCCAGTGGGGTGAGCGCATGGCCGAAGACGTGCTGCGGCTCGCCGGCTTCCGCGAGAACATCAACTACGTCAAGCAGACCCAGATCGAGGGCGGCACCGGCCGGCCCGACTACACGTTCCCGATGCCCAAGGGCCACGCGCTGTACATGGACGTCAAGTTCCCGATGGCGTCGTACCTGCGCTACCTCGAGGTCGACACCAACGCCGAGCGCGAGGTCCACCTCAAGCGGTTCCTGAGCGACGTCCGGCTCCGGGTCAAGGAGCTGGCGAAGCGCGACTATTCGGGCGAGAGCGAGCAACCCTCCGTCGACTACGTGCTGCTGTTCATCCCCAACGAGCAGCTCACCGGTTTCATCCACGAGCACGACTCCGGTCTGCTCGACGAGGCGATGGGCCAGCAGGTCGTGCTGTGTTCGCCGCTCACGCTGTTCGCCTTCCTCGGCGTGATCCGGCAGGCGTTCGACAACTTCATGATCGAACAGACCAGCGACGAGATCCTCAAGCTGCTCGGCACCTTCGGAGCGCAGTGGCGCAAGTACGCCGAGGCCGTCGAGGCGGTGAAGAAGCGGTTCGACGGGGTCGATCGTGCCTTCGATCAACTCGCGGGTACCCGCCGCCGGCAACTCGAGCGGCCCCTGCTCCAACTCGAGGCGTTGCGCCTCCAACGCGGCCTGCCGCTCGACGGTCAGCTGTTCACAGCGGACGACTCGTCGGATCTCGCCAGGTCGGACGTCGACGACACCGAGACGCCACCGGGCGGCACCCTCCGTGCGCTCGGTGCGTGAGCTTCTCGTGACCCGCGGTGGCGGCGTTTCCGGCGACCCTGATTGAATCGGTGCCGTGAGCCAGCCCGCGTTCGACTTCGGTGACGACGAACTCGACGACGGCGCGAACCCGACGTACACCGTCGGCGAACTCGCCGAAGCGATCAACTCGTCGTTCCAGCGCAGCTTCGGCGACGGCATCTGGGTGCGGGGCGAGATCACGGGCTGGAGCGACCGCGGGAACCACGCCTACTTCAGCCTCGCCGACGACTCTGGCGACGGCGCGGCCGTCATCAACGTCCAGTTCTTCGCCCCGGCACGGATGCGGCTCCGGCCGATGCTGCAGAAGCATCGACTCCGCCTCAGCGACGGCATGAAGGTGCAGGGTGTTCGGGTACCTCGACTACTACGCCCCGACAGGTCGCGTCGGGCTGAAGATGACGGGCATCGACCCGAAGTACACGCTGGGCGACATCGCCCAGTCGCGCGACGAGGTCGTGCGCCGCCTCGTCGCCGAGGGGTTGCTCGACCGGAACCGACGTCATGTCCTGTCGTCGGTCCCGCTGCGGATCGGCGTGGTCACCAGCGTCGGCACCGCCGCGTGGCACGACTTCCGCCACGAACTCGAACAGAGCGCGCTCGGCTTCTCGTTGGCGGTGTGCGACGTCCGGGTCCAGGGCGAGTTCGCCGCTTCGATGGTGGCGGCAGGCATCGGAACGCTCGGCCGTCGCCGCGACCTCGACGCGATCGTCGTCATCCGTGGCGGCGGAGCCAAGAACGAACTGGCCGTCTTCGATTCCGAGCTGATCGCACGCACGATCGCCGCGGCCGGTCGCCCCGTGCTCACCGGCCTCGGGCACGAGGTCGACCGGAGCGTCGCCGACGAGGTCGCCCACACCGCCCTCAAGACCCCGACGGCGTGCGCGGGAGCGCTGATCGAACGGGTCGTGGCCTATCGCGCCGGCACCGAGGAAGCCTGGTCGGCGATCCAACGTCGATCGGCGCATGCGCTCGGCACCGCCACCACCGGCCTGTCCGACCTGGCGCATCGCATCGCCCGTCGCACCCATGCCGCCGTCGAACGGTCGGACGAACGGTTGTCCATGCGCGTCGACCGGCTCGTTCGGTGTGGCCCGACGGTGCTCGCCAACGGTACGCGGCGTCTCGACGCGTTCGACGTGCAGGTGGCCGAGCGTTCCGTGCGGGTGCTGCAACGTTCGTCCGATCGTCTCGACGTGCTCGCCGCTCGTGTCTCGTCCCTCGATCCCGCCGTGCAGCTCGCCCGAGGATGGTCGATCACGCGGGCCACCGACGGCACCGTGGTGCGCTCGGTCGACGACGTCGCCGACGGCGCGACCATCACCACCTCCCTCGTCGACGGCTCGATCTCGAGCATCGTCCGCGCCACCACTCCGATCGAAGGGCCATCCACATGACCAGCACCACGAACGCCGGCGGCGATGCCCAGCCCGGGTACGCCGCGGCACTCGCCGAACTCGATGGCATCCTGCGCGAACTCGAGGGTTCCGACGTCGACGTCGACCATCTCGCCGAGCGCGTGGCCAGGGCGTCGGAACTGATCCGGCTCTGCCGGGCGAAGATCTCCACGGCGCAGCTGCGCATCGAGCAGGTCACCGCCGACCTCGACGCCGTCGCCGATTCGACCGCCCCGGACTGACACCACCGGACAACGCGATGAGCGAACGGCCCGACAACCGGGCCACTGGCTCATCACCCTGACGCCCGCGTGCTCAGGTCTGGCCGAGGCCGGCGTCGCGGGCGCGGATGATCGCCTGGGAACGGTCGGCGACCTGCAGCTTGGTGAACACGTTCGACAGATGGTTACGGATCGTCTTCGGGCTGAGATCGAGCCGCCTCGACACGCTGGTGTTGTCGAGGCCGCGGGCGACCAGATCGAGGATCTCGCGCTCGCGCACGGTCAGCTCGGGAAACGCCACCGCGGCGGACGGACTGCCCGGACGACAGGAAGCCGATCGCCTGCGCGGCGACCTGTGGTCCGAGGATCACGTCGCCGTTGGCCACCGACCGCACCGCCCGTTCGATGTCGTCGGGCGCAGCTCCCTTCAGCAGGTACCCACGAGCCCCGGCGCGCATCGCGGCGAACACCGAGTCGTCGTCGTCCATCATCGTCACCGCGAGCACCCCGACGGTCGGCTGCGCCTCGAGGATCCGCCGGGTCGCGTCGATGCCGGAGCCCGGGCCGAGGTGGAGGTCCATCACGATCACGTCGGGTGAGTGCGCCGCCGAGGTCGCCACGGCCTCGTCGGCGGTTGCCGCCTCGCCGACCACGTCGAACCCGTCGATCGAGGTGAGCAGCGCGACCATGCCGAGCCGGAAGACCGGATGGTCGTCGACGACGAGCACGCGGATGGTGGGGTCGGTCATCCGAAGGCTCGTTCGGCGCGCACCAGGCTGGGAACGCGGAGCTCGACGAGCGTGCCCCGGTCGGCGTTCGTGACGCTCAGCGTGGCGCCGATGCCGTCGGCGCGTTCGCGCATCGACAACAGCCCGACGCCGCTGGTCACCTGCGATGGGAGTCCGATGCCGTCGTCCTCCACCGTGACGACGAGCGCGGCGCCGTCCTCCCGAAGCGTGATGGCGCACGACGACGCATCGGCGTGCCGGACCGCGTTGCGGACCGCCTCCGCGACGATGCCGTAGACGGCTTGGCGGACGGCGCTGTCGACCACCACGTCGTCCGCCGTCACCACCAGCTCGAGATCCCCACTGATCCGATGCCGTTCGGCCAGATCGACGATCGCCGGCACGAGGCCGAGTTCGTCGAGCACCGGCGGGACCAGCCCGTGGGCCAGCGTTCGCACGACCTCGACCAGCTCATCGATCTCGTCGGCCATCTTGTCGATGAGCGGCGCGCTGTCGGCAGGGCGGGTCGGCAGCATCCTGCTCGGCGGCGCGCAGGCCGAGCGCGACACCGGCGAGCGCAGGTCCGAACCCGTCGTGCAGCTCACGACGGAGCGTCCGTCGCTCCTCGTCACGGGCGTCGGCGATCCTGGCGCGCGATTCGCTGAGCTCCCGGGTGCGGGCGACGAGTTGCACGACGATCCCGACCACCGGGGCGAGGTCGTCGAGCGAGTCGGACGTCGATCGATCGAGCAATTCGCCGCGCCGCCCCGAGACGACGAGCCGGCCGACCGTGTCGCCACCGACGACCAGCGGACGAGATTCGATCGAGTCACGGTTCATCTCACCGACCGACGCCAGACGGCGAGCACCGCTCGGCCAATCGACCTCGATGGCGAGACCGCCGAGCCGCAGGGCATGCATCACCGACTCGCCCATCGCGACGAGCAGTTCGGCGTCATCGGACGCCGTGCCCAACCGACGGCCGACGCCGGCGAAGGCTCGCGCGGGCGCCGCACCGTCGCCGCGCACCAATGCGTCGATGTGTCGCTGCGCGCTCCGGCGCACCGGCGTGAACAGGAGCGCGACGGCCGCAGTGGCGATCGCCACGACGAAGCCGTCGACATCCGGCAACAACGCCCCGCCGATCGCCACGATCGCCACGTACACGGCGGTGAGCACGCCGGTGAGGAGACCCCAGAGGGTCGCCCGTCCGATGATGAACTCGAGACCGCTGATGCGTTGCCCGAGTACGGCCACGAGCAACGCGGCCGGGAAGAACAGCTGCGAGGTGAGGTGGAGGACCGGCGTCAGCCAGTCCGGCAGGTCGGCCACCCAGGACTGCGGCAGCGCCAACGGCACGAACGTGGCCGTCATCAGCCCGCTCGCCACGGCGAGCCAACCGAGCCCGCGACGCCGGGCCCTGGTCTGTCTGGCCCAGCGCCAGACGAGGTCGGCCGTCGCGATGGCGGCGAGCACACAGACGACGCGGAACTGCGTCTCGACGGTTCGATCGAGCACGTCGATCCACCACGTGCTGCGGATCCCGAGCGGTGTCCACGGCGAGCCGTCCGGCCATGGAAACGGGTCGGTCAGGCGCATCAACGTGAGTCCGGTGATCGCTGCCGCACCGACGACGACGAACGCCCGCTCGAGTGGTGCCATCGGCTCGCGCCGCACCAGCACCGGGACGAGGATGATCATCGCGTACGTGCCGGGAACCCACGCCCACGACTGCGCGGTCTGGAGGAACACCAGCTCCGGCAGGTCGGGGTGGGCCATCACCAGCATCGACCACTGGAGGCTGAGCGCCGCCAGGCCGCCACCGACCGCACACAGTGCCACCAACCACGACACCGGGTGACGGCCACGGGCCAGCAGCGCGTAGGCCACGGCGCCGAACACGATCGCATCGGCGGTGTCGACGAGCCCGTACCACTGCCCGACGTGCCACGTCGGTTCGGTGAACGGGACGAGCGCAATCGCCAGCCCGGCCAGCGACCACGACGTGACGAGCACGACGATCGACCACCGGCGGGCGGTGGTCGACGTCGTGCTCGTGGTCGTGGTGGCCGCCGCGGGGACGCTGGTTCCGTTCATCCTGATCGGCGGGCGATGTTACTGCTCGGCCCGGACGAAGCTGATGCCTGCGGCGACGATCCACAGGGCCCCGGGAACGAGGGCCATGTACTGCAGCGGCACGAGGTTGGTGAGTGCGATCAGCCCCGCCGCGACCGCGCTGCCGATGCCGAGTGCTCGACTCACGGCGCCGTGGCGGAGGCCGGCGACGGCGACCGCTCCTGCGGCGAGACCGGCCCCGGCCCACACCCAGGCCATCGTGTTGAAGATCGCCATCTGGGCGGCGACCGTGTCGGCATCGAGTTCCGCGGTGTCCCGGGTGAGCCCCCAGAACATCTCGGTGCAGATCCCGCCGCCGACGAGCGACATCGCCGACACGAGGAGCAGGCCGCTCACCGCCAGCATCGGGCAGAGGCTCTGCGCCGGGCCCTGCTGCGACAACTTGCGGAACAGGCCGGCGGCGAACACCGCCACGAGGATCGCGGTGGCGACGGTGACCACTTGATAGGCCCAGACCCACGCTGCGGCGTCGGTGACGGCCTCGGCGACGAGTTGGTTGTCGGCGAGCGCGTCGGTGTCGACGGCGACGCCCCCGGTCAGGAAGAACCCGACCAGGCCGAGCAGGCCGGCACCGATGCCGCACCACGCCCAGACCCGGCTCTGCCGAACCGCAGCGGGTGCGGCTGCCGTGGACGCGTTCGACGCATCGATGGACAACGAAGCGGGCGAGGTGGGCATCAGACCACCTCCAGATCGGCGATCATCCCGTTCATGGCGTGGGGCGGCCCGTCGCCACCGGTGGGGATCATGCAGATCGCCACGTAGGAGCCCGGTTCCAGATCGACGAGCGAGGCGCTCTGGCCGCCCTGCTCGTCGGCGAACACGACGGCGGCCGGCACGACCTTGGTCATCAACTCGTCCTCCGGGAGCTCCAGGAGCTCGACGGCGGTCTCGGTGACCCCGTCGGCCTTCTTCATCAGCACGAGCTCGTGCTGTTCGTCCGCGGCGGTGTCATTGGTGAAGCGAATGGCGACACGGCCGGCGTCGACCTCGGCGGGCAGACCCTCGAACCCGTAGTCGATGCCGCTCACATCGAGCTGCTCGACACTGTCGCAGGTCTCGTAGGCGGCCGCACCGAGTTGCTCGGCGGCGGCGGCGAACTCCGGTGACTCCATCGCCGCCTCATCGCCGTCGAACGCGGCGGCGAAGGTGTTGCCGTAGGTCGCGGCGGCGTCGCGCAGTTCCTCGGGTGCCTCGGCGGCCAGCGTGACGGCAGCGTCGGGGACTCCCGACGGATCGCCGAACATCGCCGCGCCGATCGTGCTGTATGCATCGCACGCCGCCGCCGGCAATGCCGTGCTGTCGTTCGAGTCGTCGCTGCCGCAGGCTCCGACGAGGGCGGCCAGGGCCACCGTCGCCAGCACGGGCAGGAATCGGGGTGATCGGTACATGGGTCATTCCTTCTCGGTTCGTGACGTCGTCTCGACGTCGTGGTTGCCGAGTCATGGTGTGCAGGGCGCCGTCCCGGCCGCATGGGGCGAGAATCCCGATCGGCCGGGAAATGCGTCCGGGACCGGCTGGTGCCGTCGCCGATCGGGAGAAGATTTCTCGTCGACGATGTGATCCGATCCTTCGACGGCTCCGAACGGAACCACGTGAACACCGCTGCCACCGCCGATCCGGCCTTGAACCGTGCCGTTAGTCTCGGGTGCACCATGCCAGGGACGCCACCGCCGACTCTTCGGCGTATCGCCGACCGGGTCGATTCGAGACTCACCGACCTGCTCGCGATCGAACGTGATCGCTGGGCCGCACTGGACCCCGAACTCGCCCACCCGATCGACGAGATCGCTCGACTGGTGCTCTCCGGCGGCAAGCGGCTCCGCCCGGCGTTCTGTCACCTGGCCTACGTCGGTGCCGGTGGTGGCGCCGACGACGAGATCGACATCGATGCCGGCGCCGCCTTCGAGCTGATGCACGCGTTCGCCCTGTTCCACGACGACGTGATGGACGATGCCGCGACGCGGCGGGGGCAACCCACGACGCACGCACTCGCCGCCGAGAACCACGAGCAACGGCGCTGGGCCGGCGAGTCGCGACGGTTCGGCGAAGGTGTGGCGATCCTCGTCGGCGACCTCGCCTTCGTCTATGCCGACCAGTTGCTCGAGGCGGCGCCGGTCGAAGCGATGCGCATCTGGAACGAGCTGCGGATCGAACTGAACATCGGGCAGTACCTCGACATCCTCGGCTCGGTGCAGCGCGAGCGCGACATCGTCAAGGCGGAGCGCATCTGCCGCTACAAGTCGGGCAAGTACACGATCGAACGTCCGCTGCACCTCGGCGCCGTGCTCGCCGCGCCCGGTCGGGCCGACGTCCTGCTGCCCCAGCTGAGCGCCTACGGCCTGCCACTCGGCGATGCGTTCCAGATGCGCGACGACGTCATGGGCGCCTTCGGCGACACCACCGTCACGGGCAAACCGGTGGGCGGTGACCTCATCGAGGGCAAGCCGACGCCGCTGCTCGCCCGAGCCGTCGCCCGGGCGGATCGCTCGCAACGAGCGGTCCTGGACCTCGTCGGCGACCCGGCGCTGTCCGATGCGAACGTCGAACGGATCCAAGCGGTGATCGTCGAGACCGGCGCGCTCGACGAGCTCGAGCAGCACATCGCCGACGCTCACCGAGTCGGCCATCGACGCGATCGACGCCGCCGACATCACCGATGAGGCCAAGACCGAGCTGGTCGTTCTCGCGCGGTACGTGAGCTCCCGAGACGTCTGATGCGCGTCGTCGTCGTCGGTGCCGGTCTCGGTGGCCTCTCCGCGGCCGCGCATCTCTCCAACCGTGGCCACGACATCACGATCGTGGAGCGCGACGCGACGCCGGGTGGCCGCGCCGGCATGGTGATCGCGGACGGCTTCCGCCTCGACAACGGCCCGACCGTGCTGACCATGCCGAACCTGCTCGCCGACGCGTTCAACGCCGCCGGCGCGGACATGGCCGATTTCGTCACCATCAAGCCGGTCGACCCGATGTACCGGGCGGTGTACGCCGACGGCTCGACGTTGTTCGTCCGGCACGGGCGCGAGGCGATGACCGAGGAGATCCGGCGGTTCGCCAACGGCAGGGAGGCGGAGGCCTTCGGTCGCTTCTGCGACTGGTTGGAGCAGCTCTACCGGGTGGAGATGGCGTCGTTCATCGACGCCAACTTCGACTCGCCGCTCGACCTGCTGAAGCCGTGGCGGGCCGGCCTCGACCTGATCAAGCTCGGCGGCTTCGGCAACCTGGGCAAGAAGGTGGCGTCGTTCTTCGACGACGAACGGCTCCAGCGGATCTTCAGTTTCCAGTCGATGTACGCCGGCCTCGCCCCGTACGAGGCGCTCGCCCTCTACGCGGTGATCACCTACATGGACTCGGTCGAGGGCGTGTTCGTCCCCGAGGGCGGGATGCACATGATGGCGTCAGGGCTGGCGGCCGCCGTCGAGCAAGCCGGTGTCGACATCCGCTACTCGGCGCCGGTCACCGCGATCACGCGCTCGTCGGACGGCCGGGTCACCGGCGTCGAACTCGGTCACGGCGAGCACGTGGCAGCCGACGCCGTGGTCTGCAACGCGGACCTCCCGGTCGCCTACCGCGAGCTGCTGCCCGGCGTCTCGGCGCCCCGGGTCGCTCGGAAGGGCAAGTACTCGCCCTCGTGCCTGCTGTGGATCGCCGGGGTGCGCGGGTCTTCCACCGCCGGATGCGACCCATCACAACATCCATTTCGGACAGGACTGGGACGGCTCGTTCAAGGCGCTGATCGACGACGGCGTGCGGATGCCCGATCCCTCGATCCTGGTGACGCTGCACAGTCTCGACGACCCCTCGCTCGCCCCCGAGGGATGTTCGAGCATCTACGTGCTCGAGCCGACACCGAACCTGAGCGGGAGGATCGACTGGGCGCGCGAACGCGACCGGATCGTCGACGACATCCGGCACCGCACGTCGTCGCTCGGGTACCCGACCGACGTGGTCGTCGAGCGGGTCTACGACCCCACCGACTGGGAACGGATGGGGATGGAACAGGGCACGCCGTTCGCCCTGGCGCACACGTTCCTCCAGACGGGTCCGTTCCGGCCCAACAACGTCGACCGCAAGGTTCCCGGCCTCGTGTTCACCGGCTCGTCGACCCTGCCCGGAGTCGGCGTACCGATGGTGCTCGTGTCGGGCAAGCTGGCCGCCGCCCGCGTCGACGAGTACGCGGCGTCGAGGCGGCGCTGATGATCCGTCCGCCGCGCCGATCGGGCACGCCGCCGCCGCCGACCACGCAGCTCGCTCCCGGACGGTCCGGTGACCCTCGACGAGAGCTACGCGCTGTGCCGGGAGTTCAACAAGCGCCACGGCACGACGTACTACTGGTCGACCAAGGTGCTCCCGAGGGTCAAGCAGCACCACGTCCACGCGCTGTACGCGTTCGCCCGGTACGCCGACGACATCGTCGACGAGATCCCGTCGCAGGGCGGTCGTGACGTACCCATCGAGCAGCGCGCGGCCGCCCTCGCCGATTTCGGCGATCGGTTCTTCGTGGATCTCGCCGCCGGCCGATCCGACGACCCGGTGCTCAAGGCCGTGGTGCACACGGTGCGCGCATTCGACATCGACATCGACGCGTTTCGTCGATTCCTCAGCTCGATGACCATGGACCTGACGGTGGACTCGTACGCCACGTGGGACGATCTGCTCGTCTACATCGACGGATCGGCCGCCGTCATCGGCGAGATGATGCTGCCGATCCTCGAACCCACCGACTACGACCTCGCGCTCCCCCATGCCCGCGACCTCGGCGTCGCGTTCCAGCTCACCAATTTCCTCCGCGACATCGGCGAAGACCTCGACCGCGGGCGCCAGTACATCCCGCTGGAGGACAGCGCCCGCTTCGGCGTCGACCTCACGGAACGGCGGGTCACGCCGGAGTTCGTCGAGCTCGTGCGGTTCGAGATCGATCGATGTCGTGAGCTGTACGTCTCGGCCGACCTCGGCATCGCGCTCCTCCCCGATCGTTCCGCGAAGTGCGTCGGGGCGGCGCGCGTGCTGTACGGGCGCATCCTCGACAAGATCGAGTCGCAGGGCTACGACGTCTTCAGCTCGCGTGCGAGCGTGTCGACTCGGGAGAAGGCTGCCGTCGTCGCCAGACTTCTCTGGACATGAACACGACATCAGCGTTCGTGTCGGCGCGCACCGATGGGGTGCCGGTTGTCGGCGACCCCGGTCCGGAAGATGCCTCGCGCATCGGATGGCTCGGAGTGCTCGCGGCCACCGCAGGACTCGTCACGACGGCCGCCATGATCGCCACCCCGCTGCTGCCGAGGGGCGGCGGCGCACGGCGGGCGCTGTCGTCGGTCGTCGTCGTCGGCCTCGCCGCGACCACGACCGCGAACGCGGCCCGTCGCTGGGGGTTCGCCAGGACCGGCGTCGCGGCCGTGGCGGTCGGGGTGTCGACGGCCGTCGTCGAGCGCGTCGGCACGCAGACCGGCGTGCCGTTCGGCCGCTACCAGTACTCGGGCGACCTGCGACCACAGATCGCGGGCGTGCCGGCGATCGTGCCGCTGGCCTGGTTGGCGATGGCGCTGCCGGCCCGCGAGGCCGCGCACTCGGCGCTCGGCGCTCGTTCGTCGGCGCCGGGTCGCGTGCTCGTCGGGGCGGCCGCGCTCACCGCCTGGGACCTGTTCCTCGACCCGCAGATGGTCGGCGAGGGCTACTGGCGCTGGACGAAGCGAGGGCGTCTACCGAGGCATCCCCGTGACCAACTTCGCCGGCTGGTTCGTCACCGGCGTCGCCGTCATGTCGCTCCTCGAACGCGCCCTCCCCGCGCAAGGTCGTGCATCGGTGCCTGGCACCGATGCACGACCTTCGCCGGACGGAGCGTTGGTCGGTGAGTATGCGTTCATGGCGGTGATGGAGACGGTCGGGTTCGCTCGCTACTTCCGCGACCCGGTCGTCGCCGTGGTCGGCGGCGCGGCCATGCTCCCCCTCGCCGCCGTCTCCGTCGCTCAAGGCCCTCCGGCGCTGACGATGCCCACCCGGTCGACGCACACGTCAATCGCAGCCGCGGCGGGTGGTGGTGGTCGGTGGTGGGGTCGGCGGTCTGGCGGTCGCCACGCGGTTGTCGAGCGCTGGGCACCACGTCACCCTGTTCGAGCGCAACGACGTGGTCGGCGGCAAGCTCGCCACGCTCACCCGCGACGGGTACACGTTCGACATCGGCCCGTCGCTCATCACGTTGCCGCACGTGTTCGACGAACTGTTCCGAGCCGCCGGCACGACCCTGGCCGACGAGGTCGAACTCGTCCGCCTCGACCCGCAGTTCCGGTACCGCTGGAGTGACGGGAGCGAACTCGACGTGTTCGACGACTCCGACGACACGGCCGGGTCGTTCGACCGCTTCCGCGAAGGTGCAGGTGACGCGTGGCGTGCCTTCGACCAGCGCGGCCGGAAGGATCTGGGACGTCGCCGAGCGCACGTTCTTCGCCGGCCCGATGTCCAACCCGCTGGCGCTGGCCAAGCGGCTGCGTTCGCCCACCGACCTCACCGCCATCGACCCGTTCCGGACGCTCGATCGATCGGCGCGGGCCCACTTCGACGACGAGCGATTGGTCCAGTGGGCCGGTCGGTACGCCACCTATTCCGGCTCGTCCCCGTTCCGTGCGCCGGCCACGTTGGCCTGCATCCCGCACATCGAGGCCCGCTTCGGTTGCTGGTACGCACGCGGCGGGCTCGACACGTTGCGCCAGGCGCTGCAGCGTGTGGCGGAACGGGCCGGGGTGATCATCCGGACCGGTGCGGAGGTGGTCTCGATCAACGCATCGGGCCGTCGGGTCGAGAGCGTCGACCTCGACGACGGGGCCCGTCACGACGCCGACATCGTCGTGGCGAACACCGACGCGGAACTCCTCTACTCCGAGCTGCTCGACGAGCCTGCCGCACTCCGCAAGGTCCGCCGCGCCAAGCGCTCGACCAGCGGGTTCGCGCTGTGCATCGGCGTGCGCGGCCTGACGCCGTCGATCGGACACCACAACGTGTGGTTCTCGGACGATGCCGCGGCCGAGTTCGACGCCATCGAGCGTGGTGAGCTCGCCGGCGACCCGACGCTGTATGCCTGCGTCTCGTCGGTCACCGATGCGACGCAGGCTCCCGACGGATGCGAGAACTGGTTCGTGCTCGTCAACACGCCGCCGGGCGTCGAGGTGGATGCCGAGACCGCTTCCACGCATCGTGCTCGACCGCCTCGCCGCGCACGGCGTGTCGCTCGCGGGTCGGATCGAGTTCATCGAATCGATGACGCCGCGCGACATCGAGGAGCGCTACCGGTCCCCCGGCGGTGCGATCTACGGCACCTCGTCGGACGGGATGCGCGCCGCGTTCCGACGCCCCGCCAACCGTGGGCCGGTGGCGGGCCTGTACCTGGTCGGAGGTTCGAGCCATCCCGGCGGTGGGCTCCCGCTCGTCGCGTCGAGCGCGCGGATCGTCGCCGACATGATCTCGAGCGATCTCGGTTCATGAGCCGCCGTGCGACGTTGCGTCCGAGTCGTGTTCCTCGGGGCGCGGATCGCCGCCGCGGTCATCGCCGTCGCCCGGCTGGCCCGCGCCGCCCGGGTGGCCCCGCCGATCCGGCCAGCCCCGCAACTTGTCACACCGGTGCCTGGCACCGATGTGACAAGTGGGGCCTCGGGGCCGGACGTGACGATCTCGGTGGTCATCCCGGCGCGGGACGAGGCGGGCCGGATCGGTCCGCTGCTCGAGCTCATCGTCGGGGCGCCGGGTGTGCAGGAGGTGATCGTGGTCGACGACCAGTCGAGCGACGGCACGGCAGATGTCGCCGCCCGACTCGGTGCCCGTGTCGTCGAGGGCGAGCCGTTGCCCGACGGCTGGGCCGGCAAGGCGTGGGCGCTGCAGCAGGGGCTCCTGGCGGCGACGACCGACTGGGTCGTCACCCTCGACGCCGACACCCGGCCCGACCCGCTGCTGCCGACCGCGCTCGTGGCGAGGGCGCGCACGGACGGCCTCGACCTCGTCACGGTCGCCGGACGGTTCGCCTGCCCGACCGCACCGAGCCGCTGGCTCCACGCGGCGATGCTCACCTCGCTCGTCTACCGGTTCGGTCCGCCGGGATGGGTCGGCTCCCGCCCGGAACGTGTGATGGCCAACGGCCAGTGCATGGCCGTCCCGCGCCAGGCGTTCCTCGATCGCGGCGGAATGTCGCTCGTCGCCGGCGCGGTCGTCGAGGACCTCGCCCTCGCCCGATCGCTCGCGGTCGACGGCGCCCGGGTCGGGTTCCTCGATGCGAGCGACCTCCTGACCGTGCGCATGTTCGAGTCGTTCGCCGACACGTGGCACGGGTGGGGGCGGTCGCTCGCGCTCCCCGGCATCGACCCGCTCGGACGACAGCTCGTCGACCTCACCGTCGTCGTGCTGGCCCAGGTCGCTCCCGCTGCCGCGCCTCCTCACCCGCCGCGGCGACGTGCTCGACGTGGCGCTGGCGCTCGCCCGTGTCGGCACGCTCGTCGGCACCCGCCGTGCCTACGACCGCATCGACGCGGCCTACTGGCTGAGCCCGACAGCCGACGGGTTGGCGGCGGTGGCGCTCGCCCGCGGTGTCGTCGGCCGGCGACGGCACACCTGGCGCGGACGGGACTACGGACGCCCGACGTCGATCGCCGTTCGTCCGTCGTCCGCATCGCCCGCCGTCAGCGGTTGACGGTGACCCGCAGAAAGGTCGCCGGGATCACCGTTCGGTCCGGTGCGGTGGACGTGTTCTGCGCCTCGAACAGCTCCTCGAGTTCGGCCTGCAGATCGGCGGCGCGGCCGGCCGCTTCGGCGGCGGCGAACGCGTTCATCGTCGGTCCGTAGTAGTCGCGGAACATCGCCACGAAGTCGCGCGGGCTCCCGGCGCAGTCGAACACCCACGTGTCGCGTTCGCACGTGATGCGTTCGCTGGGGACACCGGCTGCATGGAAGCGCTCGTGGACGTGTTCCTCGACGCCCCAGGTGACCGGGCTGACGAAACCCTCCGGTGGCGCCGGCGCGTACGCGCCGCTGATCCGCAGGATCTGCGCGACGAGCGTCGGGTCGCCGGGGATCCAGTTGCCCATCACGATGCGCCCACCCGGCTTGGTGACGCGCACCATCTCGGCCGCGGTGTCGAACGGGCGCGGCGCGAACATCGCCCCGAACACGGAGACGACGAGATCGAACTGGTCGTCGTCGACGTTGGCCAGGTTCGAGGCGTCGCCCTCCTCGAACGTGCAGTTCGTGAGCCCGAGTTGCTCGGCACGGCGGGTGCCGGCGGCCACGAGGTTGGTGGCGATGTCGATCCCGCGCACGCTCGCCCCGGCTTGGGCGGAAGGGATCGCGGTGGTCCCGTCGCCGCAGCCGAGGTCGAGCACCTGGAGGCCGGACGTGACGCCCAGGCGTCGGACGAAATCCTCACCGCTGCCGCGCATGGTGTCCGCGATCTGGGTGAAGTCGCCCTTCTCCCACAGTGCCTTGTTCGGGTTGGCGGGAGCCGACGTCCGGTGGATGTCTCGGTGGTCGTGTCGGTTGATGTGGTCATGGTGTCTCCTGAGGTTGGTTGATCGGTCGAGTCCGCACCTGGCGTCCTCGGAGCCGATCGTGCGACGAGGCCCTTCCAGACCGCATGCAGCCACCTTCCGCAACGGCGGCAGGTTCTGCAAGCGCGCTGCAAGCGCGTTTGCAAGACTGGGGCGACATGGGTGGCGCGCTCGACGTCCGCGTTCTCGGCAACGTGGAGGTCAGGCGCGGAACCGAGCCCGTGGCGATCGGTGGCCCGAAGCCGCGCCAGATCCTGGCGATGCTGGTGGCCGCGCACGGCGGTGTCGTCTCGACCGATCGGCTCGCGGAGGAGCTGTGGGGCGACGAGCAACCCGCCGACCCCGGCGCCGTGTTGCAGAGCAACATCAGCCGCCTGCGCAAGCTGCTGCACCCCGAGGCCCGGATCGTCGCCCGCCCGCCCGGATACTCGTTGGAGATCGAGCCGTCGGCGGTCGATGCGTGGCGGTTCGAGGCGACTCAGCTCGCCGCCCGCCCGGGCGTCGCACCGGCCGCCGTGATCGAGGCGAACGAACGTGCCCTCGCCTGCTTCTCCGGACCGCCGTACGCGGAGTTCTCCGATCGGGAGTGGGCGCGCGGTGCCGTGTCGCGCCTCGAGGAGTTGCGGACGGTCGCCCGCGAGGAGGTGCTGTCCGCGCGCCTCGAACTCGGCGAGGACCGCACGATCGTCGCCGATCTGGAAGCGCTCGTGTCGGAGCATCCGCTGCGGGAGCGACCGTGGCACGAACTCGCCGTCGCCCTGCACCGCAGTGGCCGGTCGCCCGATGCGCTCCGCCGGATCGCCACGTTCCGCAGCATCCTGCGCGACGAGTTGGGCCTCGACCCACCGACGTCGATCCGAGATCTCGAAGCGAGGATCCTCGATTCCGACCCCGCCCTGCTCGTCACCCCGGTGCCGTTGACCGGCCGTGAGGCGCGTCGCCTGCCGGCCGAGGTGACCCCGCTCGTCGGTCGCAGCACCGATCTCGCGGGCATCGTCCGGCACCTCGCCGAGCATCGACTCGTCACCCTCGTCGGACCGGGCGGGGTCGGCAAGACCCGTCTGGCGATGCGGGTCGCGGCCGATGCCTGGGACGAACGGCACGGCGAGGTCTACGTGGTGGAACTGGCGCCGGTCCACGATCCGCTCTCGACCGTCGCATCGGTGGCGACGGCGATCGACGTGCACCAGCGCCAACACCTCAGCGTCGAGGAGACGCTCGTCGACTACCTGCGCGGCCGTCGCGCCCTGCTCGTGCTCGACAACTGCGAGCACCTGTGCGTGCCGGTCGCCCGCCTCACGGGGCGCATGCTCGCCGCCTGCCCCGATCTCACCGTGCTCGCCACGAGCAGGGAGGTGCTCGGCCTCCCTGGCGAACACGTCCGGCGGGTGGCGCCACTCGCCGTGGGCACGGGTGCGATGCCGATCGACGAGCTGACGAAGGTTCCCGCGATCCGGATGTTCGTCGAGCGAGCGGTGGCGTCGAATCCGATGTTCGCCCTCGACGCCGACAACGCGGCCGCCGTCGCGGAGATCGTGCGACGCGTCGACGGACTGCCGCTGGCGATCGAGCTGGCCGCTGCGCGTTCGAGCGCGATCAGCCCCGCCGCGCTCGCCGAGCGGCTCCGCGAACGGTTCGACCTCCTCGACCACGCCCAGGTCGGCCGATCCGACCGTCACCAGACGCTCAACGAGCTGGTCGCCTGGTCGTTCAACCTGCTGAACGGTCCCGAGCAGATCCTGTTCGCCAGGCTGTCCGTGTTCGCCGGGTCGTTCGGACTCGACGCGGTCGAGGCGATCTGCACCGACGAGTCGCTCGACGTGCCATCGGCGGCACGGGTGCTCGCCGCACTCGTCGACAAGTCGATGGTCCAGCTCGCCGACGTCGGCGTCGGCCGATACCGGGTCCTCGAGCCGTTGCGCCAGTTCGGTCGGGCCGAGCTGCGCGACTCCGAGCGGGCTGCGGTGGCCGGCCGCCACTCGGCCTGGTACCTGCGAGCTCGCCGAGCGGTGCGCGGCATCGATGACCGACGCGGACGAGCCCGAGGCCGTCGACCCGACTCGATCAGGAATTCGGCAATCTCCGCACCGCCTACTCGTGCTTCGCTGAACAGGGCGACATCGAACGATGCGCGTTGATGGTCGCCGCGCTGCGGGAGTATTCGTTCCGTTCGATGCAGGCCGAGGTGATCGCCTGGGCCGACGAGGTGATCGCGATGCCCGGGTTCGACGACTCGCCGCGTTCGCCGATCGTGTTGGCCACCGCCGCCTACGGGCGGTTCGTCCGCGGCGACCACGACAGTTCGATCGCGTATGCCGAGATGGCACTCGCCGCATCGCTGCGTCTGGGAACCAGCTCGTCCGGGCTCGCCGAGCGGGTGCTCGGCAACTCGTGGTGTTACCGCGGCGACGCCGATGTCGCTCAGCAATGGATCGAGCGAATGGTCGACGATGCCAGCACCGGCTCGCCTGCCCGGCTCGCCCACGCGCTCTACATGCGTTCGGTGGCGGTCACGAGTGGGGGCGACCCCGACCGCGGTGGCATCTTCGCCGACCAGGCGCTCGCCGCCGCGCGCCGAGTGTGCGTCCCCGACCGCCCTCGCCCAGGCCTGGTACGCGCTCGGTCTCTCCCTCGAAGAGCGCGATCCCACGGCCGCCGCGGAACACCTGCAACGTGCCGCGGAGATCGCCGCCGCCGCCGGCAACCGCTGGGTGCAGGCGTTCGCGCTCACCCAGGTGCTGTCGCTGGACGCCCGGCGCGGGTCGTCCCGCTCGGCGCTGGCCGGGTTCGCCGACGTCATCGACATGTGGTTCCGCGGCGGCGACTGGGCGAACCAGTGGCTCTCGCTGCGCCACGTCTTCCGCATCCTGGTGCAGCTCGACGACAACGTCGCCGCCGCGACGTTGCACGGTGCGCTCACTGCGATCGGCGCCGCCTACGCCCTGCCGTTCGAGGCGTCCGACGCCGAGCGGATCGACGCGCTCGTCGACGAACTGCGTGAGGAGATGCGTCCGGGCGAGTTCGCCACCGCCGTGCGGCGACGGCGCGTCGATGACCGACGGCGAGATCGTCGAGTTCGTGCAGGCGCGCATCCGCGTCCTGACCGCGGCGGCAGAACTGGCGGACTCGACGGCCGGTGTGTAGCTTTCGTCGATGATCCTCGAGTCGCTCGACATCACCGCGGAGACCTTTGCCGAGGGCACCGGCTGGACGATCAAACCGGAAGGCGCCTGCAAGGCCGACGTGTGCGTGCCGCTCGGCGCCACCGGGGAGTTCGACGTCACGGCGACCGCCGAACGCCTCGGCATGGCGATCGTGCACGACGCCGATGCAGGACTGTGGGCCGTCGGCCCCGAGTCGTTCGGTGGCCGGGCACTGGTGTCGGCGCAGGCGCCGGAGTTGGTCCTCGACGACATCGACGGCAAGCGCTTCGCCCTGTCGTCGCTGCGCGGTCAGAAGGTCGTGATCGTCTCGTGGGCGCCGTATTGAGGTTGTGCGTTCGACCTGCCAGGTTGGCAGGAACTCCGTTCTGAACTGCATCCGCTCGGCGTCGAGATCGTCACCGTGTCGCTCGAACTCTCCGGCCCCGAGGCGTCGCGTCGTTTCATCGACGCCGCCCAGCCCGAGCACCCGTCTTTGCTCGATCCGACGCATCAACTCGACGCGCTGTTCGGCGTGGTCAACATCCCGAACGTGATCTGGATCGACGAGGACGGCGTGATCGTGCGCCCGGCCGAGCCCGGGTGGCCGAGCCCGCGCGCCGACATGCCCAAGGAGATGATGACCGCGCTGCCGAAGTTCGGCCGGGCGCCCAACGCCCCGAAGCCACCCGAGGACGGTGCTGGACAATGGGGCGTGCTCCTGTCGGGGCAGGACCGCGCGACCTACGCCGATGCCCTCCGCGACTGGGCCGCGAACGGCGCGGCCAGCGAGTTCGCGCTCAGCGCCGACGAGGTCGTCGCGCGATCGCAGCCGCGTTCGGCGGGGATGTCCGAGGGGGCGGCCCACTTCGAGCTGGCCAACCATCTGTGGCGGGCCGGGAAACGCGACGCCGCGATCGCCCACTTCGTCGAGTGCCACCGGTTGCAGCCGGACAACTGGACCTACAAGCGCCAGGCGTGGTCGCTGGTCGGCAACGAGCGGGTCGGTGGCGACTACGGCCGGTGGGCGCAGGCCCCGCTCGAGGGCGAGGAGGCCGACTGGCCCTTCGAGTCGGACTTCCGCTCCGACGTCGAAATGGTCGAGGTCGGCGGCTACTACCCCAAGACCATCTGAGGACCCGATCGTCCCATCGAAGGCGTGAACAATGTGCGCACCTGCGGCGCACATTGTTCACGCCTTCGGCTGAGGCCGCTCAGGTGCCGCAGAACGTCTGGTAGTCGCCGAATCCGTCGCCCGCTGGACGGGCGTACAACTCCAACCCTGGTCGTTCGGCGAACGGGCTGGCGAGCACGTCGACCAGTTGCCGGAACGGTTCGAGGTCACCGGCGGTCGCCGCGGCGAGCGCCTCCTCGACGAGATGGTTGCGCGGGATGTAGATCGGGTTGACGAGGTCCATCGTCGTCCGCGAGCGCCGGCAGATCCGTCGAATGCGCGCTGACCTGGGCGAGCCACCTGTCCAGCCACGCATCGATGGCGGCGAGGTCGACGAACAGCAGACGAACCGGTTCGCGATCGCCGCGGACCGCGAGCGCAAGCGCTCGGAAGCACCCGGTGAAGTCGACGCGACCCTCGTGCATCAACGCGAGCAGGTCGTTGGCCAGTTCGGCACCCTGCGGCGCGTCGGCGGGGAGGCCGATCTTGGCCAGCATGCCGGCGGTCCAGTAGCCGCGATATCGGTCGGGGAACTCGTGCAGCATCTGGGTCGCCATCGCGACCGCCGTGTCGACGTCGGGGTCGAACAGCGGCAGGAGCGTCTCGGCCAGGCGGGCGAGGTTCCACTGCGCGATCTGGGGCTGATTGCCGAACGCGTACCGGCCACCGTGGTCGATCGAACTGAACACGGTCGCCGGGTCGTAGGCATCCATGAACGCGCAGGGCCCGTAGTCGATCGTCTCGCCCGAGATCGTCATGTTGTCGGTGTTCATCACGCCGTGGACGAACCCGATGTTCATCCAACGGGCGATCAACGACGCCTGCGCGTCGGACACCGCCTCGAAGAACGCGACGTACGGGTTGGCGGCATCGGCGACGTCCGGATGGTGGCGGGCGATGGCGTAGTCGGCGAGGCGTTGCAGGAGATCCGCATCGTCGTGGCCGGCCGCGTACTGGAACGTGCCGACGCGAAGGTGGCTGGCGGCGACCCGCACGAGGATCGCCCCCGGCAGGGTCGTTTCACGAGCGACCGGATCGCCGGTCGCGATGACGGCGAGCGATCGGGTCGTGGGGATGCCGAGCGCGTGCATCGCTTCGCTGATCACGTACTCGCGCAGCATCGGGCCGACGGCGGCCTTGCCGTCTCCGCCGCGAGCGAACGGCGTGCGACCCGATCCCTTGAGGTGCACGTCACGGCGTTGCCCGGAGCCGTCGAGGAGTTCGCCGAGCAGCAGCGCCCGGCCGTCTCCGAGCCGCGGCGAGAAGCCGCCGAATTGGTGACCGGCATACGCCATCGCCACCGGGGTCGCTCCCGCTGACGATCGGTTGCCGACGAGCAGCGCCAGGCCGTCGGGCGTGCGGAGCGCATCCGCATCGAGACCCAGTTCGCCGGCCAGCTCGTCGTTCAGCGCCAGCAGCTGCGGGGCGGACGAGGGGGCCGCCTGCCAGGGTTCGTACAGGCCGGTGAGGTCACGCACGAACGTGTTGTCGAACGTGAACTGCAGGTCGCTCGCGACGGTCACGGGTCCAGGCTAACGACGGTCGCCGGTGGGCCGGTCCGGCGGGCCATCAGGAATCGCACGCCGATGAACGTCATGAGTACCCCCATCGCCGCCGTCTGATAGGGGCCCTGCACGGCGAGCGTGGCGAACGGCAACACGACGAATCCCGCCCGCGCGGCGTTCGCGAACGATCTCGTCACGGCGAGGACCACCAGCAGTGCGACCACGCTGATGACCACCGGGATCGGCGCGAAGACGGCCGCTCCACCCACGAACGTCAGGACGCTCCTTCCGCCACGGAACCGCGCGAACACCGGGAATGCATGACCCACCATGGCCGCGCCGGCACCGACGTACGCCATGCCCCACACCCCCGGGTCGGCGAGCGCCGCGCCGACGAGCGCGGCAGCAGCGCCCTTGGCCACGTCGCCGACGAACACCGGGAGTGCGGCGCGACGGCCCAACGTCTCCTTCGCGTTCCAGTAGCCCGGGTTCTGATCGCCGACGGTCCGCAGGTCGACCGCGGCGCGGCGACGGGCCACGAGGTTGGCCACCGGGATCGAGCCGAGCAGATAGCCGACGAGGGCGGTGACCACGACGTCGGTGGCCGTGCTGAACTCCATCGTCCGACAGCATGACCGACCCGACCACCTGATGGCCTGGCAACATGATCCGGGATGGGCCGGATCGCGTCGTTCCACCTGGTGAGCGAGCGGGCATGGCGGGCACCGGTCGCGATGGCCAGACTCGGCACCGACCGCCCCCGCCTCGCGCGGGCGCCCGGGCTCGTGTTCTGGCGGCTGCTCGGCACCGGCCGTGGACACGACACCGGCCCAGGTGTCGACCCTCGCCGCACCGCGATGTTCGCCGTCTGGGAGGACGAGGCGGCGCTCGATGCATTCCTCGCGCTCAGCGCGATCGGGCGGCGGTGGAGCGACATCGACGAGGCGTGGCACGTGCGGCTCCGGTTGCTCGGAGGGCATGGCTCGTGGCGCGGCGTCGACCCGCTGGAGGGGCTGGACGCCGGGACCGCCGGCGGGCCCGTCGCGATCGTGACGCGGGCCGATGTCCGCCCGTCCGCGTGGCGGACCTTCGGGCGGGCGGGCCGGGCCGTCGACGACGAGCTCCACCGCGCCGACGGGCTGATCGACGTCGTCGGGATCGGCGAAGCTCCGATCGGCCGATTGGCGACGTTCAGCCTGTGGGAATCGCTCGCCGCGGCACGCCAGTTCGCGTACTCGATGCCCGATCACGTCGCCGTCGTCCGGCGAACCCGCGCCGAGGGCTGGTACTCCGAAGAGCTGTTCGCCCGCTTCGAACCGTTCGGATCCACCGGCCAATGGAACGGCCGCGACCCGCTCCGCCACACCTGACCCGACCGCCACTCGGGTCTCGCCGGGCTACTCGAGGCAGAGGAACGACCAGGCCGCGGCGAGTGCCGCCGGGTCGGCGTCGGCTCGTCGGGCGAGGTCGGTACGTGTTCGGGCGAGCGATTCGCTCGGAGCGAGCCCCTCGCTCAGGTGCCGGTGGAGGGTCGCCATCACGTCGACGGTCGCCGCGTCGTTGACCACCGTCATGGGTGCGATCACGCTGCGGACGCCGGTACCGAGGAGTGCGCTCGCCGTGCCGATCAACTCGTCGCCCACGCTGACCGACGCACTCCCCGCGTTGCAGGCCGGCAACACGACGAGCGACGGAGGGGTGGCGAGGCTCTCCAGGTCGTACACCGTGAGCGGGCCGTCGGCCAGGATCAGCGACGAGAACATCGGGCTGTCCCGCCGGAAATGACCGTGGCAGGCGATGTGTGCCGTCTGCGACCGATCGAGCAACGCGAGCGACGCGGCGACCGTTGCATCGTCGCCCACGAGGGACTCGGTCGAGCGATAGCTCGCGGCCACCATCACCAGTTCCTCGGCCACTTCCGACAGGCCCGGTCCGGTGATCAACCCGACCGTCGCGCTCGGATCCGAGCGCGACGGGCGGCGGTGACCATCGCGTCGCACTCGTGGCGACCGAGGTCGGACGGGTCCGGAGTGTCGGGAGCCCGCCCCATGGCATGTTGTGCAGCACGCCGGTCGGGACGATGACCACGGCGGTGTCGCCGAGCCGAAGGGGGCGGATCAGCAGTTCGTCGAGTTCGTCCAGACTGTCGGACAGCGACGCGATCGATGCGGCACGCGACGCCTCCGACGCACCCTCGCGCGCGAGACGGGTCAGCGAGAACAGCGCGAGTTCGAGCACCGGTGCGACGTCGGCCACCGCACACAGCCGCCGCAGGGTGCATCGGCGAGCGGAAACGACGACCGCCGCCAGGGCACCGTCCACCTCGACGTACTCGACGAGCTGGCGTCGCTCACCGAGACGACCCTGCAGCGCATCGACGGAGAACCGTCGCTGCTGTCGCCGCATCGCCGCGGACCGTGCGGGCGAGGTCGCGCACGGTCGTGCTCCAGTCGCTGCACGACGAGCTCCTGGTGCCGGTCGACGGCAAGTGCCCGACGCGACTCGTCGAGTTCGGCTCGTTGACGGCGAAGCTCACCGAGCGCAGCGGCCAGCGGTGAGTCAGCGGGAGGGCGAACCGGTGCGATCGACAGCGCGTTCGCCCGCACGCGTTCCGCCCACACGAGGACGTCGCGCGGTCGCCCGGACTCCATCGCCATGCCGAGGCCGAGCGTGGCCAGCTTCCAGGCGTGCGTCGTGGCCCCCACCCGCAGGTCGGTCGCCCCGAGCGTCGCCTGGTGCCGCGCGAGCAGATCGAGACCCGCCGTGACGGCGCGCCGCGCGCCCGGTCGATCGAGATCGGACCGCCGCAGCAGCGCCGTCGCCAGCCACGCGCTCGCCCGGCGATCGGGCCGGCCACGGTCGCGTGCGCGCGCGGCCAGCAGCAACTGGCTGCGAGCGAAAGCCGGGTCACCGTGTTCGATCGCCAGTTCGGCGGCTGACACCCGCACCGATGTCGACTCCGACGTCCAGCCCAGGCGTTCGAGGCGTCCTGCGATCGCATCGGCCTGCTGGAACACGTCGGGACCACCGAGTTCGGGAGCCGCTCGCGCCGCGCTGCACGGCGACGTACTCGGCCATGGCGGCCCACCCGTCGCGACCGGATTCGCGGAAAAGGCGGAGCGCGACGACCGCCTCGCGATGAGCGGCCTCGACGTCACCCTGGGCGAGGCAGGCTCGGCCGAGCAGGAGACGGGCCTCGGCCAGGTCGCTCACGTCACCGACGTCCTCGAGTGACCGCACCGCTGTTTCCGCGTTCGCACGCGCCTCGTCATTCAGCCCGGCCGCGAGCATCAACTCGCACCGGTCCGAGGCGAGCACGCCCGCGGAACGACCTGGATGCCCAACGCGCCCGTACAGGTCGTCGGCGCGAGCGAAGGATGCGAGCGCGGTCACGATGTCGCCCTGGAGCCCGGAGGCGAACGCGTGGTTGTGCGCCGCGCCACCAGCGAGGAAGTACTGCTCGCGGACGGTGGCCAACTGCTCGGCGATCGACGAATCGGCGAGCGCTTCCTCGATGCGGCCCTGAAATGCGTAGACCACGGCTCGGTTGCAACGAAGGCGAGCCTCGAGCACGGGGTCGCCGTCGGTCCCGAGGATCGACAGTGCGGCGGTGTACGCGTCGCGCGCCTCGTCCAACCGCCCCATCTGCTCGAGGACGAGCGCTCTCCGCAAGTCCAGGTCGGCTCGATCGGTGACGGAGTCGAGCACATCGACGTCGACCGACTCGGCGAGCGCGAGCGCTTCGTCCGGTTTGCCTCGCGCGGCCAAAACGACAACGAGCGCGCTGCTGACCTGAGCGAGCAACACGCGCTCGCCGATCGTCGTCCCGAGGGCGATCGCATCGCGTAAGTGCTGCTCAGCCGGTTCGAGCCGGTTGAGTTCACGTTCGGCGAGCCCAGCGGCCCACAGCGCAACCAGCTTCGCAACGTCCGACACGTCGACCCGGACGAGCACAGCGTTCGCCGCCGCGAGCGAATCGGACGGCGATCCTTGGCGAATCGACAACGCTGCGTGGGCAGCCGACAACGCTTCGTCGATCATCGCATCGGCCACGTGCGACAATATTGCCGGTATCTGGTGCGGGCTCAAGTGCTCTTGATCGCGTGATCCACCACGAGGAGAACCCATGAACAACCCGGCAGACCGACGGAAGCAGCCCTTCAAAGACGACAACGGTCGGCCGCTTCTGCGCCGCGGAGAACTCGTGGACAACTCGGCAGACCGACCGAAGCAGCCCTTCATCGACGACAACGGTCGGCCGCGTCTGCGCGCCGCCTTGTCGCCGTACGGGATCGCGGAACATCGCCCTGATCAGGCGATCCTGGACGTGGCCGGCTTCGGTGGCGATCAATCCGCCCCCGAGCGTGTGCTCGCCGAACTGAGCAAGCTCACCGGTGTCGAGCTGACCGCGACCGACGACGACCTGCGGCGGGCGACCCGATCGGGGTACCTGCGCGTGCGCTCCGACAAGGAGTTCAACGTGCTCGATGCGCTCCGGTCGGTCAATGCCGGACGCACCGCACCGGTGCTGTTTCCGAACACCGTGTTCCGGATCGGCGCACTCACCGCCGATCCGATGAGATTCGGGTCGGGAGTCGGTGCCGACCCGATGCGATTCGGATCGGCGTACGGCGATCCGATGCGATTCGGGAACGCGAGCACCGCTCGACCCGCCACCCCGATCAGCCCGTTGTCGACGCCTCGGCAGAAGGGTCCGGGGCGGGCAACGGTCGCGATCCTCGACACCGGCGGACCAGTCGATGGCGCCCCTCAGCCGTTCGAGGTCGACTTCATCGGAATCGGCACGCCCCTGCGCGAGACGCCGGACCGCAACACCGACGCGTACCTCGACATCGCGGCGGGTCATACGACGTTCATCCGCACCATCATCGAACGATCCTCACCGACGGTCGAGATCATGTGCGAGGGCGTGATCCACAACGACGGCGACGGCGACGAGGCCGACATTTCCGCTGCGCTCGAGCGTGTGTTCGACGCCGTTGGCGACAAGACCAAGCTGATCCTGAACCTCTCGTTCAGCGGGTACTACGACGGCGACGTCGAGCCGCCGATGATCGCGTTCTGGATCCGCGCGCTCGTCGCGGAGGGAGCGGTGGTCGTCGCCGCCGCGGGAAACGACGGCGAATGTCGCAAGAAGTTCCCTGCGGCGATGCCCGAGGTGCTCTCGGTCGGCGTCGATCGGGCCGTGCGGCCCGTCACCGTTCTCCAACCACGGCCCGTGGGTCGACGCGTGCGCCCCCGGCGAGGACCTCGTGAGCGAGTTCTTCGACCACTTCGACGGCGCGTTCGAAGCGATCGTCCCCGGCTCGGTGCCCGACATCGACCAGTTCGCCGGATGGGCGATGTGGAGCGGGACGTCGTTCTCCACGCCGACCGTGGTCGGGGCGCTCGCCGAGATCATCGAGCTGCACGAGTGCACCGCGCGCCAGGCGGTCGACCTGCTGATCCGGCGGCCAGGTCTGTTCCGCCTGCCCGACTACGGCATCGTCGTCAACCGCGTCTTCTAGAAATTTCTCGAGATCGCGCGTATCAGCGTCCGGATCTCGCGCTCATGACAGGCGTGACCGTGCATGCGCCGACGATTCCCCGCTGCAGCAAATCGCTGCGTGTCCTACACTCGCGACCAATGGACGTCGGGCTGCTGCTCCGACGGGTCATCGAGGGCGACCAGCGGGCATGGGACGAACTCGTCGGGCGATTCGGTGGACTCGTGTGGTCGATCGCCCGCGGCTATCGCCTCGGAGCGCTCACCGACGACGTCGTGCAAACCGTGTGGTTGCGCCTCGCCGAGAACTGCGATCGGATCCGTGAGCCCGAACGGTTGGCCGCCTGGCTCGCCACGACCACGCGCAACGAGGCCCTGCGGGTCTCCAAGAAGCAGGCCCGCACGCTCAGCGTCGGCGACGTCCCCGAAGGCACCGACAACACGGTGTCGAGCCTGGAAGAACTGGTCACCGACAACGACACGCTCGGGCTGGTGATGCAGGCGTTCGGCAAGCTGTCGCCGACCGATCAGCAGTTCCTGCGCCTGCTGTGCAGCGTGCCGCCGCTCGACTACGCGACGATCGCCGAGATGATCGGCCGGCCCATCGGCAGCATCGGCCCCAGCCGTGAACGCACGCTCGCCAAGCTTCGGAAATTGCTCTCCCCAGGGCTCGACGGTCCGTCGCCACGCCCCCATCGAAAGGAGACGGCAGAATGAACCAGCCACCGAACGGAGCAGCGTTCAACGGGCAGGACGACCGGTTCGCCATCATGTCCGACGACGAGCTCGCCGAGCTCGTTGCGCAGGCGCTCACATCGAGCGACCCCGTGCCCGACCACGTGCTCGATGGCGCCCGCGCCGCCTTCACATGGCGCACCATCGAGACCGAGCTGGCCGAGTTGGCGTTCGCCGAGATGGTGTTCGATTCGTCCCGCGAACTCACCGGGGTGCGCTCGGAGGACGCCGACCGTCAGGTCACGTTCCGGGCGCCGGGCGTCGAGATCGAAGTGATGATCGTCGAGAACGGCACCCGCCGGCTGATCGGTCAACTCGTGCCGCCGTCGGAGACCACCATCGAACTGGTCGGCGCCGACGCGGTGTACTCGGCGTCGACAGACCGTCTGGGCCGCTTCGTGTTCGACGAACTCGTACCCGGGCCGGTGCGGCTGGTCGTCCGCGGCGCCGACGGTGCCCGCATCGTCCAGACCGAATGGGTCCTGTTCTGACCCGATCCCACAACGCGATGAGCCAACGGCCCGATAGTCAGGCCATTGGCTCATCACCCTGCGCGGGAACCGCAACGCGATGAGCCAACGGCCCGATAGTCGGGCCGTTGGCTCATCGCTGTTGTGCTCGGGCGGGGTCAGCGGTGGCGAGGTAGGCGCGCCAACCGCCGAAGTGGGTGATGTCGTCGGCGCCGTCGAGACCGACCGGCTCGCACACGAACCCGCTGACCCAGGCACCGTTGGCGAGTTCGAGCTTGCCGATGGCGAGCGGGGCGGGCACGCTCGCCACGAACGAACCGAGTTCGCTGGTCGGGATGTCCCACACCTCGACCTCGATCGCCGCGCCGCCGCCTGCTTCGTCCGCGCCGATGCGGAACAGGCCGGGCTTGGGCGGCACGGTGTCGGCGAGGGCGACGAGTCGGTAGCGAGCGGCGGTCGTCGTGCGGGCGGCGAGCGTCGCCCCTCGGGTCACGAGCTGGTCGTTGAGCGGTTGGCCGCTGAGATGGGCACCGACCACGGCGAGCGGCACGGTGGTGGGCGACGCGGTGGCGGGTGACGCGGTGGCCCGCGCCGACAGGTCGGCGGCGTCGCCGGTCGTCATCGCGGCGATACCGACATCCAGCGCACCGAGCGGTCGGTCGACCATCTGCTGGTACTGGTCCGCCAGCGTCAGGAGGAACAGGTCGGACAGCGCCGGCGCGATCAACGTGAACCCGACCGGAAATCCCGACAGCGAGCGTCCCACCAGGTACCGCCACGGCACACAGGTCGAGGAGGTTGACGAACGTCGAGAACTGGCCGAGGCGCGCGTTCACACCGATCGGATCGGCGGCCACTTCGGCGAGCGTCGGGATCGTCGGTAGCGACGGGACGATGACGGCATCGACACCGACCCAGGTCGCCGCGGCACGGTGGGCCAGTTGACGACGCCGGTATTCGGCGGCGAACGCCTCGGAGGCGTCGAAGCGCGAGGCATCGCTGATGATCGCCCGCGTCACGGGATGGACGTCGTCGGGATGCTGCTCGATGAACCGCCCGACGGCAGCGTGACGTTCCGCGAGCCACGGCCCCTCGTAGAGCAGTTCGCCCGCGGCAAAGAACGCCGCGAGGTCGACCTCGCGGAACCGGATCCCGAGCTTGGACAGCTCGTCCACCTGACGCCCGAACGCGTCGGCGATCGGCGCGTCGCAGGTGGCCAGGATCGCATCGCTCGGCACACCGATGACCACGTCGGTGGCCGCGGCCGGTGGCCGTTGGCGCCGCGCTGCGACCGGCCTCGAGTAGATGTCCCCACCATCCGGATGGTCGAGCACGCCGAGCACGATCGCGGCGTCGTGCGCGGTGAGCGCGAACACCGAGACACAGTCGAGGGAGCGGCACGCCGGGACGACCCCGACGGTGCTGACCAGGCCGAGCGTCGGCTTGCACCCGACGATGTTGCCGAGCGCGGCCGGGATCCGACCCGACCCGGCGGTGTCGGTGCCGAGCGCGAACGGAACGAGCCCGGCCGCGACGGCGACCCCCGAGCCCGAACTCGACCCGCCGGGCACGATCGCCGGATCGAACGGGTTGACCGGTGTGCCATAGGGCGACCGCGTCCCGACCAGCCCGGTGGCGAACTGGTCGAGGTTCGTCTTGCCCACGACGACACCGCCCGCGCCCACGAGCCGGCCGACGGCCACCGCCGAGTTCGGCGGGGAGTAGGTGAACGCCGGGCACCCGGCGGTGGTCGACATCCCGGCGACGTCGATGTTGTCCTTGACGGCGAACGGGATCCCCGTCAGCGGTCCGTCGTCCACGGAGTCCAGACCGGCGCGGATCGCGTCGTCGTCCACCCCGCCGATCCAGACCGCGGGATCGCCGGACGCCGCGATGCGGTCGATCGTCGCGTCGATCACGTCGCGGGGGGTCAGGTCACCAGCGCGATAGGCGGCGAGGATCCCCGCGACGGTCCTCGGCTGGCTGGTGACCGTCACGTCGGTTGCGTCGGGTTCGTAGGTCACGCGTTCAAGGATGCGAGGAGCGCATCGGACGACGCGACCGCGCCGAAGACGCCGCCCTGCATCGTGACCATCTTCAACGCGGCCTGATAGTTGCCCGGATCGGTGGCGCCGGTGCAGTCGCTCAGCAGCAGGCATTCGTAGCCGCGGTCGTTGGCCTCGCGCATCGTGGTGTGCACGCAGACGTCGGTCGTGATTCCGGTCAGGATGATGTGGGTGATCCCGCCCGTCCGCAACACCAGGTCGAGCTGCGTCGCGTAGAACGCGCCCTTGCCGGGCTTGTCGATGATCGGCTCGCCGAAGATCGGTGCCACCTCCGGCACGATCTCCCAGCCGACCTCGCCGCGCACGAGGATCCGACCGCACGGCCCGGCGTCACCGATGCCCGCGCCGATCCGTTGCGACCGCCAGAGCTTGTTGGGCGGCAGGTCCGACAGATCGGGCTCGTGGCCCTCGCGGGTGTGGATCACGAGCATCCCGACGGCTCGGGCGGCGGCGAGCACGCGCGCGGTCGGCTCGAGTCCCGCTCGCGTGAGGTTCAGGTCGTACCCCATGGCGTCGACGTAGCCGCCGGGTCCACAGAAGTCGGTCTGCCAGTCGATGTTGATCAGCGCGGTGCGGCTCGGGTCGATCACACCGTCGTACGGCCACGTGTACGGGTCGGCCTCGATGGCCGAGTAGACGGTGGCGCTCCTGTCGGTCGACGTTGTCTCGGTGGTGGTCATCGGTTCCCTCTCACGGTTTCGGTCAGGCTCGAGTGTTCGGTCAGAACGGTTCGGACGGGCATCGGAGCCCGCGTGGCATCGGGGGAAGGGTCACGACGGGGCCGCCCGCAGCGCGGCGAGCACGTGCTCGGTGGTGCCGACGGCGCCGAAGATCCCGCCGGACATCTCGACCATGGAGATCGCCGACGGAACGAGTTCGGGCAGCAGCGGCGCGCACGCGTCGACCACGAGCAGGCACTCGTAGCCCCGGTCGTTGGCGCTGCGCATCGTCGAGTGCACCGCCGCCTCGAGGCCGAGGCCGACGAGGAGGAGGAGGTCACGGTGAGCGGCGCGCAGGACGGCGTCGAGCGGCCCGCCGAAGAACCCGTCGACCCCGACGGCGGGCAGCGACGACGCGCCGGCGAGCACGGGCGGTGATCCGCCGGCGAGCGACAGCGGGCGGAACGGGACCGGCGACGTGGGCGGCGCCTGATCGATCGTGATCGCGCAGTCGACCGCGGCCGCCAGGCTGGAGATCGCTCCGACGACGCCCGCCGGGTCGTCGCTGCGCTCCCACCACGCGTCGATTCCAGCCGAGCACGATCAAGGCCGTGCGCGAGCGGGACAGCGCCGCGTCGTAGGGCCACGGATAGGGCGTGGTTCCGGCCACGAGACCGCCGAGACGGGGTTCGGGCCGGTGTCGCCGTGTTCGGTGTCGGCGTGTTCGGTGTCGATCATGCGATGCTCCGGATCAGTTCGGCGAACGCGTCGGGCGCCTCGACCTGCGGCAGGTGGCCGACGCCAGGGATGACGACGACCGTGCCGCGCAGGAGCTCGGCGGCGCGTTCGGCCGCCTCGTGACGCGGGGCCGGCGACTTCGCGCCGACGGTGATCACGACGGGGACGTCGTCGTCGTCGACACTGCGGCGCTTCGAATCGGGCGAAGTACGGAACCTCGGTACCGACCAGGCCGGCTCGCGCGACGACCGATGCTCGCCCCGCGCGGCCGAGCGCCGCCCAGCTCTCGGCTCCGACGAGGCCGGCGACGAAGTCGGCCGCACTCGACTCGACGGTGGCCGGCTCGCGCTGGCCGATCCGGAGTCGAGCGGCTGCCGCCTGTACCCCGTCGTGTAAGGCGGCAGCGCTCGATCCGATGAGCGGTTCGTGGAGCAACGCACCGGCGATGACGCCGGGTCGCCGGGCGGCGGCGATGACGCCGAGCGTCGCACCGCCACTCACTCCGACCCACACGGTGGGTTGCTCGTTCCGCTGCATGATTCCTTCGATGATCAGGTCGACCTGCGCGTCGAGCCGGATGGCTCGAACACGGTCGACGGGTTCGGGTCGGCATCGTCATAGCCGGGTCGCACGATTCGGTGCACCGATCGGCCGTCCTCCGACAACCGTCGGGCGACGGCCGACGAACGCCTCCGGGCCGACCCCGACGCCGTGCACGAGCACGACGGCGGGGCCGACACGGACCGGCCGTGGGGTGAACGGTGTCGAGATGAACATGGCATCTCGATGTCGTCGTTCTGACCGTGTCGGCCTGGCTCAGCCGGTCGAGCCGACGACGCCCTCGACGAGGAAGTCCATCGTCTCGATGTCGGCGTAGGTCGGCGTGACGCCGTCCTCCCACACGATCTCGCCGTCCTGGTTGGTGACCGGTCCGGTGAAGGGCGATCCGCCGGCGATGAACGACTCCTTGGCCGCATCGATCAGGGCGATGGTCTCGGGGGTCACCATCGAGCCGTAGGCCGACTGGACGAACGGGTTGTCGCCGGTCTGCAGGCCGACCCGGAAGTCGCCGTTGTACGGGCTGTCGGCGAAGTCGCCGTCGATCACGGTCTGCACGATGTCGGTGTACAGCGCCGCCCAATCCCATTCCGAGCCGGTGATCCAGCCGTTGGGGGCGAGCGACGAGGCGTCGGCGTGGTAGCCGACGGAGTAGATCCCCGCCGCCTCGGCCGCTTCGACGATCGTCTTGGTGCAGTCCTGGTGCTGCGTGATCACGTCGGCGCCTTCGTCGATCAGGCTCTGCGCGGCCTGGGCCTGCAGGGCGGGGTCGCACCAGCTGCCGGTCGACACCGTGATCGTCTCGATGTCGGGGTTCACCGACTGGGCACCGAGCGTGAAGGCGTTGATGTTCGCCAGCGTCTGGGGGATCGGGAAGGCGTAGACGTAGCCGAGCGTGCCGGTCTCGCTGGCCGCGCCGGCGGCGATGCCGGCCAGGTAGACCGGCTCGTACACGGTGCCGAAGTAGGTGCCGAGGTTGTCGAGCGGCTCCTGCTCGAGGCCGCCCTGATGGACGAACACGACCTCGGGGTTCGTCCGCGGCCAGGTTGGCGGCGAACTCGAGGTGGCCGTAGCTGGTGGCGAAGATGAGGTCGGCGCCGTCGTCGATCATGCCCTGCATCACGGCTTCGGACTCGGCGGTCTCCGGCACGTTCTCGGCCTGGAGCACCTCGACGTCGGGGAACGCTCCGGCGACCGCCTCGCTGCCCGCATAGGCGGCCTGGTTGTAGCCGAAGTCGTCCTTCGGGCCGACGTAGATGAAACCGACCGTGTCGACCGCACCCGTGGCCTCCCCGCCACCGGTGCCCTCGGTCGCACCGCTGTCGGCCGGTGCGCTGTCGCCCGCCGCGGTGTCGGTGCTGGCGTCGTCTGAGCTGGCATCGTCCGAACCGCAGGCAGCGGCCGACCATGGCCAGTGCAAGCAGTCCGGGGAGCAGTACTGCTCGGGTATCGTCGGGTGGTCATGGTTCCTCCGTTGGGGGGTGTGGTTCAGCTGCGGTTGGAATGTGGTTGGGCGGCTCGAGCGTCAGAACACTCGGCTGAGCGACTCGGGGCTCTCGTTGGCCCGCCGTCGGCTGAGCAGCGCCAGGATCAGGATCACCGTCGAGGTACGGCACGGCCTGCGAGCAGGTACTGCGAGATGTCGGTGCCCTGCGCCTGCAGGTACAGCTGCAGGGCGATGGCGCCGCTGAACAGGTAGGCGCCGATGATCGCCTTCATCGGGTTCCAGGCGGCGAAGATGACGAGCGACACGGCCACGAAGCCGCGGCCGACGGTCATGTTCTCCGACCAGTTCAGGGTGAACGCCGTCGACAGCTGGGCGCCGCCGAGGCCGGCCAGCGACCCGCCGAGGATCGTGGCGATGTAGCGGATCGTCGTGGCCGACATGCCGTAGGCGACGAGCACCTCGGGGCGTTCGCCGGCGGCGCGGACCATGAGGCCGAAGCGGGTGCGGAACAGCACCAGCCAGGCGAGGGGCCCGGACAGGATCGCGAGGTACGTCAGCGGGTCGTGGTCGAACAGGATCGGGCCGAAGAACGGCAGGTCGGACAGGCCCGGGATCGGGACCGACGCGAACGCGTTGACGCCCTGGCCGACGTAGTCCTGGCCGAACAGCGCGGTGAGACCGATGCCGAGGAACGTGACGACGAGACCGGAGGCGATCTGGTTGGCGCCGCGGGTGAGGACCATGAACGCGTGCACGAGCGCCAGCAGCGCGCCCGCGGCCGCACCGGCGAGCGCACCGAGCCAGACGCTGCCGGTCTCGATGCCCACGATGTAGGCGGCGAGCGCGCCGGCGAGCATCGAACCCTCGGTGCCGAGGTTGATCACGCCCGGAGCGCTGCGTGAACGTCTCGCCGACGACCGGGAACAGGATCGACGTTCCGCCGGCGACCGCGCCGGTGAGTACCTGTTCGATCATCAGACTTCCTTCTTCTGGGCGAACCCGAGGACGGCGAGCAGCACGAGCGCCATGAGCACGTTGACGGCGGCACCGGAGAGCCCGGCGCTGATCTTCAGACCGAATCCGCCGACCGCGATCGCGGCGAGGGCCAGCGACGAGACCATCGCCTTCAGCGGGTCGTGGCGGGCGAGCCACGAGGCGAGGAACGCGATGTAGCCGTACCCGGCGAGCATCTCGGGGCGCAGCCGTCGCCTCGACGCCGCTGAGCTCGACCATGCCGGCGAGACCGGCGAGCGCTCCGCCGACGAGCATCGCCACCACGGCCAGTCGCTGACGCGGAAGCCGGCTCGTCGCGCCGCCTCGGGGTTGCCGCCGAGCACACCGAGCTTGAAACCCCACGTGGTCGAGCGCAGGACCACCACACGACACAGCGCGGCGACGACCGCGATGAGGATGCCGGCGTGGACACGCTCGCCCCACATGATCGGCAAGCGGCTGCGCACGTCGAGTTCCTCGGAGTACGCCTGGCCGAGCGAGGCCGGGTCCTTCCAGCGTTCGAACACGAGCCACGTGAGCACGAGGCCGGCGACGTAGTTGAGCAGGAGCGACGTGATCGCCTCGTTCGCCCCCGTCGTGAGCCGCAGGAATGCCGGGACCGCCGCCCACGCCGCACCGGCGGCCATGCCCGCCAGGGCCATGAGCAGCAAGGCGAGCGGCTGTGGCAGTCGCCCCGTCGATGGCGAACGACATGCCGGTGGCGCCGATGGCGCCGAAGATCATCTGGCCCTGGCCGCCGATGTTGAACAGGCCGGCTCGGGCCGGGATGACGACGGCGAGGGCGCCGAGCAGGAGCGGGGCGGTGCGGATCAGCGTCTCGCCGAAGCCGGTCGCGTCGCCGAAGGCCGAGTCCCACATCGCCTGCAGCGCGTCGACCGGGTCGGCGCCCCGGGCGAGCAGGAAGGCGGCGAAGATCAGGACGGCGGACAGGAGCGAGACCGTCCACCGGATGACGCCTTTCATCCAGGGGCGGTGGTCGCGCTCCGTCGACACGGGGGTGGCGGGTCCCGGTGGAAGATCCGGTCCGCCCGCCTCATCGGTCGGAGCGAGCGTCTCGACCGTGGCTCCGGCCGCGCCATCGGTACGGTCGTCGCCCACGAGGGGCACGTCCGGATCGAAGACGGCGCTCATGCGGCCGGCTCCTCGCATGGTCGGCGTGGTCGGCACCTTCGAGCATGAGTCGTCCGATCAGCTGGCGGTCGGCGCCGACGGCGTCCACGATCCCGGCGACCTGGCCGTCGTGGAGCACGACGATCCGGTCGGCGACCATGAGCAGCTCGTCGAGATCCTCCGACACCATCAGCACGCCGACGCCGGCGGCTCGACGTTCGAGGATCAGCTTCTGGGTCTCCCGCACCGAGGCGACGTCGAGCCCACGGCTCGGGTAGGCGACCACGAGCAAGGTCACGTTGTCGGCCGTGAACGCCCGGGTGAGCATCACCCGCTGGACGTTGCCGCCCGACAGCGCGTCGACCCGGCGATCGAGGTCGGCCATCGAGAGGCGCTTCGCCACCGGCTCGTCGGCGTACGTGCGGCGCACCTCGGACCAGTCGACGCCGAGGCCCCGCTTCGGCAGCGGCCGACCGTCGAGCACGAGGTGCTGGAGCACCGACAGGCCCGGGACCACGGCGTCGGCGACCGGGTCCTCCGGCACGTCGACCGCACCGGAGACGCAGGGCGACCACCGGTTGGCCCTTGTCGATGATGTCGCCGGCGATGTGCACCTCGCCCGTCACGAGCGGGCGGAGCCCCAGGACCGCTTCGAGCAGTTCGGTCTGACCGTTGCCCGACACGCCGGCGACGCCCGAGGATCTCACCGGTGCGCACCTCGAACGTCGCGTCGCGCACCGCCATCCGACCGTCGGTGGCGCGGACCGAGACGCCGTTGACCACGAGCGCCGAGAGCGTGCCCGCGGGCCACGCTCGGCGGGCAGCGGCGGCACGCTCTTGCCCACCATCCGCTCGACGAGTTCCGGATCGGTCAGCGATCGCCGGGTCGTCGCCGTTGACGACCATCCGGCCGCCGCGGAGCACCGTGACCCGGTCGGCGATGGCCCGGGTCTCGCGGAGCTTGTGCGTGATGATCGACGATCGCCAGCCCGTCCTGGCGGAGCCGGTCGATCACGCGCGAGCAGCGCGTCGACCTCCTGCGGGGCGAGCGCGCTGGTCGGCTCGTCGAGGATGACGATGCGCGACTCGGAGATCAGCACCCGGACGAGTTCGACGATCTGGCGCTGCGACAGCGTCAGGTTGCGCACCAGCGCATCGGGGTCGACCTGCAGTCCGAGCCGGTCGGCCGCCTCGATCGACCCGGGCGCGGGCCGCCGCGGGGCGCAGCCGGCCGGCGCCGGTCGACAGTTCGATGTTCTCCAGCACGGTGAACGCCGGGACGAGCCGCAGGTCCTGGAACACCATGCCGATGCCGTGGCGGCGGGCGTCGATCGGCGAGCCGATCTCGACGACCTCGCCGTCGATGCGGATCTCGCCCTCGTCGGGGTGGTTGATGCCGTAGAGCACCTTCATCAACGT
Organism: Ilumatobacteraceae bacterium; assembly: GCA_963772085.1. Classification (GTDB taxonomy): domain Bacteria; phylum Actinomycetota; class Acidimicrobiia; order Acidimicrobiales; family Ilumatobacteraceae; genus Sva-07. The sequence continues at coordinate 166,495 of CAVYWH010000005.1, forward strand.
GCTCTTGCCGGCGCCGTTCTCGCCGAGCAGGGCGTGGACCTCGCCGCCGAACAGGTCGAGGTCGACGTGGTCGTTGGCGACGAGCGACCCGAACCGCTGGGTGATGCCGCGTGCGCTGAGGAGCGGCACCCTGACGTCGGAGCCGAGGGTTGCGATGAACGGGGCGTCGTCAGACATCGAGCGTGCTCTTCGTCCGACCGGCGAGCATCCGCATCATGGCGCTCAGCGCACGCTGGGAGGCGACCCTCGCGGACTCGTCGATGTGCGCTTCGAGCCGCTCGACCGTGCGCTCGACGGAACCGTCGAGCAAGCCGTCGATGATGCCCGAGGTGCTCCTCGACCGTGACCCGGATGCGTTCCTCGGTGAGGAAGTCGTGGACGCGGACGAGGCGGATGCGCTCGTTGATCGTCGCCAGCATCTCGGCGAGCGCCGTGTTTCCGCTGGACGAGGGCGAGCCGGATGTGGAAGTCCTCGTCGACGAGCACGAAGTCCGGGTCGGCGTGCTCGGCGGGGTCGTCCTCGAGCGCGACCCAGTCGCGGCGGAGGTCGAGGAGTGCGACTGCGGTCGTGCGTCATGGCCGTCAGCTGCCGTCGCCGACCGTCCGGCGGACCGCGGTCAGTTCGAGCGACTTGCGCACCTCGTAGAGCTCGGCGATGCGGTCCATGTCCGGGAACGCCGGCTCGAACCCTCCCTCGGGATGGCGCTGCACGTGGCCCTCGGCGTGGAGTCGGGCCAGCGCCTCACGGACCGGCGTGCGCGACACCTCGAGCATCGCCGCCAGTCGCTCCTCGCCGAGGCGGTGGCCGAACGGGAACTCACCGAGGAGCAGCCGGCGCTTCAGCGCCCGGTGGGTCGCCTCGCTCCGCGACTGGGCGCCGTCACGAGATGGCACCTCTGTATACAGCGCTGCACCCGCCGCTGTACTCCCCGATGTATCCATGTGTCTGGCAAGGTACGAAAGGGGGATTGCCGTGGCGAGTCCCTAATGTGAACGCAATGCGAACGCCAACTCACTGCGCCGTCACCGGTCCACCGGACGCTGCTTCGCGCAACTGCAGGCGTGGCGTCCGAGGCACGCCGATAACATCGCTGGCTGCGCACACCAGCGCGCCCAGATAGCTCAGTCGGTAGAGCAACGCATTCGTAATGCGTAGGTCGCGAGTTCGATTCTCGCTCTGGGCTCCACAAGCGCCAGTTGGACGGGCATCGAGCCGCCTCGCCCAAGCCGTGCTGTGCGCGCACGGCGGAGATTCTCAGGTGCACGCTGGGTCGTACGACCGATCCGGCATGACCTTTGACCCACTCTCGTTCGGTGAGCCGGCGGCCCGCAGTCGCGCAGGCGCACTCGATCCACCCGTCCGTGTCCGACAACCCGACGGTCCCGTCCGTGCTGTCGGACGTGCAGTGCCCTCAAGCGATCTCGGGTTGCCCTGACCCGGGAGCGGCCAGTCGAATCCGACGCCCGGCGAGCGCAGATCCCACCCGCAATGAATGCGGTGACACCACCGCCGACGATCATGAACAGGCCCCAGCCGATCGACCCACCGAAGTAGTCAGCACTGAAGGATTCGGTTCGATCCTTCGCGTCGAGGTAGGTGATCACCCCGACCGCCGACACCAGTGCCGCGACGATCACGGACCCGCCGTACATGCGAACAAGCCCGAACCCCCCAATCAACACTCCGCCCAGCGCTACGTACATGCCGAAACCGTCCACCCCATGAATCGCAAGGCGATCATCTCCGGACGCGTGATTGAGCCACGGTCCGTACAAGCCAGCCACAATCGCCATGGCACCCAACATCAGCACCACTCGCGGTGGCCAACGGCCCCGAAGGTCGATTCATCGCAGGTCTCCCTTCGACCTCGAGTGACATCACTACGAAGTCAACGGCTGAGCAGCGCGAAACGTTGCCCTTCGTTGAACGTCAAGTCGGCAACTCGCTGTTGGCTCACCGTCATCGCTGTCCGTCCCCGGTCACTCGTCGAAGCCATATACACACGAGTCACTCAGAGTGCCCGTGAGACAGCGATGGCGCAAGGGTCGCCGCGGTCCGGATGGCACGACCATGCAACAGCATGCAGAGTGCCACCGACCGCGCAAATCGGATTCGTTACGCAAGGCGCGCAGAACGGTGTCCGCTTTGTCACCTGGGTGTCGGATGATTCAAGTGTTCACGCTGCCTCGGTGGGGCGCCACCTCCCCCGGCGCCTCACCAGCAGCGGACCACTCACTGCCGTCGCCATCGCCACTTCGGTGGCGTGGTCGGCTTTCTGACGCGTGCGGCTTCCTTCGTTCCGGCGTCGGGCTGGGCGCACGCTGGCCTTCTCCGTTGCGGGGGTTGGCACCCTTGCACCTGGTGCCCGATCGTGGGCTCATGGAGAAGCGGTGCCTAGTCGAATGCCGATCGGCGCCGCGCCCTGGCTGGAGTTCCGCAGCTTGCTGCGCACTCGCTGGCGGATATGGCTCGCGCTGGCGCTGCTCGTCGGGGCGACCGCGGGCGGCGCCATGGCGGGGCTCGCCGGCGCGAAACGCACGGCGAGCGCCCACGATCGCTTCCTCGATCGGCACAACGCCGCAAGCCTCATCGCGGCGATCTATTGCGATGAACCGTCGTCCTCCGCAGCCGACATCGGTCCGGACGAACCCCTCGTATTCGACGAGCTCGCGAGATGTATCGACGACGTCGCCGAACTGCCTTCCGTCGAGGACGTGGCGATCGTTGAGACGTTCCCTGCCTCGATCACGACGATCGAAGGACGACCGGTGCTACCGGGGCAGGATCCGTGCTACACGGGACCGGGAGCAGTCGCCGTGGTGGGCGATCGGTCGGGCCGCTTCGGCGCCGAGCTGAACGAGATCGGATCATCGACGGCCGCCGCGCCGACCCGGCAGCGGCCGACGAGGTTGTGTTGGCCAAGGCGACCGCCGACCGTCTCGGGCTGGCCCCGGGCGGCACTGCTCCGGGCGTCGCTGTTCCCGACGGCGACTGCATGCGAGGACGGCCCGGCGGCGATGGCGCCGCCGGTGACCCTACGGTGGTCGGCATCGGGCTCACCCCTGCCGCGATTCCACCGCCGTCGGGGCTGCTACATCTCGTTCGTCTACGTCACGCCGGCGTTCATCGCCGCGCAGCCGTCGACAGCGAACGAGCCTGTGGTCGTGGTCAGGCTCCGCGATCGGGGCCGACGCCGAGGAGTTGCGGCGTGGACATCGCCGGCATCGGCGCTCAGGTGGGGAGCGTAGTCGACCTCGACGACCTCAATGAGCCGGTCGGCGCGGCATCCGGCCACAGTCGATCGCCCTCGCCGCTCGCCGCCCCGCTCGTCGCCCTGGCCGCGGCCTGCGATCCTCGGCCCAGTCCCTCGTGCGCCAGAGCCATGCATGACGCCGAGTCGACCGGCCGATCCTCGTTGCTCTGGGCATGAGCCGTCGTGGGCAGTTCGCCACCGCCATGCTGCCGGCGGTCTTCCTCGCCGCGGGCGGCCGCGGTGACGGCCGGTGTCGTCGCCTCGTGGCTTCCCCGTTGACCCCGATCGGCCTGCGCCGCTGACGATCGAGCCGGATCCCGGGGTTTCGGTCGACGCCGCCGTGGTCGGTGTCGGCACGGTCAGCAACCGTGGCGTACGTGATGGTGGTCATCGCCGCGGTGGCGTGGCGCGCGGTCGCGAACGGACAGTCGGCCGTACGAGCGGCGACGCACGTCGTTCCTGCCTCCGTGGCCGGACGGCATCGCGCATACCGGCTGTTCCGCCGACCGTCGTGGTCGGGCGTCCGGATGGCACTCGATCGCGGTCGGGCCGCCGCGCAGTCCCGGTGGTCACGAGCGTGGTGGCGATCGTCGTCGCCGTCTTCGACGTCGCCGCGACCGCTGACGTTCGGTGCCGGGCTCACCCATCTGCTCGACACGCCGCGGCTCATCGGTCTCAACTGGGATCTGATCGTCGGCACTCCGAGGACTCACGATGCCGATGGGGACACCGTCCAGGTCGAGCAGAGACGGATCGAGGCGGCCCTCGCCGAGCATCCTCATGTAGCAGTCGTTCGCGGCCGGCACGCTTCTTCTCGCCGTTCCCGTTCACCCGGCTCGCTCGCAGCTGGGTCCTGCAGCGCCTTGCAGGTCGCAGATGTTGAGCTTCGCGGGAACCGGCGGAGGCTTCGGCCCGTCACTCATTCGTGGACGGGCACCGGCCGCCCCCGACGAGATCCTGGTCGGGTCCGGAGACGCTCGATGATCTCGGGCTCGCCCTCGGCGACACGGTCGACGTCTACGGTCAAGCCGGTACATGGGAGCAGCCTGGTGGGGAGACCTCGATGCGTGCCCGGCATCGTCGGCATCGGCGTCATCCCAACGACCGGCGGGACGGCGCGCCTTGGGCGCGGTGCCACGTTGACGTTGGCGGGGGTTGCCCGACTGAACCCGGTCTACGCCGCGGGCGTCGGCTACTGGATACGGCTCACGGAGGACGCTCATGCCGGCCTTGTCGTCGATGACTTGATCGACGAGCTCGGAGCGACACCAACGTCGAGCGACGACACCTACTTCGACCACTCATGGTTCGCCGAAGTTGTCGGCGTCAGCCAACTCGAGCAGGTCGACGGTGTGCCGCGGGTGTTCGCCGTCGTCATGGGGTTGATTGCACTGAGCGTGACCCTCCACCTCCTCGTCGGCGCCCTGCGTGCCAACCGACGCGACCTGGCGGTGCTCCGCGTCCTCGGCTTCCGTCGCGGCGATGTCAGCCGTGCCGTAACGTCGCAGTCGATCGTCTACGCGTCGGCGGCACTCGCCATCGGAGTCCCGCTCGGGGTGGTCGCTGGGCGCGCCGCGTGGCGCCTGTACGCGCAGCACCTGGGCGTGGTCCCCGAACCCGTGGTGCCGTGGCTCGCGCTTTCGCTCCTCGCTGCGACTGCACTGGCGATGGCAGTCGTGCTCGGTTTCGCACTCGGACGACGGACGACCTCGGTCAGCCCGGCGACAGCACTCAGAACCGAGTAGCTCCGTCGTCCTCACATTCGACGTGGCCAACAGCCTTCAGAACGATTCGCTTCATGGTTCGCAACGGGTGCATTCCCGCAACGTTGAGGATCAGCCGACCACCACGGTGGTGCGCAGCCGCGGCGTCGAGCGCGCAGTTACGATTCGCTCAGCAAGCCGGCGGCACGAGCCTCGGTCTCGAGGCCCGACATCTTCCACTGCTGGATGAGGACGCCGGGACCGACCGGAAGTGATCCTCCGAGCGGCTGAGCGAGCACCTGCACCTGAGCGCCTTCCTCGACGAGCTGTGCGTACTCGAGCGTGGGCAGCAGCCCTCGGTGCCCCACACCACCGCTCCGGTCGCCGTCAAGATCGCTGGCGTGTGTGGGTGCGCAGCGAGCTGGTCGGCGACGAACGTGGCCAACGATCGTGCCGGGTCGTCGTGCAGCGGCAACTCGCTCGCCAGCGTCCAGCGTTGAACCGGCACATACCTGATCGGCAACGGCCTGCCGCTGCGCGCCCACGCCTGGATGTACGGCGATCGGAGATGCACCACGGTGGTGAGCTCGGGTCGTGCCGCGAGCAGCTCGACCAGCCCGGTCGGATCGGATGCGGCGGCGTCGAACGCGCGAACGCTCGCCGGGATCGGATCGTCGCCCGCCCACGGACCCAGGTCCTCGAACACGAGCGCGGCCTCGGCGCCCGGGATCCGTTCTGCGATCACGACGGTCGCGCCGGGCGGCAGTGTGCCGCTGCGGCGCAGCGCGCGGACACCGTGGTTGGCGTCGAGCGTGGCTTCCTCGAGGAAACCGTCGTTCGGATGCGCGGACGGCATCGAGGTGGGTATCGGTGGAGATGTCGAGTGCTGTCATGGGTTGCTCCCTGGTGAGGCGGCCACCAGGCCGCGATCGATGTGGTTCGACGGCGACCGGTGGGACCGGTCGCTGCTCGCGTCGCGGCGCGGAGCTGCGCGCCCTGGAACAGCGGCAGCACCTCCTCGCCGACGCGGTAGGCCTCCTCGAGGTGCGGAAGGCCGGACAGGATCAGCGAGTCGGCGCCGATGCGGACGAGGTCGTCGAGCCGCTCGGCCACCTGCTCGTAGCTGCCGACGATGCCGACGGTCGGGAAGTCGCCGAGGTAGCCGATGCCCGCCCAGATGTTGGGGGCGACGATCAGGTCCTCGTAGCTGCTGCAGCGACCCCTGCTGGTACGCCTGCTGGCGCGCGGCGCCGACCGAGTCGCCCCCGCCGGCTGCGATCCGGGCCCGGACGACCTGCGGGTCGACCTGCTCCCACCCGAGGCGCACCTCCTCCCAGGCCTCCTCCGCGGTGGGTCGGGCGATGACGTGGGCCCGCACCGAGAACTTGCGCGCCGTCCGACCGAGTGCGCGGCCGCGGCCTCGCGGACGGTGTCGAACTTCTCGCGCAGGTCGTCGGGATGCTCGAGCCACGAGAGGAAGTAGTCGGCGTGCGTGACCGCACGCATCGATGGCCGCCGTCGGACGAGCCCGAGAAGTACAGCTCGGGCCGTTCTTGCCCGGCGAGCTGCTCGGGCAGGCCGCCGCCGCTCACCTGGTAGAATCGCCGTCGTGATCGAAGCGGTCCGCCGTCCCACACGCCGTCGAAGACGTCGAGGAACTCGGCGGTGCGGCGCGTAGCGATCGTCGTGCGCGGTGGTGTCGCCCCACCATCGCTGGGCCGGGCCGCCGCCGCCGGTGATGATGTTGAACAGCAGCCGCCCGCCGACTGAGCCGTTGCAGCGAGGCCGACATGCGCGCGGCGTGCACCGGGTGCAGGAAGCCGGGCTGGAACGCGACCATGAAGCGGAGCGTCGTGGTGGCGCGGGCGACGGCCGCCGCAGCGATCCACGGATCGTCGGTCATCGGGAACGACGGGCAGCAGGCCGCCGACGAAGCCGGCCGCCTCGGTGGCCCGGGCGACCTCGACGATGTGCTCGACGTAGCTGAGGCCGTCGGGCTCGCCGTCGCGCGACGCCGGGCGTGAGGCTGCCGGCGATCGGCGGCGACCAGTCGCCGCGGCGCTTGGGATGGTTGCGCCACGACGACCGGTCGCCGGACATCGGGATGCGCCAGAAGACGTCGAAGCTCATGACTGCGAGCTCCAATGCTCGATCGGCCGAGCGAGTCGGGACAGCACGAACTCGCCGAAGGGGTACGCCGCCTGCAGATGCGGCTCGCGACTCGAGGACGAACGTCGAGACGCCGAGGTCCTCGTAGCGTCGCGCAGGTGCGCGGCGACCTCGTCGTACGAACCGACGACGATCGGGCAACTGCTCGCCGCCGACTGCCGCTGTGGCGTCGCGCCACGCCTCGCTCGGCGAACTCACGGGCGAGGACGCTGAGCTGCACGCCGTAGCGAACGCGCGACCGTCCGGCGTCGCGCCGCAGCTGCACGATGCCGGCGATCACGACGTCGACGCAGCTCGTCGGCATGCGGCGGCGACGGTCGAACAGGTGGACGTCGGCGTGTCGCGGCCGACAGCGTCGAGCTCGGCGTCGGTCGTGCCGTCGAGGAAGACCGCGGGTCGTGCGCGGCCGAGCGATCGCGTAGCCGCCGTTGGCCGCGCTGACACCCTCGAAGAAGCCGCCGGCCTCGACCTCGAAGTGCTCGCCGACGAAGGTGAACGGCGCCTGCGTCCACACCCCGTCGACCACGGTGACCAACTCCGTCACGCGCGTGCCAGCCGATCGTCGCCCATCCACGAAGTCACCGACCGAGCGCTGCTCGGCGACCGGGGTGTCGAGCGCCAGCTTCCACGCCAGCCGATCGTCGAAGAAGCGCTGGAAGCTGAGCGCCAGCTTGGCCGCGTACACCGCGGTGGCGAAGCCCGGCTGGAACTCGGTGACGATCCGCAGCCGTGGGCACCTCGCGGGCGAGCGCCGGTGGCCGGCGATCCACGACTCGTCGCCGCTCGGGTCGTACGGCACGAACACGCCGCGAGAACCCGACCGCTTCTGCGGCCCGCGCGACCTGGGCGAGGTGGTCGAAGTCGGTGAACCGGCCGGGGCGCAGGTCGGTGACGCCGGCGGGCAGCGACGCCCGACGGCGACGGGACGCGTCGGCAGGGTCCAGAACGCACTCCGAGCTCATCAGGCACGCTGCCTCGGCGCGAGCTCGGCGCGCGCCGCGGCCAGCGGCGCATGGTCGGCCCAGCGTCACACGTCGACGTCGGCGGCGAGGAAGCCGTGGACGAACAGGAAGTTCTTCTGCAGCTCGAACAGCGACGAGCCGCTCGTCGGACAGGTCGGGGTGCAGCGAGAGGTGGAAGTCGCCGCGGTACGCCTCGACCACGCCGTCGGCGCCCGAGCGCGTCTCGTGCTGCAGGATGCGCGCGCACCTCGTCGAGGTGGGTCGTCGCCCAGTCGGCGGCGCGCAGCGTCTCGACCAGGAACGTCACGACGAGGTCGGGGCGCTCGTCGAGCAGATCCGCTGGTGCACGGTGAGCGGCCGGGGCGTGCCGTTGTTGACGCGGAGCCGGCGATCGGGCAGCGCGTCGAGGTCGACGGCGACCACGGCGCCGATCTGCCGCGGCCTCCTCGGCCGACGACGCGCCCTTCACGTACACCGCGTCGACCTCACCCGTCGCCAGGCGGTCGAGCCCGAAGATCGACAGCGAGCCCACGTCCGTCGACGCGTCGCCGAGCGTCCCGTTGGCGGTGTCGACCTCGACGAAGGTGACGTCGTCGAAGGTGAGCCCGGCGAGCGACAGCGCGTGCTTGTAGCCGTGCAGCGACATCGCCCGCGGGAAGCTTCCAGCCCGCGTCGGCGCCCACGCCGGCAGTGCCAGCCGGAGCCCGCGGAGCTGGTCGGCGCGACGTGATGCCCGAGTCGGCGCGCACCAGGATCTTCTGCCACTCGTCGATCCACGTGAGGCCGATCAGGCGCGTCGGCGCACCCTCGGCCCTGGCCGCGAGCGCGGGCACGTTGCCGCCCTCGCGGAACAGGCCGACGAGCTGGTGGTCGAAGTGGTGCCGGGCGAGCTCGGCGGGCCGTCCTGCAGGATGCCGACCTCGAGTCCGTCGGCGCCGAGGGCCTCGTCCAGCCAGCCGAGGTGTAGGCGAGCCCGCTGGCGGTGGGCACCGGGCAGCGGGTGTACCAGAGGTGGTCGAGGTCACTCGTCGGGTCGGATCGAGTGTGTCGGTCATGGGAGTCCGTTCTGCTCGGCGAGACAACGGTCGTCTCGTGGTCGGGTCTGTCGTTTCGATGCACCTCGACGCCCAGCTCGACGAGCAGCTGGCGTCGGTAGTCGAGGAACGGCGACGTCGGTGCGGTCGCGTGGGTGCGGCGCATCGATGCGCAGGTCGAGGGCGAACTGCCCGTCGCGGAGCACCAGGATCCGGTCGGCGAGCACGATGGCCTCGTCGACCTCGTGGGTGACGAGCAGCACTGCGGGCCGGTGCCGGACGAACAGCTCGCCGACGAGGTCCTGCATGTGCAGCCGGGTCGAGCGCGTCGAGCGCGGCGAACGGCTCGTCGAGCAGCAGCAGCTCCGGCTCGCGCACCAGCGCCCGGGCGAGCGCGACGCGCTGCGCCTCGCCGCCCGACAGCGTGGCCGGCCATGCCGTCGGCATGGCTCGCCAGACCGACCTCGGCCAGCGCGCGACAGGCCGGCGATCTTCGACCGCTGACGCCGACGCTGGCCGATGATGACGTTGCCGAGCACCTGCATCGACGGCACCAGCCGCGGCTCCTGGTACACGGTGGTGCGCACGTCGGGGACCAGCACCTCGCCCGTGTCGGCGCGCTCGAGCCCGGTGAGGATGCGCAGCAGCGTGGTCTTGCCGGTGCCGCTCGGGCCGAGCAGCGCGACGAACTCGCCGCGCCGGATGTCGAGGTCGATGCCGTCGAGCACGACCTTGTCGCCGAAGGACTTCGAGACGCCGCGGACGCTGACGGCCAGACGTCCATCGGAGGGATCCGGGACCTGCCGACACTCGGGGCGGACTTCACGGTCGTCGCGCTCATCCCCGCACCGCCGTGTGTCGGCGCCATGGCATCGAGTACCGCTCGATGATCCGGATCGACGAGGTCGAACACGAGCCCGAGCCCGGCGTACAGCACGATGCAGAGCATCATGTAGTCGGTGCGGGCGTACTGGCGTGCCAGCAGCACCAGGTAGCCGATGCCCTCTTCGGTGCCGATGCCCTCGGCGGAGATGAGCGCCGTCATGCTGAGGACCAGGCAGATGCGCAGGGCCATCAGGACGTTCGGCAGCGCGGACGGCAGGATGACCTCGACGACCAGCCGCCAGCCGTTGAGCCCGAAGCCGCGAGCGGCCTCGACCACCTTGCGGTCGACGCTGCGAACCCCGAGGTAGGCGTAGGCGTACATCGGCAACGCAGCTACTGGTCGCGATGAGGACGATCTTGAACGTCTCGTCGATGCCGAACCACGCGAGGTACAGCGGCACCAGCGCGAGGAACGGCACCGCCCGCAGCATCTGCATCGTCGGGTCGATGAGCGCTTCACCGACGAAGGTCAAGCCCGGCGAGCACACCGAGCACCAGACCGACGGTGAGACCGAGACCGAGACCGACGACCACACGCCAGAACGAGGCGATGACGTAGTCGGTCAGATCGCCGCTCTGCCACAGCCCGGTGAACGCGGTCCACACCTCCGACGGCTCGGCCAGGATGTAGTTGGGGATCACCTCGGTGGCCGTGCCGATCCACCAGACGAGCACCAACACCAACGGCACGCTGATCCGCAGCAGCACCGACACCCAACGGCGTCGGATCACAGGCCCGAGGTACGCCGGCGCGCGCAGCGCCTCGCGACCATCGACGTCGTCGAGGTCGAGGTCGTCGTGGGTCGATCGCAGTGGCAGTACCGCGGTGGCCCATGCTCACCGACGCGCGCTGTGTGCGCGACGCCGGTGAGGTGGGGGTGATGGTGATCGAGTCCTGAAGAGTCATGACGGTGGCCTCATTTCCGAGCTCAGCCGGCCTGTGCGGCAACGGGGTCGAACACGACGTCCTCGACGGTGACAGGCGTGTCGAGCACGCCGTTGTCGATGAACACCTGCACCACCCGTTCGATCCGTTCGATGTCGGCCGGGCCAGGGACGTGAGGCACCGATGTGGTCCGCAGGTCGGCGATCGCCGACTCGAGGACGGCGTCGCTGTAGGCGGTCGGGCCGGTGCTGTCGAACACGTTCACGAAGTCTTCCGGCGTCTCGTGCGCCTGTTCGGCGAGCTCGGCGTAGGTCTCGACGAACACCTCATAGGCCGCAGGGTTCTTCTCGAGCTCGGACGGGCTCGCCCCGACGACACCGACGTCGTCGTAGCTCTCGTAGTCACTGCCGTACACGAGCGGCACACCGCCACCCGCGATCGCCGTCGCGAAGAACGATCCGAAGGTGGCCCAGGCGTCGATCTGACCAGCGGCAAATGCGGCGGCGGCGTCCGGCGGCTGGATCGGCACCCGCTCGACGCTCGCCGGATCGATCCCGTTCTCGATCAACGCCTGGAGGAGCAGCCATTCGCCGTGCGCCTTGCCGTTGACGGCGACGCGCTTGCCGACCAGGTCCGCGACCGACGTGATGCCGCTGGACGATGTGGCGACGATGCCGTCGCCCTGCGACGGGTCGGGCTCGCTGATCGAGAAGATCTTGAACGGCAGGCCTCGTGAGAGCGCACCCAGGATGGGGCTGACGGCCGCCTCGTGAGTGTTGATCGCGCCCGACTTGAGCAGGTCGAAGTTGGCGCTGAAGGCGCCCGCGGCCGGAACCCACTCGATGGTGGCGTTCACATCGGCGAGGGCATCCTCGAACGCTCCGGTCTTCTTGCCGTAGGCCATGACGCCGTGGTTGCCGGGGTCGGCGAACTTGAGGGCGATCGGCTCGTACGACGCCGGGTCGACCGGGGTGGTGTCGGGTGCAGCACTCGTCGCCGTGTCGGCGGCCGCGGCCTCGACCGCGTCGGTGGTGGGGGCATCGGTGGCAGGCGCGGCGCTGCTGGCGGTGGCGTCGGCAGCGGGCTCGGTCGCCGATGACGACTGGTCGTCGCTGCCGCACGCCGCGAGGGCGAGCAGGGGCACGGTGAGCAACGCGGCGAAGCGTGTGAGACGACGGGTGGCGGACATGGTGGGGGGTTCCTTCGTGGGTGGGTTGGGTGGGGTTGGGAGAGTGGAAAGCGGTGGCTACGAGGCGGCGTCGGCCACGGGAGCCGACAGGACGTACGCCCGAGCGGCCTGTTCGATGGTCAGGATCGTGCGCGCGGTCTCGGCGAGGCCGCGGCGGCCCCACACGGTGGCGCCGCCGTTGGCCTCGACGATTGCGTCGAGGCCCGGGGTGCGGTCGAGCTGCTCGAGGATGTAGTCGACCTCGGACTGCCGGCGGTCGAGGTACACCGGCAGTTCGTCGACGCCGAGCACGGCGTGCAGGGGCGTGCCGCGTACGGGCAGCACACGGTGCACCTGGGCCAGCGCACCGAGGTAGGGCGAATGGACGTGCACGACGGTGGTGACGTCGGGGTGCTGTTCGAAGATCGCCGCGAACCGACGAGCCCCGCGGGCGGCGCGGGGGTCGCCCGACACCGACGTGCCGTCGAAGCCGAACACGGACGCGCGCAGCTCCGGCGACCGTGACGTCCACGGGCTGGGGTAGTTGATCCCGACCAGCAGATCGCGGCCGGGCACTCGTTCGTTGATCTGCACGGTGCCGCTCGGCAGCAGCGAGCCGGTCTGGTGCAGCACGTCGAAGGCGAGGCGAGCGGTCGCCAAGGTGTCGTCGACGAACTGGTCGAGGACGACATCGTTGCCGCGGTGTCGGTGGAGACGGTGTCGGTGGTCGTGTCGATGGCGGTCATGTCGGTGCTCCGGGGATGAGGGGTGGAGGGACGAAGGTCGAGACGGTGAGACGGGTGGTGGAGACGGTCGGTTCAGACCGCGAAGCGCAGGGCGCGATCGTCGGCTCGGCCGCGGACGAGCGGGAGGACCTCGGTGCCGACGCGGTAGGCCTCCTCGAGGTGCGGCACGCCGGCGAGGATGAACGCGTCGACCCCGAGGTCGATGAGGTCACTCGAGCCGTTCGGCGGCGGCGGCGTAGTCGCCGACGATGCCGATCGCCGGACCGGGGCGCAGCAGGTGGAAGCCCGCCCAGATGTTCGGCGCGATGCAGCAGGTCGTCTGCCGACGCGGGACGATCCGGCTGGAAGCCGCGCTGGCGCTGTGCTCCGACCGAGTCGGTGGCGCGCCCGGCCCATGGTCGATCAGCGGTCGGGTCGGCAGCGTCGAAGCCACGTCGAGCCTCGGCCCAGGCCTCGTCGTGAGTGTCGCGAGCGAGCACGTCGACCCGCACGGCGAACTTCGGCTCGCGGCCGAGCGCGCCGGCAGTACGGCGCACCTGGTCGAACTTCGCCCGCAGCGCATCGAACGGCTCGAGCCACGAGAGGTAGTAGTCGGCGTGATGGCCAGCGGCATCGATGCCCGCCGCGGACGAACCCGAGAAGTAGATCTCCGGGAACGGCTCACCGCGAAGGGGTCGTGCCAGCCCGCCATCGGTGATGTCGTAGAAGCGCCCCCGATGTTCGAAGCCGTCGCCGTGCCACACGCCGTGCAGCACGTCGAGGAACTCCTTCGTGCGGGTGTAGCGGTCGTCGTGAGCGACGAGGTCGCCCCACCACGCCTGCTCGGGTCCGCCGCCGCCGGTGATGATGTTGAACACGAGGCGGCCGTGCGACAGCCGCTGCAGGCTCGACGACATGTGCGCCACGTGCACCGGGTTCGCAAAGCCGGGCTGGAAGGCGATCATGAACCGGAAGGTCTTCGTCTCCTCGGCGAGCGCCGACGAGATGATCCACGGATCGTCCGTCATCGGGAACGAGGGGATGAGACCGCCGACGAACCCAGCGCTCTCGGCGGCGCGAGCGATGTCGGCGAGGTGATCGACGTAGCTGAACGCGTCGACCTCGCCGTGACGAAGACCGGGAGCCACACTGCCCTCGGTCGTCGGCGTCCAGTCGCCGCGCACCAGTGACGCGTTGCGCGTCGTCGATGGGTCTCCGTGCGAGGGAAGCCGCCAGTAGATGTCGACGCTCATGAGACCAACGCTCCGTTCGTGTGCTCGACGGCCACTGCGCCACGTTCGATCAGCAGCGGGCGGACGTGGTGACCGAAGCGATACGCCTCGTCGATGAACGGGTGCAGGTCGATGACCAGTTCGGCCACACCGAGGGCGACGAGCGCATCGAGTTGTGCGGCGACTCGTTCGTAGCTGCCCGCCACCACCCGCTCGGTGGCCGGCGCGGGGAGCGACCGGAGCGCGTCGTCGGCCTCGGCGTCGGTTTCGCGGGCGACCACCGTGACGGCCACCGCCGCCGACACGTCACGCTGCCGATCGGCGGCCAACGTGTGCAGGCGATGGATCTGGTGCGTGAGCCGGCCCGTGTCGGCATCGCGGAACAGGTGACGGTCGCCGAGTGCGGCAGAGAGCTGGAGCGAACCCGACGATGCCCCCGAGACGATGACCGACGGGAACGGCCTGTCGGCGAGTGGCCCGCCGAATCCACCACCGGTGACCGAGAAGAACTCGCCGGCGAGATCGACGGGGCCGGACGAGGACACCGCGCGAGCGATGCGCAAGAACTCGTGGTGACGAGCGAGGCGCTCGGCGAGGGAGGTGTTGTCGCCGTATGCCGGGCCGGCGCCGGGGCCGTCCGCGTCGATCAGCCATCCGAGGCGGTTGCCGCTGAGCCGCTGGAGCGTGACCGACATCTTCGCCGCGTACACCGGTGTGGCCAATGACGAAACGATCTCGGGGACCACCGTCAGTCGGCGCGTGCGGCGAGCGATCGCGGTGGCGGCGACGACTGGATCCTCACCCGCGGGGTCGAAACGCACGACGACGCCGTCGAAGCCGCTCGCCTCGGCGGCACGGGCACGATGCACGAGATGGTCGAACGAGCCGAAGAGGTCGCCGCGGAGATCGGTGGCCGTGCCGTCACCGGGTGCAGGTGCGACGGCACCGGCGGTCGCCGGCAACGTCAGCAGGAGGCGGACTTGTCGTTCTTTCACGGCGACCACAGTAACTCGGGATAGTTGACTTAACAAGTCATCTTTTCCGATTATCGTCAAAGACGACTCAGACTCCGTCACGGGTCACTGGTTCGTCGCCGCACCTCCGACGAGCACCTCGGTCACGTTGGGCGTGGAACGGCGCAGCTCGGCGAGCACCGAATCGACGCGACGCTCGTCGTCGTCGTGGTACTGCAGGCGAATGCCGAGGGCCAGGTAGATGCGGCCGTCGACGTCGAACACGGGCACGGCGATCGACAACTGGTCCTCGGACGTCTCCCGACGGACGATCGCGAAACCCTGGTGCCGGATCAGTTCGAGTTCGGCCCGGAGCACCTCGAGGTCGGTGGTCGACCACCGCGTGGCGGCACTGAGCGGAGCGAGCGCGTCGAGCCCTCCCCCATCGTCGGGATCGCCGAACGCCAGCAGCACGCGGCCCAGCGCGGACAGGTGCAGCGGCACCCGCCGCGGCCACGCGTCGACCTGCTCGGGCGGGAGCGACGGCGTGTAGACGAGGATCACGGCCTCGTTGCCGTCGCGCACTGCCAACGCCGCGCTGCCGCCGGCCGCCGTCGACAGCCGGCGCAGCTCAGGTTCGACGAGATCGAAGCGACGTTGGCGGAAGAACACCTCAGCGAGCGACGCGAGGCCGCGCCCGAGTCGATACCGACTCGTGTGCTCGTCCTGCTCGAGCAACTCGGCGTCGACGAGCGAACGAAGCAGCCGATGGACGATCGAGGTGTTCAGCCCGACCCGTCGGGCGATCTCGGACACCCCCAGCGAGGAGGGTCCGGTCTTGAAGGTCAGCAGCACGGCGAAGGCTCGCTCGGCCGTCTGCGAGCCTCCGGACCGGCGCTCCGTCACCTCGACAGTGGGGCGATGACTGGGCGACACACGCCCGAGACAGTAGCTCGCGGGTGATCGCTCGATCGGTGACGAACACGCACACGTCCGTTCATCTCGGCAGACACGCGGGAAGTGCGTCGAGCAGGTCGGTGGCCAGATATCCAAGCCCTCCGACGTGGGACTCGATGACCCTGGCCGCTTCGTGATGCGCGAACGTCGCCCAGCACGCAGCTCGGACTCGATCCCCGCATCTCGCCGCAGCGCCGCCGACCAGTCCTGCGAGCAGGTCACCCGATCCGGAAGTGCCCAGGCCGAGCGCCTCCACGCTCGACGCCCATCGTCGGCCGTCCGGGGCGTGTACCTCGCCGAACGAGGTGAGCACCGCCCCGGTGGTACGGGCCGCCTTGCCAGAGCTTACGTGTCGTCGTCGGGCCCTTCGGTGATCAAGCCCGCGCCTCCTGTCGGTTAGGTGTCATCACCAATCGCGATCGCGCGCGCTCCACGAGAGCCGGGTCCACCTGGTCGAAGACCATGATCGCCGCCGCATCGAGCACGATGGTGCAGTCGGGTCCGCGCATCACGCAGCACGACGCTCCACAATCGAACTGACGGCGTCGCCGACGAGGCCTGGGCCCACGACCACTGCATCTGCCGTCCCGATCGATCCCGCAACTGACCGTCATCGAGCACTTGCGTCGAATGGCAGCACCATGGCTTCGGGCAGCGCCACACCGACCGGAATTGCGACCTCCCCCACGGTGGCGATTTGTAATCTGCCGGCGCCCATTCGCAACGCTGCGCGACCGGCGAGCAACACGGCACCTGGAGTCATGGCCGAGCCGCCGATGATCAGCACCGTTCCGCGGGAGTATTTGTCGCCCTCGTCGTGACCGGTAGCGGCCACGAGCGCAACAGGTCGGCATCCAGAGTGCACCATGCCCTCGGTCGGGCCGGATTCATCGCGGGGCGACGGGGGCATCGTGAGCTTCTGTGACGGGCACGTCTGAGGCTTCGAGCGGAGCCGCCCATGCGTCGAGGTCCAATGCGAGCTCGATCATTGCGGTCCCTCGCGTACCGGGTCAGGGAGCAATTCGGCAGGGGATGTTCACGTGACAAGCGCCAGTGCGGTCGTCTCGTCGAGATCCTCGATGAGGTAGCGCCAGATGACGATGACGACCTCGTGCGAGACGAGCAACACACGTTTGTCCAGATGCTCTCTCGCGAGCGAGTCGCGCAACGAGCGGACACGCAGAGCCACATCCACCCAACTCTCCCCTCCGGGCGGACGGTGGTAGAACTTGCCGAGTCGGCGGCGCCGTTCGGCCTCGACGGGATATCGGGTGGCGACCCCATGACGTGGTCAAGAGGTCCAGCACACCGAGTTCCCGCTCCCGTAACCGCTCGTCGAGATGCACCCGCAGATCGAGTCCGGCAGCCTCCAACGCGATCGTGGCCGTCTGAGCCGCTCGCACATACGGCGATGCGAGCACGACCTCCGGTTGGCGTTCCTGTGCACCGAGCCAGCACCCGAACGCGGCGGCCTGTCGCGCTCCCAGATCAGACAGTGGTACATCCATATCGCGTTCAGCGATATCGAGCGTCTCCACCTCGGTCATCTCGTGCGAGGTCCCGAGCAACATTTCCGAGACTCTGCCCGTGACGAAGTAGCCAAAGTTCGGGCGGGTCAGCGATCACCGTCCCTCCATACCCGGGCCCATTGCCAACCAATCCCCTCGAACGGCGGTGTTCGAGGAACGGCGCTTCACGTCCCAACAAGCAACGTCACCCAGAGGTCCCCGCTGGATCAAGGTGGACGAAGTCGGCGATGAGTGGGGCATGATCGGACGGGCGCTCGGCGCTGCGTTCGACGTGGTCGATCCAGGTGGTGTCGAGGCGGGCTGCCGAGACCGGATCGGCGGCGATGAGGTCGATGCGCATTCCGAGATTTCGGGAGTAACTGAGGCCGTGGTTCCACCACGTGAACCGTCGCTCATGCGGCCCCCATTTCATGGCGTCGACGTCGATCAGGCCGGTTTCCATCAGTGCTTGCCACGCGGCTCGTTCGGGCGGTGTGACGTGCGTGCTTCCGGCGAAGGCGTCGGGATGGAACACGTCGCTGTCGGTCGGTGCGACGTTGATGTCGCCACCGACGATCGTGCGACCATTCTCCAGCCATCGCCTCGCAACCGTGGCCAGACCGTGGAGGAACTCGAGTTTGTAGTCGTAATGCCAGTGCCCAACCTCGCGTCCGTGAGGCACGTACACACTTGCGACGCGCACCCTCGTCTGGCCATCGACGACGCCGCTGATGAGTCGTGGTTCGCGATCGAGCGCTTCGATGCCGAACTGGCCAGAGCGGACGACGTCGCTGAGCGAGTGTCGCGAGGCGATGGCCACGCCGTTGTAGGCACCGCTGCCGACGTGTTCGGTGACATATCCGTGCCGTTCGAAAACGGCGACGGCATCAGGATGCACGCCGCCAGACTTTGTCTCCTGCAGGAGCAACACATCGGGCGCGGTCCTGGACAGCAACCGGTCGAGTCCGGGGGCTCGCGCCTTGAGCGAGTTGACATTCCACGTCGCGACTCGGAACCGATCGATGGCCGGCCCGGCCGGCGACATCGTGGCACGCATCGCCAGCGCTGCCTCTCGTCGGCGCAACCTGGCCTGCTTTTTCATCGCCGCCTCGGACACTCGACCAGCTTGCCGCACCGCCACATCTTCTCCTGGCTCTGCGGTCCCATCCTTCGAGCACGGTCGGCGTGTGCGACGCGTCTCGAGTGGGTACGTGCAGTTCATGACCAAAGATGCCGACAAGAAACCAGCAGCTGCCGAGCCCGGGACCGATTCGACCGTGGACGACTGGCACGGTCAAGACGTGGACCGCGATATCCAGGCGGCGGAGGCGGCGCTCGCCGCCGCTGACGGTGACCAGGCCAAAGCCGAGAACATCTTCGACGCCACCAGACCCGAACATCGATCCGATCGATTCAACGTCCCCGCTGGTGACCGCGAAGGCACAGTGCCCGGCGGCGACGTGGCTGACGTGCAACGAGCGACGCCCGACAAGACGTGAGCGTCCGCGGCGGACTGCACACCTGCCCGGATTGATCGGCGGTGTGCTCAGGCCGAGTTGGGACCTTCGATGCGAAGCTCGTCTGGATCGTCGACAGGTTCGCCTCCAGCCTCGATTGCAGCAATCTCTTCGGCCGTCGGCGGAGGGTGATTCATCGCCGTGCGCGCCTGCTCTGGGAACCGTTCGGCCTGCCGCTGCCGTACCTCGTCGACCGTGGGCGGGTCAACGACTGCTGCATCCTCGACAGGTACTGCGCCCTTTTCGCTGTAGTCAGTCATGGATTGTCAGTACCCAACCGCCCGCGCGGTACTCCGTGCGGCCGGACTTCTTCGGTCGGAATCGCGAACTGGGCCAGCGGGTGTGCGGTTCGCGTTGCCAGTGTTGGCGGCCGTGACGTCTCGTCCGCCGGTCGCACTCGCTTCGAAATCCTGAGGCTTTCAGCCAGGGCTGCTCTCGGCGAGCCCGGCAAGACGGTCGACCGACGCCGCGAGCCGATCGCTCGTGGTGGCGCGAGCGCGTTTGAAGCGGCCAGGGTCCTCCAGCTCGGTCCAGTCGTAGGTGTGCACCACCATGGAACGGCCCTCCTCGATCGGGTCGATCTGCCACCGCCACAGATGGCCGACTGGTGGTCGCCCGGGCTCCGCTGGTTTCCACGCGATGAGTCGCCCTTCGACGAACTCGACCACGTGGTTTTCGCGAACCTCGCCCCCGGTGAGTGTCATGCGAAACACGTCGCCGACCGCACGCACCCGCTGGCCCGACTCGGCCGCGTCCAGGTTGTCGTTTCCATCCCACTCGGGCTGTCGGGAAGGATCCGCAATCAACGCAAAGACCCGTTCCGCTGGAGCTCCCACCTCGCGCGACGCCGAAACAACGCGCTGCTCGGAACCATCCATGTCCCAACAATCGCACGTTCGCCCAGAGGGACTCGACACGTCAGGTCAACGCGGGGCAGCCGGATCGGCGTTGTGCCCGTGATCGGCCGGCCGGTCAGTCGGCGAAGACATCGCGGCTGTGCTGGATGAAGAACGAATGATCGTGACCCTTGTTCGGATCTTCCGCGTTGTACTTGGTGTGCTGGGCACCGTCCGGCACGACCTCCTCGGAGTAGATCGCCCCGACCGGGCAGACGTCAGGCTGGTAACAGGCGGTGCACGACGTGCACTCGTCGAGGTTCACGTACAGGATCGTGTCGGCGAACACCGCCACGGCGTCAGGGTTCGGCGTGTGCGTGTTGGCGACCTCGCCGGTCCCCGCCTCTTCCTCGGAGACCAGCATGTTCGTCGCCGGATCGAATTCGTAGATGCACTGCACAGGACACACATCGACGCACGCCCGATCCTTCACGCCGATGCACGCTTCGGTGATGATGGCCAGGCCCGACACTGTCGGCCTCCTTCCTCGCCCACCGTCACTCCACGTTCGCGCCGCTGTGTCGGCGGGTCAAGCCGGGTCAGCACTCGAGCCGCGCCCGTCGAACCACCCGGGCCGTGTGGCTCGCCGCACGAGCAGATCGCCGGTTTCTCCCGACGTGGCGCGTATTTCCGCAGGGTCTCGTGACCTCTGACTGTCTGGCGGATCAACGACGAACCGTCACTTGACAAGGAGATGGAAACATGTGGGACCCCGAAGGTTTCCCCGGTGCCGACAACGTGCCGTGGCCGCTGCTGATTCGTGCTCGCTACCAGTTCGAACTCGACGCGGTCATCGCCTCGACGATCGTGCGGAACATCAGCGCCCTCGGCTCCGAGGCGATGGCGAGCAAGGTCGCGGTCGCCGCGACGCAAGCCGTCGCCGCGAGCCGCGAGGCCAACGGACGCGACAAGGCCGGCCGCTCGGACACGACGTTGTCGATCCTGGGCGAGTTCGACGACTGGTGCGGGACACGCTGGCCGCGTTGGCCCGGACCCCGCCCGAAGTACGACGGCCTCGACCCCCTCGTGATCGTGGTGGCGGACAAGGCGTTCGCCGTGCTCGGTGAGCTCGGGAGCGGGCATCTCCAGGAAGGCCTCGGAGGCGTCCTGAACGAGATCGCCGCCGGCAACATCACCTGACGACGAGTCGTCGTCGACCACAGGCGACGACGGCGGATCGTCGCCTGTGGTCAGGTCCGCAGGGCGGGAAAGCGGGTCGTCATCCCGGCCGCCGTGAGCTGGAAGAGGGTGTGGGCGTCGGGGATCCCTCGAAGTCGATACGAGCCGAGCCTGCGGAGCCGAACTCCGTCGGGAATGGCGCCGTCCAGGGCGGTGCGGGTGTCGTCGGAGATCACGATCTGACCGCCGTGCGCCGCGGCACACACCCTCGCCGTGGTGTGGACCGCCATCCCGATGTAGTTCGCCTCGTTCACCGTCGGGTACCCGGCGTGGATACCCACACGGACGTGCACCACGGTGTCGTCGGCCCAGGGGTAGGCGTCGAGTCGGCGCTGCGCGGCGATGGCCGCCTCGACGGCCGCCCTGGGTGATTCGAACACGGCGAAGAACTCATCGGCTCGCTCCTCGACCACGCGACCGTCGAATCCGGTGGCGGCGTTCCGTTGGATCTCGCGCACGACGCCCAGGAGCTCGGCGTACCCGTCACCGAGGCGGTGGAGCAACGCCGTCGAGCCCTCGATGTCGCTCATCAACATCGTCACGAAACCGGTCGGCATCGCGGCGGTGTCGACGGTCCGCGCCTCGCCGTGCGCACGCTCCGAACGGAGCTGGTTGTTGATGAATCCGACCGGCACGATACGGAACTTCTGTGCCGCTCGAAGCGAGACGGGCGCGGGCCGCATCCCGCGCCCGGTCGTCTTCGAACTCGACCTGATCGAACCGAGCGAGGGCGTTGCGGACGTGTGCCGCATCGACGATGGGAAGGCGACGGGCGCCGTTCGAATCGACGTACGCGAACGCCCGGTCAGGCAGCTTGAGCCGCTCGGAGGCACTCAGTCGCGCCATGACCGCGACGATACCGGCCGCACGCAGGCTCGGCCCCGGGGCAGCGGGTACCGTCGCCCGACGAGGAGGCTCAGGGGATCAGCACGACCTTGCCCGTCGTTCGCCGAGCTTCGAGGGCGATGTGGGCCTCGGCCGCCTGTGCCAGCGGGAACCGATCGACGACCGGACGCCACTCATCGGCCGCCAGACGTTTGACCGCCTCCTCGGCCAGACGCCTGGATCCCGCCGGGACGGGCGAACATCCGAGGGCCGATGGCGGCGGTGACGGCGACGCCGTGGACGAACAGATCGTCCGCGTCGAGCTCCATCGGCGAGCCCTCCGAGTAGCCGAACAGCACCATCCGACCACCCGGACCGACGAGTTCGAACGCCGCCCGTCCGATCACCCCGCCGACTCCGTCGAGCGCGACCGTGATCCGGCGATCGCCCAACGCGGCCTGCACCTGACCGACCCAATCGGCGTCGAGATAGTCGATGGCGACACCGGCGCCGAGCGATCGAGCGCGGTCGACCTTGGATGCACCGCCCGCCACGCCGACCACCAGGCACCCGGCGTTGGCCGCCGCCTGCACCAGCAGCGTGCCGAGCCCGCCGGCGGCGGCGGTCACGAGCACGACGTCGCGAGGACCGAGCTGGGCCTCGTCGAGGATCCCGAGCGCCGTCCTTCCCGTCCCCACCATGGCGACGGCATCCGCCGCGTCCACGTGGGACTCCAACGTGATCAGCGCAGTCGTCCGGCGCCACGGCCTGCGAGGCGTACCCGCCGCTGGCGGCACCGAGGTGGACGACCACCCGACGGCCGAGCCATCCGGTGTCGACGCCCGACCCGAGTGCGTCGACGACGCCGGCGACCTCGCGGCCAGGTGTCATCGGAAGGGTGACGGTGCCGAACGGGCCGGGCTCGCCTCGGCGGATCGACGCGTCGAGGAGGTGGACTCCGGCCGCCTGCACGGCGACGCGAACCTGCCCCGCGTCGGGCTCCAGGTCGGGCAACTCCTCGAGCGCGAGTTGCTCCGGACCACCGAAGGTGTGTTGGCGGATCGCACGCATCATGGCGCCGACGGTACGACTTCAAGTCGACTTGAAGTCAAGCCCTCCCCACCGTCCGGTCCACCGGAGTTGCGTCGATTCGTGGTCGAGGGGCGATCGGGGGTGGGGACAGCCCTACCTCGAAGACAGGAGGGCGCCCCATCGTGCCTCGATGGCCGATTGCGCAGAGTGGAGGTCATGGATACGCCACTGCTCGCGCCACCCGACCCGACCTCGAACGCCACGACACGGCGCCACCGGCCAAGCTGCGCCTCGCCGCCGTTCCCCGGATCGCCGCCCGCACCGAAGCGGCCAGCAAGATCTACGGCCGCGGCGGCACCGAGGTGTGCGCACTCGACGCGGTCGACGTCGAACTGGCCGCCGGTCAGTTCACCGCGATCATGGGGCCGTCGGGGTCCGGCAAGAGCACGCTCATGCACTGCCTCGCCGGGCTCGACACGCTGAGCTCCGGCAAGGTCTTCGTCGGCGACGTCGAGCTGAGCTCGCTGTCCGACGCCGAACTCACCCGACTGCGCCGTGAGCGCATCGGGTTCATCTTCCAGGCGTTCAACCTGCTGCCGATGCTGACCGCGGCGGAGAACATCACCCTGCCGATGGACCTTGCCGGCGAGAAGCCCGACAAGGAGTGGTTGCGCAACGTGATCGACACCGTCGGGCTGACCGACCGCCTCAAGCATCGACCGAGCGAACTGTCCGGCGGCCAGCAGCAGCGCGTGGCCGTCGCCCGCGCGCTGGCCAACAAGCCCGAGCTGATCTTCGCCGACGAGCCCACCGGCAACCTCGACAGCCGCACCGGCGCCGAGATCCTCGGCTTCATGCGCTACGCCGTCGACCGGTTCGCCCAGACCGTCGTGATGGTCACCCACGATCCGGTCGCTGCCGCCTACGCCGACCGCGTGCTGTTCCTCGCCGACGGTCGCATCGTCGACTCGATGACCGCCCCCACCGCCGGTCGTGTGCTCGACCGCATGAAGGCGTTCGGGGCCTGACATGTGGCGCACCACCTGGAAGGGCATGTGGAGCCACAAGCGGCGGCTCCTCGGCACGACGATGGCCGTCCTGCTCGGCGTCGCGTTCCTCACCACGTCGCTGGCGATCGGCAGCACGATGACCGCCGGATTCGACGACCTGTTCAGCGAGGCCAACGCCGGCACCGACGTCGTCGTGCGCAACTCGACCGTGATCGGCAGCGGCGACAACCTCGCCCGTGGCAACCTCGATGCCGCGTTGGTCGACCAGATCGACGACATCGACGGTGTGCTCGACGCCGTGCCGATCATCGAGGGATCGGGGCGCATCGTCGGCGCCGACGGGTCACCGATCGGCGGCGGTGGTCCCCCCACCACCGCCGCCAACTGGGCCGGCGACTCGCCCGTCAACCCATGGCAGCTCGCCGAGGGTCGCGCACCGAGCGACGTCGCCGAGGGTGAGCCGTACGAGGTCGTCATCGACCGCGCCAGCGCCACCACCGGCGACCTCCACGTCGGCGATCAGACCGTCGTCCAGATGCCGGCGCCGATCGACGTGACGATCGTCGGGGTGGCCACGTTCGGCGGCGCCGACAGCTCGGGCCCGATGACGTACACCGCGTTCACCGATGGTGCCGCCGCCGAACTCGTCGGCCGGCCCGGCGAGGTGTCGTCGATCCGTGTCGCCGGACCGACGGCGTGAGCCAGGACGAACTGCGCGACGACATCGCCGCCGCGATGCCGGCCAACGCAGAGGCCCTCACCGGCGCCGAGCTGACCGACGAGATGATGGCCGAGATCGAGGGCGAATTCCTCGGCATGTTCAAGACCATCCTGCTGGCGTTCGCCGTGATCGCCCTCGTGGTCGCCTCGTTCAGCATCCACAACACGTTCTCGATCCTGATCGCCCAGCGCAGCCGCGAGTCCGCACTGCTGCGGGCGCTCGGCGCATCCCGCCGCCAGGTGTTGACGTCGGTGGTGGGCGAGGCGATCGTGATCGGCGCCATCGCCTCGCTCGCCGGCCTCGCCGTCGGCTACGGGCTCGCGGTCGGGCTGAAGACGATCATGGACAGCGCCGGATTCGACCTCGGCTTCGACGGTGTCGTGATGGCCACCAGCACGGTCGTCATCGCGCTGGTCGTCGGGGTCGGCTCGACGCTGCTCGCCAGCTTCCTGCCCGCACTGCGGGCGTCGCGCATCGCCCCGCTCGCCGCGTTGCGTGAATCGGCGGTCGACTCGACGTCTGCGTCGAAGAGCCGCCTGATCGGCGGCATCGTGGTCATGGCGCTCGGTGTCGCCACCGTGGTGACCGCCACGATGGCCGACCAGGCACTCGGCCGGGCCGGTCTCGGTGCACTGCTGACACTCGTCGGTGCCGTCATCCTCGGCCCGGTCGTCGCCCGGCCCGCGGCCAGCGTGCTGGGCTACGGGCCGAGCCTGCTGCGCGGCCAGACCGGCCGCCTCGCCCGACGGAACGCGATGCGCGACCCCCGCCGGACCGCCGGCAGCGCGCTCGCACTGATGATCGGCACGGCCGTGGTGGCGTTGTTCACCACGTTCGGCGCATCGATCAAGGCATCGGTCGAGGAGATGGTCAACCAGGACTTCGGTGGCGATCTCGTGATCGTCTCCGACGACTTCAGCGGTGCCGGGCTCAGCCCGGTGGTCGCCCAGGAGGTCGCCGAACTCCCCGAGGTCGAGGTGGCCGCCGGGATGGCGATCGGCATGATCACCGCCGACGGCAACGAGATCGACCCGGCCGTGCTCGACCCGGCCGCGTTCGGCGCGCTCATGGACCTCGGCGTGTCGGAAGGATCGTTCGACGACGTCACCGCCGGCCGACGCCGCCGTCAGCGAGCGAGTACGCGGAGGACCACGACCTCGCGATGGGCAGCGTGCTCGACGTGGCGTTCGCCGACGGCGCATCCACCGACCTCACCGTCGCCGCCATCTACGGCACGACGCAGAACGTCGGCAACATGGTCATCACGACCGGAGGACTGGGCACCGCACGCCGACCAGCTCGGCGACGTCGTGGTGCTCGTCGATCTCGCCGACGGCGTGTCGGAGGCCGACGGTCTCGCTGCCGTCAACGCGGTGACGGCACGGAACGCGGCACCGGATGCGCAGACGCGGTCGGAGTACGTCGACAGCCTCGGTTCGGAGATCGATCAGATGCTGTACTTCGTGTACGGCATGCTCGGCCTGGCGGTGCTCATCGCGCTGATGGGGATCGCCAACACCTTGTCGTTGTCGATCCACGAACGCACCCGAGAGCTCGGCCTGCTCCGAGCGGTCGGCCAGACCCGATCCGAGGTGCGCTCGACCGTGCGTTGGGAGTCGGTGATCGTGGCGATCTTCGGCACGCTCGGCGGCATCGGACTCGGCGTGTTCCTCGGCTGGGGTCTGATGCGGGCGCTCGTGGCCCAGGAGGGCTTCGGTGCGTTCGCCGCGCCGATCGACTCGCTCGCCATCGTGCTCGTCCTCGCCGCGCTGGCCGGCGTCGTCGCGGCGTGGCGCCCGTCGCGCCGTGCCGGCCAGCTCGACATCCTGTCGGCCATCTCGACCGACTGAGGCGGGACACGACGTGCACACCCCGACGACCATGCACACCTCGACGAAATCCGACCGCCGAATAGGGTGGCTCGGGTCATGGTGAATCCGCTCGGACCGTGGAGGCGACCCGGACGTTTGTTCCGGGCCGCCGCCCACGTCGCGATCGGCGTGCCGGTCGCCATCATCACGTTCGTCGTGATCGTGGTGATGACGGCGCTGTCGATCGGCCTGATGCCGGTGTTCCTCCTCGGCATCCCGATCCTCTGGCTGACGTTGATGGCGTCCCGCGGCCTGGCCCGACTCGAGCGCTCCCGCGCCGGCGCCTTCCGCCGCACGATCGCCGACTCGGTGTCGCCGCTCACCCGCACGTCGTGGCTCGGGCGCCTCGCCGAACGGCTGCGCTCGAAGGCACGGTGGCGGGAGATCGCCCACCACCTCCTGCAGCTGCCGGTGTGTGTGATCAGCTATGCACTGGTCGCCGCGGCGTGGTGCGGATCGCTGGCGATGGCCCTGCTGCCCGTGTACGTCGGCACGTTCCCCGGCGACAGCGCCAAGTTCTACTTCTTCGAGATCGACGCGACCGATCCGTCGCGCTGGCTGGCCATGGCGGTCGGCATCGTCGGCATCGTGTTCGTCGCGCCGTGGGTGACGGTCGGCGCGGCATCCGTGCAGTGGGCGCTCGCCGATCGGCTCCTCGGGCCGACGGAGGACGAGCGCCTCGCCGAACAGGTGACCGACCTGCAGTCGCGCCGCACCGCGGCCGTCGACTCGGCAGAGTCGGAGCGGCGGCGGATCGAGCGCGACCTCCACGACGGCGCCCAGCAGCGTCTGGTGGCACTGGCCGCCACGCTCGGCGCCGCCCGCGACAAGCTCGAGGACGACCCGGAGGCCGGCCGGGAGTTGGTCGCCACCGCTCACGAGGAGGCCAAGGCGGCGCTGAGCGAGATCCGTGATCTCGTGCGCGGGATCCACCCGGTGATCCTCGAAGACCGTGGGATCGACGCCGCCCTGTCCGCGGTCATCGCCCGCTCGCCTGTGCCCGTCGTGCTCGACGTGCAGATCGCCGAGCGGCCGCCGGCCGCGGTCGAGAGCGCGGCCTACTTCGTCGTCACCGAGGCGCTCACCAACGTCGCCCGACACAGCGGCGCGACCCGCGCCAACGTGTCGATCGCCCGGTCGGCCGACCGGCTCGTCGTCGAGATCCGCGACAATGGTCACGGTGGCGCCGATGCGTCGAAGGGAACCGGCCTGCACGGACTGCGTGAACGGGTCGCCGGCATGGGGGGAACCAGCTACGTGATCAGTCCAGAGGGTGGCCCGACCACGATCCTGGTGGAGCTGCCATGCGGATCGTGATCGCCGAGGACTCCGTGCTGCTGCGGGCGGGGCTGACCCGCATCCTGGCCGACGCCGGCGAGGACGTCGTCGCCACCGTCGGCGACGCGGACGAGCTGCTCCGGGTCGTCCGTCTGCACCTGCCTGATCTGGCGATCGTCGACGTCCGGATGCCGCCCACCCACACCGACGACGGGTTGCGGGCCGCGCTGCAGATCCGTGCCGGAGCTGCCGGGCGTCGGGATCCTGGTGCTGTCGCAGTACGTGGAGGAGCAGTACGCCACCGAGCTGCTCGGCGCCAACATGCCGGGCGTCGGGTACCTGCTGAAGGATCGCATCGCGGACGTCGGCGACTTCCTCGGCGCGGTCCGGGAGGTGGCGGGCGGCGGCACGCGGCTCGATCCCGAGGTCGTCGCGCAGTTGCTCGCCCGCAGCCGTCAGCGCGACCCGCTCGAGCGGCTGACCGCCCGGGAGCGCGAAGTGCTCGACCTCATGGCCGCGGGACGTTCGAACACGGCGATCGCCCGTCTCCTCGTGGTGAGCGACAAGGCGGTCGAGAAGCACGTCGGCAACATCTTCTCCAAGCTCGACCTGCCGCCGACGACCGATGACCACCGCCGCGTGCTCGCGGTTCTGCAATGGGTGAAGGAATGAGCGACATGACCGATCTCCGCACCACGACCGACCGCACCGAGCCATCGATCGGCCGCCGATGCGAACGTCGGGCGGACGCGACCCCGGGTCGCGGGCGGCACGGGCGGTGTGGATCACCCTCGGCGGCATCCTGGCGATCGCCGCCCTGGCATGGGGTACGTACAGCGTGATCAGCGTCCTCGCCCACGAGGAGCACACGCAGCGCTCGACGTTCTCCAGCGACGACGTCTCGGCGCTGCAGGTCAGCAACGAGAACGGTTCGGTGACGATCACCGCGACGCCCGGCGACACCGTCACCGTCATCGCCAAGGTGAGCAACGGCTGGCAGACGACCGACATGTCGATGCAGGTCGTCGACGGCGTCCTCCGATCTGCAGACCGACTGTCCGACGTTCGTGTCGCCATGGTGCAATGTCGACTTCACGGTGTCGATCCCCGCCGATCGTCCCGTCACGGTCGACGGCTCCGGTGCGGTGCGCGTGCGCGGGATGTCGGCGCCGATCGACATCGACAGCGACGACGGGCGCGTCGAGCTCGACGACATCAGCGGCACGATCGACGTGTCGAACGACGAGGGCCGCATCATCGGACGCCGGCTGACGGCACCGTCCGTCGACGCGCGGAACAGGAACGGCAGCA
This sequence comes from Ilumatobacteraceae bacterium, assembly GCA_963772085.1. Taxonomy (GTDB): domain Bacteria; phylum Actinomycetota; class Acidimicrobiia; order Acidimicrobiales; family Ilumatobacteraceae; genus Sva-07. Next base: position 195,571 of record CAVYWH010000005.1, read on the forward strand.
TCGAGTTGTCGTTCCTCGACCCCCCGCAGTCGGTGGTGGCGAGCACGGAGAACGGCAGCATCGAGGTCGTCGTCCCCGACACCGAGGTCCTCTACCGCGTCGAGATGGACACGAGCCACGGCGGCACCGACAATCTCGTGCGCACCGATCCGAACAGCGACCACGTGATCGACCTGTCCACGAGAAACGGCTCGATCACCGTCCGTCCCCCCGGCTGAACGTCCGCGCACGCGCACGCGATGAGCGAACGGCCTGACTACCGGGCCATTGGCTCATCGCGTGACCGGCGCAACGCGTCGCGATGAGCGAACGGCCTGACTATCGGGCCGTTCGCTCATCGCGTTGTGGTGCGTACGATCGGGGCATGCGCGACCTCTTCACGGACGACCACGAGACCTTCCGCAGTTCGGTTGCGTCGTTCGTCTCGAAGGAGATGGTGCCGCACTACTCCGACTGGGAGGCGGCCGGGATCATGCCGCGCGAGGTGTTCGCGTCGGCGGGCCGCTACGGCTTCCTCGGCATGGCGATCCCGGAGAAGTGGGGCGGCGGCGGCACCGACGACTTCCGCTTCAACGTCGTGCTCGCCGAGGAGTTGGCGGCCGCGGGCATCGGCGGCGCGGGGCTCGGGCTCACCTTGCACAACGACATCTGCACGCCGTACTTCATCGAGTACTGCAACGACGACCAGGCCAGACGTTGGCTGCCCGGCATCGCGTCCGGCGAGTTGATCACGGCGGTCGCGATGACCGAGCCCGGCACCGGCTCCGACCTCGCCGGGATCACGACCACCGCGATCCGCGACGGTGACGAGTACGTCCTGAACGGGTCGAAGACGTTCATCACCAACGGCATCAACGCCGACCTGGTGATCGTCGCCGCCAAGACCGATCCGACCCAGCGCCACAGCGGCATGTCGCTGCTCGTGGTCGAGCGCGGGATGCCCGGCTTCGAACGTGGCCGCAACCTCGAGAAGATCGGCCTCCACAGCCAGGACACCGCCGAGCTGTTCTTCGACGACGTGCGCGTGCCCGCCGCCAACCTCTTCGGCGAGGCAGGACAGGGCTTCAACTACCTCACCGCCAACCTCGCCCAGGAACGCCTGTCGATCGCCGTCACCGGCGTGGCATCGGCGGCCGCCGCGCTCGGTTGGACCGTCGAGTACGTCCGCGAGCGCAAGGCGTTCGGCAAGTCGATCGGCGACTTCCAGAACACCAAGTTCGTGCTCGCCGAGGCCAAGACCCAGGTCGCCGTCGCCCAGGCCTACGTCGATCAGTGCGTGGTGAAACTGAACGCGGGAACGCTCGACCCGACCGAGGCCGCCCAGGCCAAGTACTTCTGCACCGAGGTGCAACAGCGCGTCGTGGACCAGTGCGTCCAACTGTTCGGTGGCTACGGCTTCATGATCGAGTACCCGATCGCCCGCGCCTACGCCGATGCCAGGGTCACGACGATCTACGGCGGCACCACCGAAGTGATGAAGACGATCATCGCCAAGTCCCTCGGCCTGTAGCGCAGCAGATCTGTGAGCCCTGACGGCGGATTTCCGCCGGCAGAGCTCACACTTCGGCGGCTGCCGGCCCGGGCTGGATGCGGTCGAGGCGTTCGGCGCGGAAGCGGTCGAACAGCACGATGATCATCGTCAGCAGCAGGCCGAAGAACCAGGCCGTCACGCGGTTCAGCGCGGTCTCGCCCACGAGCGTGGCGAACCCGGTGAGCAGCACGGTGTTCACCACCGCCAGCGCGGCGAACTCGACAGCGAGCGACGGCCACTCCGCTCCTCGGCGGACCATCAGGTGGCTGATGCCCGCGTTGACGAGCACCAGCAGCATCGTGGCGCCGACGATCTGGGTGCCGCTCGCGTCCACCTCGAGCACATTGGTGAAGATGCCGGAGATCAGCCCGATCAGCACCAGCTTCTCGAGGATCGGCCGCTGCATCGACGGCACGTGCGCATCGGCGTCGGGGATGTCGAGCACCGGCGTCGGTCGGTCGACGTCGACACCGAACGGCCAATCGGTCGGACGGAGCCGCTTGCGCATGCGCAGGGCGACGAACACGATGCCGCCGATCGCGGCGAGGATCGCCAGCAGCACCAGCGGCCGGTTGCTGAACGCGTCGCCCCAACTCGACGTGCCGTCGACGCCGAACACGGTCTCCTTCATGAAGTCGGTGAAGTCGTTCTGGGCCACGTGGATCCACCATTCCTGGGGCAGCTTGATGAAGATCCAGATGAAGGCGGCGAGCCCGATCACCGCCTGACGGCTCATGCGGCGCGGGTCCCAACACGTCCGCACCACCTCGTAGGCGATGAAGAAGTACTCGAACGTGTTCGGGAACGCCATGAGCAGCCAGCGTTCCTGCGTGATCTCGAACGCCAGCACGCCGAGGAGGCGGTAGTACCACAGGAATCGGGCGACCTCGACGGCGACGCCGTTCGTCCAGTTCCGATACACCGCCAGGTAGGCGATGGTGAGGTAGTAGATGTCGAGCGCCTTGTCGTAGTTCTGGTACGAGTCGAGGTCGAGGTCGGTGAGCTGCTGGAGGATCGTCTGGTCGGCGGCGTCGACGACGAGCGCGACGAGGATCGCCGGCAGTGGGAAACGCGGGATGAACAGCGGGACGATGAACCGAACCGCCAGGATGATGACGACAACCGCCGTGTCTGCGCTGCTGCCGTGCACGTCGGCGAGGCTAGGACACGATCCGATCTCCCGTGTCGATGCTCCGCTCGGACCGGGTCAGCTCGCGCACGCGGCGCACGTGCCGTACACGTCGATCACGTGGTGGCGCGGCGTGAAGCCTTCGGCCGCGGCGACGTCGGCGAAGGCCTGATCGAGGGTCCGTTCGATCGGGCCGCCGAGCGTGAAGTCGCGCACCGTCCCACACGATTCACAGATCAGGTGATGGTGGTGCTCGGTGAGTTCCTCGGCGAGCTCGTAGTGCGCATGATCGCCCCCGTGCACGAGGCGGCGCACCACGCCCGCCTCCTCCATCAAGCGACAGATTGCGGTAGGCGGAACTCTGCGCGAGGCCCGACGTGATGACGAGCAGCTCGGGCAAGGTCACGGGTCCCGCCGCACTCTGCAAGCCCTTCACGATCTGACGGCGACCCGACGTGTAGCGGAGGTCGTGTTCAGCCAGCCGCTGGGTGACGGCCCGATCGAGTTCGGTGCTGGCTGCCATGACGACCCGAGGATACTCGTCGCCCGATTGGCAACCGGTGGGACGTCGGGTCAGGTGGCCCCGAGCACGCCACTCGACGATCAACGCGATGCCGAAGATCAGGAAGAGCAGCGACGAGCCGATCATGATCACCCGCTCGGGCAGCCGGTCGCCGAGCCAGCGGCCGATCACGACGCCCACCGTGCCGGCCAGCATGATCCCGATGGTCGCGCCGAACCACACCAGCACCGGGTTGCCCTGAGCGGCGAGGGTGGCCGTGGCGAGCATCGTCTTGTCACCCAACTCCGCCACGAACATCGCCGCGGCGATCGACAGGATCACCCGCGTGTCCCGGGGGACCGCGCCGTCGGGCCCGAGCCGAGTGCGTCGCCGTCGTCGGACGATCCCGTCGGCGGCATCGTCGTCGGCGTCGTCGGCGGTCGTCGTCGGCACGGCGGGCGGAACGCAGCGACACGATCGCGAACGCGACGAACAACAGCCCGCCACCGATGGAGATGGCGTTCGTCGGCAGCGCCGCGCCGAGCAGCCCGCCGATGACCACCGAGAGCAACATGCTCGCCATGTACCCGGCAGCGACGCCGGCGAGCACCGTGCCCAGGCGATAGCGGGCCCCGAACCCGAGCGCCACGAGCTGCGTCTTGTCGCCGAGTTCGGCGAGGAACACGATGCCGAGCGCGGCGAGGAAGGACGACATGCGGGCCAGACGATACGGGCCCGAATCACCAGAACTGACCCCTGGAACGACGCCCGCCACGCCGATGGATGAACGACGAACGGCGCGAAGGATGAGCGAAGAAAGCGGCGCGTTGCCACCCCGTCGCCGACCGGTTGCCCGAGTAGAGTGACGGTGCTTTCGACGACCGTCCCGTACGGAGCCACCACCACAGCGATGCACGGCACCACCACCCCCTCCCCCATCTCGGCCGAAACCCCCGAGCCGCTCCACGAGTCGCACGGTCGTCGGACGCTGCGCGTGCTCGTCGCCGCGACGGTCGCCGTCCTCGTGATCGGCGTGGCGATGGTCGTCACCGACGACAGCTCGAGCGACCGCGACGCGCGGGCGGCGGCGTTGACCGGAGCCGAAGCGATCGTCGACGAAGCGGTCGCGCAGGACCCGACGAGCGACGGCGCGGCCGGCTGGCCGATCACCGGCTCGCGCGGCCGACGCGGGCAGCGCGCGCCGCCGAACCGTCGGTCGAACTCGACGGCTGCACGCTCGAGGTCACCCGGGTGGCGCTCGGCGACTCGGGTGCGTCGGTCGAGTGCGTCCAGAAGGCGTTGACCGCGGCCGGCTTCTACAACGGCACGATCAGCGGAACGTTCGATGACGCCACCGATCTGGCCGCCCGTTCGTTCCAGGGAACCGAAGACCTGCAGGTCGACGGCATCGTCGGCGGGCGGACCGCCACCTCGCTCGGCATCTGGCCCGGCGACGAGTCGTTCGTGATCCGCACACCGCCACCGGCCGCAGGCGCCACCGACCTGTGGGGCGCGCGGCTGTCGTCGGTCGCCACGACGGGCTCGGACGCACCGCCGATGCCGGCCAACAGCGGGCAGGGCACCGGCAAACGGGTCGTCTACGACCGGGCCGGACAGCGGATCTGGGCGATCGACGACCAGGAACGAGTCGTCCGCTCGTACCTCGTCACCGGCAGCCAGTACAACAACGAACTGCCCGGCGTGCACAAGGTGTACAGCAAGTCAGAGGTCACGACGGCGTGGAACGGCCAGGCGAGGCTGCCGCTCATGGTGCGCTGGCTCGACACCGAACGCGGCGCGATCGGCTTCCACGGCATCCCGACGCACATCAGCGACGGCAGCGCCTACCAGACCGACGCCGAGCTCGGACAGAAGCTGTCCGGTGGCTGTCAGCGACAGTCGAATCTCGACGCCCAGTTCATGTGGGCCTTCGCCGACATCGGCACCACCGTCATCGTCACCTGACCGCGAGCCTGCGCTCGTCACGCCGTCGGTCGCGCACGATCACCCGAGACCGAGCACCGTCGGCAGCCATTCGTCGAGACGTTCGGTGATCGCCGCATCGCTGTGGGCCAGCACGTGTCCGTCGCCAGGCAGGATCACCACCTCGCCGGACCCGGCGATCGCCTGCACCATGTAGCTCGCGTCCGGCGGCAGCAGCTCGTCCCGATCGCCGTGGAACAGCAACAACGGTTTGCCGCGGAGCGAACCCGCGACCTCGCAGCCGGCGGACTGGGTGGCGAACGTGACGACGCCGACCACCGATGCCGGCATCACGACCGCCGCCCGGATGGCCGCGGCGCCCCCGAAACTGTGACCGAACAGCACCACTCGTTCCGCGCCGGCGTCGCGAGCGGTCTCGACACCGCACGCCAGGTCGTGGGCGCACAGGTCGAGGTTGTTCGGTTCGCGATAGCCCACCCGCACGAACCGGACGCCCGCGTGCCGCCCACGCTTCTCCGAGATGGTGGTACAGCCCGTGACCCGGCCCGAGCAATCCGCCGAGGGCGCCGCCGCCGGCGACGATGGCCGCGGCGACGGGTGACGTCGGCTCGTGGACGAGCATCGTCAGCAGACCCCGGCGCGTGTAGATCTCGTGGTGGTGCAGCGCGCTCGACGCATTCGAGGCGATCTCCACGCTCGCCCGCGCGAGCGGATGCAGCGCCTCGAGCGCCGTCGGATTCGTCGGATCGGACTCCGTCATCGTGCCGCCCTCATCGCTGTCTCGTCGAGACGACTCGTCATCGCGTCCCGCCGACCGGTCGTTCCGTCACGCCATCGCCGCACATGGTTCAGTAGCGTACAAACGCACATGAACACCGCCGGGCGCCGAACGAACAAGATCGACCTGTGTGACCCGGTCGACCGCGTCCAGGCGTTCCGCATCGGCAACTCCTGGATCGACCTCCGACGCGGCCCGGCCACCGCCAGATTGCGTGAATATCTCCTCGGGCCGGACGATCCGCTCGAGCAGGGGCAGATGGATGCGCTCGACATGCTCATCAATCGCGACTGTCGCACGATGAGCGGACTCGCCGATCGGCTCAGGGTCAACCGGTCCACGGCCACACGTGCCGTCGACCGTCTGGTCACCGACGGTCTCGTCGAGCGGTTCCCCTCGCCCGACGACGGCAGGGTCGTGCTCGTGCGCATCACCCCGGAAGGTCGGCGCCGCCACAGCGCGATCGACACCCGACGATCACAGGCGATGCAGCAGATCCTCAGCGAATTCACGAGCGAGGAGCGCGAGCTGCTCGCCGATCTGCTCGAACGACTCGTCGCCTCGGCGGACCGTGCGGTCGACGCACTCGACGTGCCCGCCGACCCGTGACCGCGGCGCTGCATCCTGACCCGGATGCCTGCGAGTCGCCCTGCGATAGGGTCGCTCACCGATGGCCGACCAGGCGGATTTCGCAGCGGAAGCGATGCAGTACGCGCCCCAGCTGTACTCGGCCGCCATGCGCATGACGCGCAACCGGGCCGACGCGGAGGACCTCGTCCAGGAGACGTACCTCAAGGGGTACCGCAGTTTCCACACGTTCAGCGAGGGCACGAACCTGCGGGCCTGGCTGTTCCGGATCCTCACGAACACCTACATCAACAAGTACCGGGCCAAGCAGCGCCGGCCCGACGAGACCGAACTCGGCGACATCGAGGATCTGTACCTGTACAAGCAGATCAGCACGTCGCGCGACTCAGGGCTCGGGCCGTTCAGCCGAGGAATCGTTGATGGAGATGCTGCCTGACGACGAGGTCAAGCAGGCACTCGAAGCCCTGCCGGACAACTTCCGACTCCCGGTGATCCTCGCCGATGTCGAGGGGTTCGCGTACAAGGAGATCGCCGAGATGCTCGACATTCCGATCGGAACGGTGATGTCGCGGCTCCATCGGGGAAGAAAGGCGATGCAGAAAGCGTTGCACGACTACGCACTGGCCAGAGGCTTGGTCGCCGCCGATGTGGCGGGTTCCGGATCCGATTCACCGGTGCAGGAGAACTGACGTGGATGCATGTGACGGCCCCGACTGCCGCGAGACGATCAAGGAACTCGACACGTTCCTCGACGACGAGCTGTCCGACGGTGCGCGGCTCGCGATCCGCCACCATCTCGAGGGTTGCACCGACTGCCTGCAGGCGTTCGATTTCCACGCCGAACTGAAACAGGTGATCGCCGAGAAGTGTCACCACGACGAGATGCCGGCCGACCTCCTGTCGCGCATCGAACGGTGCTTCGACACCGATTTCGACGGCGACGGCCGGATCGGCTGACCGGAACGGCGAAATGTGCTCGCCGCCGACACCTGCGGTTAGCCTCACGCCATGCTCGCAGCCGAAGTCTGGCACTGGTGGATCGGTGTGCTCATCACCCTGGCCGTGTTCGGCGGGCTGGTCCTGATGATCGCGCTCTACCTGAAGTCCGTCACGTCGAAGAAGTACGAGCCGGGCGCCTCGAAGCGCCGACGCCAGTCCGCCGACCTCTGACGCCAGCAGCTCCGCCGAGCCCATGATCGCCGACCTGCTGCGGCGATCGACCTTCCCGGCCTCCGGTACGAGCGTGGTCTGCGGACTGTCGGGCGGTGCCGATTCGACCGCGCTGGTGCGCCTCGCCGTCGCCGCCGGCTGCGTCGTCACCGCCGTCCACGTCAATCACGGCCTGCGGCCGTCCGCGGTCGACGACGAGCGCTGCGCGCACCGGACGGCAGAGCGGCTCGACATCGCGTTTCGCGTCGAGCACATCGAGTTGGCCGACGGACCGAACCTCGAGGCCAGAGCGCGGGTCGCCCGCCAACTCGCCCTCGGGACCCGAGGCGCTGACCGGCCACACCGCCGACGACCAGGCCGAGACGATGCTGCTCGCGTTGCTGCGCGGTTCGGGCGCGAGCGGGCTCGGAGCGATGTCGCCCGGGCCGACGCGACCGATCCTGGCCCTGCGGCGATCCGAGACGGTGGCACTGTGCGAGACGGAGGGTTTCGAGTTCGCGCACGATCCGTCGAATGCCGACCCCCGATTCCGGCGGAACCGAATTCGCCACGAACTGCTGCCCCTGATGAACGACATGGCCGAGCGCGACATGGCGCCGATCCTCGCCCGCACCGCCGGCCTGCTGCGCGACGACGATCAGCTGCTGGACCGGTTGTCCGAGGATCTCGATCCGACCGACGCGCGAGCGCTGACGGACGCCCCGTTGCCACTCGCCCGGCGGGCGATCAGGCGCTGGCTCGAGCGCGGCGGGTATCCGCCCGATGCGGCGACGGTGGCACGGGTGCTGGCGGTCGCCGACGGGTCGACGCCCGGCTGCGACGTGGGCGCAGGGCGGCGGGTGACACGCCATCGGCAACAGCTCCGTGCTCGCCGAACCCGTCACGACCGACCTGTCACCGCAGCCCGTCGATCCCTGACCACGTCGATCACGGCCTGCCGGTCGGCGAGGACCGCCTGCATCAGGCTGCCGCGGTCACGCGCCGTCAGCCGACCGAGGATCGTCGCCCACCAGTCGCACGATCGGTGGCCACACCACGAGGGCGGCGACACCACCCACCGCGACCGCCACGGCGCCCACCACCGCGTAGATCCCGTCGCCGATGACGATGCCACTGACCACGAGCGTCACGAGCCCGGCCAGCAGGCCGAACAGGAATCGGACGGTGCCCTTCGTCGCCGTCGAGCGCACCAGGGCCGTGCCGACGACGACGGCGGCGGCCGCCGGCAGATAGATCAGCGTGACGGTGAGCAGCATCGGGCCGGCGAGGAAGATCGCCACGGCCGACAACGCCAGCCGCCACCAGGCGATCCTCGCTCGCGACACCTGGCGGTCGTCGAGCTCGACCAGCGTGAGCCGGGTCGCATAGCTGCGGTACCGCTCGATCACCTCGGCGCCGCGACGTCGTCGTCCAGCGCCGCCAACCGGCGGGCGACGACCTCGACGTCGCCGAACCGGGCCGCCCGCCGTGGCGTCGCGTCGTCGCGCTCGATCCGGGCCGAGGCACGCAGCATCTCGCGCTCGTCGACCGAGGCGAACTCCGGCGACACCGCCTCGAGCGCCTCGCTGATCACGACCGTCAGGCTCCTGACGTCGTTGCGGTCCGGTTCGTCCTCACCGTCCGAGTCGGCCGCGAAGGCCGTGATCGGCGACGATGATCGGCTCGCCGAACATCACCACGGTACGGCTGCGGGTTTCGACCTTGCTCTCGAACGCGAGACCGATCGGCACGATCGCCAGGTCGGGGGCGATCGGCAGCGCCCCGAGTGCGATCCGCGCCGCACCGGAGCGCACCCGGTCGAGCCCGGCCCGGTCACCCGTCGTGCCTTCCGGAAAGATGGCGACCATCGAGCCGTGGGCGAGGTCGCGCTCGCAGGCCTCGAACACCGACCGGTTGTCGCTCGATCGATCCCCATCGGAGGACCGGTACACGGGCAGCACGCCGGCGAAGGCCAGGAACGGTCGTGCCAGGACGACCTTCCACAGCGCGGCCTTGGCCATGAACCGCGGCAGCCGTCGCAGCGCCGGCCGCCACCACGATCGGATCGACGAAGCCGTTGCCATGGTTGGCCACGATCAGCACGGGCCGGTCGACGGGCAGCAACGACCGCCCCCGCACGTCGACCGAGCGGTGGAACACGAGGACCAGGACCACCGCCAGCAGCCCGACCGCCTGGTCGGTGCCACGGCGCAGCAGCAACGGCGGCTGGTCCGGTCGTACCGCGGCGACGGCCACGTCGACCCAGACCAACGCGACCACGGCGGTCAGCACGTGCCACATGCCGTGCGGCTGCACCCACGAGTCGGTGTCGCAGACCGGGCTCGTCGGTGTTCCGAACAGCCAGAACACGAACGCCACGCCGACGAGCGAGCAGCAGCCCGGCGGTCCACACCGGCGGCAACCCTCGACGTCGCGCGACGACCTCGCTGACGGTGATCACGGCGACGCTGACACCGACGATCGCGTTCACGCCCTGGATGTCGGTCACGACCAGCGCGCACGAGATCGCCACACCGACGGCCAGTCCGCCGAGCGCGAACCGTCCCGGCGTGCCCACGAGCCGGCCGACGTGCCAGCCGGCCATGAACGCCACCATCGCCGCGAGCGGCACGTCGTGCAACGCCTGGGACAGGTCGGTCGCCTCGGCGTGATAGAGGAAGCTGCCCGCCCCCTCGACCACGACGACGAACGCGAAGGCGGCGATCGACCGGGGCAGGCGCGAACGCCACACCTCGCGGGCGATGGCCAGCCCGACGGCGACGTACGCGAGCGACGTCCATGCATTGACGTCCTGGTCGATCCACCCGCTGTTCCTGCGCTCGCAATCGGAGAACTCCGGCGCCGATCAGCAGGGTTGCCGTCACGACGCCGCTCACCCCGTCACTCTTGCAGACACCCCGCACGGTCCGGTCGTGCGCCGGCGAGTGCGCGAATGCACCAGGTTCTTGGATCGGCCGTGCGGGCTTGCCGATACCGGGCAGTAACCTCACTCCCCGGTATGCATGCGGATCTCAGAGACAGCGTCGAACGCTGATGGCACAGCGACTCCGCGGCAAATGGGCCCTCGGCATCACCCCGCGGAACTTCACGTGGATCCTGAAGGACAAGCTGGCGATCTGTGAACGCCCGGGCGGCGTGGGTGACAGCCACCGTCGGGTCCGGCGCCAGGAGGAGATCATCTGGCTGCGGGAGAACGGATTCGGCTGCGTCCTGTCGATCATCGCCGCCCCGCACAACCTGCACAACTACGACGAGCTCCAGCTGCCGTACCGGCACCGGCCGTTCAACAACGACCATCTCGACATCTACCTGAAGTCGCTGTACACCGAGATCCGCGAGCTGCTCAACCACGGCACCAAGGTGTTGGTCCACGGCGACGAGGTCGGCGATCGCATCGTCGGCATCATGGGCGGCTACATCCGCTGGGCCGGCCTCATCGAGGATCCGACCCAGGCGATCCAGGTGACCGAGCGCATCGCCGGCCGCCAGCTCGACCCGTTCGCGCGTGAAACCATCATGCGCGCCCACGAACTCCGCTGAGCACCCGCGCTCCCAGCGTCGGACTCGAGGCGCAGTCGCGCCGTCGCACCGTCCGCTTCCGCGGTGACGGGAATGTGAACAGGGCATCACGTCGAACCGCCAGATGGTGACGAGCCGGGGCTACGGTTCCCGTCATGGGTGGTCGGCGGGTCTTCGTCAGCGGAGTCGGCAGTGAACTCGGCACGCTCGTGGCGAGCATGCTCGAAGCCGAGCCGTGGGTCGGCTCGCTGGCGGGCATCGACGCCGATCCACCGCGTCGACGCCTCACGAAGACCACGTTCCATCGCATCCCACCCGCTCAGCACGATCGGATCGTCGAGATCATCACCCGCTTCGATCCCCACGTGTTGGTGCACGTCGGCCGTGTGGGAACCCGATGCCCGCGCCTCGTCGAACGTCGCCCGGCACCTCACCGATCAGGCGGCGACGTCGATCATCGGTGCCGCGGCCGAATGCAGGGCGCTCGAGAACGTCATCGTGCGCAGCGGGATCGAGATCTACGGCAGAGGGCGCGGCGCACTGACCCGACCCGACGAGACGGCGCCCGTCATGCCGACATGCGATTGGGGTCGCACCGTCGCCGAGATCGAGCACATCGCGTCACGGGTGGCGAACCGGGTCGGCGTGAGCATCGGCACGGTCCGGCTCGCCCCCGTGCTCGGTCCGCACGTGCCGTCGCCCCTCGGCCGCTTGTTGCGCATGCAGGTCGTGCCGTTCTCCGTGCTCGCCGACCCGCCGTTCGCCGTGATCGAGGATCGCGATGCCGCCCGGGCCATCGTGGCCGCCGCTCGTGCAGGTCTGTCACAACCCGTGAACGTGGTCGCCAACGGGGCGATCACCTGTCTGCAAGCGCTCCGCCGGGGACGACGGGTCCCGCTGCCCCTGATCGGCCCGGAGTGGCGGATCGCGCGGACGATGAGCCACCTGTTGGGCTCGCCCATCCCGGAACACGTCGCCGAAACGCTCCACCGCGGCCGGCTCGCCGACAACGGGCGGATGGCCGAGCTGCTCGGCGTCGTTCCCGAGGCCAGCACCTCAGAGGTCATCGATCGCCTCTACGGCTGGCCGAGCGTCATCCGTCAGCCCGCCCGCCGGGCGGTGGCGTGATGACCCGCCGGATCGATCCGAGCGCCGACCACCCGAACGTGTCCGATCAGCGAATGCTCCGATCGCGGTGCCGCCCGACGGTGGTCTGGTCGATCTGCCCCTCCGGCTCGTCGACGAACCGGCAGGCGTGGTCGACGACTGGGGCCGCGACGCCGGTCTCGTGCGCCAGATCGTCGGTCTCGCCCAGATCCGCTGGGACGTGTCGGTCGGCGGCGACCAGCATCTTCCGCAACACAAGGGGGCGCTGATCGTCGTCAACGCGCGACGCTTCGCGCTCGCCCCGATCTTCAGCGCATTGGCCATCAGCGAGGCCGTCGATCGGCCGGTCCGCTTCGTCGGACGCAGCGACACCGCCCCCCTCGGGCCGCTGGCGCGTCGCATCGGCGGCCTCCTCGACCATCCCGACGAGCTGTTCGGTGCGCTCCGTGCCGGCGAACTCGTCGTGATGGGCGCCGACGCGACCACGCGGCTGCGTGAGGTCGGCCGTGTGCGCCACGATCTGGTCGGCGCCGCCACCGCCGCCGGAGTCCAGGCCTTTCCGGCGGCCACCACCAGCACCCCGCTGGGACGCACGCGCCCGAGTGGAGATCGGCACCGCGACCAGGCCCACCCGGAGGCGTCGCGGACCGCTCGCGGAAGTCGAACTCGCCGACCACCTCCGCAGCCGCATCGCCTCGCTGCTCGAGGAGATGGGCGACATCCGCACCGGTACCCCGCTCGACTGGCTGCCGTTGAGCGGCATCGGCGGCGGCCGATGAGAAGGACGCCGGGACCCACGGTGCGCTCCGGACTCGCCGTCGACGTCGGGAGAGGAACCGATCATCATGACCTACGTCCGCAGCACCGATGGGGCGCGCATCCACTATCGGGTCACCGGCCGTCCGGGGGCGCCGCCGATCCTGTTCATCCAGGGTCTGGGCGCCGACAAGCACGGCTGGGACCTCCAACGGGTGGCGACGGCACCCTGGTATCAGGCCGTCGCCCTCGACAACCGCGGCGCGGGCCGCAGCGACAAGCCGCACGGCCCGTACTCGTTGGAGCAGATGGCCGACGATGCGATCGCCGTGCTCGACGACGCCGGCGTCGACACCGCCCATGTGGTCGGCGCCTCGATGGGCGGTGCGATCAGCCAGATCGTGGCGGTCAAGTACCCGGAGCGCACACGGTCGTTGACCCTGGCGTGCACCGCGGGGCGCAACCATCCCTGGCGCGAGGAACTGCTGATCAGCTGGCGCGACGCGGCGCTCGAACGGGGCATCAGCTTCATGGGCCAGGAAGCGGCCAGATGGGTGATCGGGCCCCGCTCGTTCCGCCGGGTCATGCCGGCGCTGGGGTGGCTCGGTCCGCTCGCGCTCGGTCGGCCTGCCCATGCGTTCGCCGCGCAGTGCGACGCCCTGCTGAACGCGACGGAGCAGAACGAAGAGCTCATCGAGCGTCTTCCCGAGATCGAGGTGCCGACGCTCGTCCTCGTCGGGAACCAGGACATCCTGACGCCGCGCGGCGACAGTGAGGACCTCGCCGATCGGATCCCGACGGCCGAACTGGTCGTGATCAGCGGTGCCGCCCACGGCTTCATGGTGGAGCACGCCACGACGTTCAACCGGGTGCTGCTCGAGTTCCTCGGCCGTGCGGAGAAGGCGTACCAGGCGCGGATCGACAACACCGGCGAAGCCGACGCACCTGTCCGTGGTCTCCGCCGCCGGCGGCTGATGCGCGTCGTCGTCATCGGCGCCGGCATGACCGGCCTCGTGGCCGCCCACACGCTGCACGTCGAGTCGGCCGGCGACATCGACGTGGTCGTCGTCGACAAGGGACGCTCGCCGGGTGGACGCATGGCCACCCGACGGATCGGGGCTGCCACGTTCGACCACGGTGCACAGTTCTTCACCGTGCGCACGCCCGCGTTCGGTCGTCGCGTGGACGATTGGCTCGAGCGGGGTCTCGTCACCGTGTGGAACCACGGGTTCGACCATGACGATGGCTACCCGCGGTATGTCGCGCCTGCCGGCATGACGTCGCTGGCCAAGGACCTCGCCGGTGGGTTGCACGTCGAGTGCTCGACGATGGCGTTCACGCTGCGTCGACCTGCCCCGCCGCGTCCGACCCGGTGGGAGGTCGTGATCGACGACGGCACCACGCGGCCGGCCGATCACGTGATCGTGACCACGCCATTGGCCCAGGCGTTCAGCCTGCTCGCCGACGCCGGCCTCGAACTCGACATCGCCACATTCCGTGTCGACTACGACCGCACCATCTGCCTGCTGGCCGTCCTCGACCGGCCCGGCACGGTGGCCGCGAGCGGAGGGGAACAACCCGTCGACGAGGTGTTCAGCTTCGTCGGCGACAACGCGTCGAAGGGCGTGAGCGCGGTGCCCGCCATCACGTTCCACGCGAACCCGGCGTGGAGCGAGGCCCACTGGGACGACGACGTCGAATCGCTCGGGAACGAACTGCGGGCGGCGGCGCGACCGTGGCTCGGCGACGCCCGCATCGTCGACCACCAGGTGAAGAAGTGGCGATTCGCCACCCCGCGCACGATCTCGCCCGACCCGTGCTGGACGTCACCGGACCGGTCGGTCGTCGTCGCCGGCGACGCCTTCGCCGGCCCGCGGATCGAGGGCGCCCACAACTCGGGCCTCGCCGCCGCCCACGCCCTCCTCGACTGAGCCCGCTCAGTTCTCCGCAACGACGGACTCGGCCGTCACGACGGTGTCGACGACCGTGTCGACCACGGTCGTCGCCGCGGCTGCGGTCGATGCCGCGTCGCCACAGCGCACCGCGGTGACCTGCTGCAGGTTGAGATCGACGACCGACACGCTGGTCGGGCCGTAGTCCTCGAGGAAGTCGCTGAAGCTCGGGATGTCGATGTCGCCGCACTCACGCTCGATCACCGGCGGGTACGGGATGCGCCAGCCGTTCTCGAACACGGCGTACCCCTCCTCGAGATCGGTGATCGGCGGGAGCTCGGCCGTGGCGGGCGCGGTCTGGGGCACCAGGGCGAACCAGAGCACGGCGTCGCCGAGCACGTCGGCCAGCACGCCGCAGGTGTGGAACTCGTCGAACGCCTCGCAGGTCACCTCGCCCGGCGTGCCCGGTGCGATGCGCATCGTCCGTTCGCCCGGCAGCAACAGATCGAGATAGCCGACCGTCACCCCGTCGTCGATCGCGAAGTCGTCCGAGGGCAGCGGAGCGATGACCGGCGCGGTCAGATCGATCCGTCGCATCGGTGGCGGCGGATCGACGACGGCCTCGATGGCGTCATCGTCGCGCGAGGATCGAACTCGCGAGGAACGCGAGGCCGGCGAGCGCAGCAAGAGCGGCGACCAGCCGCCATGACAGGAGTTCTCGCACCGACCCAACCGTACCGTCGTCGGCTCAGCGCGAGCTGGCAGCGCCGACGACCGCCGTGGCGGCCCGGTGCGCCGCCTCGCCGATCGCATTCAGCACCGCATCGTCGTGGCCGAGCCCCACGAAGATCGCTTCGTACGCGCCGGGAGCCATCGCCACGCCTTCGGCGAGCATCGCCTGGAAGAACGCGGCGTACATCGCTTCGTCGGTGCGCTTGGCGTCGTCGAAGTTCACGACGGCGCCGGCGGCGTCGCCGCACACGATCCCGAAGAGCGACCCGACGACGGGGAACGAAACGACGAGGCCCGCCGAGTGGCAGGCGTCGCGCATCAGCGACGAGAGGTGCCGCGCCCTGGCCATCAGCTCGATGTAGACGTCGCCGTCGAGTTGGTCGAGCGCGGCGAGCCCCGCCGCGGTCGCCATCGGGTTGCCGGCGAGCGTCCCCGCATGGAACACCGGGCCGAGCGGCGACAGGTGTTCCATCAGGTCGACCCGCCCGCCGACGGCACCGATCGGGAGGCCACCGCCGATCACCTTGCCGAAGCAGGTGAGGTCGGGCGTGACGTCGTACTTCGCCTGCGCACCACCCGGCCCGATCCGGAAGCCCGTGATCACCTCGTCGAAGATCAGGAGGGCACCGACGCGGTCGCACTCGGCACGGAGACCGGCGAGGAACCCGGGCGACGGCGCCACCACGCCCATGTTGGCCGCGATCGGCTCGACGATGACCGCCGCGACCTGCTCGTCGAGCACGGGCACGACGTTGTAGGGCACCACCATGGTCTCGGCCACCGCGCCGCGGGGCACGCCGGCGGTGCCCGGCAGGCCGAGCGTGGCGACCCCGCTGCCGCCCGCCACGAGCAACGCGTCGGTCGCACCGTGGAAGTTGCCGGCGAACGTGACGATGCGGTCGCGGCCCGTCGCCCCACGCGCCAGACGGACGGCCGTGCTCGTGGCTTCCGTGCCCGAGTTCATGAGGCGCACCCGTTCGCACGACGGCACCCGCTCGCTGATCGCTTCGGCGAGCTTCATCTCCCGGGGCGTCGGCGCACCGAACGACGTGCCGTCGACGACGGCCCGGCTCAGCGCCTGGGTGACCGCGGGGTGGGCGTGGCCGAGGATGATCGCCCCGTAGCTCTGCACGAGGTCGAAGTAGGTGGTGCCCTCGACATCGGTGATGGTGGCGCCCGAGGCGCGGGCCACCACGTAGGGCTCGCCGCCCACCGCTTTGAATGCACGGATCGACGAGTTGACGCCGCCCGGGATCGCCCGCTTCGAGCGGGCGAACAACTCGGCGTTCGACGGAACTCCCGCACCGGTGCACACCGTGGGGGTACAGCCGGCGTCGGCGCAACGGACGGGGTCGCAGAACGCGATGGTCGTCATCGAGCGATCCGGCCGTCAGCGACCGACTCCGCGAACCAGCGCGTGAAGTACGTCAGCACGACGTCGGCACCGGCCCGCTTGATCGCGCCGAGGTGCTCGAGCGCGACGGCGTCGGCATCGATCCAACCACGCTCGCCCGCGGCGTGGATCATCGCGTACTCACCGCTCACGTGGTACGCCGCGACGGGCACGTCGACGCGGCGCGCCGTGTCGGCGATCACGTCGAGGTACGCCAACGCCGGCTTGACCATCACCATGTCGGCACCCTCGGCGATGTCGAGGTCGATCTCCCGGCGGGCCTCGCGCAGGTTGCGCCAGTCCTGCTGGTAGCCCTTGCGGTCGCCGCCGTCGGCGATGCTCACATCGACCGCGTCGCGGAACGGGCCGTACAGCGCGCTGGCGTACTTCGCCGCGTAGGCCAGGATCGCCACGTCGGTGTGGCCGTCCGCGTCGAGCGCGGTGCGGATGGCGGCGACCTGACCGTCCATCATCCCGCTCGGTGCCACCACGTGGGCTCCGGCGCGTGCCTGGGCGACTGCGGCGGCGGCGTAGATCTGCAGCGTCGCGTCGTTGTCGACCACCCCGTGCTCGTCGACGATCCCGCAGTGACCGTGATCGGTGTACTCGTCGACGCACAGGTCGGCCATCACCACGATGTCGTCGCCGAGGTCGTCGCGCAGGTCACGCAGCGACACCTGGACCACGCCGTCGGGGTCGGATGCTCCGCTGCCGACCGCATCCTTGGTGGCGGGCACGCCGAAGAGGATCACCGATCGCACGCCGAGCGAGGCGAGGTGCTCGACCTCGACGCGCAGCGAGTTGCGGGTGTGCTGGACGACCCCCGGCAGCGACGTGATCGGCTGGGGTTCACTGATCCCCTCGCGGACGAAGAGCGGAGCGATCAGGTCGTCGACCCGGAGATGCGATTCGGCGACCAGTTCGCGCATCGCCCGGGAGCGGCGAAGACGGCGCGGACGCTGCAACGGAACGGGGAGGTCCTGCACCCCACGGAGCCTAACGGTCCACCCTTCCCCCCGACCCCGCCCCGACCCCGCCCGCGAGGCGATGAGCCAACGGCCCGACAGCCGGTCCGTTCGCTCATCGCGTGGGCAGAGCTCAGTCCCCGGTGGTTCCGGCGAGCTGGCGTTCGAGTTCGGTCACGAGTCCCGCGAGCGAATGATCGGCAGCAACGGAGGAGATCTCGAGGCCCAATCGTCGCGCGACGCCGGCCGTGGTTGGTCCGATCGCGACCACCACCGGTGGGGTCACGAGGCCGACGGAAGCGACCCAGCTCTCCACCGAGGATCCGCTGGCGAGCACCAGCGCGTCAGCGCCGGCGACGACGCCCGGGTCGACGTCGAGCAGCACCGTGGAGTACCCGACGCACCCCGTCACATCGTGGCCGGACTCCACGAGCAGATCGACGAGCGTCGGCGCGGCGCGGTCCGCTTGCACGACCAGCGCTCGAATCGGGCCGTCGACGACCTCGTTCAGCGCGGCGGCGAGCGCCGCGCCGGTCTGGACCGGCGCGATCAGGTCGACGTTCCGGCCGGCGAGCCCGGCGAGCGTCCTCGCCGTTGCCGTGCCGACCGCGGCGAGGCGAACGCCAGGCGCGTCACGTGCTGCGGCGCCGACGCGCTCGGCACCGGCGGCCGACGTGACCACGAGCCAATCGAACGTCGGGAGCCGCTGCAGTTCACGCCGCAGGACGACGCCACCGTCGGCGGGTTCGCGCACGGCGATCAGCGGCGCATGCACGACGATCGCGCCTCGGGCTTCGAGCAGCTCTCCGAGTTCGCCGGGTCGCTCGCGGGTCACGAGCACGCGCTTGCCGGCGAGCGAACTCGCGGACGTGGCTCACCCGAGTTCGGCGACCGCGGATCGAGCGGCCTGCGTTGCCACGGCGAGGTCGTCCGGTGTTCCGTCGAGGGTCACGCGGTCGCCGACCGCACGCCGTCGTGCCGGGTCGGCCAGGAACGTGTGCAGCAGCCCGTCGACCGCGTGCGCGCCGACCGGCAGCGAACACCCCGACCCGAGCTCGGCGAGGAACGCCCGCTCGACCTCGACCGCGTGGCGCGTCGCGGCGTGGTCGACCTGGGCGACGAGGCCGGCGGTCCGAGACGTCGTCCGAGCGGCATTCGACCGCCACGCACCCCTGGCCGACCGCCGGGACGAAATCGTCGAGCGGGAGCGTCTGGGCGATGCGATCGGTGAGGTCGAGGATCTGCAGCGCGGCGACCGCCATCACGATCGCGCCCCCATCGGGGATCTTCGACAGCCGGGTGTCGATGTTGCCGCGGAGTTCGACGAACCGGAGGTCGGGGCGCACCTGCGCGAGCTGGGCGCGGCGGCGCACCGATCCGCTGGCCACGGTGGCGCCCTGGTCGAGCTGGTCGAGACGGGCGCCGACCAGTGCATCGAACGGGTCACGCCGGGCGCTGAACGCACCGATCGTCAACCCGTCGGCCGGCGTCGACGGGAGGTCCTTGGCGGAGTGCACGGCGATGTCGGCGCGTGCCGTCGAGCACGGCACGCTGCACCTCCTTGACGAACACCCCCTGACCGCCGATGGTGTGCAGCGGCACGTCCTGGCGCTGGTCGCCCGTGGTCTCGATCAGGACGAACTCGACGATCACACCCGTGGCGGCCTCGATCGCCCGGGCGATGGTCGGTGGCCTGGGCCAACGCTTGGCGCGAACCTCGGGTCGCGAGCCGGATCGTCGGACCGGTCATGGCGGCTCAGCCGAGGTCGAAGAGGTCGCGCATCGTCACCGCGTTGCGCTCGCCCTGGGGCGATGCCGGCCTGTGCCTTGAGCCGCACCGACGGCTCGTGCAGCAGCTTGGCCACGATCGCCCGGGTGAGCGCGTCGACGGCGTCACGCTGGCCGTCGTCGAGGCCCGACAGGGCGCTCGCGAACCGATCGAGCTCACGGACCCGGATGACATCGGCCGAGTTGTGCATCGCGGCGATGAGCGGCGCGGCCTGGCGGGCGGTCGACTCGAGCTCGAACCGGTCGACCTCCTCCCACACGATCGTGCGGGCCCGTTCGGCTTCGACGGCGCGATGGCTGAGGCCACGATCGGCCCAGTCGCGCAGATCGTCGAGGTCGAGCACGGTGACGCCAGGAAGGTCGGCGACACCGGCTTCGACGTCGCGGGGCACCGCGATGTCGATGATGTGCAACGGTCGAGCGGATCGGGGACCCGAGCGGGCGGCCTTGACGAGCGACACGGGCAGGACCGGCTCGGACGCTCCGGTGCTGGCGACGATCACATCGGCGGCGGCGATCGCATCGTCGAGACGTTCGAATCCGACGGCGACACCGCCGACCCGTTCGGCGAGGCTCGACCCACGTGCGGCCGAGCGGTTGGCGACCAGGATGTCGGCGCCACCCGCCCGATGGAGGGCGACGGCGACACCTTCGCCCATCGCGCCGGCACCGACGACGAGCACGCGCTTGCCGGCCAGGTCGCCGACGACCTCGCTGATCATCTCGACCGCGGCGTGGCTGACCGAGGCGGTTCCCCGCCCGATGCCGGTCTCGGTGCGGGCCCGCTTGCCGGCTTCGATCGCCGTGCGGAACAGCAGGTTCAGGGTGGAGCGGGCGGCGCCTTCGTGCTGGGCGATCTCCCAAGCGCTGCGGACCTGACCGAGGATCTCGCTCTCGCCGAGCACGGCCGAATCGAGCCCGGCGGCGACCTCGAACAGATGGCCGACCGCGGTGGAGTCGTGCTGGCTGTAGAGGTGCGGGATCAGTTCGTCGCTCGGCAGGTCACCGAGTTCGCAGAGGAAGTCGCGCACGTCGGCGTACGCACCGTGGAACAGCTCGGTGACGACGTAGACCTCGGTGCGGTTGCAGGTGGACAGCACGACCGCTTCGCGGATGTTGTCACGGAGCGCGAGGCCGGCGACGGCCTTACCGATCTTGTCGGGGGCGACGGTGACGCGCTCCAACAACGCCAGCGGGCTGCTGCGATGGTTGATACCGACGACCAGGATCGACATGACGATGCAACCCTAGGCGCTCGCGCCCCGACGGCCATCGCCCGGAACGGCTCGCAACGGTGCGGTGGATGTGGCGGATGCTCGACGCTGCTCGTGGTAGGCCAGGATCTGCAGCTCGACCGCGAGGTCGACCTTGCCGACGCTGATGCCGTGCGGCACGCTGATCACCGAGGGAGCGAAGTTGAGGATGCTGGTGACCCCGGCGGCGACGAGTGCGTCGGCGGCGTCCTGTGCGGCGGCGCCAGGGGTGGCGATGACGCCGATGGAGATGCCGCGCTGCTGGACGACCTGGCCGACCTCGTCGAGATGGCGGACCCGGACGCCCCCGATCACCGATCCGATCTTGGCGGCGTCGACGTCGACGATCCCGCCGACGGGAAAGCCCCGGTCGCCGAAACCGTTGTAGCCGGCGAGCGCCTGGCCGAGGTTGCCGGCGCCGACGATGACGACCGGCCAGTCGTGGGTCAGGCCGAGCTCGCGACGGATCTGGTAGACGAGGAAATCGGTGTCGTAGCCGACGCCGCGGGTGCCGTAGCTACCGAGGTAGCTGAGATCCTTGCGCACCTTGGCGGCATTGACGCCCGGCGAGTTCCGCGAGTTCCTCCGACGACATGGTCACGACCGCTTGCTCGAGCTGGTCGGACAGGATCCGGAGGTACACCGGGAGACGAGCAACGGTCGCCTCGGGAATCCGTCGTCGCACTCGGTTGCCTGCCATGCAGCAACCACGTTAGGTCGCTCGTGCACGTTTTCACAAAGCTGTCGGGAGATCTCGCGGCGACGTCGGTCACGGCTGATCGCTCAGCGACCGCGTCACGGCGGCGTCAGGACGGCGACGACATGCCGACGCGGAGCGCGTCGTCGAGGCTCCGACGCACGAGTTTGCCCGACGCATTCCGGGGCAGCGGACTCCACGAAGATCACCTTGCTCGGGCACTTGTACCTGGCCAGATGGTCGAGCGAGAAGTCGATGACGGCCTCCTCGTCGAGCTCGGAACCGGGCTGCAGGACGACGTACGCCTTGACGGCCTCGCCGGTGTGGGGATGCGGGCACCCCGATGACGCCGACCTCGAGCACCTCGGGATGGGTGATGAGCATCTCCTCGACCTCGGCGGGGTACACGTTGAACCCCGACACGATGATCAGGTCCTTGACCCGGTCGACGAGATACAGGTAGCCGTCGTCGTCGGCGGTCGCCATGTCGCCCGTTCGCAGCCAGCCGTCGTGGAAGACGGCTGCCGTCGCCTCGGGGTCGTCGAGGTATCCGGCGAACACGTTGTCGCCCTTCACCCACACCTCGCCGACGTCGCCGACGAGCGCGTCGCCGTTGCTCCCGACGAGCCGCACCTGGACGCCACCCAACGCCCGTCCGACGGAACCGAACCGCACCGGCGCACCGGTCGAGGTGGTCACGATCGGCGATGCCTCGGTGAGGCCGTACCCCTCGCGGATCTCGACGCCGAACCGTTCGAGCATCGTCTCGGCGACGCGTCACCGGGAGCCTGGAGGCGCCGGAGAGTGCCAAGCGCACGGTCGAGAAGGCGTCGGCCGGCAGCCCGTCGAAATGGGCGAAGGCACGCCCACAGCGCCGGCGCGCCGGGCACGACGGTGATGCCGCGGTCGTGGATCGACTGCACGGCCGTCGCCGGGTCGAACCGCTGGACGAGCACGATCGTCGCGCCGACGCGCAACCCCATCCCGAGCACGACGTTCAGTCCGAAGATGTGGAACAGCGGGAGCACGCCGTAGATCACGTCGTCGGCTCGGATGTGTCCGGTCGGCGCTCCGACCCTGCTCGATGTTCGACGACAGGTTGCCGTGGGTGAGCATCGCCGCTCGTGGCGCGCCGGCGGTCCCGCTCGTGAAGATCAGCACCGCGAGATGGCTCGGCGGCACGTCGACGCGGTCGACGGGCTCGCAGGCCAGCAGCCGATCGAACGGCACCAGCTCCGAGCCGCCGGCCGCCGGGTGGCTGGCCGCCGGATCGGTGGTGACGACCGAGGCGACCGACGGCACCGCCGCCCGATCGACGCTCGCCCACGTGACGGCACTCGCCCGTTCGACCACCACCACCTTGGCACCGACGGTCGGCGATCTGGGTCTGCAACTCCGGGGCCGGGCTGGTGGGGTTCAGCGGCACGGTCACGGCTCCGAGGCCGAGGGCGGCGAGATAGACCACGACGAAGTGCACGCCGTTGCTGCAGAGCAAGCGCCACGCGGTCGCCCGACTCGACACCGAGCGCGGCGAGCCCGCCGCGGCAATGGTCGACCTGGTCGCGCAGCTCGCCGTACGTCGTCGCGCGGTTGTTGAAGATCAGCGCGGTCGCGTCGGGCGCGTGTTCGTCGATGATGCTGGCGAGATTCACTGGACCCCCTCGAGGCGCATTCGTCCCCGAATTCCGGATCCGGACGTTAGCCCACCCGGGCGAGGGCCGCGCGCTGATCGGTCGAGGGTCAGAGCCGCACGAGCGAGATCGTGCCAGCCAGGAGGATCGCGAGCAGGAGGAGCCCGAGCGTCAGGGTGGTTGCAGGTCGCATCGCCGACAACGCTAACGGCGCCCGAACCGGCCTCGACGCAACCTGGTCCCTTCGGGGTCGGGTCCGGAAGGGACCGAGGTTCGGCTTCCCGCTGCTCAGCGGGGGCGGATGGTGACCGATTGCGTGAGCCCGTCGCTCGCATCCGACCGCGGCGGCGCTGAGGGTCACCTGGTCGCCGACGTCCAGCCCGAGTTCCTCGGCCGCGGAGCGTTGATCCATGGCGACGGCGAGCAGCCCGGACGAGTCGACCACGAGCCCGATCGCGCCGCCGGCCAGATCGGCGAACGACGGCGCTCGTCGCGCGCTCCGGGTCGATGCACCCGACGACGACGTCGGCGAATCCATCCGGAGCGACAGGTGTTCGCCGAACCCGGCGGGAAGGTCGGCCGGCCCGACGTTCAACTGCACGTTGCCGAACTGGTCGACCCACAGCACCTGGGCGATGACCAGGTCGTCGCCGATCTGCGCCAGCGGAACGATCCCCGGCATGAGCAGGTCGGTGTCGATCTCCGGCCCGAGGTCGAGCAGGTCGACACCGTTGCACAGATGCGCGGCCGCGGGGCCGAACACGTCGCGGCCGGCGAAGGTCGCGCTCGGGCTCTCGATCTGGTACTCGGGGTTCGTCAACTCGACGGCGCGCTCCGCGCCGCCGACCATCGCCACCGCTGGGGCGAGCAGTCCGTTGTCCGGCCCGACGAGGATGCCCTCACCGCCGGCCACCTCGATGGCCACCGCCCGACGGGCCGAGCCGACGCCGGGATCGACCACCGCCAACACGACACCTGAGGCGACGTAGCCGATGCTCCGAGCGAGCGCGAGCGAGCCTCCCCGGACGTCGAACGGACGGATGCCGTGGGTCAGGTCGATGACGGTCGCGTGCGGGGCGATGTCACGGATGACCGAGCGGACGACGCCGGCGAACTCGTCCACCACGCCGTAGTCGGTGAGGAACGAGACGGTGTCATAGCGGCGACCCATGGATCGCCGAACCTACCGGCTCGGACGGAAGGGGCCCGAAAACGCGACAAGGGCCGGTGCCAACCCCCCGATGGCACCAGCCCTGTCGGCGCTGCTCGCCGTCGCCGGCGAACGCGTCTCCACGTGCCGCACGATAGAGGAAGAAAGCCGATGTGAAAAGTGGCACGTCGAAAAAACATGCAAGTAATTCAGAACTGTGCCAGTGCGCGACCACCGAATCGCCATCTCGTGCTGCTCCGGCGCGGTCCCCGCGGCAGCACGGACAAGGGTCAGCCGAGTTGGCGACTGCGTTCCGTGGCGGCACGAACGGCGTCCGCGACCATCGTGCGCAACCCCTGCTCCTCGAACACCGCGATCCCCGCGGCGGTCGTCCCGCCGGGAGACGTCACCTGCTGGCGCAACCGGACCGGGTCGAGTTCGCGGTCGAGCAGCACCGCCGAGCCGAGCAGGAGCTGCCGGACGACGCGTCCGGCGGTCGCCCGATCGATGCCCTCGGCGACGGCCGCGTCGACGAGCGCCTCGGCGATCAGGAAGACGTACGCAGGTCCCGAGCCGGCGACCCCGGTGAACGCGTCGATCAATGCTTCGGGCAGCACGTCGACGGTGCCGACCGAACCGAGGATCGACGCCGCCCACGCGATGTCGGCATCGGTCGCGGTCGCGCCGGCGGCGATCGCCGCCGCCCCCTTGCCGACGAGTGCGGGGGTGTTGGGCATGGCGCGGATGACGGCCACGCCGCGCGCCGCCTCGTCGAGGGTCGCCAGCCGCACGCCGGCGGCGATCGACAACACCCGGGTGGCGCCGGCATGCGACCGCGGTTCGTGCGGCGTCCGCGGCGTGGGCCGGTTTGACCGCCAGCACCGCCGAGCGGCAGGGCGGGACCTCGGCCGCCACGTGGACGCCGGGGAACATGGCCACCAGTTCGGTCCGGCGTTCCTCGATCACCTCGACGACACAGAGTCGCTCGGGCGGGAACGTTCCCGACTCGATCATCCCGCCGAGCAACGCCGCGCCCATGTTCCCGCCACCGATGACCGCGACATCGACCGCACACGTCGACCGGCAACTCGGCACCGTCAAACTCGGCACGGCGGTCGATCGTCATGCGCCGACGGTAGCCCGGGTGGGTGGAGTGGGTACCGACTCCCCCGAGCACACCCACCCAGGCACCCGAACGTGGGCGGACCGAACGCCGAAACGGAAACGTCGCAACGAGACCGACCGACGAAATCGGGCGTGGCGGTTCAGGACGAGAAGCGGCTGGCGAACGCGATCCGCAGGAACCCCTGGAAGCACTGCTCGACCTGGGCGTAGAGCGTGCCGAGCGCCCGGTCCAGTTCGGCGAGCGACACCGTGCCGGCCGGCATCTCGCCGCGCAGGAACACGGCGTCTTCGATGCCGATGGAGAAATGGGCGCCGACGAGACGCTCGTTGCGGCGCAGCAGGTTCTCGTACAGCTCGGCCGCGTTCTCCTCGGGCGCCGGCAGCACGTAGGTCTCGTAGCGCAGCGTCCGCTGGCCGAGCGTCAACCACACCGTGGTGAACTCCTTCTCCTCGCCACGCATCCGCACGTACCAGCGCACGGGGCCGTCGGTCGCCCGGTCGATCGCCACGATGTGATCGCTCCCGTGGTGGAGTTCCGCCAGCCATTCGTCGATCTGACGCTCGAGCACGGCGAGCTGCTGTGGGTCGAACGCGTCGATCATGTGCAGCGACACGCGCTCGCGCACCGTGAGATCGCTGTACAGGCGACGGAGGCGGGCGGCGGCGAAGCTCCACGTGTAGCCCTTGGCACGGTCGACGGCGGCGAGCGACATCGAACGGCGGAGCGCGTCGTCGTCGAGGATGCCGGCGACCGCTCGCGCGTACGCGCTCGGGTCGCGGCCCTCGATCAGCCGGCCGGTCACGTGATCGTCGACCAGGCTCAGCAGCCCACCGACCGCACTCGCCACCACCGGGATGCCGCACGCGGCCGCCTCGAGGGCGACGAGGCCGAAGCTCTCGCTGCGGCTCGGCACGAGCACGACATCGGCCGCCCGGTAGTACGTCGACAGGATGTGGTGCGGTTGTGGTTCGACGAAGTGCACGCGGTCGTGCAGGTCGAGTTCGTCGACGAGCGCCCGGATGCGACTCGCTTCCTCGCCTCCGGCGTCGCCGCTCGCTCCGCCGACGATCACCAGCTGCGCGTCACGACGCCCCAGTTCGGCCAGCGCGCGCACCGCCACATCGGGGCCTTTGAGCGGCTGGATCCGACCGACGAAGAGCAGCAATGGCCGGTCGAGGTCGTACCCGAGGGCGCGGCGCGCGCCCGCCTGTTCGCCGGGGGCGAAGAACGCATGCTCGACGCCCGGCGCGATGATCTCCAACCGGCCTTGCGGGTTGCCGTACAGGCGGCGGAACTGACTGCTCCTCCGCGTCGCAGCTGACGCAGATCGCGTCGGCGCATTGCACGATCTCGGCCTCGGCGGTCTCGCGCCAGATCGGTTCGGGATCGCCACCTTCCGCCTTCACCCTGGCGAGCGTGTGGAACGTGGACACGAACGGCACGCCGAGGTCGTGCTTGAGCCGGTGCCCCACGACGCCGCTCAGCCAGTAGTTGCCGTGGATCACGTCGGGTTGCTCGTGCGCGTCGACCCAGTCGAGCACGCGGGCCCGGAACAGGTCGGTGATGTCGGGCAGCGCTTCCTTGGGGAGGTGGTGCGGACCCGCTTCGATGTGCACGACTCGGTGGCCGGGCTCGACGAGCACCTCGCTCGGCAGTCCGGCACGGTCGGCTCTGGTGAACGTGGTGCATTCGACGCCCGCCTGCGCGAGCGCCGAGACCAGCTCGCGAACGTAGACGTTCATCCCACCACTGTCGCCCGCACCCGGTTGGAGCAGCGGCGACGTGTGGAGCGAGATCATCGCGACACGTTGCACAGCGGCCTGAACGATAACCAGGCCCGCCCCGAGCGCCTCGCCACGCCGGGGGGTCAGCCGGCGGCGTCGTCGGCGTGCAGACTGTCGATGTCGGCTTCGCCGTCGCGGTAGCGGCGCACGAGTTCGGCGCTGAGCGCATCGAGCCGCTCGAAGCGGGCACGGCGGTCGGACGACACGCGCGACTCGAACTCGGCGATGGCGGCGGACAACGACGCCAACTCGGCGTCGTCGAGCTGCTTCAGCCGGCCGAAGCCGTGTGCCGTGCACAACTCGTCGAGCTCGATGGCGAGCGGATGACCGCTCAGGTCGTCGGTGGGTCGGGGCGGGCGCGCCGGGCCGCCGGTGAGATGCTGGGAGAGCACCGAGCGCAGTTCGTCGCCCACCTCGACCTCCGAGGAATCGCTGCGGTGCGCCTCTTCGGCCTTGACGAGATCGAGTCGCGCCTGGGCGACGCGACGGGCGTACGACACGGCGTCGTCTTCCAACTGCAGCCGCTGACGCAGCGAGCGCAGCTCGCTCAAGCTCAGTGCGCCGGGGTCTGGCGTCTCAGGGGTCTCGGTCGTGGTCACGCTCATCCTCCTGACACCGGTGGCAGGACTGCCACCTCGTCGTGCGGGCCGACTTCGGTGTCCAGCGTGGCGGTGTCGCCGTTCACCCAGATCCGACAGGTCGCCAGCACGTCGCTGAACCGTTTGCCGTAGCGCTGCTCGGCGGCGGCGAGCACGTCGCCAACCGTAGCCCCGTCGACGTCGTCGCGACCCGTACCCGCGGCCTCGCGGGCCGAAGCGAACAGCCGCACCGTTGCCATGACGACCAATCTACTGACCGTGGCCGAGGGGGCTGCGTGCACCGCCGCCGACCCGGACGTCGATCGAGATGCGGATCGCGGAACGAACCATGACGTCACCGATGCCGAACCGTCGAGCTGTCAGACTGACCGGATGGACGATGTGGATGCGATCAATTTCGCCTTGCTGCTCTTGCGCTGCGGCGTCGGCGCGGTGATGCTCGCGCACGGGATCAACCACGTCCGTCCGAACATCGACGGCACGGCGGGCTGGTTCGGATCGATGGGCATGAAGCCGGCCAAGCTGCACGCCTGGTTGGCGAGCGTCACCGAGATCGGCGCGCGGCGTGCTGCTGATCGTCGGGCTGCTCACCCCGTTCGCCGCCGCGGGCGTGGTCGGCGTGATGGGCGTCGCGTGGATGATCAACCATCGCGGCAACGGATTCTTCATCTTCCGGCCCGGCGAGGGCTGGGAGTACGTCATGACGCTCGGCATCGTCGGCATCGCGATCGGTGCGCTCGGACCCGGTGAGTGGTCGCTCGACCATGCGTTCGAGATCGACGACGACCTGTCGGCACGACGGGCCTGCTCATCGCCGCGGTCGGTGGTATCGGCGGCGCGATCGCCCTGCTCGTCGCGTTCTGGCGGCCGCCGGTGAAGGCCGCGTCGACCAGCTCCCCGCCGACCAGCTGAGACCAGCTGAGTGTCGGCGCGACGTGCCCGGGCGATTCCGGGTCGCGCAACCGAACCGGTAGCCTGCGCGACCTGTGGGAACCGAGAAACGTGAACGTCAGAAGGCCAACCGGGCGCAGCGCCAGCAGGAGCAGCTGAAGGCAGGCCTCGCGCCAGCGCAGCATGCGCATCGCGGCGATCGTCGTGGGCGGCCTCGTCGCCGTCTTCGGCCTGGTGTACATCGCCACGCTCGTCATCGGCGACGACGACTCCGACACCAGCCGACACGCTGGCGCCGGTCACGAGCGAGGTCGTCCGAGCCGAGCGAAGCCGTCACCTCCGAGCCGGTCACGTCGGAGCCGGTCACGTCGGAGCCGGTGTCCAGCGAACCCGCATCGAGCGACCCGGCGGTCGACGCCGGTCGGCGAGCGATCCCGACGCCGGCGATGCCGACTGCCCGCCGGAGGACGGTGTCGCCGAGCCGGTGCAGGCAGTTCGACGCGGCGCCGCCGATGTGCCTCGAGGACGGCGCCACCTACCAGGCCGTCGTCACGACGAACATGGGCGAGTTCACCGTCGATCTCGATGCCGAAGCGGCACCCGAGACCGTCAACAACTTCGTCTACCTGGCCCGCAACGGCTACTACGACGAGACGCCCGTGCCACCGCATCATCCCCGAGTTCGTCGTCCAGTGCGGTGACCCGACCGGCACCGGAACCGGCAACCCCGGCTACAGCTTCGGCGACGAACTGCCCGAAGCCGGGCGAGTACGTGCTCGGGTCGTTGGCGATGGCCAACAGCGGACCCGACACCAACGGCAGCCAGTTCTTCGTCATCACCGGCGAGCAGGGCGAGCAGCTGCCGCCCGACTACTCGCTGTTCGGTCAGGTCGTCCGAGGGCTTCGACACGACCGTGGCCGACATGGCCGCCGCCGGCACGCCGGGCGCCGGCACCCCGAGCGAGCCGGTCGACATCCTCTCGGTGCGCATCATCCAGAGCTGACACCGCACCGGCCACGCGCCTCGCCCGGTCCAGACTCGGTCGCGTCCGACTTGGGGCGAGTTACCGATCGGTAACTAATCTCGGCGCCCATGACGAACATCACACGCG
Source organism: Ilumatobacteraceae bacterium (assembly GCA_963772085.1). GTDB lineage: Bacteria > Actinomycetota > Acidimicrobiia > Acidimicrobiales > Ilumatobacteraceae > Sva-07. Next base: position 225,608 of record CAVYWH010000005.1, read on the forward strand.
TGGGAATCCTCGGTTCCGGAATCATGGGTTCGGGGCTGGCCGAAGTCGCCGCACGGGCGGGGTACGACGTCGTCGTGCGCTCCCGCAGCCAAGCGGGCGCCGACGCCGTGTTCACCGGGCTCGACGCCGGGCTGACCAAGCAGGTGTCGCGGGAGAAGCTGACCGACGACGAGCGGGTGGCGATCCTCGGCCGGATCACCGTCACCGACGATCTGTCCGAACTCGCCCTCGCCGACCTCGTCATCGAGAGCGTCGTCGAGGACATGGCGGTCAAGAAGGCGCTGTTCACGCAGCTCGACGAGATCGTCCAGCCCGACGCCATCCTCGCCACCAACACCTCGACGCTGCCGGTCGTCGAGCTGGCGATGGCCACCAAGCGTCCCGAGCTGGTGTGCGGCATCCACTTCTTCAACCCCGCGCCGATGATGAAGCTCGTCGAGGTCGTCCGTCCCATCACCGCCGCCGACGAGACGATCACGACCGCGATCGCGTTCGCCGAGTCGTGCGGCAAGGACGCCGTCGAGGTCAAGGACCGTGCCGGGTTCATCGTCAACGCGCTGCTCTTCCCGTACCTGAACAACGCGGTGCGCATGTGGGAGCAGGCGACGGCGTCGATGGCCGACATCGACACGGCGATGCAGGGTGGCTGCAACTTCCCGATGGGTCCGTTCGCGTTGCTCGACCTCGTCGGTCTCGACACGTCGCTCGCGATCCTCGACGCGCTGTACGACGAGTTCCGCGACCCCAACTACGCCGCCGTGCCGACGCTGCGCCGCATGGTCGCCGCCGGCCAGCTCGGCCGCAAGACCAAGCAGGGCTTCTACACCTACTGACCGTCCCGCCATCCTGCATCGCCTGAAGGTCGTGCATCGGTGCCAGGCACCGATGCACGACCTTGCGGTCAACCGTTGGGTGGGTTGACAGAATGGGGCGTGAGCTCGGGCGAACCCCACCGCCGCGGCCCGATCGAGCCTCCGCCGTCGCGATTCGTGATGCCCGACCCGGCCCAGGCCGCCCCCGGCGACGACCTGATCGCCATCGGTGCCGACCTCGCGCCGGGCACGCTGCTCGCCGCGTATCGAGCGGGGCTGTTCCCGATGCCGGTCGAGCCGAAGACGGCGGCGCAGCAAGATCGCCTGGTACTCGCCCGACCCACGCGGGATCATCCCGATCGACGGGCTCCACGTGTCACGCTCGATGCGACGAAGCTTCAAGCGGTTCGAGATCCGCATCGACACCGCGTTCGTCGACGTGATGCGCCGGTGCGGTGACCCCAGCCGTCCGGGGCGATGGATCACCGACGAGATCGTCGACGCCTACACGGCGCTGTACGACCTCGGCTGGGCCCACTCCATCGAGGTGTGGCGGAACGAGCAGCTCGTCGGCGGGCTGTACGGCGTCGGGATCGACCGGCTCTTCGCCGGCGAGTCGATGTTCCACGTCGACACCGATGCGTCGAAGGTGGCGCTGATGGCGCTGCTCGACTGGCTGCGGGAACGAGACGCCGAACTGCTCGACGTGCAGTGGACCACCCCCATCTGGCGTCGCTCGGCGCCATCGACGTCTCCCGGCCGGAGTACCTCGCGATGCTCGACCGATGCGGTCGGCGCGAGACCCGTCGGCGGGCCGACGGAGCGCCCTGACTCGGAAAAAGAAGTCAGGGCGGGCGGTCCGCCACCGCCCGCCCCGAGACCATCGCCGGCCGAATCCGCCATTCGGCCGACGGGGTTCCCGCCAGAGGGAAACCCTCGAGACCAGCGCCGACCGTCCCAAGGGGGAGGGAGGATCGGTCGCACTGGCTCGTATCTGTCCACTGCGTGGACGTTCTTTTCTTCGGACCGGTCGAGCGCCTGCAGACTTGAGGACTTCGTGGAGAAACCGCCACACTGCACACATGACGCGTGAGCAGCCCTGGTTGATGCGGACCTACTCGGGCCACTCCACGCGCCGCCGCCTCCAACGAGCTCTACCGGACGAACCTCGGCAAGGGCCAGACCGGCCTGTCGATCGCGTTCGACCTGCCCACGCAGACCGGCTACGACCCGGACTCGACGATGTCGCGTGGCGAGGTCGGCAAGGTCGGCGTGCCGGTGGCCCACCTCGGCCACATGCGCACGCTGCTCGACCAGATCCCGCCCGGCCAGATGAACACCTCGATGACGATCAACGCCACCGCGGCGTGGTTGCTCGCGTTGTACGTCGCCAATGCCGAGGAGCAGGGGGTGCCGTCGAGCCGAACTGCGCGGCACCACGCAGAACGACATCGTCAAGGAGTACCTGTCGCGAGGCACGTACATCTTCCCGCCGATCCCGTCGCGCCGCCTGATCGTCGACATGGTCGTCCTGGTGCGCGCAGCACGCGCCGAAGTGGAACCCGATCAACGTCTGCTCGTACCACCTGCAGGAGGCCGGAGCGACCCCGGAACAGGAGATCGCCTACTCGCTGGGCACCGCCATCGGCGTGCTCGACGCGGTGCGCGACTCCGGGCAGGTGTCGCCCGAACAGTTCTCGCAGGTGTTCGGATCGATCTCGTTCTTCGTCAACGCGGGCATCCGATTCGTCGAGGAGATCTGCAAGCTGCGGGCGATGACCGAGATGTGGGAGCAGATCGGCCGCGACCGGTACGGGGTGACCGACGACAAGGCGCTGCGCTTCCGCTACGGCGTGCAGGTGAACTCGCTCGGCCTCACCGAGGCGCAACCGGAGAACAACGTGCAGCGCATCGTGCTCGAGATGCTGGCCGTGACGCTGTCGAAGCGGGCGCGCGCCCGCTCGGTGCAGCTGCCCGGCCTGGAACGAGGCGCTCGGGCTGCCGACGCCGTGGGACCAGCAGTGGTCGCTGCGCATGCAGCAGGTGCTCGCCTTCGAGACCGACCTGCTCGAGTACGACGACATCTTCGACGGGTCCCACGTGATCGAAGCCGCGCACGACCGAGCTGCGCGCGGCGGCGCAGGCCGAACTCGACGACGTGCTCGAACTCGGCGGCGTCTTCGAGGCGGTCGAGACGCTGAAGTCGCGATCTCGTCGGATCGATGGCCACCCGCACCCGCCGGATCGAGTCGGGCGAGCAGCTGGTGGTCGGCGTGAACGCGTTCACCGAGTCGACCACGTCACCGCTCGGCGGCGAGGGGGCGATCCTGAAGGTCGACCATGCCGTCGAAGCCGAGATGGTGGCCGACGTGCAGGCGCTGGCGGGCGGCGCGCGACAATGCCGCCGTCGAGGCCGCGCTCGCCGAGCTCCGCCGCGCCGCCGTCGAGGGCGACAACGTGATGCCGCCGTCGATCGCACTCGCCAAGGCCGGCGGCACCACCGGCGAGTGGGGTCGAGCTGATGCGCGAGGTGTTCGGCGAGTTCCGTGCACCGACCGGCGTATCGGGCGCGATGGGCTCGTCGGCGGGGCTCGGTGAGGTCGTGGAGTTCGTCAAGTCGATGGCCGGTGGCCCGCCCAAGTTCCTCGTCGCCAAACCGGGCCTCGACGGGCACTCCAACGGTGCCGAACAGATCGCCGTCGCCGCCAGGGACTCCGGCATGGAGGTCGTGTACTCCGGGCATCCGGTCGACGCCCGAACAGATCGCCGCGTCGGCCCGTGACGAGGATCCCGACGTGATCGGCCTGTCGATCCTGTCGGGCTCGCACCTCGACCTGGTGCCCGACGTGCTGCGACCACCTGCGAGGCGATGGGCGTCGACGCCCCGTGGTCGTCGGCGGCATCATCCCCGAGGACGACCGGCCACGGCTGACCGCGCTCGGCATCGCCGCGATCTACACGCCCAAGGACTTCCAGATCGCCAAGATCATGCGCGACGTCGCCGAACTCGCCGTCAAACACCGCGGCCTGTAGGCCGACGGGCCGCTCGTTCAGGTGGTGAGCGCCGGGGCGACGGGACCGACTGCGGCGATCCAGGCGTCGAGGATCGGGCTCGACTCGAAGCTGACGATCAGCGCGTAGCGCGGCGCGTCGCCGGGATGCACCACGACGTGCCACAGGCGCTGCGTGTCGACGACGAACCGGGCGCCCTTGTGCAACGGCACCCGGACTTCGGTCGCCGGATCGGGCAGGCCGTCGGGGCCGTTGTCCATCAGGAGCATGTAGCTGTTCGGGTTGTCGGTCAGTTCGACCCACGACCGCACGACCCAGCCCTCGTCGTCGGGGTTGAACCGATTGTTGTCGTCACGATGGATCGATCGGATCGCGGCCTCACGGTCCTGCGGCTCGAGCTTGATGGTGCGGACGCGGCCGAAGTTGGCGCCGACGCCCTCGACGTAGCGACGGATGCTCGGGGCGACGTCGGCGTTCGAGGTCCACAGCGCGTCCTTGTCGGTCTTGCCCTTGTCCCAGAATCCGCGACAGTCGAGTTCGCCGTCGGCCGAGGCGATCGGCGCGAAGTTCGTGTCGCCGCCCGACTTCCAGTCCATGTACTCGAGCGCCAGGTACTCGGACTCCGGGCACTCGAACGGAGCGTCGGTCAACTGCACCCAGCCGGTCTCGGCGAGCACGTCGAGGCGCGGGTGGGGCGTGTCGAGCGGGATCTTGACGCTCCAGTGTTCGGCGGTCGGCCAGAAGCTCATGCGGGAGAGTCTAGGAACCGTCGGCGACGCCGGACAGGGCAGCACGTCACATCGCTGACCGCGGATTCGGGTCAGGTCGTGGCGGCGCCACCGGCGAGCTCGGCGATCACCGTGATGCCGCTGGGGATCTCGATCGTCTGGCCGGCCTGGATGTCGTCGGGGTTGGCGAGGCCGTTGAGGTCGACGATCGACTGCACGGTGACATCCAACGACGCGGCGATCGTTCCCGAGCGTGTCGCCGGGCTTGATCACGTAGAACCGTTGGCCGGGCGGCACCGTCGTGCTCGTCGTGGTGGTGATCGCGATCGTCGTGCGGATCGGGGGCAGCGTCTCGCGAGACGCCTCGTCGGTCGTGCCGCACCCGGCCGACGGCGACCGCCGCCGATGACGATGACTCCGAGCGCCGTCGCTGCTCCCCCGCGGTTCATGTCGCGCCGATGCTACGAGCCAGCGGATACGTACGGCGCGCGGCGCACGACCTACCCTCGCCATGTGGTGAGCGACGTCGGGTCCGAGTTGGACTATCCGGGCGCCGAACACCCCGCCCGCGAGTACATGCTGCATCCGAACGGTGTCGGCATCGCCGTCCACGAATGGGGCGACGCCGAGCGCACCGCCGTTGCTGCTGGTGCACGGCGGGATGGACTTCGCCCGCACGTACGACGTGTTCGCACCGAAGCTGGCCGCCGGCGGGTGGCGGGTCGTCAGCTGGGACCACCGCGGCCACGGCGACAGCGCACACACCGAGCTGTACTCGTGGGACGCCGACATGCGCGATTCGCTCGCCATCTTCGACCACGTGTCGCCCGGTCGGCCGCTGCCCGTCATCGGCCACTCGAAGGGCGGCGCGTTGATGACGCAGCTGGCCGACGCGCAACCGTTCCGCTTCACCCATCTCGCCAACCTCGACGGGATCCCGTACACCAGGCGCACGCCCGACATCGCGGAGCACGAACGCTCGAAGATGATGGCCGACGAGATCGCCGGATGGCTCGAACCACCGGCGCACGACCGCGACGGCGATGCGCCGACCCGGGACGCTCGACGAGCTCGCCGAGCGCCGGGGGCGGATGAACCCGCGACTTCCGCTCGACTGGCTGCGCCGCCTGGTGACGGTCGGCGGGTTCGAGTCCGACGACGGGTGGCGTTGGAAGATCGACGCGGCGATGCGCTTCGGCGGGTTCGGCCCGTGGCGACCGGAGTGGACGCTGATGCGCCTGCCCGGCCTGCCGATGCCGTTCCTCGGGATCCTCGGCACCGAGAGCGAGGTGATGAGCTGGGAGACGCCGATCGAGAAGGTGCGGCCGTACATGCCGATGTACGGGCGCTGCGAGGTGCTCCACGGTGCCGGCCACTTCGTCCACATCGAGCAGCCCGACATCGTCAGCGCCATGGTGCTCGAGTTCCTGGCGGAGCAGGCGTGAGCGCGACGGGCGAGCCGGCGACCGAGATCCTCCGGCACGGCAAGATCGACCTCGCGCTGCACCACCTCCGACGCCCGAGCCGCTGGCCGACGCCGGTCACACCCTGCTGCTGCTGCACGGCCTCGGCGAGGCGTCGCCGACATCGATCCCGCCGGTCGTCGCCGGGTGGCCGGGGTCGATCGCCGCGCTCGACTTCACCGGGCACGGGGGGTCGTCGGTGTCCCACGGCGGCGGATACACCGCTGAGCTGCTGCTGGCGGACGCCGACGTCGCCCTCGGCACCCTGACCGCGGATGACCCCGCTCGCGCCGTGACGGTGCTCGGGCGCGGCCTCGGCGCGTACACCGCGCTGCTGTTGGCCGGCAGCCGTCCGACGCTCGTGCGCGGCGCGATCCTGGCCGACGGCCCCGGCCTCGCCGGTGGCCCGACGGGCCCGACGTCGCAGAGCTTCTTCTCGCTCGCCACCGACGGGTCGACGCCGGACCCCTACGCCCTGGTCGAACTCGGCCGCGACCTGCGTCCGCCCGACTACGCCGCGTCGTTCGTGCGGCTGGCGCTCAACGGTTCGCCGCTCGACGAGCCGATCGCCGTGTGCGCCGTGATCCGACCCGACTGGCTGACCGCGGTCGCCAACGAACACGGCGTGATGAACGTCTCCCTCGCCGAAGCACTGGCCGTCTACGCACCGCTGACCGAGCGGCGGCGGTCCGGGGTGGAGGGATAGCGTGACCACGTGACTCCCGCCGGTGCCGTTCTCGTCGCGCTGACGGCGTTCGTGCTGATGGAGCCGGTCACGGCGCTGACGCACCGGTTCGTGATGCACGGCATCGGGCGACGCCTGCACCGCAGCCACCATCAACCCGACGGCTCCCGGTTCGAGCTCAACGACTGGTTCCCCGTGGTGTTCGCGTCGATCGTCATGCTCGGGATGTGGGCGGGCTTCAACCTCGACGGCCTCGAGGTCCTCGTGCCGGTCGGCGTCGGGATCACCCTGTACGGCGTGGCGTACACGCTCGTGCACGACGCGTTCATCCACCGCCGCGTCGGCTGGTTCGACGGCCATCACGTCGCCGGGCTCGACCGGCTCGCCGCCGCCCATCGGCTCCATCACGAGCACAACGGAGCCCCGTTCGGCATGTTGATTCCGGTCGTGCCGCGTGAGCTTCGCGATCGGCCGGTGGATTGCCTGACCCCTCCTGCTAGATTCTGATCGCTCTCAACGAGAAGAGGCCATTGCCTCAGGCCCCCATCGTCTAGTGGCCTAGGACACCACCCTTTCAAGGTGGCGGCACGGGTTCGAATCCCGTTGGGGGTGCGGTTACTTGCAATGCGAACGAACACGAATGCCGAACACGAATGCCACACGAATACAAGCAATGGTCCCGTGGTGAAGTCTGGAGTTCACGCCGGCCTGTCAAGCCGGAGGTCGCGGGTTCAAGTCCCGTCGGGACCGCAACAGGGTGGCCACTCGTCACGAAAGTGACGGGTGGCCGTTCTGCAATTTCGGGCTCCATCCCGAACGAAGTCCGAATGAACACGGTCGTGTAGCTCAGTCGGCAGAGCGTCCGCCTGAAAAGCGGAAGGTCACCGGATCGACGCCGGTCACGACCACCACAGCGCGACGACGATCTCGGTCGGATGTGGGCCGGATACCGGCCCGGAACCGACCGAGATCGTCCGTCCGGCGCCGCGTCAGGCGGGGATCCGGCTCGCGGCCCGCTCCGTGCCGGCGGTGATCTCCTTCGCCAGGTCGGCGACGTAGGTGTTGAAGTCGACCTGCATGCGGTGACGAGGGCTGTCGTAGAAGTGCCCGAGGTGCTCGTGCTCGTCCGCCACGGTGACCTCGGCCATCTCCGCGGCGTCGGGGAACGCGTACCTCCCGCCGATCGCCGCAGCGACGAGCTTGGACTGCTGCTCGGCGAAGTTCACGAGCGTCGGCAGCGGCTGCGCGAGCCCCAGGAAGAACAGCGTCTCGAAGCCCGGCTTCACCATCCGCTTGAAGAGCGGGAACGTGTTGTCCTTCGGTGTCAGGTCGTCGATCGCCAGGAACGGGAACGTCACGTTGTACCCCGTCGCCCACACGATCGCGTCGACCCGCTCACGGGTGCCGTCGGTGAACACCACCCCGTCGCCGTCGAGCCGTTCGATCCCTCCCTTGGGGATGATGTCGCCGCAGCCCACCCGCGTGAGGAACTCGCCGGACACCGAGGGATGGGCGTCGAGCGGCCGGTGGTCGGGCTTCGGCAGGCCGTAGTCCTCCATGTGGCCGATCGTCTTGACGATCTTTCTGCGGGCCAGCGCGCGCCCGACCTTGGTCGGCATCCACTGCGGCAACGACGCCTTGTCGGCCGGCTTGCCGTCGATGTACTTCGGCAGCACCCACACGCCGCGCCGCATGGAGATGAAGAGCTTGTCGGCGATGGGGCGCTGGGACAGCTCCGAGGAGATGTCCATCGCCGAGTTGCCCGCGCCGACGACCATCACGGCCTTGCCGCGGAAGTCGAACGGCTCGAACGGATCTCGATAGTGGTGCGAGTGCACCTGGTACCCGTCGAACGTGCCCGGATACGTCGGCGTGCGGGCGTCCCAGTGATGGCCGTTGGCGACGACGAGCGCGTCGTACTCGCCGCGTCTCACCGGTCGACAGCGTGACGGCCCAGCGACCCTCCGGCAGCGGCTCGCAGGTCGTGACCGCGGTGTTGAACGTGATCGTCTCACGCAGCCCGAAGTGATCGACGTAGTCGTTGAAGTACTGCAGCAGCTGCGCGTGGTGGGGGAAGTCCGGCCATTCGTTCGGCACCGGGTAGTCCTCGAACGCGAGCCGCCACTTCGAGGTGTCGATGTGCAGCGACTGGTAACACGATGACGTGCCGTTCGGGTTGTTGAAGTACCAGTTGCCGCCGATGTCGTCGGACATCTCGAAGCAGTCGTACGCCAGGCCTGCGTCCTGCAGCCGCTTGGCCATGGTGAAGCCCGAGCACCCCGCTCCGATGATGCACGTGGTCGGGCCCGGTGTCGTTCGTCGCGGTCATGCGGCGACAGTACCGACGCCGGGTTGCCGGGCTACTGCCGGGCCATCGGGGTCGGTCGCCGGCCGGCGATCGCGCCTGACAAGCTCCTGGGGATGACGGATCCGACGGTGCAGGCACTGCGCGACATCGTCGGTGGCTCCCACGTCCTGGTCGATGCCGATCAGCGGGCCGGGTTCGAGACCGACTGGACGGGACGGTACGCCGGACGCTCCACGGCCGTGGTCCGACCCGGGTCGAGCGCCGAGGTGGGGGCGGTCCTGGCGTACTGCAACGACTCGCAGGTCGTGGTGGTTCCGCAGGCCGGAAACAGCGGTCTGGTGGGCGGCAGCGTGCCGCGGCCGGACAGCTGGCGCCAGGCGACCCACGACGAGCGGGCGGTGATCGTGCTGTCGCTCGGTCGGCTCGACGAGATCGGCCCCGTCGACTCCTCGTCGTTCCAGGTCACCGCCGGCGCCGGTGTCACGCTGGCCGACTGGAAGCGGGCCGCCAACGCATCCGCGCTCGACACCCCGGTCGACTTCGCCGCCCGCGACGTCGCCACGATCGGCGGAGCGATCGCCACGAATGCCGGTGGATCGCGGGTGCTGCGGTTCGGGACGATGCGGGCGCAGGTCGTCGGGATCGAGGCGGTGCTGGCGAACGGCGAGATCATCGGCTCGCTGTCGGGCCTGCCGAAGGAGACGGTCGGCTTCCACTGGCCATCGGTGCTCGCCGGCTCCGAAGGGACGCTCGCGGTGGTGACGGCGGCGCGCCTCCGTCTGGTGCCGCAGTTCGAGCACACCGTCACCGCGATGGTCGCGCTGGCGTCGATCGACGAGGCCGTCGAGCTGGTCGGGAGACTGCGCCGCAGCGTTCCGTCGCTCGACTCGCTGGAGTTCATCCAGCCCGCGGCGATGGCGCTCGTCGCCGGGTTCCTCGGCCGTCGCCCGCCGGTCGCGACGCCCGACGGTGGTACATGCGTGGTGGTCGAGTGCGCCGGTCAGACCGATCCGACCGACGACCTCCACCGAGCGCTGCGGGGTGCCTCGATCGTCGACTCGGCCGTCACCACCGATGCCGGCCAGCGACAGCTCCTCGTCGACTTCCGCGATCGCATGACCGAATCGATCGCCGCGGCCGCGACCGATGCCGGGGTCCCGACGTTCAAGCTCGATGTTGCCGTCCCCTTGGGAGCATTGTCCGGCCATCATCGCCACGGCGGAGGCCGCGGCCGGCAGCGACGGTGCGCGGCTGATCCCGTTCGGCCATCTCGCCGAGGGCAACGCGCATCTCAACTTCCTCGACACGACCGACACCGAACGCATCGCCCAGACCGTCCTGGAGGCCGTCGCGGCCGCCGGCGGGACGATCTCGGCCGAACACGGCATCGGCATCGCCAAGGCCCGCTGGCTCGGTCTGATCCGATCGCCGGCCGACCTCGCGGCACAACGGGCGTTGAAGCTCGCCCTCGACCCGAACGACATCCTCAACCCCGGCGTGCTCGGCCGCTCGATCTGACGATCCTCGGATCTGGCCATCGTCGCGACCGGCAACCGACCGGCAGCCGACCGAGATCGACAAACGGAGCGATGAACCCAGCGCACGACTCAGGTGCCGTAGCCGAAACCGAGGTCGGGGGCGGTGAGCAGCGGGCGGTAGTCGATGCCGGCCTCGGCGGCCATCGCCGCGCACGTGCCGCCGCGATCGACGATCACGGACATCCACACGGGGGCGGCGCCGAACTCGGCGATCTGCTCGGCGGCCTCGATGAGCGAGGTGCCGCGCGTCGTGGTGTCCTCGGTGACGAGCACCCGATCGCCCGGGCTCAGCGCCCCGGCGATCCGTCCGGTGATTCCGCCCTGCTTGGCCTCCTTGCGGACGCTGAAGCTGCGCAGGTGATGCCCACGGGTGGCGGCCACCGCAGCCACGCCGTACGCCACGGGGTCGGCGCCCATCGTCAACCCGCCGATCGCGTCGATGCCGTCGAAATCGGCGCCGAACACCTCGATCAGCGCATCGGTCACGGCGATGATCCCGTCGGCTCGGCAGGCGGTCTGTTTCGTGTCGAGGAACCACGAGCTCGTCGCCCCGGATTTCAGGGTGAACGTGCCGTGCTTGACCGAGTGGGCGAGCACGTGCGCCCGCAGCCGTTCGAGCGTCGGGGAGAGCGGCGGGAGGTCCGAGTCGTTGGCCACGATCCCGACCGTACCGCCGGTGTCGAACGTCAGCCGCGGTCGCGGCCGTCGCGCACGAGCACTTCCTGTGCCACGGTCGCCACGTGGGCCCCGTCGGCGGCGAACACGTGGCCGATCGCCAGCCCGCGACCGCCGACGTAGTGGACACAGGTGAAGTCGTAGAGGTGCCAGCGGTCGGCGCTCAACTGGCCGTGGAACCAGATCGTGTGGTCGAGGCTGGCGCAGAACGAGGCGTCGCGCGCCGCCTCGTCGGTGCCGAACGGCAGCACACCCAAGACCGAGTCGGTCGGCAGATCGTCGGACAGGTAGGCGAGCCAACATCGATGCAGCAGCTGCGACTCCGCATCGGAGGGGTCGCCGAGCGGGCTGCTCACCTTCATCCAGGCGACCGACACGACCCGAACCGTCACGGGTCGGGCCGCTGACCCGATCCGTGGGCACCATCACCCGCTCGAACGTCGTGCTCCAGGAGTCCTCGACGAGTTCGTCGGGGCGAGGGACGTCGGGCATCACCAGCGGCTGCACGTTGGTCGCGGCTTCGGGACGCTGGAACGAACTCTCCGCGTTCAGGATCGCTCCGACCGCCTGGCGGGCGACGACCCGGCGCGTCGCAAAACTCCGGCCGTTGCGGATCCGATCGACCTCGTAACGAACCGGCTCATTGTGATCGCCGCGACGGATGAAATAGGCACGAATGGAGTGCGGCTCGAGCGCACTGTCGACGGACAATGTGGCGGCTCGCAATGCCTGGGCAACGATCTGACCACCGTAGAGTCCACCCCACGGGTATTGCGGGCCGGACCCGACATGAACATCGGTCCCATGTGGTGACAGTTCAAACATCGCTATACAAACTATTGCTTTCGTCGGGATGTTTCCTAGAATCTCGTCTATGGCACTCGAAGCGTGGTCCCAAAAGCCCGATGACCGATGAGCACAAAGCTGCGCTGGCGAAGGGACGTGCGGAGGGCAGGATCGTGCGTGAATACCTCGAAGGACTTCGGGCGACCAAGCCAAAACGAGGTCGCAAGCGGACGCCTGAAACGATCGCCAAACGACTCGATGCGATCACCACCGAGCTGGCATCAGCGAGCCCGATCGACGAATTGTTGCTCATCCAGGAACGAAAGAACCTCGAAGCGGAGCGTGCGGCGATGTCGAATTCCATCGACATGGAGTGCCCTCGAACGCGACTTCATCAGCGTCGCCAAGAGCTACGGCGACAGCAAGGCGATCTCGTATTCGTCATGGCGTGACGTCGGCGTGCCGGCCAGCGTGCTCAAGGCGGCCGAGATCGGTCGCGCCGACTGAGCTGATCCCGCTGAGCAGATTCCGGCGGTGCGATCGGCAGTCTCGCCGACCGGTTCAGTCGACGTCGATGTCGTCGAGGTTGGCCATCAACCGATCGAGGTGCCCGAGCGAGCGTTGGAGATCGAAAGCGTCGTCGAGGGTGGCGTCGTCGACGTCGGGATCGGCCTCCAACAACGCCCGGAAATCCAGCCCTTCGTCCCACGCCTTCATCGCGTTGCGTTGCACGATCCGGTAGGCATCATCACGGCTCAACCCACTCTGCACGAGCGCCAGCAATACCGGTTGGCTGAACACCAGCCCGTAGCTGGCTTCGAGGTTGGCCAACATTCGGTCCGGCCGCACGAGCAGGCCGTCGAGCAACCGGCGAAGTCGACGCAGCACATAGAAGGTCAACTGCGCCGAATCCGGCAGGATCACCCGTTCGACGGACGAGTGGGAGATGTCCCGCTCGTGCCACAACGCGACGTCCTGGAGCCCGGCGAGCAGGTTCGATCGCACGACCCGGGCGAGACCGGAGATCGTCTCCGCCGAGATCGGATTCCGCTTGTGAGGCATCGCGGACGAACCCTTTTGCCCCGGCTTGAACCCCTCTTCGACCTCGCGTACTTCCGTGCGTTGGAGGTGGCGCAGTTCGACCGCGACGAGCTCGCACGTGGCGGCGGCCGACGCGCACGCATAGAGGAACTCGGCATGTCGATCGCGGGCGATCACCTGGGTCGCCGCCACCGGCCGGAGCCCGAGCGCTCCACCCACGTGCGCTTCGACCTCCGGAGGGATGTTCGAATACGTGCCGACCGCACCGCTGAGCTTCATCACGGCGACGGACTCGCGGGCGGCGCGCAGACGGGTCCGATCGCGATCGATCTGGGCCGCCCACAACGCGACCTTGGCCCCGAAGGTGGTCGGCTCGGCGTGGATGCCGTGCGTGCGCCCGATCATCACGGTGTCACGGTGCGTCCGCGCCAGCCCGACGAGCGTGCGCAACAGCTCCGATGCCGCATCGATCAGCAGGTCGGTGGCGTCGGTCAGCGCCCAGCACAGGGCGGTGTCGACGACGTCCGACGAGGTCAGGCCGTAGTGGACCCACGATCCGGCGGGTTGGCCGATCGCCGCCTGCACGACATCGACGAACGCGGCGACGTCGTGATCGGTGACCGCCTCGCGTTCGAGCACCGCGTCGACGAACGCCCCGTCCACCACCGGGGCCGCGGCACGGCACCGATCGGCGTCGGCGCTCGGCACGATGCCGAGCGCGGCATGGCCTTCGGTGGCCAGCAGCTCGACCTCGAGCCAGCGGGCGAAGCGCGCTTCGTCCGACCACACCGCATCCATCTCGGGCGTGGAGTAACGAGGGATCACGAAGCCCAGACCAGATAGTCGTCGCGCTCGGCACCGACGCCGACCACTCGGACCGGGACGCCGACCTCTCGCTCGACGATCTCGATGAAGCGCTGCGCCTGCGGCGGCAACTCGCCGGGCTCGCGCGTGTCGTTCAACACGCTGCCCCAGCCGTCGATCGTCTCGTAGATCGGCTCGACCCGAGCGAGCAGTTCGGACCGGTCGGGGTAGTTCTCCAGCACGTGACCATCGAGCCAGTAGCCGGTGCAGATCTTGATGGTCTCGAAGCCGTCGAGGATGTCGAGCTTGGTCAACGCCAGTTCGGTGAGGCTGTTGAGCCGCACCGCGTGGCGCAGCATCACGCAGTCGAGCCAGCCGGCCCGACGCCGCCGACCGGTCACCGTGCCGAACTCACGGCCGACGTCGACCAGTCGGTCGCCGTCGTCGTCGAGCAGTTCGGTCGGGAACGGCCCGGCGCCCACGCGGGTGGTGTAGGCCTTGGTGATCCCGACGATGCGGCCGATGTCACGCGGCCCGAGCCCGGTGCCGACGCACGCTCCGCCGGCCGTGGGATTCGACGAGGTGACGTACGGATAGGTGCCGTGGTCGAGATCGAGGAACGTGGCCTGGGCACCTTCCAGGAGCAGGTGCGCGCCGCTCGCCAGCGCGCTGTGCAACAGGCTCACCGTGTCGGTGACGAACGGCGCGAGCTTCGCGCCGAGTTCGACGAACCGGGCGACCACCTCGTCGACCTGCAGCGCCTCGCCGCCCGCCTGCTCGATGAGCACGCTCTCGGCGGTCGCGCGCTCTTCCAACAGTGCGGCGAAACGCTCGGGGTCGAGCACGTCACCGGCGCGAATCCCCACGCGCCGGGCCTTGTCGGCGTACGCCGGGCCGATGCCCTTGAGGGTGGTGCCGATCTTGTCGTCGCCGCGAACGGTCTCGGCGATCGCGTCGTGCGCCTGATGCCACGGGAACACGAGATGGGCATGGCTCGACACCCGCAGCTCCGAACACGACACGCCGCGAGCTTCGAGGGCGGCGACCTCGGTGAACAGCGTCGGCAGGTCGACGACCACGCCGTTGGCGATCACCGGGATCACGTGCTCGTACAAGATCCCGCTCGGGATCAGCTGCAGCGCATAGCGCTCACCGTCGACCACCACCGTGTGGCCGGCGTTGTGGCCGCCCTGGTAGCGCACCACATAGGTGTGTTCTTTGGACAGCAGGTCGATGACCTTGGCTTTGCCCTCATCGCCCCATTGGGCTCCGACGACGACGGTGACGGGCATGCACGCTCCACGCTTTCATTCGATGGTTGGAACGTGACGTGATGCTACTCATCGGGCGAGCACAACGCTGCGGCCGGTCGAGGTGACGCGCCTGAGCGGAACGTCGTCGTGGTGCCGATCGGCTGCGCCAGTAGCGTCACGCCGGTGACCGTGATGCGCCGGCAGCGTTGGGAGACGATGGATGACGCGGCGAGGTCTGCGCTGCTCCGGCGGGGCCTCGACGACATCTTCGATCCCCGCTTGCGCGACTCGATCGGCGCCCTGATCGACGACGTACGCGAGCCGCGGTGACGCGGCGGTCTGTGACGCGCTGCGCACCTTCGACGGGATCGACCTCGAACCGGCGCAACTCCGGGTGACCCCCGACGAGCTGGCGGCCGCCTCGGTCAGCGACGCCGTCGACGCGGCGATCGACGATGCGATCGATCACCTCACCCGGTTCAACCGGGCGCAGATGGAGCGGGGCGGAAGCTGGCAGATCGAGAGCGAACCGGGGCTGACGGTCGGCGAACGGGTCACCCCGATCAGCTCGGTCGGCCTGTTCACACCGTCGGGCAAGGCCAGCTACCCGAGCGTCGCCTACCAGCTGGCCGTGCCGGCCGTCGTCGCCGGCGTCCCGGCGATCTCGCTCGTCGTCCCGCCGATCCCCGGCAGCGCCGGCGAGGTCGACCCTGCCGTGCTGGTGGTGTGTCGCAAACTCGGCGTCACCGACGTGTTCCGCGTGAACGGCCCCGCCGGCATCGCCGCCCTCGGCTTCGGGACGGAGTCGATCCCGCGCGTCCGCAAGATCGTCGGGCCCGGCTCGCCGGCGGTGACCCTCGCCCAGGTCGAGATGCAACGTCACGGCACGGCGACGATGATGCTCCTCGGGCCGACCGAGAGCATCGTGATCGCCGACGGCACCGCCGACCCGACCCGCCTCGCGGCCGATCTGCTGATCGAGGCCGAACACGGCACCGACACGTCGGTCGTGCTGATCACCACCTCGGAGCGGGTCGCCGATGCGGTCGACGTCGAGCTCGAGCGCCAGCTCGCCGATCTCCCCGCCGTCCGCAGCACCGCGGCACGCGCCGCACTCGGCCCGAACGGCGGCTGCGTGCTCGTGGCCGACCTCGACGAGGCCGCCGCCGTCTCCAACGAATACGCCCCGGAACATCTCCAGGTGGCCGTCGACGAGCAGCACGTCGACCGTCTCGTCGACCTGCTCGTCAATGCCGGCGAGATCCTGATCGGTCAGCACACGCCGTTCAGCGCGGCGAACTTCGTGATCGGCTGTCCGGCGTCGCTCCCGACGAGCGGCTTCGCGCACGTGTCGTCGGGCATCACCGCCGATGCGTTCCTCAAGCGCACGGCGATCGCTCGCGCCGACGATGCCGCGCTGGCACGGATGACGCCGTCCGTGCTCGCCCTCGCCGACCACGAGGGCTTCCCGGCGCACGGCAACGCGTTGCGCCTCCGCCGGAGCTGATCAGGCGGACGCCGTGACGACGAGGCCGTCGTCACCGGCCCGGACGGCGATGGTCTCGCCTTCGCCGACCGTGCCGTCGAGGATCAGGATCGCCGCCGGGTCGCCGATCTCACGCTGGATGATCCGCTTCAACGGGCGGGCACCGAACGCCGGGTCGTAGCCCTCGCGGGCCAACTGGGCCATCGCGCCGGCGTCGATGTCGAGCGTGATCCTGCGGTCGGCCATGCGCTTGCGGAGCAGGGCCAGCTGGATCTCGACGATGCGCTCCAGATCCTCCTCGGTGAGCGACCGGAACCGGATGATGTCGTCGATGCGATTGATGAACTCCGGCTTGAAGAACTCGCTCGGCTCCCCCGGCAGGTTCGACGTCATGATCATCACGACGTTGGTGAAGTCGACCGTGCGGCCCTGGCCGTCGGTGAGGCGGCCGTCGTCGAGCAGCTGCAGCAGGGTGTTGAACACGTCGGGATGGGCCTTCTCGATCTCGTCGAGCAGGACCACGGAGTACGGCCGGCGGCGCACGGCCTCGGTCAGCTGGCCCCCCTCGTCGTAGCCGACGTAGCCGGGAGGGGCGCCGATGAGCCGCGACACGGAGAACTTCTCCATGTACTCGCCCATGTCGATGCGCACCATGGCCTTCTCGTCGTCGAACAGGAACTCGGCCAGCGCCCGCGCGAGCTCGGTCTTGCCGACACCGGTGGGGCCGAGGAACATGAACGATCCGATCGGCCGGTTCGGATCGGACAGGCCGGCGCGGCTGCGGCGGATGGCGTTGGCCACGGCGGTGACCGCCGCGTCCTGCCCGATGACGCGCTCGTGCAGGAGTTGTTCGAGGTGGACGAGCTTGGCGGTCTCGGACTCCATCAGCCGGGTCAGCGGGATGCCGGTCGCCTTGGCGACCACCTCGGCGATGTCTTCGGCGTCGACCTCCTCCTTCAGCATGCGCTTGCTGATCTGCAGTTCGTCGAGGTGCGACGTGGCCTCGTCGATCCGGCGCTCCAGCTCGGGGATGCGCCCGTACCGGACCTCGGCGGCGACGGCCAGGTCGGTCTCGCGCTCGACCTGGCTGCGGAGCTGTTCGAGTTCCTCCTTCAGCGAACGGATCGCGTCGATCGCCTGCTTCTCCTGCTCCCAGTGCTCACGCATCTTGGCGCTCTCGGCGTTGAGCGTCGCCAGCTCCTCGTGCAGCGCGTCGAGCCGTTCGAGCGAGTCGCGGTCGGATTCCTTCTCCAGCGCGAGCTGCTCGATCTCGAGCTGCATGATGCGCCGCTCGACGATGTCGATCTCGGTCGGCAGCGAATCGATCTCGATGCGCAGCTTCGATGCCGCCTCGTCGATGAGGTCGATCGCCTTGTCGGGCAGGAACCGGCTCGTGATGTACCGGTCGGACAGCACCGCCGCGCTGATCAGCGCGGAGTCCTGGATCCGCACACCGTGGTGCACCTCGTAGCGCTCCTGCAGGCCGCGCAGGATGCCGATCGTGTCCTCGACCGACGGCTCGCCGACGTAGACCTGCTGGAAGCGCCGTTCGAGCGCGGGGTCCTTCTCGACGTGCTTGCGGTACTCGTCGAGCGTGGTCGCTCCGATCATCCGCAGCTCGCCGCGGGCGAGCATCGGCTTGATCATGTTGCCGGCGTCCATCGCGCCCTCCGCACCGCCGGCGCCGACGATCGTGTGCAGCTCGTCGACGAACGTGATGACCTCGCCCTCGGCGTCGGTGATCTCCTTCAGCACGGCCTTGAGCCGCTCTTCGAACTCGCCGCGGTACTTCGCCCCGGCGAGCATCGACGCGATGTCGAGGGCGATCAGGCGCTTGCCCTTCAGGCCCTCGGGGACGTCGCCGTTGGCGATGCGGGCGGCGAGCCCTTCGACGATCGCCGTCTTGCCGACGCCGGGCTCGCCGATCAGCACCGGGTTGTTCTTCGTGCGGCGCGAGAGCACCTGGATGCAGCGGCGGATCTCCTCGTCGCGGCCGATGACCGGATCGATCTTGCCCTCCGCGGCGCTGGCGGTGAGGTCCTGGCCGTACTTCTCGAGCGCGGCGAACTTCTCCTCCGGGCTCTGATCGGTGACCCGATGCGATCCGCGCACGTCCTTCAGGACCTGCAGCAGCTCCTCGGAGCCCACATCGAGTCGACCGTTCATCGCCAGCAGCAGGTGCTCGACCGAGAGGAAGTCGTCGCGCAGGTCCTTGCGGTAGGTGTCGGCGTTGGCGATGACGTTGGTGAGTTCCTTGCTCATCCGCGGCTCGCTGCCGCCGTATGCCTTCGGGCAGCTTCTGCACGGCCTCGTCGGCCCGGTTGCGCACCATCAGCGGAGCCTGCCCCAGCTTGGCCAGCACCGCCGGCACCACCGTGCCGTCCTGGCGCATCATCGCCCCCAGCACGTGGTCGGGCGTCAGTTCGGGGTTGGACAGGTCCTTCGCCTGATCGATCGCGGCCGCGAACGCCTCCTGGGTCTTCAACGTCCACTTCTTCGGGTCAACGGCCACGCAGGTCCACCTCTCGTCGAAACTTGCTCAGGATGGTCTTCGACACCATCAATAAAGTTGAGTCACATCATATCAAGTTTGCGGAGACGACTCGCTGCTCGCGTGACGGAGGTGGGCGACGAGCGACTCGCCGAACGAGGCCACGTCCTTGTACGCCTGCACCGGATCGGGCAGGCCGGCCAGCGCGTCGGCGAGCCGGCGAGGCGGTGGCCCGGTCGGCGGCGACCACGGGGATCGGCGTCACGTACGTGCGGATCGTGAACAGGACGGCGTTCGAGGTGGGGAAGCGGCGCAACGTCTCGCGTTCGACCCGCAGGAACAATCGCTCGGGGGTGACGTCGCTCGGGCGAGGTGCCGCCGTGCCGTCCGTCGGCGTGTACCAGTCGTCGGTGTCGAGCACGCCCCAGCCGAGCCGCCAGAAGCTGCGCTCGGGCGTGAGACGTTCGAAGAACCGGTCGACGGGGCCCTCCAGCTGTTCGTTGAGCAGGGCCACCGGTTCGTGCACCTCGG
Organism: Ilumatobacteraceae bacterium; assembly: GCA_963772085.1. GTDB lineage: Bacteria > Actinomycetota > Acidimicrobiia > Acidimicrobiales > Ilumatobacteraceae > Sva-07. The sequence goes on from CAVYWH010000005.1 coordinate 245,221, forward strand.
CGAGCGTCCGGCCGATCTTGGAGCGCAGGTCCCACCGGTTCGGGAAGCACACCGACCCGGCACCGAACACGAGGCGCCCGTCGCGCTCGACCATCAGCACGAGGTCTTCGGGGACCAGACGGGCCGCGGCATCGAGGGGATGCAATGTCGGGTCGAGGTGCACGCCGGCGTAGCGATCGGGGAAGCGGCGACGAAGGTGGTCGACCAGCGCATCGGCGACCTGTCGGGCCTCGGCCTCGACCCCGTCGAGCGCGGCGAACACCGTCGACGGGTGCTCGGCGTTCAGGCGTTGCTTCGCCGCGATCGCCTCGTCGGCATGGCAACCCAGTTCGATCCAGTCGTGCAGGTCGAGCGGACGCACCCCGAGCCGCCATCGGAACGATGCCTGGTCGAGTTCGCGTGGACCCTCGAGGAACGGCAGGTAGCGGCTGTCCGTCGGTGCGACCACGCGACACTCCGAGCACTACGGATTTCCGGCGGCCCGGGTCGACGCCACACGCCCTCGGACTGCGACACTGCGTCGACGACAGGGGGTTCGAATCCATGGCATCCGATGAACTGAACTACGACGTGCACGGCCACGTCGGCGTCATCACGATCAACCGTCCGGAGGCGCGCAACGCGCTCGACCTGGTCGACCTATGCGGCGCTGGAATCGTCGGTGCGCGAGAGCACGGCGCGGTGCCTCGTGATCACCGGGACCGACCCCGCCTTCTGTTCCGGCGACGACGTCAAACAGATCATGGGCGGCGGGGAGAAGCCGCCGGACCTCGGATCACGCGAACCCCGCCTGACGCCGGCGGCCGACGCGCTGCTGCACACCGACATCCCGGTGATCGCCGCCGTCAACGGTGCGGCCGTCGGTTGGGGGATGGAGCTGGCGATGTACGCCGACATCCGCGTGGCCTCCGAGCGGGCGAAGTTCGGTGAACTGTTCGTGCTGCGCGGGCTCGTGACCGACGTCGGCGGCATCGGTCGCCTCACGTCGCTCGTGGGTCGCGAGCGGGCCGCCGAGCTGATCTTCACCGGCGACGTGATCGACGCCACCGAGGCGGCACGGATCGGTCTCGTGTCGCGGGTCGTCCCTCACGACGAGTTGATGTCGACGGCGATGGCGTTGGCGGACGGATCGCCGCCAACCCGCCCCTCGCCGTCCAAGCGATCAAGCGTGGCCTGCGCAAGGCGGTCGATCCCGACTGGAACGAGCTCGGCCGCTGGGTGAGCACGCAACCTCGGCGAGCTGTTCCAGACGAACGACCACCGCGAAGGCGTGAAAAGCTTCCTCGAGAAGCGCCCGCCCGAGTTCACCGGCACCTGACGCCCGATCCCCGTCCGGGTGGGGAGGTGAGGGCGGGGAATCAGGTGAGAGCGTGACAGCCCTTCGGTAGGGTCGACGCGGTGTTACGCGACCGCCCGCCATACGTTGCCCAGGGCACCTGGCGCAGCGGATCGCTGCACGTGTGGGGTTGGAACGGAATCGACTCGGCGTCGATGGCGTGGTTCTACGGTTTCCGGGCGCTCAACCGCGACGGCATGCGCACCGGCTGGCACGACTCGCCGATCTCCTACGGCGCGATCGGCCGGCTGACGATCCAGGCGCCCGACCAGCCGACGATGCACGTCTCGTCGGTGCAGCTCGACCCGCTCGGGGTCGCCGTCTGGTTGTCGCAGCTCCCCGACCCCGAGTTCGTGTCCGACTCGATCGAATGGTTCGCCCGCATCGGCGAGCTCGCGCGGCGCACCGTGTCGAGCGGCCGCATCGTGCCCGTCATCACCGACGAAGGCCCGTTCGTCGCCGCGCGCTGGGTCCACGCCCCGAACGGCCCCGACGATCGGCCGGTCGCGGACGACCCTCGACGCGCTGGCGACCTCGATGCCGCCCGCTGTGCACGCTCGGATCCGGCGCCGACGTCGGCCAGATGTTCGACCGTCTGGTCGACGGGATCGCCCGTGGGTTGCTCGCCCAGAGCGGATGGCGCGCCGAGCTCGGCAAGCAGCGGCGCCCCGACCTGCAGGCACTCCGGGCCACCTTCGGTGCGCTGTCGAAGCCCGACTACGTGATCCGCGGCAACACCGACGGCTTCGACGTCGCGCTCGAACACCTCCGTGACGAGCTCGAACGTCATCGCCGGCGGGCCGGTGGCGAACCCGTCGTCGTGTCGCGGATCCGGCTGATCGTGCCCGACGACCCCCTGGCGCCATGGGTCGTCCGGCTCGAACTCATCGACGACAGCGATTCGTCGCGCTGGTGCACGGCCAACGACGTGTGGGATCGCAACGCCGCGGCGCGCGACGTCGCCCGCGAGGACAAGTACCTCGACCTGCTCGTCGACACCCTCAACGACACCGTCAAGCGCATCGCGTTCATCCCTGGGCTCGCCGACCTCGCGCTCGAGCACGAGCCGACCTCGGTCGAACTCGAATTGGACGTCGCGGAGGACTTCATCGACATCGCTCCCGCCGAACTGCAACGCCTCGGCATCGAGCTGATCGGGCCCGAACGGCTCGTGCGCACCAGGGTCAGCGTCAACGGTGAGGCGACCCCGGCGCCCGCCGACGACCGCAAGAAGCAGTTCGGCCACGAGGCGCTGATCGAGTGGACGATGGTCGTCGACGACGAACCGATCTCCGACGCCGAACTCGCACGCGCCGCCGAGGCGGGGTCGTCGCTGCTGCACACCGGTCATCGGTGGGTCCGCATCGACGCCGACGAACTGCGTCGCAAGCGCCAGCAGCTCCAGGACCTGCAGCGCGACCACAGCCGCGTCCAGCCGCTCGAACTCCTCCGGTTGGCCAACGACGACGACAGCGACGAGGAGCGGGCGCTGGTGCACTTCGCCGGCGCGGACGAAACCGCCGGTCCCGATGCGCTCGGGGGCGCATCGGCCAACGACCCGGCCACGTTCGACGAGCACGACGATCGCACCGAGCCGATCGACCTCGACTGGGTGCGCGCCATCCTCGACGGCCTGCCCGACGAGGTGCTCGAGGAGACCATGGAGTCGGAGGACTTCATCGGTGAACTCCGCCACTACCAACGCCGCGGTCTCTCGTGGATGCAGTTCCTGGCCAAGCTCGGCCTCGGCGGGTGCCTCGCCGACGACATGGGCCTCGGCAAGACCGCCACGACGCTCGCCCATCTCGTCGAACGCCCCGGTCCGCACCTCGTCGTCTGCCCCCTGAGCGTCGTCCGCAACTGGAGCAGCGAAGCGCAACGGTTCACCCCGAAGCTCGACGTGCAGGTCCATCACGGGAGCACCCGCAGCCGCTCCGACGGCCTCGGCGGGCCGAGCGACGACACCCTCTTCGGCAGCGACCCGGAACGACAGGTCGTGGTCACGACCTACGGGCTGCTCCCGCGCGACCTCGAACATCTCGGCAGCGTCGACTGGTCGACCGTGATCCTCGACGAGGCGCAGATGGTGAAGAACCCCAACACCAAGGCGGCACGCGCCGTCCGCCAGCTGCGCGCCGGCCAGAAGATCGCGCTCACCGGCACCCCGGTCGAGAACCGGCTGAGCGAACTGTGGTCGATCCTCGACGCGGTGAACCCCGGCCTGCTCGGCGGGCTCGGCCGGTTCCGGGAGAAGTTCGGCACCCCGATCGAGCGCAACGGCGACGCCGATGCCGCCGCCCGACTGCGACGCCTCACCCAACCGTTCATCCTGCGGCGCACCAAGGCCGACCGGCGCCTGCTGCCCGACCTGCCCGACAAGATCGAACAGATCGCCTACGCCAAGCTGACCCGCGAGCAGGCGGCCATGTACCAACAGGTCGTCGACCAACTGCTGGCCGACGCCGAACAGTCGAGCGGCATGCGCCGTCGGGGGCTGGTGCTCGCTGCGCTGATGCGCCTCAAGCAGATCTGCAACCACCCCGCCCACGCCCTCAAGGACGGCTCACGCCTCGCCGGTCGATCCGGCAAGCTCACCCGGTTCGACGAACTCGTCACCGAGCTGCTCGACCAGGGTGAACGCGCCCTGGTGTTCACCCAGTTCCGCGAGATGGGCGAACTGCTCGTCCAACACGTCGGCGAGCAGTTCCACGTCCGGCCGCCGTTCCTGCACGGCGGGGTCTCGCGGACCGGACGCGACCGAATGGTCGACACGTTCCAGGTGGGCGAGGGATCGCCGCTGCTCATCGTGTCGCTGAAGGCCGGCGGCACCGGGCTGAACCTCACGGCGGCGAGCCAGGTGATCCACTACGACCGGTGGTGGAACCCCGCCGTCGAGGACCAGGCGACCGACCGCGCCTGGAGGATCGGTCAGCACCGGACCGTGAACGTGCACAAGCTGGTCTGCGAGGGGACCGTCGAGGAGCGGATCGGCGTGGTGATCGACGACAAGCGCAAGCTCGCCGATGCGGTGGTCGGTACCGGTGAGACGTGGTTGTCCGAACTGTCGACCGACGAACTGCGCGACCTCGTCGTGCTGGAGCACGACACATGAGCCGGCCACGCAAGCCGTTCGGCGCCACCCATCCCGGGCCGGCTGCCCGCCACGATGATGAAGGTGCTCGCCGCGGAGATGAGCGACCCGCAGCGACTCCGCCGAGGCAAGCAGTACGCGCACGACGGGTCGGTCACCGACATCATCGTCGAACCGGGCATCGTCACCTGCGAGGTGCAGGGCTCACGATCGAACCCCTACATCGTGCAGATCGAGGTCACCGCCGGCGACGGGATGCCGCTGCGACGGGACATCTCCGCCAGTTGCAGCTGCCCCGACGACGACAACTGGGACAACTACGCCTGCAAGCACACCGTCGCCGCGATGTTCACCTTGAGCGACGAGTTGCTGCTCGAGCCCGAGTTGCTCGACCTGTGGCGCCAGCGCGAGCCCACGTCCGGCACGACGTCACGCCGCCCGGGGGATGCGGGGACGGCCCGACGCCGGCGGCGTCACGTCCGCTCGCCACCCGTGGGCACCTGACACTCGTGCACTCCGACCGCACGCCGGCGCACGGCACCCCGACGCGCGACCGGCGCGGTGCCGCGCAGGCGGATGACGCGGGCGACGACGACGGCGCCGAGACGGCGGGGACGCGCTCGCCCGGAACCCGAACAGCACGTCGATCGGCTCGCCCACCTGTCTGGGCGTTCCCGACGGTGCGGAGCTTCCCGAGATTCCCGAGCTCGAGTCGGTCCAGCTTCCCGTCCCGCGCCGTCACGAACTCGCCCAGGCGCTCACCGACGCACTCCGCCACGTCCGCGTCGACTGGGACTGATCGCGACGACCGGTCGGCGCCTCGCCCGCGATGCGCCGCAAGAGCCCGAATCGCCAAAGAGGTGATGCGTACACTCGCTGATCGTGGCCGGGAACGTCTCGCAGGTGACCGATGCCTTGATCGACAACGTCGGCCGAGTCGTCAGGGGCAAGAACGACGAGATCCGTCTCGCGTTGTGCTGTCTGTTCACCGAGGGACACCTGCTCCTCGACGACGTTCCGGGCACGGGCAAGACCAGCCTCGCCAAGGCGATCGCCGGATCGGTCGCCGGCACGTGGAAGCGGGTCCAGTTCACCCCCGACCTGCTGCCGAGCGACATCACCGGCGTGATGGTGTACGACCAGAGCGGGGGCACGTTCTCGTTCCGTGAGGGGCCCGTCTTCACCAACGTGTTGATCGGTGACGAGATCAACCGCGGCAGCCCGAAGACCCAGTCGGCGCTGCTCGAAGTGATGGAGGAGCGTCAGGTCACCGCCGACGGCGTGAGCCGTCCCGTCCCGCGACCGTTCCTGGTGATCGCCACGCAGAACCCGCGAGATTTCCAGGGAACGTTCCCCCTTCCCGACGTCCAACTCGACCGCTTCGCGATGCGCCTGACGCTCGGCTACGCGGACGCCGACACCGAGGTCTCGATCCTCGAGGACTACACCCGCGAACACGAACACGACGACATCGCGCCGGTCACCGACGCCCACGAACTCGACCACATCATCAGCGTGATCGACACGATCCCGGTGGTCCGGTCGATCCACGACTACATCGTGTCGATCGCCGCGGCGACCCGCGCCCACCCTGACCTGCGGCTCGGTGTGTCGACCCGCGGAACGCTCACGATGCTGCGCGTCGCTCGGGCCTATGCCGCCACGGCCGATCGTGACTACGTGACCCCTGACGACATCCAGACCATCGCCAATCCGGTGTTCACCCACCGGATGGCGCTCACGGCCGAGGCCCAGTTGCGCGGCGTGCGGACCGAGACGGTCCTGGCGGACATCATCGACGAGATCCCGGTGCCGCGCACTCGCGAGGCCTGAACATGCTCACCCGATCGGGCCTCGGCGCGGTGCTGACCGCACTGGTGCTGGCCGGATCGGGCTGGTGGTGGGGGTACGAGGAACTGGTGATCGTCGCGGTGGTGATCGGCGCCGTGATGCTGATCGCCGTCTGGGTGTCGCAGCGTCCGCTCCGGGCCACCGTCACGAGACGCGTCGTCGCCGCCCGCGTGTCGCGCGGCGACCCGATCCGGCTCGTCTACCGACTGCACAACCCGACTCGGTTCCGATCGGGACGCGCCACGATCATCGACCGCTGCGACGGCGAGGAGACGCGTGTGGTCGTCGACTCCGTGCTCGCCCATTCGGCGACCGCCCTCGACGGTGCCATCCCGACGAAGCGGCGGGGCGTCTTCGACGTCGGACCGCTCGACGTCGAACGGATCGATCCCTTCTGGTTGACGATCGGCACGCGTCGCACGGACCAGACCGCGTCGGTGTCGGTGCACCCGAAGGTCTACGACCTGGTCGGCCCGCAGGGCGCCGTTCGGACGGTCGAGAGCGAGTCGATCCTGCGTCGCGCCACCGCCGACCCCATGTCGGGATTCGTCTCGATGCGCGAGTACGTGCCGGGCGACGACCCGCGGATGATCCACTGGCCGACGTCGGCCCGGACCGGGACGCTGATGGTTCGTGAACACGTCGAGGTCCGGCGCCCCGAGTTCACCGTCGTGCTCGACACGTCGGCGAAGGTCGCGACCGCCGAGGACTTCGAGGAACTCGTCGACGTCGCCGCGAGCCTGGCGATCCACGCGATCCGCACGGGGCTCGACGTGGTCGTCCGCACGACGGACCGCACCCATGCCGGCCGACCGATCCCCGTCATGGCGGAGTCGATGGCGCTCGACCTGTTGACGGCGGTCCCGCAGTCGATCGACGAGGAGCTGCTCCCGGTGGGATCGCTCTTCACCGGCGGCTTCGATCACACGTCCGTGCTGATGGTCACGGGACCGATGGGACCATCGAGCCGGGTCGGCGCGATCGACCGGATGACGATCGTGCGCATCGGCCGCGGCGCCAGTGCCGCGCCGGGGATCGCGCTGATGGCCGAGTCGGCGAGCGAGTTCGTCCACCGCTGGCGGACGACATCGTGATCGGACTCGTCCGCGCCCGGATCACCCTCCTCGGGGTGGCGTTCGTCGTGCTCGGCGCCGCCGCTTGCGGAATCTTCGATTCGATCGAGTGGGCCCTGATCGTCACACCGGCGCTCCCCGCGGTCGCCGTGTGGCTCCTGGCCGGCCGCGAGCTCGGCCGGAGAGTGCTCGGTGCGGTCGCCGCGGTCGCCGTCGCGGTGGCGATCGCGGTCGTCTCGGTCGGCGGATCACTCGGTGACTTCGGCGCGGCGTTCAGCGCAGGACCGCAGCGGTTGCTCTCGACCGAATGGCCGAGCCCGGTGCGCGGCGATCTCGTCGGGACGGTTGCGGCAGGGTTGGCCGGGATGTCGGCCGGCGCCGCCCTGCTCGCCACCGGCCGGCGGTGGCATCTGCTGCCGCTCGCGCCGGTGGCGGTCGCCTACGTGTGCGTCGTGGCGTTGTCGTCGCCGCTCGGGCCTGCGCCCGTTCGTCCTCGCCGCGCTGTGCGGGATCGGCATCGTGTACGCCACCCTTCGTGCCGACGGCACACTCCGCGACCGTTGGCTCCTGCTGCGTGGCGAGCGGCGACTGCTCGCGCTCCTCGCCATCGCCGGTGTGCTCGCGTTCGCCGTCAGCCTCCCGACGTCGTTCGCGACCCGGGCCGATCCGCGCCAGGACGATCCGGCCGAGGACACCGCCGCACTGCTCGACCCGATCGAGGCGACCATCGCCCTGCGGACACTCGAACCCCCGATCGACCTGCACGAGATCACGGCCACCGACGGCAGCGTCGAATTGCCGGCGCGCTGGCGCACCGCCGCGCTCGAGGAGTACGACGGCAGGCGTTGGTCGCCCGTGCTCACGCTCCGACCGATCGGCAGCACCCTCGGCCCCGTGACCGGCGAGACGATCAGCGCCGACGTCACCTTCCTCGACGACGACCTCAGCCTCGTGCCATTCCCTGGCAGCCCGATCAGCGTCGATGCACCCGTGGAGACCGACCGCGACCGGACGGTCGTCCTGCTCGCCGAACGGCCCGAGCCGGGGGACTCCGTCGGCATCGTGTCGAACGTGCCGGTCACCCTGGACTCGCTCGGCCCGGGATCGTCGGTACGACCGCGACCGATCGACGAGGAGGTGGCGGGGCTGACCGGTTTGGCCGAGTCGTTGACCGCCGGCGATGGCAACCCTGCTCGAACAGCTCACCACGATCGAGCAGACGATGCGTGACGACTTCGTCCTCGAATCGGGCGCGCCGGCCGGTGGCCTGCAGCGCTACGTTGATCGAGCGATTCCTGCGCGACACCCAACGCGGCAACACCGAGCAGTTCACGACCGCGTTCGTGTTGCTCGCACGTTCGCTCGGTGCCGACGCACGTGTCGCGACCGGGTTCGTCGCCGAGGTGCCGGCGGCGGGCGACCTGGTCCTGACATCGGCTGACGCGATCGTGTGGCCCGAGGTGGCGCTCGCCGACGGAACGTGGGTCGCGTTCGACCCGGTTCCCCCCGAGGAGTCCACCGACGCGACGCCACCCGAATCGGAACCGCAGGTGCAGACACCCGCCGCGCCCCAGCCGCCGATCGCGGAACCTCCCGAGTCGGACACGGAGACCTCCAACGACGACGACGAGGTCGCCGAGGTCGATTCGGACGTGCTCTCCACGGCGAGGTTGTGGGCCACCCGCTTCACCGTCACCGGTGTCGTGGTGATCCTCCCGGTGCTGGTGGCTGTCGGCGTCGTGCTCGGCGTCAAGATCGGGCGCCGGCGCCGGAGGCAGCGTCACGAGGATCCCGCCGTGCGCATCCGTGGCGCGTGGGCGTCCGCGACCGACGTGCTCGTCGATGCGGGGATGACGATCCCACGCTCGATCACCGACGACGAGATCGCCCGCCGGGCTGATCCGATCGCTCCCCGAGCCCACCGCGAGCTGAGTCGGCTGGCGTGGCTGAACAGCGCCGCCACCTACGGTGCACCGCACCGCCCCGACCTCCTCGCGCAGGATGCGCTCCACTGTCTCGACGCGATCGATGCCGCGATCGCCGCGCCGAAGACACGATGGCAGCGTGTGCGCTGGCGCCTCAGCCTGCGATCGCTGCGGCGGACGACCCGCTCACCCGTCGCCGGTTGACGGCGGTTCGGTCGTCGACGGCGGTTCGTGCCGTCGTCGGCGGGCCGTGCGCCGCGGTCGCGTTGATCGTGACGGTCGCAACCCGAGATTGGGCGACCCCGTCGCTGACCCGGTACGTGACCTGGAAGGTGCCTTCGGCGGTCGTCACGACGACGAGGCTCAGTCCGACCTGCGCACCGACGACACCGGCTGGGGTCGCTCACGTCGATCAGCGTGAGCGGATCGCGGTCGGGATCGCTCACATCGAGCACGAGGTCGGCCGACCTGCCGACCGTCACGTCGATCGTCTGATCGTTGGCGATCGGGGCCTGGTTGAGTGCGGGCGCGAACACGGTCACCGTGGCCGGCGCGGATTCGGCTCCGTCACCGTCGCGCACCGTGTAACCGAACGTTGCCGTGCCGCGCCCGGCACCGGGGTCGATCGAGAGTTGCCGCGACCCGAGGATCGAGATGGTGCCGGTCGCACCGTTGGGGAAGGTGAGGGTCGCCGGAACGTTCTGCAGCGTCAGCGCGGCGTTCGGGCCGTCGGGGTCGACGTCGTTGTCGAGCACCGACGCCACGACGGGTCTCCCGACGTGAGGCGTCGACCGAATCGGCCGAAGCGGACGGTGCCAGGTTGGTCACCGTGACGCTCAGGGGCACCGAGGCCGTCAGGCCGCCGGGGTCGCGCACGATGGTCGTCCATCGCACCTCACCGACAGGGGTCCCTGCCGGTGGCTGGATCACGAGACGGCCCGGCTCGGTGGTCACCCAGGACGGAGCGCCCTGGCTGCTGTCGATGACCAGCACTTCGGCATCGGAGGCGATGCTCGACACCGGCAGCTCGCGGACCTCACCCCGGCCGATGGCGAACGACTGCCCGGACGCGGCGGGTTCCTGATTGACGTCGATGGTGATCGCGCCCGACGCACGCTGACCGCAAGCGTTGACGACGCTGTACGTGACGGTGACGTTGCCGTTCTGGCCCGCCGGCGGGGTGTAGACACCGCTCGTCGCATCGAAGCCGGCGGGGCCGGCCACGTCGACGAACGATCCGTTCGAGCCGTACGCCGCGAGATTGATCGCGACCGGTTGCTGGTAGCCCGTCCGGATGAACCCGTCCGAGGCCACCGGCTGCGAATCGACGCACGCCCCGGACCGTGATCTGGAGTCGCGCGCTGCTCGTCAGCTCGCCATCGCTGATCTCGTAGTCGATCGTGGCCAACCCCGACGCGCCCGGGGCCGCGGTGAACACGATCGACCGCTCGCTGGTCAAGCGGGCGGTGCCGAGCGACGGATCGGGAGTCGACGTGAGGGCGACGCTCAACGGGTCGCCGTCGGGATCGGAGTCGTTGAACAACACCGGGACGGTCACCGATGCACCGTTCGAGACGTCGGCGTTGTCGTCGCGTGCCACGGGTGCACGGTTCGGCTGCTCCAGGATGTTCAGCGTCACCTGCGCGCTCGACGTCAGGCCCTGGCCGTCGGCGATCGTGAACGTCGCCACGATGCTGCCGATGTAGTTCGGGTTCGGGGTGATGGTGACGACCTGGCCCGCCAGCGCGACCGTACCGTCGCCGGACACGCGGGCTACCGAGCCGGGGACGACGCTCATCCCACCCGGCGTGTTGTCCGGATCGATCGCGTTCGCCAGCACGTCGAACGACGTGGGGACACCCGGGCCGAAGATCGTCCGGGTCTCGGGGGATGCGACGGGGGGTCGGTTGGCCTGCTCGGTGATCTCCACGATCACCCGGCCGAGCGACACCGCACCGTCCTCATCGGCGACCTGGTAGTTGATCGCCGTGTAGCCGACCGTCTGGCCGGCGCGTGAACGTGATCTCGTTGCCGCGACGTGTCGCCGTGCCGAGGGTCGGTGCGGTCGACGACAACACGTTCAGCTTGGAGCTGTCGCCGTCCGGGTCGGTGTCGTTCGTCCGTGACATCGATCGCCGTGACCGACCCGACCTCGACCGTCCGCTCGTCGTTGACCGTGAGCGGGGCCTGATTGGTCAGCAACGGTTCGCGTACCGACACGATGATCGACGCACTGGCGCGGAGGTTCTGGGCGTTCGACACCTCGTACGTACAACGGAACGCACCTGCCTGCCCGGTGGGCGGGTCGTAGCGAACCTGGTTATCGGCGGTGACGACCGCTCGGCCCCCGGACGCACATCCCGGTGTGCCCACGAGGGACGGTCGTCCACCCGACGGATCGCCGTCGTTGCGCAGCACGTCGACGGTCACCGGCGAGTCCACGGTGGTGAACGTCGAATCGTCACGTGCGTACGGCGGCTGCGCCACCGCCTCGCGGAGGATCGAAACGCTGACGTCCCCGGTCACGGCGTGGCCGTGGCCATCGCTCACCGTGTACGTGAACCGGGCATTCGTCTCGTCGCGATCGCCGATCGAGGCAGGCGTGAAGCGCACACGACCGCCCAGGACTTCGGCCTGGCCGAGCCCGGCGGCCGGCTGCGACACGCCGACGATCACGAGCGGATCGCCATCGGGATCGGTGTCGTTGGCGAGCACGTCGATCGACACCGATGCACCGACCACGACCGTGCCGGAGTCAGCGGTGAGCACCGGTGGCAGGTTCGGATCGATCTCGTCGATGACGTCGACGAGGACCGCACCTCGTGCGACGCCACCGCGCCCGTCGGCGATCTCGTACTGGAACGGCAGCAGTGGCGCCGCGCCGGCGCGCACCGTGAGGGCGAGCTCCACCCCCCGTACGAAGACCTCGAGCCCGGCGGGCAACGGTTCGACGATCGTCACCGTCAGGTCGTCGCCGTCGGGATCGACGTCGTTCACGAGCACCGGCAACGACGTCACGACGTCGCGACGCATCCGGACCGCATCCGGTTGGGCGAACGGAGGCCCGATTGGCGTCGGAAGCGGTGGCGACCTCGACCCGTACCTCGACGTCGTCGCCCTGGCCGTCGAGCGTGTCGACCGGTCGATAGGAGAAGATCGCCGTGCCCTCGAATCCGGGCGCCGGAACGTACTGGAGTGCGGGCAGACCCGACGGCCCGACCGTCTCGGTGACCTCGCCGATGTCGGCGCCGCCGACCACGTTGGGCGGGGTGAACGAGCCGATCTGGAGGGCGTCGCGCTCGGGGTCGACGTCGTTGAGCAACACGTCGATCACGACCGGCGTGCCGGGGCCGGTCTCGGCCTGGTCGTCGCCACCGATGGGCGGATTGTTCGTGGCATCGACGGGCAGCAACTCGACCACGACCGAGGCGGAGTCCTCGGTTCCGTTCCCGTCGACGATCGTGTAGTCGAACGTGTCGACGCCGACGTAGCCGGGATCCGGCGTGTACACGACCGTCGAGGCCAGCCCGATCGCCACGACCCCGTGGCCTGGTACCCCGACGTCGGCGACCGCGATCGCCTCGCCATCGGGGTCGTAGTCGTTCGCGGTGACCTGCACGGACACCGACGAGCCCGAACGCGCGGTGACCGGGTCGTCGAAGGCGACCGGCGGGTCGTCGACACCGTTGTCGTCCGGCGGGCGTTGGATGACGTCACCGGACTGACCGTCGTCGGTCGACGGCACCGTCGACTCGTCGACGTTGCCCTGATCGATGATCGTGCCGTCGTCGCCGACGGCGAAGATGTCGGCGTCGTTCTTGTCGACCACGTTGCACGCCCCACGGGTTGACCGCCCACACCTGGTCGCCATCGACTTCGTCGACCCACACCAGGTCGATACCCGCACTGACCTCGAGGACCTCATCGGGGTCGACGCTGAGCGGGATGTCGTCGAGCACTTCTGGGGTCCGCCAGTCGAACCGAACGATCGAGGTGGGGCCACGCCGAACCAGCGCGGCGGCGTCGCCGGCGATCGCCAGCAGGTCGCTGCCGTCGATGTCGAGGTCGGGCACCGTGACCTGCTCGTCGATACCGTCGCCGGCGACGCACCACAGGTCGTCGTTGGCTCCGACCCAGCCACAGTCGGCCGACGGGCCGGCCTGCTGGGTCACGAACTCGCTCGGGTCGATGACCGATTCGATCGTCTGCCACGACCCGTCACCGAGCCGGGCCCGACGGTTGGTCGGGTCGACCACGAACGGTTGGCTGCCGACGAGCGACAGAACCGCAGACGTCCCCAGGCCGAGGTCCGTCTCGGTCGACGAGGTCGACGTCTGGCGCCGGAGCACCGAGCCGTCGATGTTCCAGACCGAGCCGTCCGGGGCGATCGCGGTGTTGGTGGCGTCGGCGTCGTCACCGAGCGTGACGTCGAAGGAGAACGGCTCGCCCGCGAGCGGCAGGACCGACGCCTCACCGCTGACGGGATTGACGACGGTCAGACCGCCGGGCCCGACGGCCGAGATCGCCCGCCCACCACCGAGCGCGGCGAGCCCGATCGGCGCACCGAATCGCAGGTCGGCCGTTTCGATCGGGCGGACCTCCGCCGTGCTGTCGTTCAGCAGGTAGGCGCCGGCGGCCGCCTCGGCGACGCTGATGCTCTGCCCGTCGACCTCCGCATCGATGCTGGCGATCGCCCGACCGCCGTAACCGTCGACGAGGACGACCGAGCCGGACGGGCGGTGGACGAACCAGTGCAGCGCCCGTGTCGACGACGCATCGACCGCCGGCAGACCGTCGGAGTTGAGGACGACCGTGACGGCGAACAGACCGACGACCACCGCGATGATCGCGGCGACGGCTTGACGCCATGTCACGGTGGTAACGGTCACTGTTCCTCGGTCTCCAGTCGACGGGCGGATGTCGGCACTTTGTTATCGGTGGGGAGGGCGGACAACTCAAGGAATTGTTCGGATTTCGTCAACAGGCTCACCGTCGGCGTCGCCGCGGCGTCGACGGCATCGCCGAGCGTCCGCATCGCCGACCACCAGCGTCGATGCGCCGTATTCTCGATGGATGGACCTCGTGGTTCGAACCCCTCACGGTGATGCCGACGTGACGGCCCTGTCCTGGTCGGGCGCTGCCACGGTGGCCGATCTCGTCGAGCTGGTGACCGGGCAGGCGGCCCCTCCGCTGGTCCACATCGACGGCCGCCCGATCGAGTCGTCCACGTCGTTGGCCGATGCCCCATTGCTGATCGGATCGCTCGTGTCGTCCCATCCTGCTGCGCCCTACGCGGCGCGCCGCACCGGCAGCCGTCCAGCTCATGCAGCTGACAGGGCGCGGTGCCGGCGTCACTCGGGAACTCGACGTCGGTCGATTTCGCGTCGGACCCGGGCGACGGCGAGCGGCGACCGAACTGGCGTTCGCCGCCGTCGAACAGCCGATCCTCGAACTCGTCGTCGACACGGCGGGCGTGACCGCGGTTCCGATGCGCCCCGGGGCAGGTGCGGCTCGACAGCCAGCAGATCGACGATGCATCGCCCTGGTCGACGGGTCAGAGCCTGCGCGTCGGCTCGCGGGTGTTCGCCCTCGAGCACGCCGACCCGACGACGGACACGAAGCGGCACTTCGAGGCCGAGGCCGACGGCACGATCCAGTTCAGTCGATCCCCGCTGATCACGGTCGACGAGACGACTGCGCAGATCGCCCACAGCGTTCGTATGGCCGGCACGCTCGACACCGGCCTGTGGCGCAGGCGGATCGACGCCTCGGCCGCACTGACCCTCGCGTTCGGGATCGCCGACGGGGAGGCGACCGGCGTGACTCGGCCGGTTTCGATCACCCTCGACCCGCAGCGTCCGGGTGCGGTCGCCGGCACCACCGCGTTCCGCGACGGAATGGCGAGAACGCTGCTCGTCGAGGCTGCCACCCGGTACGGCCCCGCCGATCTCGCGATCGCGATCGCCACCCGTCCCGATCGTCTCGGTGTCTGGGATTGGACGAAATGGCTCCCCCATCTCCGGGCCGACGGCAACATCGCGTTGCTGTCGACCGCGGCCGAGCTGCGCCGGTGGGCCGATTCGCTGGCCGGCGCGCCATGGACCACGCTGCTGGTCATCGACGATCCCGACCTGTGGTCCCGGAGCGATTCGCCCGTCCGCGAGCTCGTGACCGCGCCGCCCGCGAATCTGCGTGATGCTCGCGCTGGCCGATCGTGCCGATCGGGCACCTGCGGCGACGACGTCGGTCATCTCCCAGGTCTCCGACGACCTGAGCCGGCTGATCAGCGCAGGGCGATCGCAGTCGGTCGTCCCCGCGCTCGTGGAGCCCGACACCGCCCTCGACGTCGCACGGGCGCTGGCTCCGCTCCGCGATGCCGAGCTCGCGCCCGCCGTGGACACCTGGTCACGACCGACCGCCCCGATGTCGCTCGCCGACGCGATGAGCGCAGTCCTGGCCGGTCGTACCGACACGTCGCCACTCGTCGTGGCGCTCGGCACAGCGTCGACGGGTGCACCGGTACACCTCGACTGGGCACCGGGTGCCGCGTGGTCGGTCTCCGGCACCGACGTCGACGACATCATGGCCACGGCGCTGGCGATCGTCCTGTCGGTGGCGCTCGGCTCGTCACCGGAGCGCACCCCGATGGTCGTCATCGGCGACGAGCGCTCACCCGTCGCCGAGGTCGTCGCCCGACTTCCCCACTTCGCCGGATGGTGCGCGGCAGACGACGCGGAAACCCACGGGCGGTTGCTCGCGAGGCTCGCCCACCTCCTCGGTGAGGGTGGCTCAGGGGTCGTGATCGTCGAGCCGTTCGGCATCGGCCCATCCCCCGACGACCGGGCCGGCCTGTTGCGGCGCGCTCCGCGCGCTCGCCCGCGATCATCCCGGGCTGCGCATCCTCGACGTGTCGTCGACATCGACGGCCGTTCCCGACCCGCGTGCGCACGCTGGTGGCGACGCCGACACCGACACGACGTCGCCATCGTCGTCGATCGCCGTGGACGATCGCTGCACGGTACGGCGTTCAGCGCCGACGGCCTCACGTCCGAATCGTTCACGCCCGTTCGCACTCGGATCCACCCCATCCGAGGGGCCGTTGCGGCTGCGGCCGTTCGTGTTCGGCCGCGCACTCTCGCCGCTCGAACGGCGACTCGAGCGCACCGCACCGGTCGCACGGTCCTTCGAGCTCGACGAGCCGACGTCAGCGTTGGTCGACACCATCGTCCGTGTGCACGACGAGATGGGGGCTGCGTCGCCGCCGCGACTCGTACCGGCACCGTTGCCGGCCGAGATCCCGCTCGAAACACTCCTCGCCACGAACGAGGCCGACGCAGTTCCCATCGGCCTCGCCGACGACCCGGTGCGCGGTCGGCACGACGTCGTCTGGTGGCAACCGGGCCCGGACGGATCGATGCTGTTCATCGGCACACCGCGAGCGGGCCTCGACGTCGTCGTCTCGTCGCTGACCGTCGGGATCGCCGAGCGGTTCGCGCCACGCGATCTCAACGTCTATGCGGTCGATGCGTCGAACCGGCGGTTGACCGCGCTGCAGAAGATCGCCCACACCACGGCCGGCGCGCCGCTCGAGCGACTCGACCGTGTTGCAGAGATCATCGATGCCGTCGCCCGCGAGGTGTCCGACCGACGGGCCGGCGACGCGTCGCGCTCGGGTGTCCCGTCCGATCGGGCGAGTGTGC
This sequence comes from Ilumatobacteraceae bacterium, assembly GCA_963772085.1. Classification (GTDB taxonomy): domain Bacteria; phylum Actinomycetota; class Acidimicrobiia; order Acidimicrobiales; family Ilumatobacteraceae; genus Sva-07. The sequence goes on from CAVYWH010000005.1 coordinate 262,197, forward strand.
TGCTGCTGATCGGCGACCTCACCCAGCTCGGCCAGCGGCTGCGTGACAGCTCGTACGCCGCGTCCGTCGACCGCCTCGCCGTGGCGGCATCGGGGGCGGACGTCGGCGTGAACGTCGTGGCGTGTGCCACCCGGGCGTCGGACTCGTGCGGGCTCGCCGAGCTCATCGAGACGATCTTCGTCGGATCGCTCGCGGCCGGGAGCGACGCCGCCGAGCTCGGGATCGACTTCAGGCTCGTCGCGACGCTCGGTGTCGGACGTTGCCGGAGGCGGTCGAGCGGCGAGCTCGTCCAGCTGGCGACGACGACGACCACCACCACGACCACTCGGCGCCGATGGGCCCGATGCACGCCGAACGGCCGACCGATGACGCCGACCCGCATCGGTCGCGGCGACGGGATCGGGATCGAGTTCACCACGTCCGTCGTCCGCGCGGTCGCGCTCGGCGACGACACCCCGGGCCGGCTGCGGTCGGCCGCCGAGGTGGGCATCGACGATCTGCGCGACGATCGCTCGGTCCTCGACGCCCTCATCCGGGTGCGTGCCGAACTCGGTGGCGGCAAGGCGCCGACTCGCGTCGGCCATGTTCCCGCCGGGAAGCACGATGCACCGCATCGACGTCACCGGGCGCAGCGGGCCGGAGCTGAACACGCTGCGCAGCACGATCGAGCGCACCCAGGCGATCTCGTCGACCGTCCTGATCGACGACGGGCCTCGGCGTTGGATGTTGGCGCTGCGCTGGAACGAGGAGTTCGTGGTGCGGATCGAGGAGCTGGTCGAACGGGCCGGCTTCGTCGAGGTCGCGATCGACCCGAGCCCGGTGGCGCTGTCCCGCGCGCTGACCCCGGGCACCACGTTCGCCCGGCGGGACGCGGCCACCGACGAAGCGTTCGACGTCGTCATCGCCGGCGTCGCCGTCGCGGCCGGCTCGATCGAGTCGATCGGTCGACAGCCGCCGGGGCTCGTGGTCTGCGACGTGCCGTTCTCGACGACCGTGTTCGACGAGCTGGTCGAACCGGCCGACATCGTCGCCGAGCTCGAGCGCACGTTCGAGCACTGCACCGCAGCTCAGAACGACGCCGAATGGTCGCTCCAACTCGGCGATGTCGCCTACCCGCCGTATCCGTTGCACGACATCCGCTCTCCGACGCGCCAGTGCGTGGCGCTCGGCGCGGCGATCGGAGCGGCAGGGCTGGCCGGTCGCATCCGGCCGATCGACATGACGATCCCGTCCGTGCTCGCCGACGACCGGATCGAGAAGCCCTGGGCGATCGAGCAGTTGTCGACGCTGCCGCCGCGCGCCGCCCCGCGCCCGGTGACACCGACGAAGCGCTTCGTCGGGCGGATCATCCCGCGTCGACGCCGCTGACGATCAGCCCGGCTTGCGATCGAAGATCGACGGTCGCTGTCCGAACACGGCCACCGCCTGACGCAGCGGCACGAGGTCGCCGCCACTCCCACGGCGATCCTCGGCCGCGGCGATCGCGTGCTGCGCGATCTCGCGTGCCTGCTCGAGTTCGGCACGCAGCCGGGCGTTCTCCATCTCCAGCGACATCACGCGTCGGATGCCTTCGAGGTTCATGCCCTCCGACGCCAACTCGGAGATCCGGCGGAGCACCTCGATGTCGGCATCGGAGTAGCGACGGTTCCCGCCGCCCGTGCGTGCGGGGTTGACGAGGCCACGACGCTCGTAGATCCGCAGGGTCTGCGGGTGCATCCCGGCGAGCTCGGCCGCGACCGAGATCACATAGACGGCGTGGGTCGGACCGCGCATGCCGTGGCGACCCTGTGGTCGGCTCTCGGATCCCGATTCGCTCATGTCAGACGCGCTCCGTCGTGCAGCTGGTCCCTGGGATTCACCGTAGTCGCCTCGGCGAGCCGCTCGATCGCCGCCCGTTGCTCGTCGGTCAGTTCCGCGGGGACGACGACGTCGACGGTCACGATCAGATCGCCGATCGCCTGCTTGGTCTCGATGCCCTTGCCCTTCACGCGGTGGCGGCTCCCGCTCTGCGTGCCCGGCTTCAGCCGCAGCGTGACCGGCGGGCCGTCGAGCGTCGGGACGTCGATCTCGCCGCCCAGTGCTGCCTCGGCGAACGTCACCGGCACGGTGACGGTCAGATCGTTGCCTCGCCGTCCGAACAGGCGGTGCGGCGCGACCTTCAGCTCGACGAGCAGGTCGCCGCTCGGGCCGCCGTTGCGACCGGGTGCACCCCGACCCTTGAGGCGGATGGTCTGGCCGTCCTTGACGCCGGCCGGGATTCGGGTGCGGACCTCGCGCGGGCGCTTCTCGACGCCGAGACCACGGCAGGTCGGGCAGGCCTCGTCGATGACGGTGCCCTGCCCCTGACACACGCGACACGGCGACGAGAACTGAACATGCCCTGGTTGTCGTCGACGACGCCACGCCCGCCGCAGTTGGAGCAGACGCGTGGGCTCGTGCCCGGCTTGGCGCCGGAGCCGTGGCAGGTCGAGCACTGCGCGTCGGTCGTGAGGTGCAGCGTGGTCTCGATGCCGCGCGATGGCGTCGGCGAAGTCGACGTGAGCACGGCGGTGACGTCGGCGCCGCGCCGCGGGCCGGCACCGGACTGGCCGCTGGCACGGCTCGCGCCCGGCGCACCGGAGCCCTCGCCGACCGAACAGGTTGCCGAAGATGTCGCCGAGACCGCCCTCCATGTCGCCGACGTTGAACGTGAAGCCGCCCGGGCCACCACCGCCGGGGCGACCGCCCATCGACATCGGGCCCATCCGGCGCACCTCGTCGTACTCGGCGCGCTTGGTCTCGTCGCCGAGCACGTCGTAGGCGGCGGCGACGTCCTTGAACCGCTCCTCCGCCGCGCTGTCGCCCGGGTTCTTGTCGGGATGGAGTTCGCGCGCGAGCTTGCGGTACGCCTTGGTGATCTCCTTCGCGGGAGCGTCGTCGCTCACCCCGAGGACCTTGTAGTAGTCCTTCTCGTACCACTCGCGTTGCGCAGCCATGTCGGCTAGTCCCGCGTTTTGACCATCGCCGCACGCAGGACGCGACCTTTCCAGAGGTAGCCGCTGCGAAGCACCTCGGCCACGACGGGCTCGCCGCCCTCGCCCGGCTCGTGCGCGACCGCTTCGGCCACCTCGGGATCGAACGGCTTGCCCTCGAGGTCGACCGCTTCCAGACCGTGCTTCTTGAGCTCGGTGAGCATCTGGTTCAACAACGGCCCGACCTCGTCGGGATGGCGGAGGTACGCCGCCTCGGCCGCGTCGAGCACGGGCAGCAGCGCCTCGGCGAGGCGCCCGGTGGCGCGGTCGGCATCGGCTTGCGCCTGGACCTGGGCCCGCGCGCCGGAAGTTGTCGAAGTCGGCCTGCACCCGCTGGGCGAGCGACTTGTACTCGTCGGACTGGGCGACGAGCGCCGCGACGTCGATGTCGAACTCCGCCTCGGCCGCCGACAGATCGTCGGCGGTCGGGCGGGCTGTGGAACCGGTGATGTCGTCGACCTCGCTGGCCCGTTCGGACTCGTCGTCAGCCGGCGTCGGGTTCAACCGCGTCGGATCCAGCGTGGGCGTGGCTGGCAGGACCCGCGTGCTGCGGGTCGGCCAACTCGTCGTCGGTCATGCCGGCCTGGGCCGGGTCGACCATGTCGCCATCCATCAGCGGCCTCAGCTCTGCTCGTCGTCGACGATCTCGGCGTCGACGATGTCGTCGTCGTTCACGGAACCGGCGCCCGTCGAGTCGGTCTGCCCGGAGGCGGACGAACCCTCGGCGCCGGAGTCGCGGGCAGCGGCCTCGTAGAGCTTCTGGCTGAACGCCTGGCTGGCCGACATGAGCGTGTCGGTGGCCGTCTTGATGGCCCCGCTGTCGGCGCCTTCGAGCGTCTTCTTGAGGTCGGCGAGCGGCTGCTCGACGGCTTCCTTCTCGTCGGCGGAGACCTTGTCGCCCTGTTCGCGCAGCACCTTCTCGGTCTGGTAGACGAGCGAGTCGGCGTTGTTGCGGACCTCGGCCTCGTCACGGCGCTTGCGGTCGTCCTCGGCGTGGGCTTCGGCGTCCTTGACCATCTGCTCGATGTCGTTCTTGTCGAGCGTCGACTGGCCGGTGATGGTCATCGACTGTTCCTTGTTGGTCGCCCGGTCCTTGGCCGACACGTGGACGATGCCGTTGGCGTCGATGTCGAAGGTGACTTCGATCTGCGGGATGCCACGCGGGGCGGGCGGCAGGTCGACGAGCTGGAACTTGCCGAGCGTCTTGTTGTAGCTCGCCATCTCACGCTCGCCCTGGATCACGTGGATCTCGACCGACGGCTGGCTGTCCTCGGCGGTGGTGAACACCTCGGTGCGCTTGGTCGGGATGGTGGTGTTGCGCTCGATGAGCTTGGTCATCACGCCGCCCTTGGTCTCGATGCCGAGGCTCAGCGGGGTGACGTCGAGCAACAGGACGTCCTTGACGTCGCCGCGCAGCACGCCGGCCTGGACCGCCGCGCCGATCGCCACGACCTCGTCGGGGTTGACCGTCTTGTTCGGCTCCTTGCCGGTGAGGCTCTGCACGAGGTCGGTCACGGCCGGCATGCGGGTGGAGCCGCCGACGAGGATGACGTGGTGCAGGTCGCCCTTTTCGACGCCGGCGTCCTTGAGCGCCTGCTCGAACGGGATGCGGCAGCGCTCCATCAGGTCGGAGGTCATCTCCTGGAACTTGGCGCGCGACAGCGACTCGTCGAGGTGCAGCGGGCCGTCGGCCGTGGCCGTGATGAACGGCAGGTTGATCTGGGTCTGCTGGACCTGGGAGAGGTCGATCTTGGCCTTCTCGGCAGCTTCCTTCAGGCGCTGGGCGGCCATCCGGTCGGCGGCGAGGTCGACGCCGTGTGCCGCCTTGAACTGCTGGACGAGCCAGTCGATGATGCGCTGGTCCCAGTCGTCGCCACCGAGTTGCGTGTCGCCGTGGGTGGACTTCACTTCGAACACGCCGTCGCCGATCTCGAGGACCGACACGTCGAACGTGCCGCCGCCGAGGTCGAACACGAGGATCGTCTCGTCCTCGGAGCTCTTGTCGAGGCCGTAGGCGAGCGCGGCGGCCGTCGGCTCGTTGATGATGCGCAGCACCTCGAGGCCGGCGATCGTGCCGGCTTCCTTGGTGGCGGTGCGCTGGGCGTCGTCGAAGTACGCCGGGACCGTGATGACGGCCTGGGTGACGGAGTCGCCGAGGTAGGCCTCGGCGTCGCGCTTGAGCTTCATCAGCGTGCGCGCCGAGATCTCCTGGGCGGTGTACTTCTTGCCGTCGATGTCGTCGGACTTCCAGTGTTCGCCCATGTGGCGCTTGATCGACCGGAACGTGCGATCGGGGTTGGTGATCGCCTGACGCTTGGCGACTTCGCCGACGAGGACCTCGCCGGTCTTGGAGAACGCCACGACCGACGGCGTCGTGCGGGCGCCCTCGGCGTTGGGGATGACGACGGGGTCGCCGCCTTCGAGGACTGACACCACCGAGTTGGTGGTTCCGAGGTCGATTCCGACTGCCTTTGCCATGTGTGCGGTGTGCTCCTTGTTTCGCGGACGTGTTTCGTTGGGAGCAACCCTACGGACGACTCATGACCGGCGCAACATCGACGTCAAGAAAGTTGAGTCGACATCACTCAACTTTTGTCGAATCGAGGAATTCCGGGCCGAAGGATTCGGGGAGGAGCTGCTCGATCGTCAGGCCGATGACCGCTCCTCCTGCGGTCGTGGCGTAGACGGGCGTCGTCGAGCGCGGCGAACTCCCGCAGGCGTTGGCGGCACCCGCCGCACGGCGTGCCGGCCCGCTCCCCTTCGGTGATCGTCACGACCTCGACGATCTGTCGCTCGCCGGCCAACACCATCGCCGCGATGGCGCCCGCTTCGGCACAGGTGCCCAGCGGGTACGAGGCGTTCTCCACGTTGCAGCCGGCGAAGACCCGCCCGCTGGCGGTGCGGATCGCGGCACCGACCGGGTAGTTCGAGTACGGCGAATACGACTGCGCCATGGCGACGTGCGCGGCCTCGTACAGGTCGCGTGCCGACGCCGGGAGCTGATCGAAATCTTCCATCCCTGCATGCTGCCACCGCTCGTGCGCATGCGTCCGCGTCGTAGCATTCGACGACATGTGCGGCACGCTCGTCATCCTTCGTCACGGTCAGTCGGAATGGAACCTCGCCAACCTCTTCACCGGGTGGCACGACGTCGCGCTCACCGAGCTCGGGATCGCCGAGGCGGGCGCGGCCGGGGTGACGATGCGCGAGGCCGGCCTGCAGTTCGACACGTCCCACACGTCGCTGCAGTCCAGGGCGGTGGTGACCCAGAACCACGCCTTGGCGGCGATGGATCAGTCGTGGTTGCCCGTCGAGCGGAACTGGCGGCTGAACGAGCGCCACTACGGGACCCTCCAAGGTCTCGACAAGAAGGAGACGACCCGGCTGCACGGCCCCGAGCAGGTGTTCGCCTGGCGGCGCAGCTACGACGTCCCGCCGCCGCCGGTCGCGCTCGACAGCCCCGAGCACCCGGCGAACGACCCCCGCTACCGGCACCTTCCCGTCGACGTGCTGCCGGCGAGCGAATGCCTGAAGGATGTCGTGGTCCGGGTCCTGCCGTACTGGTACGACCGGATCGCCCCCCAGCTCCTCGCCGGCTTGAACGTGCTCGTCACCGCTCACGGCAACTCGCTGCGGGCGCTGCTGAAGCATCTCGAAGACGTGAGCGACGATGACATCGCCGAGATCAACATCCCCACGGGGCGCCCAAGCAGTACCGATTCGACGATGCGTTGAACGTGCTCTCGGCCGAGTACCTCGGAGACGCCGCCGCCGTCGCCGCAGCTGCCGCCGCCGTGGCCGCTCAAGCCGGCACTGCCTGAGCAACGGGACGGTCGCCCCGCCAGTGGGCGAACGTCCCGAATCGTCTCACCGCGAGCGGCCCGGTTGCTCCTGAGCGGTCTCGGTCCACTGCGCGGGGTTGGCCGACGCATTCGGGACGCCATTCCGAATCGTCTCGGAACGAGCGGCCGCCGGTCGTTCGAGTACCCGGTCCCGCGAGCTCCGACGGGTGCATCCGACCCGCACGAACATGCGGCGACGATCCCGAATCGTCTCACGCCACCGACGCCCCGCCCGCACGGCCATCGCACGATCCCGAATCGTCTCGACGCCACCGCCACGCCCCGGGAGACGATCGGGACAGGTCACCTCGACCCCGCCGATGCCCCGTTGAGACGATTCGGGACGGTCGCCGGACACCGTCTCGCGCACCGCTGAGACGATTCGGGACGGTCGCCGGACACCATCTCGCGCACCGCTGAGACGATTCGGGACGGTCTCGACGTCGCCACCGGACTCGCCGGCACCAGTCTGAGACGATTCGGGACGGCGCCGACACCAGCTCGCGAGCCTGGCGATGCCGATCGTGCTCCGGCAGACGATCCGCACGGTCGAGGCCGGGAGTCGTCCAGCCGTCGACGGTCGGGACCGCTCCCGCCCGCCGCGTCGGGCAGCACTGTCACAGCCCCTGCGTAGATTCCAACGTATGGCCACCGAATTCGCCATCAGCACCGCACAGCCCGCGCCGGTGGCACCGCGACGACCGCACCACCACCCGCAACGCGACGGACTGCCGAGCGAACCGGGCGGTGCAGACCGACACGAGGTGACCGCCGACCCCGGTGCGTGGATCGGTGGGGCGGAGCGGCGCGGTACGGAGCGGTGGGCCGTCGAGCGGCCCGCGTTGGGCGACGTGATCGCGACGTGGTCGTGTCCGGTGTGCGGCACGGCCTGCGATCGTCGATACCGACCTGGTCGTGCCCGGGTGTACTGCACGAATGCCTGTCGCCAGCGTGCGTACCGCTGGCGACGTGACCATCGGTCCTCGCTCGCCATCGCGCACCGACCGACCACCTCGCGCACGGACCCGCGACCGGTCGCACGCGCTGCGCTCGACAGCGGACCTCGTCGGTGGTCGACGGGACTCCGCCGGCCGTCAGATCACCGCCTGCGGCTCGTTCGGTCGGGCCGTCGCCGACCGGCCGGCGAACGCCTGGCACACCGATTTCGTCGCCGGAACGCCGTGGTCGTGCCGCACGTGCACCGCCGTGCTCGGCGTTCCCGAGATCCCGGTGCCGGAGATGCTCGCCCGGGCCCGCACGCACCTCGCGACCGTGCGAAACCTTCGCTGAACATCGGCCCTGCTCAGCGCGCCTACAGTTCGCAACATGGCGAGCAGCAAACAACACCTGGAAACCCTTCGGAACGTCGCGCTGTTCAGCGCGTGCAGCAACAAGGAACTCGAAAAGGTTGCGAAAGCAGCAGACGAGATCAAGATGACGGCGGGCACGCTGATCGTCGACCAAGGCCAGACCGGCCGAGAGGCCTTCATCGTCGTCAGCGGCGACGTGACGATCAAGCGGAACAACCGCAAGGTCGCCACGCTCGGCCCGGGCGCCATCGTCGGTGAGCTGTCGTTGCTCGATCACGGTCCGCGCACCGCGACCGCGATCTGCGAGACCGACTGCACGCTGCTCGTCATCGACCAGCGCCGGTTCCTCGGCGTCATCGACGACGTCCCGGCGATCTCCCACAAGCTGTTGGCGAGCCTCGCGAGCAAGATCCGCGAGCTCGACCGCCAGTACTACGGTTGAGCTTCGCCCCGCTCCCCGACGACTGGCCCGACCAGCGCGACACGCTTCGATTTCTTGCCGCACATCTGCTCGCCCAGTCGCGGCAGCGCCACGACGGCCTGTTCGATCTCGTACCGCTCCCCGGAGGTTTCGGGACCCCACCGGTCGGACCCGATCGGCAGCGGGTGCGGCTCGTCGGCGGGTCGATGTTCGTCGAACGCGTCAGCGGTGACCACATCTCGAGCCTCGATGCCACCACCACGGTCGTCACGGTCGCCGGCAGTTCACTGAACGAACTCTGTCGGCACGCCGGTTTCTCGCCCGACCCGGGATTCTGGGTCGGCGACGACACCCCGCCGTTCCGTGATCCCGACCAGCCGATACGGCTCGACGGGCTGGCCACATCGGTGCTCGGGGAGTGGTACCTCCTCGGCCAACGAGCGATCGACGAGGTCGTCGCCTCGCTGCCCGACCCGGCAGCAACGGTGGGACGCCTGTGGCCCGAGCACTTCGACTACGGCATCGACCTGGCCGCGGCCCCGGGCGTCCGCTGCAACCTCGGCGCGGCCGGTGGCGACTCGTTCCATGCCGAGCCGTACCTGTACGTCGGGCCCTGGGGGTTCGCCGAATCCGGTCACCGATCGGCGACCCGCGATCGGACTACTGGAACGCTCCGTTCGGCGCGTTTCTCCCGTTCGGCGACATCGACGTCGCCGACGACCCGATCGGCACGGCGATCGAGTTCTTCATGACCGGTCTCGCCGCCCTGCGCTCGGCCACGTGAAAGTGAAGCTGGCAACACCGAAGCAGTAGCGTGAGGCCCGCCATGAGCGCTCACGCCGACACGCACGCCGACGACTCGAACCCTCCCGCACCGAAGCGATTCAGGCCGCACCAGATCGCCATCGCGCTCGGGATCGGCGTCGGGCTGTTCACCCTCGTCTCGGGCGTCCTGCCGCAGATCACCGACTGGCACAACGAGAACGAAGTCCACCGTGTCGTGTTCGTCGACATTCCCGGGCCGCTGCAGGTCATCTTCTACACCGTGATCCCGGTGATGATCATCTGGGGCGGCTTCATGTTCGCCAACCGGATGAAGAACTGGGAGCGCGGCGCCCCGTCGAAGCGTCGGACCACCACCAAGAACGCCGCACAGCGGATGAAGGACTTCCGCGCCGGGGCGTACATGCAGACGCTCCTGCGTGACTCCGGCGCCGGGCTCATGCACTCGATGATCTACTTCGGGTTCCTGGTGCTGCTGGCCGTCACCACGGTGCTCGAGGTCGACCACCAGCTGCCGCCCGACCTGAAGTTCCTGCAGGGCAACGTGTACCGCGGCCTACGCCTTCGTCGGCGACGCCGCCGGTCTCGTGTTCCTCGGCGGTGTCGTGCTCGCCGTGGTCCGTCGCTACATCCAGCGCCCCTATCGCATCCGCATCAAGTCCAAGCCCGAGCACGTCGCGATCCTCGCCACGTTCTTCCTGATCGGCGTGTCGGGCTACCTCGCCGAGATGTTCCGCATCGCCGTCGAGGGACGGCCCGGCTACGAACAGTGGAGCTTCGTCGGCTACCCGCTCTCGAGGCTCGTCGACGGCTGGTCGCTCTCCGACCTCCAGACGTGGCACCAGTCGATGTGGATCTTCCACGTCCTCACGTTCGTCGTCTTCCTGGCACTGCTGCCGATCACCATGTTGCGGCACATGTTCACCTCGCCGCTCAACATGTACCTGAAGGACAAGGACCGGCCGAAGGGTGCGATGCGCCCGATGCCGAACCTCACCGAGACCGAGCTCGAGAGCTTCGGCGCCTCGGTCGTCGAGGACTTCACGTGGAAGCAGCTGCTCGACCTCGACGCCTGCACGATGTGTGGCCGCTGCACCAGCGTCTGCCCCGCGCACGCCACCGGCAAGTCGCTCGACCCTCGCGAGATCGTCCTCAAGGCGGGCGAGGTGATGGCGGCGACCGGCAACCCGGTCGTGAGCCCGCCGCTCGGCACCGTCGCCGAGATCACCGTCAGCGCCAACTCGCTGTTCGAACGGATCACCGCCGAAGAACTGTGGGCCTGCACCACCTGCAAGGCCTGCGACGAGATCTGTCCGGTCAACATCGAGATCACCGACAAGATCTTCGACATGCGGCGCTACCTGTCGCTCATGGAGTCGAACTTCCCCGCCGAACTCGGCAACGCCTACCGGGCGATGGAGAACCAGGGCAACCCGTGGGGCATGAACCAGGGCGAGCGCGGCGACTGGGCCGACGGGCTCGACGGCGTCACGGTGATCGACCCGGGCGACCCGTTCCAGTCCGAGTACCTCTACTGGGTCGGCTGCGCCGGATCGTTCGACGACAAGAACAAGAAGGTCACCCAGGCCATGGCGCAACTGCTGCGCCGCGCCGGGATCGACGTCGCCATCCTCGGCCCGTCCGAGATGTGCACCGGCGACTCCGCCCGCCGCTCGGGCAACGAGTACCTGTTCCAGATGCTCGCCCAGCCCAACGTCGAGATGCTCAACGGCATGGGCGTCAAGAAGATCATCACGCAGTGCCCGCACTGCTTCAACACGCTGCTCAACGAGTACCCCCAGATCGGCGGGAACTACGAGGTCATCCACCACACGCAGCTGCTCGAGCAGCTGATCGACAGCGGCCAGCTCGACGTGAGCCAGGCCACCCTCGAAGAGCGCATCACGTACCACGACTCGTGCTACCTCGGTCGCCACAACGACGTCTACCTCGCGCCGCGGCAAGGTCGTCGGTTCGATCAAGGGCATCGAGGTCGTCGAGATGCCGCGCAACGGCACCAAGGGCATGTGCTGCGGTGCCGGTGGCGCGCGCATGTGGATGGAAGAGACCGTCGGCACGAAGGTGAACGACGAGCGCGCCGCCGAGGCGATCTCGACCGGAGCGAGCCGAGTCGCGACCGCCTGCCCGTTCTGTTACATCATGCTCGACGACGGTGTGAAGGGAGCCGGCTACGAGGAGGACCAGGTCCGCGTCGCCGACATCTCGATCCACCTGCTCGAAGCGATCCAGGCCGGTGAAGCGAAGTTCCAGCACCCCGACGCACCGCTCGCGGCCGACGGACCGTTCAGCCCCGTCGGCGGAGACTGATCGCATCATCCGCAACCCCGCGAGGTCATCGTCGGCGCCGGCGGTGCGCTACGCCTGGTTCCCTCTGGCGATCGCCCGCAGGTCGAGTGCGCGGTCGAGCACGTCGTCGCTGACCCCGTGGTCCCGGGCGACGTCGCGCAACGATCGTCCGCTCGTCGCCGCCTCCTTCACGATCACCGTCGCCGCGTCGTAGCCGATCTCCGGGTTGAGCGCGGTCGCGGTGGCGAGCGTGAGCTCGGCCAGCGTGAGGCACCGCTCGACGTTCGCCTCGATGCCGGCGACGCACTTCGTGGTGAGCACGTCGGCCGCCGCGGTGAGCAGGTCGATCGATCCGATCAGGTTGCGGGCCATCACCGGGATCATCACGTTGAGTTCGAAGTTGCCCTGCAGGCCGGCGACGGTGATCGCCGTGTCGTTGCCGATCACCTGGGCACACACCTGCAGCACCGCCTCGGGGATCACCGGGTTGACCTTGCCCGGCATGATCGACGAGCCCTTCTGCAGCTCGGGCAGCACGATCTCGCCGAGCCCGGCGCGCGGACCGCTCGACATCCACCGCAGGTCGTTGCAGATCTTCGTCAACGCAACGGCGACGACCTTCAGCGCACCCGACGTCGCGACGAGCGCGTCGCGCGACGCCTGCGCGGCGAAGTGGTCGAGGGGAGCCGCGATCAGTGCGGCGACCCCCGGCGACGTCTTCTCGCCGAGCTTGCGCCGGGTGACCGCGGCGAAGTCGGGGTGCGTGTTGAGCCCGTTGCCGACCGCGGTGCCGCCGAGCGGGATCCGGCCGAGCTCGGTCAGCGTCGAGCCGAGGTGCGTCCGCGCCGAGGCCACCTGGGCCGAGTAGCCGCCGAACTCCTGGCCGAGCGTCACCGGGACGGCGTCCATCAGGTGGGTCCGTCCTGACTTCACGACGTCCCGGAACTCGATCGACTTGGTCGCGAGCGCGTCGCTCAACCGGTCGAGCGTCGGGGCGAGGTCGTCGTGCACCGCCTGCAGCGCGGCGAGGTGGACCGCGGACGGGAACACGTCGTTCGAGCTCTGGCCGAGGTTGACGTGGTCGTTCGGATGGGCCCGGCCCTCGGTGAGCGCACTGATCACCTCGTTGGCGTTCATGTTCGACGACGTGCCGGATCCGGTCTGGAACACGTCGATCGGGAACTCGTCGTCGTACCGGCCGGCGGCGATCGCGTCCCCGGCGGCGGCGATGTCGGCGGCGAGCGCGCGGTCGAGGAGACCGAGTTCGGCGTTCGCCGACGCGGCCGCCGACTTGATCCGGCCCAGCCAGTGGACGACGCGAGCAGGGATCGGTTCGCCCGAGATGGTGAAGTTCTCGACCGCTTTCGACGTCTCGGTGCCCCACAGCATCCCTTCACTCTTCCATGACTCTTACCGGGCTCGTGCACACGGTCGACGCGTCCTGTTCGTATCGTGGAAAGCTTCCCCGAGAAAGAACCGCCATGAACGACACGAACGACGCCTTGCCGCACCCCACTTCCGCCGCTGAGGCGACCTCGCTCCCGGACCCGACGCAGCAGGCCTGGCCGGCCGACGAGGTGGAGCAGACCTCGAGCCAGCAGCCGGAGGAGCACGTCGAGACCGGCCAGCCCGAAGAGCACGTCGAGACCGGCCAGCCCGACGAGCACGTCGAGACCGGCCAACCCGACGAGCACGTCGAGACCGGCCAACCCGACGAGCACGTCGAGACTGGTCAACCCGAGTCGACCCGGTCGAGCCGGAGCCGGCCGATGACGTGATCGAGATCGTCGAGGAGGTCGACACCGGCTTCGCCTCCCTCGGACTGCGGCCGGAGCTGCTCAAGGCGATCAGCGATCTGGGCTACGAAGAGCCGACGCCGATCCAGCGCGAGACGATCCCCCACCTGATCGCCGGCCACGACCTGCTCGGGCAGGCCGCGACCGGCACGGGCAAGACCGCCGGCGTTCGCGCTGCCCGCGCTCCAGGGCATCGACACGTCCAAGCGGGCCGAGCCGTCGGTGCTCGTCCTCGTTCCCACCCGCGAGCTCGCCGTCCAGGTGAGCGAAGCGATGTTCAAGTACGGCAAGGAGCTCGGCGTCAAGGTCGTCCCCGTCTTCGGCGGCCAGCCGATCCAGCGGCAGCTGCAGATGCTCGACCGGGGCGTCCACGTCGTCGTCGCCACGCCCGGTCGCGCCATCGACCACATCGGCCGCGGCTCGCTCAAGCTCGACGCGATCCGCACCGTGATCCTCGACGAGGCCGACGAGATGCTCGACATGGGCTTCACCGACGACATCGAGTCGATCCTGCAGAGCACGCCGGAGGATCGCCAGACGGTGCTCTTCTCGGCCACGCTGCCGCATCGCATCAACGCGATCGCCAAGCGCTACCAGCGTGACCCGGTGAAGATCAAGATCGGCCGCACCGAGGCCGAGTCGGGCGAGAAGGCCCTGGTCCGTCAGACCGTGTACTGGGTGCAGCGCGCCCACAAGGCGAGTGCGCTGGGGCGCATCCTCGACATCGAGGCGCCGCAGTCGGCCCTCGTGTTCTGCCGCACCCGCACCGAGGTCGACCAGCTGACCGAGACGATGAACGGTCGCGGCTATCGCGCCGAGGCGTTGCACGGCGGCATGGACCAGAGCCAGCGCGACCGCGTGATGGCCCGCCTGCGCGACGGCACCGCCGAACTGCTGGTGGCCACCGACGTCGCCGCCCGCGGCCTCGATGTCGACACGCTCACGCACGTCGTCAACTACGACGTGCCGTCGGCCGCGGAGAGCTACGTGCACCGCATCGGTCGTGTCGGCCGCGCCGGTCGTGAGGGGACGGCGATCACCCTCGCCGAGCCGCGCGAGCGCCGTCAGCTCGAGAACATCGAGCGGCTCACCAAGCAGACCATCACGGTCGCCAAGGTGCCGTCGGTCGCCGACCTGCGCTCACGCCAGATCGAACTGACCGTCGCCCAGGTCCGCGAGTCGCTCGCGTCCGCCGACCTCGAGGACTACAACTCGATCCTCCACGCGCTCGCCGGTGAGGACAGCGAGCGCAACATCGCCCTCGCGGCGATCAAGATCGTGCACGCCGAGCGCGGCGCCATGATGGACGAGCGGGAGATCCCTGACGCGTCGGAGCGGTTCCGCAACGACGGCAAGAAGGGCGACCGCAAGAACTACGAGGGCAAGTCGTACGACGGCAAGGGATACGACGGCAAGAAGAGCGGGAAGTTCGACAAGGGCGGCAAGTTCGACAAGGGCAAGCACGGCAAGGGCGAGCACGGCGCCGCGATCGTGACGGCGAGCGCGGCGCGAAGCCGCAGTCGAACGGCGACACCGAGTTCGTGTACGTCAGCCTCGGCCGCAACGGTGGCATCCGCCCTGGCGACCTCGTCGGAGCGATCGCCAACGAGACCGGGCTGTCCGGCCGGGAGATCGGCCCGATCCGCATCACCGACAACTTCTCCGTCGTCGGCGTGCCGGCTGGTTCCGTCGACAACGTGGTGTCGGCCATGGGGACCACCACCATGCGTGGCAAGAAGGCCAAGGTCCGCCGCTACACCGAGTGACAATCGCACCGCACCCACCCAGGCGATGAGCGAACGGCCCGACAGTTGGGCCACTCGCTCATCGCCATTGCATCTCGAGATTCATCCTGACGCGTCGTCGAACGTCACGACGAGCTTGCCGAAAAACGGCCCCGCACTCATTCGCTCCTGGGCAGCGGTCAGTTGGTCGAACGTCCAGACCGAGTCGACGATCGGTCGAAGGCCCGCGGCGTCCACGGCCGCCAGCATCTCGGCGAACTCGACAGGTCGGTAGCCGCCGGCCCCGATGAGCGTCCGACCCCAGTGATACAGCGCGGGGAGGTCGATCTCGACCTTGGTGCCGGTGGTCGTGCCGCAGAACACCATCCGCCCGTCGAGCGACAACGACCGGATCGACGCATCGAACAGCGCCGGCCCGACGTGGTCGACGACGAGGTCGACGCCGCGACCGCCGGTGAGCTCGAGCACCGACTCGGCGACACCGGCATCACCGTAGTGATCGATCGCGTGGGCGCACCCGAGCTCGAGTGCCTTGGCGACCTTGTCCGCGCCACCGGCCGTGCCGATCACGGTGGCTCCAGCGGCGACCGCGAACTGCACGAGCGCGGTCGACACGCCGGAGCCAGCGGCGTTCACGAGCACGGTCTCGCCGGGCTGGACCCGACCGGCGGTGACGAGCGCGTGCCACGCGGTCATGTAGGCGACCGGCATGCAGGCGGCCTCGACGAAGCTCGTTCCGTCGGGGATCGGGTAGCAGTTCGCCGCCGGGGTGGCCACGAACTCGGCGAACCCTCCTTGGCGAGTCGAGCCGAGCGTGCGCAGGTTCTCGCAGTAGGGCTCGAGACCGGCGGTGCACCGATCGCAGACGCCACACGTGCTCACCGGGTCGACGAGCACCGCTCGTCCGATCGGCGGAGCGCGCATCATCGAGCCCGGTCCCGTGGTCCACCACGATCCCGGCCACGTCCATGCCCGCGACGTGCGGCAACGAGAAGCCCCGCACGAGCGGCGCCTCACGTTGGAGCAGGTCGAGGCGGTTCAGCCCACAGGCGCGGACCTCGATCAGCACCTCCCCATCGGCGGGCACAGGAACAGCGAGGTCTTCGACGGCGACGACATCGTCGCCGCCGAAGCCCCGCTGAACCTGTGCGCGCACGTCTTCGTTGTACGTTCCGACCGAAGCCGGTCAGGCCGGCCAGATCACCTTGCCGTCGGAGCCGTACAGCCCAGCGGCGAGCGCGTCGTCGAACGGCATGGTGTCGTCCGGTGCACCGTCAGGCCACACGCCCGCTTCGACGTAGGCCGCGTACTCGTCAGCGAACACCGCCGGGTCGATGACACCCACCGGCTCACCCTCGGGGGTGCCCTTGAGTATCTCTGCCAGCTCCGCTTGCCAGCGGAAGAGCTCGCCTTCCTGCGTCAGGAAGTTCTGGTTGCCGGCGGCATCGATCATCTCCATCGACATGGCGACGGCCGACTCCGGATCGGCGATCGCGTCCTCCATGCCCTTCAGCGCTGCCCGGGCGAAGTCCTCCGTCGCGGTCGGATGGTCCTCGAAGAAGCCGGCCGAGGTGTACAGCAGACCGAACGTCCCGGGGATGCCGGCGTCGACCGGGTCGAACAGCGTGTAGCTGACACCGGCCGCATCGAGCTGACCCGGCTCGTTCGACTTGTACACCGGCAGGGCGTCGATGTCGGTCGCCAGGTGGGCCTGCGGGTCGAAACCGTCGAGCAGCACCTCGCTGTAGTCGGTGCCGCGGGTCAGGCCGGCGTCGGCCAGCAAGGCCACGAGCGACGGTGGGATGTCGCCCTTGACGCCGATGGTTGCGCCTTCGAGCGCGGACAGTTCGGTCGCGCCGCCTTCGGGGGTCACGAGCGCTTCGATCGGCACCTTGCCGTAGTTGATGAACGCCACGAACTCGGCGCCCTCTCCGGTGTTGTTGAGGATCTCGGTGTAGTTGCCGGCCGACGAGAATTGCGCCTCGTTGCTGGCCACCAACGGGTAGTTGGCGGTCGAGAAGCTCGGGAGCAGCTCGACATCGAGACACAGGTCGTCGAAGTAGCCGGACTGTTCGGCGACGACGACGTCGACGATCGACGCCGTCGCGGCGAAGTCGAAGCTCGACAGGTAGGTGATCGTGCCCGCCTCCTGGTTGGCGGCGCAGCGCTCCGGATCGACGCTGGCGAGCAACGGCTCGCCCTCGGCGCCGGTGCCGGTCGGTGCGCCGGTGTCGGTCGTCGCGGTGTCGGTCGTCGCGGTGTCGGTCGTCGCGGTGTCGGTCGGTGCGTCGCTTCCGGCCGGTCGTCGGTGGCCGTCGTCGGTGGCATCCGTCGTGTCAGCGGCGTCGTCGTCGCTGCCGCACGCCGCCGCCAACAGACCCAAGGTGAGGGCCGCCGCGGACAGCCGGACGGCCCGTCGTCGAGATGAATGTTGCTTCGATGGATGCACGGTGTTCACGCTGCGCATGTGTTCGCTCCCCTGTGGTGTGGATTCGGTGCCGGGTCGGCTGGGTGGGTGGGTGGTGACTGTCTTGATGGGTGGGTGGGTGGATGGATGGATGGACGAGGCAGGACTGGTCGAGCGGCAGACACCTCAGAGGCGTTGCGAGCTGTGCCAGTGGAGCACGACACGCTCGATCGCGCCGATGAGCAGCGTGGCCACACCGCCCATGAGGCCGAGCACGAAGATGCTGCCCCACAGCTGGTCGATGAGCTGGATGGGCCGGGCCTGCGCCGTCTTGATCGCATAACCGAGGCCTTCCTTGGAGCCGAAGAACTCGCCGAGCACGGCGCCGATGAGCGCGAGGCCCACGGCGATGCGGGCGGCGGAGAACAGGAACGGCAGCGACGACGGCAGTCGCAGCCGCCAGAAGATGACCCGCTTGCGGGCGTCGACCGAGCGGGCGAGTTCGAGCAGGTTCGGGTCGACCGAACGCAGGCCGGCAACGGAGTTGACGAGGAACGGAACGAAGCAGACGAGCGACGTGATCACCAGGATCGACTTGAGACCGAAGCCGAACCAGATGACGATCGCCGGCGCATAGGCGATGATCGGCGTGACCTGGATCAGCACGGCGAGCGGGAGCGACGCACGCTCGATGAACGGCGAATGTGCCATCAGGGTGCCGCCGATGAGCGCGAGGACGAGCGCGACCGTGAAGCCGAGGAACGCCTCCCACGCGGTGACCCGACCGTTACGGATGTAGAAGCCGGGGTCGCCGGCGACATGCTTCACGATGTCCCAGGGGGCGGGCAGCTGGTAGCGGGGGATGTCGAAGATGGTGACGGCGAGTTGCCACGCGGCGAAGAACACGACGACGCCGATCACCGGCGCCCCGAACCGCAACAGCGCCTGCTGTCGGGCGCGGCGGTTGTCGGCGGCGAGCAACTCGGCGATGTCGACGCCCTGCACGGCGAGGTGGTCCAGCCCGCCCTCCGACGACGTGGCCCGCTGCGCGACGCGTTCGGACGACCCGCCGACGACGGGATCGAGCACGGGGTCCATCACCGGTTCGCGGCTCATGGTCGGGCGCTCATGCATGGTGGTCCTGGAGTTGGGTCCGCAGCACGCGCACGTGCTCGTGGAACTCGACGGCATCCTCCATCGCGGGGATCCGCGGCCGGCCGAGCGTGATCGGCTCGACCGCGGCGATGCGCCCGGGACGGGCGGCCATCACGACCACACGATCGGACAGGATCACCGCTTCGGTGATCGAGTGGGTGACGAACACGACCGTGGTGCCGGAGCGTTCCCACAGCTCGAGCAACAGGTAGCGCATCTCGGCGCGGGTGATCTCGTCGAGCGCGGCGAACGGTTCGTCCATGAGCAGGATGGGCGCGCCGAGCGCGAACCCCCGCACGAGCGACACCCGCTGTTGCATGCCGCCCGAGAGCTCGTGCGGATACGACTTGCGGAAGCGACCGAGACCGACCGTGTCGATCAGTTCGTCGACCTCGGCGTCGCTCAGCGGGGTGCCGCCGCCACGGCGGCTCGAATCGAGCTTGGACAGGAACCGGACATTGCGCTCGACGGTGGCCCACGGAACGAGCGCCGGGGTCTGGGGCACCAAGCCGAACTGCTTCGCCTTGCGTGCCTCGGTCGGGGTCGCGCCGCCGATGTCGACCGTTCCGGCGTCCGGTCCCGTGAGCCCACCGATCACCCGCAGCAGCGTCGACTTGCCGCACCCCGACGGCCCGAGGAGGCTGACGAACTCGCCGCGCTCGAGCTCGAGATCGACGCTACGGAGCGCCTCGACGGTCTGGCCCCGCCGGCGGAAGACCTTGTGCACGCCGCGGATGGAGACGTGTCCGGACACCCCGTCGGCGCGCGGGCGCCCGTCGTCGACCGGGCTCTGGCGGTACGCGGTGTCGTCCATGGTCGTCGGCATCATCCTGCCACTCTCGGCCCGCGACGCGTGCGGCAGAGGGCGCCGGTCACGCGTGACCGGGTGCCGGCGACGGGCCCTTCACGCGCTGATCGCCGAACCGCTCCATCGCCGACGGACGGTAGGCGGCCGACGAGTCTGCTCCGTTCGACGACGATGAACGCACCGTGAATCGTCTGATGGTCTGACCATCAGACGATGGTCGTGCCGCCCGACAACGCCGTCGAGAGCCGACGCCGCCACTCCACCGAAGGACGGTCCGACTGCACGCTCACGGTCGCTTGCGGGTCGAGCGGCAGCACCCCCGGCACCCGTTCGAGCATGAGCTTGTCCTCGGCGCCGATCGCCCGGTCGAAGGCGATCACCTCCTCGGCCGGCACGGAGTGGTCGTCGTTGCGCCAGATGACGAACGTGAAGAGCGACGTGACGTCGTCGACCGGTGTCGAGCAGAGCAGGATCAGGTGGTCGAGGCCGGTGTGGTAGTGGATCGTGCTGCGCACGGTGAACGGCAGATTGAAGCCCGTCGTCATCCGCCGCGTGACGACGTCGGCATCGATCCCCGACGACACCGCACCGGCTTCGTTGCCGACCTGGACGGTGTAGTCGTAGCCGTAGAAGTCGTCGTCGAGTTGTTCGAGTTCGATCTTCGGCACAGCGTGTTCGACTCGATGCCGAACGTTCCGACGTGCACGTACGGGAAGTGGGAGATGTCGAGGAAGTTGTCGGTCATCCGCCCTGCCGACACCTTCCAGGTCTCGACGCCGGTGTTGATCCGCCGGTACGCCGGATCGTCGTCCGCCTCGATCACCGGAATGCGGGCGAGCGGCTCGCCGGGACACACCCACACCAGGCCGTACCGCTCGACCACATGCAGCGTCGGCAGGTGCGCGGCGGGAGGAACCGGGCGCCCCGCGCCCGACGACGGCACGAGCACGCAACGACCGTCCGTCCCATACGTCCACCCGTGGTACGGGCACGACAGGCAGCCGTCGTGCACCGTGCCGAGCGACAACGGCGCCTCGCGGTGCGGACACCGATCCGGCGCGGCGACGACCTCACCGCCGGGTCCGCGCCACAACACGATGTCGTGGCCGAGCAGGCGCACGCCCAGGGGAGCCGACGCGACGTGCCCGCTCTCGGCGACCACGTGCCAGTAGTTCTCCAGCGCTCGGTGCTCGACCAACATCAGCGTTCCTTCTCCAACAACGACTCCAGGATCGGCACCGGGCGAACCGGCCGCGGCGCCGACCACCCGACCTGCACCGCGACGAGCAGTACGTCGACGGTCTGCCTGCCGTACCGTACCGAGAATGGACGGTGGTGACTCGACGGCGCCGATCGCGGTCGACCTCGTCGTCGAGGGCGGCTGGGTGATCACGATGGATCCCACCCGGCGCATGATCCGCGACGGGGCGGTCGCCGTCCGCGACGGTCGCATCATCGACGTCGGCCCGGCGGCGACGATGCGGACGCGGTACTCGCCGGCGGAACGGCTCGGCGGTCCGAACCGGATCGTGCTGCCGGGCTTCGTCAACGCGCACCAACACCTCACGGGCGACCGGCTCGTCCGCTCGGCGATCCCCGACGACCTCGCTCCCGGTGCGGCGATCTTCACGTGGGCGGTCCCGATCCACGCCGCGCACACCCCCGACGACGACGAGCTGTCGGCGACCGCCAGCCTGGCCGAAGCGGTCGGCAACGGCATCACGTTCACCGTCGAGGCGGGCACCGTGGCGCATCCCGATCGTGTGCTCGCCGGGTTCGATCGCGTCGGCGTTGGGGGACGCTCGGATCATGGGGTTGGGACGTCGAGGGCCAGCCGTGGGCCGGATCGATCGACGAGGTGCTCGATCGCCAGCGCGAGGTGCTCGACCTGACGGCCGATCACGATCGTGTGCACGGGTGGATCACCTTGGTCGGACACGACCTCATGTCGGACGAACTCGCGGCCGCCGCCAGCGAGCTGGCCCGCGGCCCGGACGACGGGCCTCACCTTCCACCTCTCGCCGACCGACTCCGACCCGACGTCGTACCTGGAGCGCACCGGCGACCGACCGCTCGTGCACCTCGAGCGGGTCGGTGCGCTCGGCGACCACGTGCTCGTCGCTCACGCGGTGCACGTCGACGACCGCGAACTCGAGGTGCTGCTGGCGACGAGGACGGCCGTGGCTTACTGCCCGTGGGCGTACCTGCGCCTCGGCCAGGGCGTCACCGGCGCGGGTCGCCACGCGCAACTCGTCGAGCGCGGCGGGCGGGTGGCGCTCGGCTGCGATGCCGAGAACGCCGCCGACGCGATCGACATCTTGCGCGCCGCGACCCTCGCCGCCGGCCTGGCCAAGGACACGCGGGTCGACCCGACGCGGTTCGGCGCGCACACCGCGCTCGAACTCGCCACGATCGGCGGCGCCGAAGCGGTCGGCATGGGCCACGAGATCGGTTCGCTCGAAGTGGGCAAGCGCGCCGACATCGTGCTGGTCGACACCGATCGCGCCGAGTTCACCCCCGCCTCGCCCGATCCCGTCCTTCCCCTCGTCTGGGCGACCGACGGCCGCGCCGTCGCCGAGGTGGTCGCCAGCGGGCGGGTCGTCGTGCGTGACGGCGCGTGCATCACGGTCGATCACGGCGAACTGCGCGCCGCCGCGCGGCACGCCCGCGACCGCCTCCTGGCGGCTGCCGGCCTCGCCCCCGGCCCGCGCTGGCCGACCTGACGGACCCATCGCGTCACTCGCCGATCTCGGTCGCCTTCGGGCCGGATGCCGATCCGGAAACGACCGCGATCGACACGGGGATCGCCGACCCGGATCCCGGTTCGAACCGACCGCGCGATCCCTATCATCGATGCGGTGAATCTCGACGCCCTCCGCTCCGCCATCGCGGCGTCGTGGGCGCGCGACACGAGCGACGATCCGGAGAACTGGACGAGCGACGTGCCGAGTTTCGGTCAGTGCGCGGTGACCACGCTCGTCGTGCGCGACCACATCGGCGGCGAGGTCCGGATCGGCCGCGTGATCAGCAACGGCGAGGCGGTCGACATGCACTGCTGGTTGGAACTCGCCCGACGGCAGCACGATCGACTGGACGTCCGACCAGTTCGATTTCGACTACGAGTTGAGCGAGCCGCTCGATCTCACGCCGATCGTCGACGACACCGGCATCGATCGCCACCGCCTGCTCGCCCGCCGCGTGGCACGCGTGCTCGCCGGAACGGCCGCGCCGTCGCGCGAGCTCGTCGGCGCCAGCTGACGTCCGCACTCCGACTCCCACTCCCCGACGCACGTCCTGACCGAGGCCCTGATCGCGGTCCCGTTCATTCGGGCACGGCGTGGCGGGCGAGGAGCTCATGGGCGATCTTCACGAGGTGCTCGCGCACCTCGGGCGGGTCGAGCACCTCGATCGCCGAACCCCAGCCGGCGAGGTGCTCGGCGATCCGCTCGACCGACGGCCCACCGATGATCGCGTCGACGAGACCGTCGGGCGCGTCACGGTCACCGGCGAGTTCGATCAGCGACAGATCGTCGCCGAACTGGCCGCGCAGCGGCCACACATGGCGATGGTCGATCCGGATCGACGCCCGGACCTGGGTGCGGAGTTCCCGGACGTTGGCGACCACCGACTGCCATGCATCGGCAAGATCGAAATCCGCCGGTCGGATCGCAGGATCGGCGGTGACGACCGCCGATCGGACACGACCGATGCGGAAGGTCCGCAACCCCGCGTCGGTGTGGGCGAGCAGGTACCAGACGTTCCCCTTCGACACGAGACCGAGCGGGTGAACCGTCCGCTCGCTGCTGTGGTGCTCGCGATCGCGGTAGCCGAGCACGACCTGGCGGCGCTCGATGACCGCCCGTTCGAGCTCGGGCAGCACGTCGGGGCGGGTGAGCGGACGCGGTCGAGCCCCACGCGGTCGGATCGACGACGACGGCGCTCGCCGCCGCCTCCGCTTCGTCGCGGAACGTCTCCGGGAGCGCGCGCACCAGCTTGCGCAGCGCGGCGCGCACGTCGGGCGTTGCCGATGCCGATGCGCCGGCGACCACGAACA
Source organism: Ilumatobacteraceae bacterium (assembly GCA_963772085.1). Taxonomy (GTDB): domain Bacteria; phylum Actinomycetota; class Acidimicrobiia; order Acidimicrobiales; family Ilumatobacteraceae; genus Sva-07. The sequence goes on from CAVYWH010000005.1 coordinate 285,836, forward strand.
GTGCCCGGGTCTCGTCGGCCGTGAGCCCGGTGAGATCGGTGCGCGCCTCGCCCAACAACCGCCAGCCGCCGCCCCGTCCAGGCTGCGAGTAGACCGGGAAGCCGGCGGCACTCAAGGCTTCGAGGTCGCGGCGCGCCGTCTTCTCCGACACCTCGAGTTCGGCGGCGAGCTCGCGTGCGGTGATCCGGCCGTTGCGCTGGAGCATCAACAGGGCGGAGACGAGTCGGCTCGCGCTCACGATGTCAGTCTGTCATTCAAACTGGTCGCTACATGACCAGTTTGATCTGCGAAGGTGTGTCTCGTGTCCACGCATCCCCCACTCCCGGTTCCCGATTCGATGGTTTCCCCGTCGTCCACGAACCCGTACTCCAGCGATCACCCCGCCATCGAAGCGATCGGCATCACCAAGCACTACGGCGACGTCCGCGCCCTCGACGGGCTCGACCTGATCGCACCCGCCGGCAAGGTCACCGCGATCCTGGGGCCGAACGGCGCCGGCAAGACCACGTTCGTGCGCGCGGTGGCGACGCTGTTGAAGCCCGACTCGGGCTCATTGCACGTCACCGGGATCGACGCCCGCAAGCACCCGGAACAGGTCCGTCGCGTCATCGGGCTCGCCGGCCAGAGCGCCGCGGTCGAACCGGCGCTGACGGGGCGGGAGAACCTGGTGATGGTCGCCCGGCTCTTCGGCCATGATCGTGCAGGCGCCAAGGCGGCGGCCGACGCCGTACTCGCCGAGATCTTCCTGACCGACGACGCCGACCGCCCGGTCAAGGACTACTCGGGCGGGATGCGCCGCCGGCTCGACCTCGGCGCCAGCCTCGTCGGCGCGCCGCGCGTGCTGTTGCTCGACGAGCCGACGACCGGGCTCGACCCGCGTACCCGACTCGAACTGTGGGATTCGATCCGCTCGCTCGTCGCCGCCGGCACGAACGTCATCCTCACCACGCAGTACCTCGAAGAGGCCGACCAGCTGGCCGACCACGTGGTGATCATCGACCACGGCAAGTCGATCGCCACCGGCACGCCGACCGAACTGAAGGCGAAAGCCGGCCTCGACATGATCGAGGTGCGGGTCGCGCACGGCCCCGACCTCGCCGTCCGTCGCCACGATGCTCGCCCCGCTCGGCACCGAGGAACCCCGCCTCGACGCACCGGGGCGCCGCGTGTCGGTTCCGGTCTCCGACGGCACGAGCCGCCTCGCCGATGCCGTGCGGAGCCTGACCGACAGCGGCATCGAACTCGACGACATCGGCTTGCGCCGCCCCACCCTCGACGAAGTCTTCCTCGCACTGACCGGAGCCCCCGCATGACCCTCACGTTCCAGCCTCCCGCCAACCCGCCAACCGTGTGGGCGACCGCCAGCACGTACGCCGGACGCACGATCAAGCAGTTCATGCGCACACCGCAGCTGCTCGTGGTCAACGCGTTGACGTCGGTGATGTTCCTGTTGATCTTCCGCTTCGTGTTCGGCGGCGCCATCCAGACCGGCGACGTCGCGTACGTCGACTTCCTGATCCCCGCCCTCGCCGCGGTGAGCGGACTCTTCGCCGGCGCCGCGGTGGGGGTGGCCGAAGACACCGAGTCCGGCCTGTTCGACCGTCTCCGGTCGCTGCCCGTGCCGCGGTGGGCGCTGCTCCTCGGCCGTTCGATGGCCGACACGGCGTTGATCATGTGGGGCACGTTCGTCACGATCGTCGTCGGCGTCATCGTCGGGTTCCGGGTGAGCGGAGGAATCGCCGGTGCGCTCGGCGCGCTCGCGTTGTGCCTGTTGTTCGCCGCCGCGTTCAGCTGGCTGCAGATGTACCTCGGGCTCGTGTCGGGGAGCGCACAGGCCGCGCAGGGGATGTCGTTCGCCGTGTTCCCGCTGATCTTCGTGTCGAGCGCCTACGTGCCGGTCGAGTCGATGCCCGGCTGGCTCCAGTCGTTCGCCGAGACACCAGCCGGTCACGGCGATGGTCGGCTCGGTGCGCGCCCTGGTGCTCGGCGGCGACACCGAGGCGCTGCTCGGCCACACCACCACCTGGTTCGTCGTCCGCGCCGTGCTGTGGTCGATCGCCATCCTGGCGGTCTTCGTCACCCTGTCGTCACGACGCTTCGCCCGCCTGTAGCGCCATCCGGGGAAGGTCGTGCATCGGTGCCTGGCACCGATGCACGACCTTGCAGGCACGGGCGGAGGAGCGCGAGCAGGCGCAGCGCGGCAGGGCGGTCAGGGGCGACCACCAGCACCATCGCCGCGTCGGCGGCGACGGGCAGCCACGCGCCTCGACCGTCGGCTCCGACCCGCGTGACCGCCTCTCCGGGGTCGGCGCCGATCACCACGCCGGAGATCACGTGGCGGGCGTCCGCCACGCCGACGGAACTCCCGGCGCCCGGCTCGGCGGGGCCGAAGCGCTCGACGTGGTGGACGATCGGCACGCCCGCCCGCTCGACGCGCAGATCCAGCTCGAGCGTTCCCGACACCTGGCCCGGTCCGACCGAGCGAGATCTCCTCGATCAGCGTGCACCGACCGCCTGCGGCGACGTCGACCCGGGTCGTCGAGCAGTGATCGGAGCCGACGATCGACACGAGGGGCTCGGGCCACCAGAGCAGTCGAGCGCCGGCCTCGACGGAGACCGTCGTGCGGATGTGGGAGCGCTCTCCGTGCGGACCGGGGAAGATCGACGTGGCGGCGACGCTGCCGATCGAGGCGTTCGCGTTCTCGCCGACGATGACCTCGATCTCGAGTTCGTCACCTCCCACCGGCGCCGCCGCGCTGCCGACGAAGAGGATGCGGTCGGCGGTGTTGCGGATGGCGAGCGGCGGCTCCGAGCGCGCATCGACCAGCACATCGCGGCCGCCGCGATGACGCGACCTCGATCCGCGCTGTGGCTCTCATCGTCCAGCAATCTCCGATCGTCCCGGCACGGTTCACGTCCCGACGGACGCGGTCACACCGGATCGCCGCCATGCCGCGAGCTCGCCCAGGATCCACTCGGCGATCGGCGCCGCGCCCGATGCGTCGACGAGCGACGTCGGCACCACCGGTCGGCCGGCGCGGCGTTCGGCCGCGTCGGCCAGCATGCGGTCGACGTCGGCGCCGACGTAGGGCGCGAGATCGACCTTGTTGATCACGAGCACGTCGGCCATCGCCACGCCAGGCCCGCCCTTGCGCGGAACGTCGTCGCCGCCGGCGGTGTCGAGCACGAAGATCTGGGCATCGACGAGGCCCGTGCTGAACACGGCGGTCAGGTTGTCGCCGCCGGACTCGACGAGCGTGACGTCGACGGTGGAGCCGGACGCGTCGAGGCGCATCTCGAGCTCCTCGATGGCATCGAGGTTCGCCGCGATGTCGTCGCGGATCGCGGTGTGCGGACAGCACCCGGTCTCGACCGCGACGATCCGTTCCTCGGCGAGCACGCCGGCTCGTCGGAGCGCCTGTGCGTCCTCGGTGGTGAAGATGTCGTTGGTCACCACGGCGAGCGAGAGTTCGTCGCGCAGCAGCTGACACAGAGCGCCCACGAGGGTCGTCTTGCCGCTGCCGACGGGCCCGCCGATGCCGATGCGCAGCGGTCGTTCGCCCCTCCCCGGCTGCGGGGGATGCTCGTGGCTGCCGTGCGGATGCGCGTGCGGGTGATCATCTCGGTCGTGCGGATGGTCGTGTGGATGGTCGTGTGTGGTTCCCATGGGGCTCCTTGTGTCAAGCGACGAAGAGACGGGCGTCCCAGCTCGCGTGGTCCTGGGCGAGGATCTCGGTGAGGGCGCCGCCGAGCGCCGGGAGGTCGGCGGGCGCCACCGTCGACCACTGCTCGGCATCGGCGGCCAAGGCCCCGATGATCGGCAACGCCCGGACCTGCAGGGCGAGCACGGCGATCGGATCGAGCGCGAGGAGCCGGACGGCCGACGACGTCACCGCCGCGGCGAGATGGTGCAGCACGAGCGTGGCGGCGTCGTGGGCCCCGCCGCCGGACTCCGCCGCGACCACACCGAGCACGATGGGCTGGTGCGGGCCGCCCGCCGACGTCGCGAGATGATCGAGCCGAGTGCTCGGCCACGCGACGCGAGACGCACGAAGCATCTGACGGCCGAGCCGGCGACTGATCTCTCGTGAGCGAGGCGCCACCAGCCGCGCGTCCAACTCGATGGCGAGCACGTCGAGGTCCTCGACGACCGGCGACGGAAGCCGCAGCTGCGAACGCCGCCTCGACGACGCCCGTGGTCGACAACCGGCCGTGCAGATACCGCTCGAGCGTCACGAGGTCGCGGACGTCCCCGAGGCGAACCGCCGACTCGACGCCGGCGGACTGGGCGTGACCGCCCGCGGGGAACCGTCCGTCGGCGAGCAGGAGCGTGGCCGCGGTGATCGGCATCGTCACGGTTCGCACATCTCAGGGATCCAGCATCGTCACGGTTCGAGCACGTCAGAACAGGAAGTAGCGCTGCGCCATCGGCAGCTCGACCGCGGGCGCCTCGGTCACGAGTTCGCCATCGATGGTCACGGCGAACGTGTCGGGGGCGACGACGATGGCCGGCATCGCCGCGTTCTCGAGCATGTCGGCCTTGCCGAGCGAGCGGGTGTCGGCGATCGGCACCAACTGCCGGCGCACCTGGAGGCGGTCGGCCAGTCCGTCGTCGAGCGCCGCCTGGGCGACCCAGGCCACCGAGAGGGCGGGCGCCACGCCGGGGGCGGCGCCGAACATCGGGCGGGGCAGGATCGGTTGCGGCGTCGGGATCGACGCGTTGGCGTCGCCCATCGCGGCCCACGCCACCATCCCGCTCTTCAGCACCGCGTGGGGGCGGACGCCGAAGAAGGCCGGCTCCCAGACGACCAGGTCGCCGAGCTTGCCGACCTCCACCGAGCCGACGTCGCCGTCGATGCCGTTGGCGATCGCCGGGTTGATCGTGTACTTCGCCACGTAGCGACGCGCCCGGTGGTTGTCGGCCACACCATCTCCGTGGAAGTGTCCCACGACGGGCTTTCATGACGTGGGCGGTCTGCCAGGTGCGGATGATCACCTCGCCGATCCGCCCCATCGCCTGGGAGTCCGACCCGATCATCGAGATCGCCCCCATGTCGTGGAGGATGTCCTCGGCGGCGATGGTCGAGGGCCGGATGCGACTCTCGGCGAACGCCAGGTCCTCGGCGATCGCCGGGTTGAGGTGGTGGCAGACCATCAGCATGTCGAGGTGTTCGTCGACGGTGTTGACGGTGTGCGGCCGGGTGGGGTTGGTCGACGACGGCAGGACGTTCGGGTGCGATGCGACGGTGATGATGTCGGGGGCGTGGCCACCGCCCGCGCCCTCGGTGTGGAACGCGTGGATCGTGCGGCCGGCGATCGCGGCCAGCGTCGAATCGACGAAGCCGGCCTCGTTCAAGGTGTCGGTGTGGATGGCCACCTGGAGGCCCGACTCGTCGGCGACCGTGAGGCAGGCATCGATCGCCGCCGGCGTCGTGCCCCAGTCCTCGTGGAGTTTGAAGCCGGCCGCCCCGTTGCGCACCTGTTCCCACAGCGAGTCGTGGCTGACCGTGTTCCCTCGGCCGAGCAGGGCGACATTGACCGGCCAGTGGTCGAGCGACTCGAGCATCCTCGCCAGACTCCACGGCCCTGGCGTCGTGGTGGTCGCCTTCGATCCCTCCGATGGTCCGGTTCCGCCGCCGACGATCGTGGTGATCCCGGCGCCGAGCGCTTCGTCGAGCTGTTGGGGGCAGATCAGGTGGACGTGGCAGTCGATCGCACCAGCGGTGACGATCTTGCCGTTGCCGGCCATGATCTCGGTCGACGGACCGATGACGAGCGCGGGGTGGACGCCGTCCATGATGTCCGGGTTGCCGGCCTTGCCGATGCCGACGATGCGGCCGTCGCGGACGCCGATGTCGGCCTTGACGACGCCCCAGTGGTCGAGGATGACCGCGCCGGTGATGACGAGGTCGGGGGCACCGTCGGCCCGGGTGACGAGCGACTGGCCCATCGATTCGCGGATGACCTTGCCGCCGCCGAACACGGCCTCGTCACCGCCGACGCAATGATCCTCGGTGACCTCGATCCACAGGTCGGTGTCGGCGAGGCGGATGCGATCGCCGGTGGTCGGGCCGTAGAGGGCCCGGTATCGATCGCGGCTGATCCAGCTCACGTCGCTGCCATCCGTTCGTGCGTGTCGGTGCCGTCGAGCGGTCCGCCGACCTCGCCGCGCAGGCCCGGGACGATGCGGGCGACCGACGAACGGGACCAGGTCGACGTCGGCGACGATCCCCGGCTCGAAGCGCACCGCGGTGCCGGCGGGGACGTCGAGACGATGGCCGTGCGCGGCCGCCCGGTCGAACGCGAGCGCCGGGTTGGCCTCGGCGAAGTGGTAGTGCGAGCCGACCTGGACGGGTCGGTCGCCGGTGTTCTCGACGCGGACGGTCAGCACCGTGCCGGCCGACGTTGATCTCGATCGGGTCGTCCGGCCCGACGATCTCGCCCGGCACCATTCGTCGCGGTCATGGGATCGGCTCGTGCAGCGTGACGAGCTTGGTGCCGTCGGGGAACGTCGCTTCGACCTGGACCTCGGGCAGCATCTCGGGCACACCTTCCATCACGTCGTCGCGGGCCAGCACGTGCCGGCCCGCCTGCATCAGGTCGGCCACGCTGCGCCCGTCGCGGGCCGCCTCGAGCACCCAGTCGGTCAGCACCGCCACCGCTTCCGGATAGTTGAGCCGCAGGCCGCGTCCACGCCGCCGGTGGGCCACGTCGGCCGCGACGTGCACCAGCAGCCGCTCCTGTTCATGAGGCGTCAACCGCACCGTCCACCAACTTCCTCCCACTCGCGAAATCCGCCGTCATTCCACGTTTGCGTCGCGCTTTGCGCGCTCTGCAACACCGAGATCGCGACGCAAACGTTCATTTCAGCGCCGATGATCGATGCTGCCATGCGCTGTCGGGATCGAGGTACCCCCAAAAGCACGTGTCGGGGTCGCCGTCAGCCGCTGCACGGTGAGACCGTAGGAGGGGGATGTTTCCGGTTCGTTTCGCGCGTGTCACAACCCGGTCAGCGCTCTCGCCGCCCGTCGATCTCGTACGCTCCGGGCCGTGACGCTCCCGGTGCCCATCGTGCAACTCGATCCCGATCTCCCGCTTCCCGCATATGCCCACGAGGGTGATGCCGGCCTCGACCTCTACGCCCGCGAGGGGGCGGTGATCCCGGCCGGCGGCGGTCGGGCGATGGTCGCCACCGGCATCTCGATCGCCATCCCGATGGGCTTCGGCGGCTTCGTCCTGCCCCGCAGCGGGCTCGCCGTCAAGCACGGCATCAGCGTGGTCAACGCACCGGGCCTCATCGATGCGGCGTACCGCGGCGAGATCAGGGTGGTGCTGCTCAACACCGACCCGGCGATCGACTACGAGATCACCCGCGGCGACCGCATCGCCCAGCTCGTCATCCAACGGGTCGAATGCGTCGAGTGGCAGGTCGTCGACTCCCTGGACGGCGTCGATCGCGGCGGCGGCTTCGGCCACTCCGGCCGCTGACGACCCACCCGGCCCCGAAATCCACGTTTGCGTCGCGCTTTCGCGCGCCCTGCTGCGCCAAAATCGCGACGCAAACGTGGAATGACGGGCAGCCGGGTCAGCCCCAGGCGAAGACGGGTTGTTCGAAGTCGGCGACCCGCTCGTCGACGCGGCCGTCGAGGCACACCCAGCGGAACTGCACGAGCAGGGCGCCGGTCGGTGCGTGGATCAGGTCGCCCCCGAGCGGCACCTGCACGACCGGGCGATCGCTCTCGGGGATCGTCACGAACCGGGGCGAGTCCTCCCGCAGCAACTCGTGCACGCCGACGCGATAGACGGCCAACACCTCGTCGGGATTCGGTCGCAGCTCGACCGTCGGGCCGGCCCACACCACGACCGGGGTGATGATGTACCCGGAACGGGTCTGGTAGTCGTCGAGCTCCCCGAGCACCGCACTCGGCGGCAAACGGACGCCGACCTCTTCGTCGGTCTCCCGCAGCGCCGCCTCGGCCGCCGTCTCCCCGGCGTCGATGCGACCGCCCGGCAGCGCCCACTGGGACGCGTGCGAGTTCAGTCCGGCGCTCCGGCGGCACAACACGAACGAGGCACCCCCGGCGACACCGGCCATGCGGCCGTCGAGACCCGTCACGTCCGAGGGGATGATCGACATCTGCTCGGCGGTGAACTTGAACTCGTCGTCGCCGTCGGAGCCGACCTCGGAGTCGACCAACAGGATCGCCACCGCCGCGTGCCGATGCCCTTCCAGCGGCAGCGCACGACGTTCGTGGCGGGCGAGGTGGTCGACGATCGACTGGCGCAACGTGTCCGAATAGTCGAGCGGGCCTGGTGAGGGCGGACGAGCCGCCTGGGCTGGATCCTTCACGGTCAGCCGCGATAGCCGTTGGTGATGGGCAGCCGGCGGTCCTTGCCGAACGCCTTGCGGGAGACGCGCACCCCGGGCGGACACTGCCGGCGCTTGTACTCGGCGATGTCGACGAGCCGGGTGATGCGGCGGACGATGGCCTCGTCGTGGCCGAGTTCGATGATCTCGCCGGCGGTGCGATCGTCCTCGATGTACAGCTCGAGGATCGGGTCGAGCACGTCGTAGGGCGGCAGGCTCTGGTCGTCACGCTGATCGGGTCGCAGCTCGGCCGACGGCGGCTTGGTGATCACGTTCTCGGGAACGATCTCGCGTCCGGCCGTGCGGTTGACGTACCGGCACAGGTCGTACACGCGGGTCTTCAGCACGTCCTTGATCACGCTGTACCCGCCGACCGAGTCGCCGTAGATCGTGAAGTAGCCGACGGCCATCTCGCTCTTGTTGCCCGTGGTGAGCACCATCCAGCCGAACTCGTTCGACAGCGCCATCAGCGTCTGACCGCGGCAACGGCTCTGGATGTTCTCGTACGTGAGGCCCGGCTCGCGTCCCTCGAACGACGGCGCCAGCATGTCGAGGTAGGCCTGGAACGCCGGCTCGATGGGGACCGTGCGGTACTCGATCCCGAGGTTGGTGGCGAGCAGCTCGGCGTCGGACTTGGAGTGGTCGCTCGAGTACCGCGACGGCATCGAGACACCGTGGACGTGGTCGGCACCGAGCGCGTCGGCGGCGATGCAGGCGACGATCGTCGAGTCGATGCCGCCCGACAGGCCGATCACGACGTCGGTGAACCCGTTCTTCGCGCAGTAGTCGCGGGTCCCGAGCACGAGGGCGTCGTACAGCTCCCGGTCGTCGTCGAACGCCGGAGCGATGGTGCCGTGCGCCGCGATCGCTCTGGGCCACCGGGGACGTCGACACTTCGATGGTCGGCAGCAGCGCCCGCGTGGCACGACCTCGAGGGTCGAGCAGGCGCTTGCGATAGACGGGTGGAATCGGCACGTCGACGATCAACAGCTCGCTCGCGAACTGCGTGCCGCGGGCGAGCAGCGTGCCTTCGTGGTCGAACACGAGCGACGCACCGTCGAACACCAATTCGTCCTGCCCGCCGACCTGGTTGACGTAGACGACCGCACAATGCGAATCGGTCGCCCTGGTCGCGAGCATGCGCTCACGAACGGCACCCTTGCCGATCGAGAAGGGCGAGGCGTTGATGTTGATGTTCAGTTCGGCCCCGGCGGCCGCCTGCTCGGAGAGCGCCCCGAACGGGCTCCAGATGTCCTCGCAGATCGAGATCCCGACCTTCACGCCGCCGATCACGTACAGCTCGAGCGGATCCGACTCGTCACCCGCGGTGAAGTAGCGGGCCTCGTCGAAGACCGTGTTGTTCGGCAGCAAGCGTTTGCGGTAGGTGCCGACGACCTCGCCGTTGGCGCACACCGCGGCGGCGTTGTACAGGTCACGGTCGAGGTCGACGAACCCGACGACCGCGGCGCATCGCCTGGTGCGCGCCGCCAGCTTGGCGAGCACGTCGAGATTGTCGACGACGAACCCCGGCTTGAGCACCAGGTCCTCCGGCGGGTAGCCCGTGGTGGACAGCTCGGGGAACGCCACGATGTCGCATCCGGCGTCCTCCGCCCGGTCGTAGGCCTCGGACAACCGCGCGAGATTGCCGTCGAGATCGCCGACGGTCAGGTTCAGTTGGGCGAGCGCGACACGCAGCATCGTCACGGAATCAGGCTACTCGCGGCGCATCCGCCGGCCAGGTGCCCGATGCGGCGCACGTGCCGACGTGGCGCCCGTATTGTGAGACGCACGTAACAGTCCGTTGACGAATTAACGCGCCGTTCACAACAGAGCAACCGCTGAGCAACGGCACGCTGCGACGATTCCGCACGCAATCGGATGGTCGATCTCGACGGTCCGCACCCTAGTGAATCCCTGAAAGAGTGAGGACAACAGTGGTCTACAAGGCTGAGTACATCTGGATCGATGGCACATTGCCGACTCCGAAACTTCGATCGAAGACGAGGATCATCGAAGACGGTGGCGAACTGCCGATCTGGGGGTTTGACGGTTCGAGTACGAACCAGGCGACCGGCGACAAGAGCGACTGCGTGCTCAAGCCCGTCGCGTCGTACCCGGATCCGATCCGTGGTGGCGACAACAAGCTCGTCATGTGCGAGGTCTACCTCGTCGACGGCAAGCCGCACCCGACCAACACCCGTGCTGCCGCGGTGAAGACCGCCAACAAGTACAAGAAGCATGTACCCGCTGTTCGGCATCGAGCAGGAGTTCACGCTCATGAAGAACGGTCGCCCCTACGGCTTCCCGCCGGCGGGCTACCCCGAACCGCAGGGCGGCTACTACTGCGGCGTCGGACACGACGAGATCCACGGACGAGAGCTCATCGAGGATCACCTCGATGCCTGCCTCGAAGCCGGCCTGTCGATCTCCGGCATCAACGCCGAGGTCATGCCCGGTCAGTGGGAGTTCCAGGTCGGGCCGGTCGGCCTCCTCGAGGTCGGCGACCAGCTGTGGATGGCTCGTTGGTTGCTCTACCGGATCGGTGAGGACTACGGCATCAACGCCACGCTCGACGCCAAGCCGGCCAAGGGCGACTGGAACGGTGCCGGAGCGCACACCAACTTCTCGACGCTCGAGATGCGCGAAGAGGGTGGCTACAAGTACATCGAAGACGGCTGCAAGGCGCTCGGCCAGAAGACCGCACTGCACATCGCCAACTACGGCGTCGGCATCGAGGAGCGCCTGACCGGCGCCCACGAGACCCAGCGCCACGACCAGTTCAGCTACGGCGTGTCCGACCGCGGTGCGTCGATCCGCATCCCGTGGCAGGTCGCCGTCGACAAGAAGGGCTACCTCGAAGACCGTCGCCCGAACGCCAACATCGACCCCTACATCGTCGCCCGCTTGATGGTGGAAACCGTCTGCGGCGCGATGAAGTGACCGATCGCTGACTCGAACACCCTGGACAGGGCGGGGGCTCCGGCTCCCGCCCTGTCGCTTTCTCACCCCCGCCACGACAGAATCAGGGAATGGACGACGACATGCTCGACCAACAGCGTGACTACGTGCTCCGCAGCGTCGAAGAACGCGGCGTACGACTGGTCAGGCTCTGGTTCACCGACGTGCTCGGCACGCTCAAAAGCTTGGCCATCTCGCCCGCGGAGCTCGACAACGCGCTCAGCGACGGGATGTCGTTCGACGGTTCGTCGATCGACGGGTTCTCCCGGGTGCAGGAATCCGACGTGTTGGCGATGCCCGACCCCGACACGTTCGAGCTGCTCCCGTGGGGCGACCCCAAAGCGCCGGAAGCACGGATCTTCTGCGACATCCACCACCTCGACGGCACCCCGTTCGAGGGCGACCCGCGTCAGGTGCTGCGCCGCCACGTGCAGGCCGCGCACGACAAGGGTCTCACGTTCTACGTCGCTCCCGACGTCGAGTTCTTCTACTTCAAGCCGATCGTGCCGGGCCAGCTCCCGGTGCCGATCGACGAGGGCGGCTACTTCGACCTCACCACGAACGACATCACCGGCGAGCTGCGCAAGAAGACGATCCGCACCCTCGAAACGATGGGCATCCCGGTCGAGTACAGCTTCCACGAAGACGCTCCCGGCCAGCAGGAGATCGACCTGCGCCACACCGATGCGCTCACGATGGCCGACAGCATGATGACGTTCCGGCTCGCGGTGCGCGAGGTCGCGGCCCGCGAGGGCGTGCACGCCACGTTCATGCCCAAGCCCCTCGAGGGCGTGCAGGGTTCGGGCATGCACGTGCACCTGTCGCTGTTCCGCGGCGACGAGAACGCGTTCTACGACGGCGACGACGCCTACGGGCTGTCGCCGATCGCCAAGTCGTTCATGGCCGGTCTGCTGTTCCACGCCGCGGAGATCACCGCCGTCACGAACCAGACGGTCAACAGCTACAAGCGGCTCGTCCCCGGCTTCGAGGCACCGGTCCACGTGAGCTGGGCCCGCAACAACCGCAGCGGTCTGATCCGGGTTCCCATCCCCAAGCGGGGCAACCCGCTCGCCACCCGGATCGAGTACCGCTCGGCCGACCCGGCGACGAACCCGTACCTCGCGTTCAGCCTCATGCTCGCCGCCGGCATGCGTGGCATCGAAGAGGGCTACGAACTGCCCGACGAGGCCGACGCCAACCTGTTCGAGATCGGCGACGAGGTGCTCGAAAAGCTCGGCGTCAAGCAGATCCCGCAGTCGCTCGCCGAAGCACTGTCGGCGATGGAGCGCTCCACCCTGGTGCAAGAGGCGCTGGGCGAGCACATCTTCGAGTGGTTCCTGCGCAACAAGCGCAGCGAATGGCGGGGCTACAAGACCCACGTCACCGCATTCGAGCGCGATCGGTACCTGACGGCACTCTGATGGCACACGTCGTCACCCAGATGCTCGTCGTGGTGCCCGACCCGGCATCGCCCGATCTCGCGCGCACACTCGACCTCGCCGGCTACAGCTGGAAGGCGGTCTCCGCCGGCTCCGCGGTCTCCGAGCACGAACCGCAGGGTGGATGGGCCGGAGCGATCGTCGATGCCACGACCGACCCGGAGGGTGCCTGGTCGTTCCTGCGGGCGATGCGCAAACACGCCGATGCCTCGACACCGGTCATGTTGCTCGTGAGCGGTGGCCAGCTCTCCGAGCTCGAGCACCGTGACGAATTGTTCGACGACTTCTGTCTCACGCCGTTCCATCCGGCCGAGCTCGAAGCACGCCTGCGGCACCTCCTGGCGTCGGACGTCGACATCCAGCGCGCCGACCTCGTCGAGTACGCCGAGCTCACGCTCAACCTCGAGACCTACCAGGCGTCGATCGCCGGTCGGCCGCTCGACATGACGTACATGGAGTACGAGCTGCTGAAGTTCCTCGCCCAGAACCCCGGCAAGGTGTTCACCCGCGAGATCCTGCTCAGCCGGGTGTGGGGCTACGAGTACTACGGCGGGGCCCGCACCGTCGACGTCCACATCCGGCGCCTGCGGGCGAAGCTCGGCGAGGAACACGCCAACCTGATCCAGACGGTGCGTTCGGTGGGCTACCGCTTCGGCCAGTCCCGCTGGGACAGCTGACCGTAACGATTGGCTCGGCCTCACGGCAGGTCTCGTCGCGCAATCGAGGTCGGCCGAGCGTCAGCCTCGTCGCTGGCGTCTCGGCTGCGTCGCAACGACCGGTTCGCTCAGGACGAGGTCGAGGAAGTCGTCGATCGTGGCGCCGACCACGCTGGCGAACACGGCCGTGCCCGACTCGGACGGGTGCACGCCGTCGCCGCGTATGACCCCGTCGCCCGAGGCGAAGGCGTTCCACGGTGCCATCACCGAGTTGCCGCGGCGCGACAGCCGGTCGGCCACGATGGCGTTGATCAACGCCGCGCCCTCCGGCTCGTCGCGGTAGTACGTGTCGACCCACACCAGCGGCACGTCGTCGGGCACGGCGTCGAGCATCTCGTTGACGGTCGCGGCGATCTCGTCAGGGCTGTCGTACTGGTTGACGTCGTTCGTGCCGAGCGCGACGACCCACAGCTGACCGTCGGAGTCGCCACCGGCGGCCCCCGTGATGAAATCGGCGACCTTCACCCCGCTCGGGTTGCCGGCGGACGACATGGCGATGCGCTTGCCGACCACGGCCTCGATCGAGACGTCGTCGAAGCCCAGCTCGGCGAGCTGGTCCTCGAGGGCGGGCGTCGAGGCGACCGTGATCGAGTCACCGATCATCACGATCGAATCGATGTCGTCGGCACTGTCGGCCACGAGGTCGGACGGGATGGTCTCGATCTCCCCGAGATCCCCGCCGAGTCCGATCGTCGGCAAGGGCGCCTCGGATGCCGACGTGCCCGGCTCGCTGCAGCCGGCGGCGAAACCGCCGGCGATGACGAGTACGGCCGCGGCCGCGGCTGTCCTGATTGGATTCACCGGGTCATTCTGGCGAGTCGCGACCCGCTCAGGGCGTCACCCGCACGTCAGCGACGATCGGTCACAGACCGTCGAAACGCACAGGCCGTCGAACCGCCCCGTCACAGACCGTCGAACAAGCGTCACAGGCCGTCGAACATGCGTCACAGACGCTGGATCCGGCGCGCGTGCGCATGCACGCCCAGCATCTCGCCGAGCCGCGCGCTGACGAGTGCTCCGTCGCGCACGACGGGACGCCCGTTGACGACCGTGTGGCGGACGCCGACCGGCCCACAACGCAGCCACGCTTCGATCGGATCCGCGAGCGCCCCGGCGAACGACGGGCCCACCAGCGGCCAGACGGCAACGTCGCCGACAGCACCCACGCGCAGCACACCGAGTTCGCCCTCCCGGCCGAGGCATCCGGCCCCACCGAGCGTGGCGATCTCCAACGCCATCCGCGCGGTCCCCGCTCCCGCACCGTCGCGCAGCTTCGCCAGCAGCATCGCCGTTCGCGCCTCGAGCCACAGCGAGGCCGAATCGGCGGACGACGAACCGTCGACACCGAGGCCGACCTTCACGCCAGCGGCGCGCAGGTCGACGACCGGCGCGATCCCCGACGACAGGATCATGTTGCTCGACGGGCAGTGCGCCGCTCCGACGCCCGCGGCGCCGAGCCGGGTGATCTCGTCGGCGTTCGGGCATCACGCAGTGCGCGACCCACGTGCGGTCGGTGCACCATCCGGTGCGCTCCAGGTACTCCATCGGGCGGCAGCCGAACGTGGCGATGCTGAACTCGTCGTCCTCCGCGTTCTCGGCGAAGTGGGTGTGGAGGCGCACGTCGAGCCGGCTCGCCAGCTCCGCCGATCGCACCATCAGGTCCTCGGTCACCGAGAACGGCGAGCACGGCGCGAGCGCCACTCTGGTCATCGCCCCGAACGACCGGTCGTGATGGCGAGCGACCGCCTCGTCACAGGCGGCGAGGATCTCGTCGTCGTCGGCGACGACATCGTCGGGGGGGAGGCCGCCGTCCTTCTCCGACAGCGACATCGATCCGCGCGTCGGATGGAACCGCATGCCGACGTCGCGCGCCGCCTCGATCTCCGCCGTCAGGAGGTCGCCCGCTCCGTGCGGGTGCAGGTAGAGATGGTCGGACGAGGTCGTGCAGCCGGACAGCGCCAGCTCGGCCAGCCCGACCCAGGCGGACACGTACGCCGATTCGGTGTCGAGCGCCCGCCACAGCGGATACAGCGACTGGAGCCAGCCGAACAGCGGCTTGTTCGTCATCGGTGGGAACGCCCGGGTGAGGTTCTGGAACAGGTGGTGATGGGCGTTGATCAGGCCCGGGGTGACGAGGCAGTCCGTCGCGTCGAGGCGTTCGGTCGCCGGCGGCGGTTCTCCGTCGCCGACGCCGCTGACCAGGCCATCGGTGAGCGCGACCCAGCCACCCTCGATTTCACGCCGTTCGCCGTCCATCGTCGCGACACATCGCGCGCCGACGATGACCAGGTCGGCCGTGACCTGCTCGGCCGTGGTTTCACCCATGCATTGCTCCTTCGCCGTCGGGCCGGCTCGGGTCGATCTCGAGGGAATCGATGATGAGCGCGATGTCGTCGACCGAGGTCAGCGGGTTGACGATGCACAGCCGCAGGACGACCTCGCCGTTCCACGTCGTCGGCACGACGAACGAGCGGCCCGCGGACAGCTCGGCATCGCTCCACCTGCGGTAGTCCGACGGCGCCCACCCGAGCCGGCGGAAGGTCACGATCGACAGCTCCGGCTCGAGCACGAGCTCGGTGTGCGGAGCCTCGGTGACGAGGCGGGCCGCATCTCGCGTCACCTGCAGCGTCGTCTCGACCGCCTCGGTGTAGGCATCGGTGCCGTGCGTCGCGAGGCTGAACCAGAACGGCAGACCGCGGGCTCGACGCGACAGGTGGTGGGCGTAATCGCTGGCGTTCCACGGCTCGTCCTCGGGCCGCTCGGCGTGCAGCACGTCGAGGTACTCCGCGTGCTGGGTGTGCGCGGCGCGGCCGATCGTGGGGTCACGGTAGATCAGCGCGCACGAGTCGAACGGCGCGAACAGCCACTTGTGCGGGTCGACGATGAAACTGTCGGCCGCTTCGATGCCGTCGAACAGGTGCCGGACCGACGGAGCGGCGAGGGCCGCGCCGCCGTACGCGCCATCGACGTGCATCCACGTATCGAGCTCGGCCACCACGGCCGCCACCCCGGCGAGGTCGTCGACGACGCCGATGTTCGTCGTGCCCGACGTGGCGACGACCGCGAACAACCGCTCACGATCTGCACCCGCGAGCCCGTCGATCGTCGATCGCAGGGCCGGTTCGGTCAGCCGACCACGTTCGTCGGCCGGCACGAGCACCACGTCGGCGTCCATCGCCCGCGCCGCCTGCGCGACCGAGGAATGGGCACCGGCCGACGCGATCAACAGTCCGCGGGTGCGGTCGAACGCGCCGCCGGCGCGGTGTCGCCAGTTCCAGCGAGCGGCGATCAGCGCGCTCAGGTTGCCGGCGGTGCCTCCGCTGACGAACACCCCGCCCGCGGTCGCCGGCAGCCCGGCGAGATCGGCGATCCAGCGCAACGCCTGGTTCTCGGCGAAGATCGCTCCGCCGCCCTCGAGCCAGGAGCCGGCGTACACGCTCGACGCGCCGACGACGAGGTCGAACAGGATCGCCGCCTCGGTGGGCGCGGCGGGCACGAACGACAGGAACCGGGGATGATCGACCGAGATGCACGCCGGGCCGAGCACGTCTTCGTAGAGCCGGAGCGCTTCGAGGCCGCCGAGGCCGGCCGGTGTGATCGTGTCGCCGACGAGGGCGTTCAGTGCGGCTGGAGTGCGAGGACCGTCGAGGGGCGGCGGGTCGAGGCGGACCCGTTCGAGTGCATAGCGGACGACGGCGTCGGCGAGGGCTTCGATGGACTCGTCATGACGATGCATCGGGGGAGCCCCGACGTCAATCGTCGAGTTCGAGGAGTTCGCTGCCCTCGTTGCGCTTCACACCGTCGCGGTAGAGCGCGTCGCCGATGATCCCGGAGGCGACGGCTCCCGTCATGATCACGGCGACGGGGAACAGCAGCAGCACCGCCACGATGATGATTGCGCCAGCCACGTCGTCAGGCTAGCGCCCGGCACTCGTCGTACCGAAAGCACTCGGCGAGATGGTCGTTGACCATGCCGGTGGCCTGCATGAACGCGTAGCAGATCGTCGGGCCGACGAACCGGAACCCGCGGCGTTTGAGCTCCTTGCTCATCGCCCGTGACTCGTCGGTCTCGGCGGGGACGCCCGTCGAGGACGGACCACCCGTTCTGCAGGGGCGCACCACCCGTGAAGCTCCAGAGGAACGCGACCGGGTCGTCGAGATCGAGCCACGCCCGCGCATTGCCGATCGTCGAGGTGATCTTGCCGCGGTTGCGCACGATGCCGGGGTCGGCCATGCACCGCTCCACATCGGCGTCACCGAACGCGGCGACCGCCTCGACGTCGAAGTCGGCGAACGCCGCCCGGTAGCCGTCGATCTTGCGCAGGATCGTCGACCAGGACAGCCCGGCCTGGGCGCCCTCGAGGGTGAGGAACTCGAACAGCGTCCGCGGGTCGCGCTCGGGCACTCCCCACACCGTGTCGTGGTAGTCGACGTACGCCGATCCGATCGATGGTCCGCCGCCGAGCGACCACGAGCACCGCACCCTGTCGTCGGTGATCACCGGATCGCCGTTCACGCCATCCGCCTCATTGCGGCGTGTAGGCCCAGGCTTCGACCTCGACCAGGAAGCCGGCGGGGAGGCCGGCCACGGCGACCGTCGAGCGAGCTGGACGGTGGTTGCCCAGCGCTTCGGCATACGCCGCGTTGAACTCGGCGAAGTTCTCCATGTCGGTGAGGAAGCACGTGGTCTTCACGATGTCGGTGAGGCTCGCCCCGACGGACTCGAGCTGCGCCGCGAGATTCTTCATCGTCTGCACCGTCTCGGCCGTCACCCCGCCCTCGACGACCTTCCCATCGGCCATGCCGCCCTGGCCGGAGACGATGACGAAGTCACCCGCGCGAACGACGGGGCTGTAGGGACCGAGTGGCTTGCTCATGGAGCCGACGATACCGCGCCGCCGACCGACGAATCCCGGACGGCGGCGGAGGGTGCCGCACCCTGTTGATGCGAGCCGCTGAGACTCCTGGCGCACGCGGGTGGAGTGCGCAGCGGCGGGCCTATCGTCGGGGCGATGTGGTCACGCCGGACATTCCTCACCACGATGATCGCGGGCGGGGTGCTCGCCGCGTGCGGCGGCAACGACTCCGACGAGGTCCGACGGACTCCGGCACGGACGCCGGGTCGGCTGACACCGGACCGACCGGTACCGGCGCTGATCAGGCGGGTTACACGATCGTGCAGCGCTTCCCCCAGGCCGTGCAGGTCGCCGGTGCGCTGCGGTTGCCGATCAGCCTCGCGGGGAGCGACGCGGTCCTCGTGCAGGACGGCCCGCTCACGCTCGGTGCGCAGGTGCTCGACATCGACGGCACGCCGGTCGGCGAGCGGATCGAAGCGGCCCGGCGCGACGCCGTCCCGGCCCCGTACTACGACTTCCGGCCGACGATCGAGACGCCGGGGTTCTACTCCCTGGTCGTCGACGGCGGCCCACCGGAGGGCGCCAGCTTCGATGTCGCCGAACCGGGTTCGGTGACGGTGCCGTCGCCCGGCGATCCGCTCCCCCCGTTCGACACGCCGACGACCGGCGACGCTCGGGGCGTCGACCCGATCTGCACGCTCGAACCCGAGTTCTGCCCGTTCCATGCCATCACCCTCACCGAGGCGTTGGCCGCCGGCAAACCGGTCGTCTACTACGTCGGCACACCGGCGTTCTGCGACACGGGGAGCTGCGCACCCGGCCTCGAGTCGATCATCGAGGTACAGCCGGAGTTCGGCGAGCAGTTCAGCTTCGTCCACGCCGAGGTGTATGCGGACATGACCGCCACGACCTTGTCGCCGGCGGTCGCGTCGCTCCAGGAAATCGGGCTGGCCTACGAGCCGGTGCTGTTCATCACCGACGCCGCCGGTGTGGTGACCGAACGGATCGATGCCGTGTGGAACACGGAGGAGCTGATCGAAGCGCTGAACCGGGCGGTCAGCTGAAGCTCTGGCCGCACCCGCACGTGCGGGAGGCGTTCGGGTTCGTGATGGCGAACCCGGACTGGTCGAGCCCGTCCTTGTAGTCGAGCGTCGCACCCTCGAGCAGCTGCGCCGATGCGGGGTCGACGACCACCTTCACCAGGCCGTCGTCGCCATAGCTCGCCTGCTGGTCGTCGGCGGCGAAGTCGCCGTCGAAGAACATCTCGTAGGAGAAACCGCTGCACCCACCCGGGCGCACGGCGACGCGAAGGGCCAGATCTTGTGCGCCTTCGTCGGCAAGCAGCTGGCGAACCTTGACAGCGGCAGAATCGGTGAGCGTGATCATGGGGGACCTCCTGGACTCGGTGCGATCATGCTACTGCGAGGTGGCGACACTCGCAGCGTCAACCGGCAGCGTTCAAACGCGGCAGCGTCAGCCGGTGGATGCCGACACGGTGACCCGGCACGGTGTGCGACTCGTGACGGAACAGAACTCGCGGACCTCGGTGTCGGCCATCTGGGTCACGAAGCCCGAGATCAGCCCGCGGTGCAGCCCGCACACCAGATCCGGATGCTCCTGGGCCAGTTCGACGAACGGGCAGTTGGCGAACGCGACGAGGGCGGCATCCTCGTCACCGGCCACGTCGGACACGACGGGATCGAACCCGAGCCGGTCCAGGTCGGACACCAGCGCCTCGAGCGTGGACGGTGCGAGGCGGTACTGCGCCGCCCGTGCGGCGCCCTCCGACACACCGACCGCCACCGCGTCGTCGGCGCTGGCGTTCAGCCGCTGCGCCATGTGCAGCACCATCCGCGCCAGCATCGGCATGGTCGGTGGTTCCAACCCGAGCGATGGTGCGTCGGCGGCGATCGAGTAACGGTGTTGCGGTCGGCCGACGTCGCCCCGGCCACCGACGGCCACGTCGAGCAGGCCGATGTCTCGCATCCGTTCGAGGTGTGGACGTACCGTGTTGGCATGCAACCCCAGCGACTCGGCGATGTCGGCGGTCGTCAGCGGCTTGGCCGATCGGGCCAACTCGAGATAGATCGCGTACCGGGTGTTGTCGCCGAGCGCCTTGAGCAGGTCGAGTTGACGGTGATCCTGCGCCATCGGACCAGACGGCTGATCCACACGCTGTTCGGCGGGGCGGTCGTCCACACCACGAGATTACACGGAATCCGCCGGTAAAATCTTGCCATGAGCCCCGTCCCCACCGTCGAACAGGTGATGGAGGTGCTCGCCTCGGTCATCGACCCGGAACTCGGCAGCGACATCGTCACGCTCGGGATGGTGCCGAGGGCCACGGTGAACGCCGACGGGCTGGTCACCGTCGAGGTGAAGCTGACCATCAAGGGCTGTCCGCTGCGGGCCGAGATCAAGCGCGAGATCGAGTCCCGGCTGACGCTGCACCCCGGGGTCAGCACGGTCAAGATCGTCTGGGGCGAGATGAATGCCGACGAGCGCACCGCGGCGATGACCAAGGCCCGCTGGAACGCCCGCGAGAACGCACCCGACACCGAGGTCCCGGCGTCGTGTCGCGTGCTCGCCATCGCCAGCGGCAAGGGCGGCGTCGGCAAGAGCTCGGTCACCGTCAACCTCGCCTCGGCACTGGCCGCACGCGGGCACACGGTCGGCGTGCTCGACGCGGACATCTGGGGTTTCTCGGTGCCTCGACTGCTCGGCATCAGCGACCGGATGGAAGCCCAGCACGTCGACGGTTCGAGCAAGCCGTTGATCATCCCGAACGAGCGGGTCGTGGGCGACGGCCTGCTGAAGGTGGTGTCGACCGGCTTTCTCGTCGACGAGGAGACCGCCCTGATGTGGCGGGGGCTCATGCTGACCAAGGCCGTCGAGCAGTTCCTGCGCGACGTGCGATGGGGGGAGCTCGACTATCTCCTCATCGACATGCCGCCCGGCACCGGCGACGTGCAGATGGGCCTGGCGCGCATGCTGCCCCACACCGATCTGATCGTGGTGACCACGCCGGCGCTCGCCGCGCAGAAGGTCGCCCAGCGCGCGGCCGACATGGCCAAGCGCAGCTTCCTGCGCGTCGTCGGGGTCATCGAGAACATGAGCACCTTCACCTGCGACCACGGCGACTCGTACGCCCTGTTCGGCGAGGGTGGTGGCGCCGCGCTGGCCGAGGCGATCGGCGCGCCGCTGCTGGGTCAGATCCCCCTGGAGCCGGCCGTTTCGGCGGCGGGCGACGCCGGCGATCCCGTCAGCATCGCCGGCGTCGGTGAAGCGGCGCAGGCGTTCCGGTCGATCGCCGATCGCATCCTCACCGACGTCGCCCCGCTGACGACCCCCGACGACATCGACATGGCCGGCTGCTCGGCGCGCCTGTTCGACTCCGTGAACGCCGCCTTCGCCGACCTCGATGCCGCGCGGCGACGAGAGCGGTGCCACATCGGTGAGCGTTCGCAAGGGCGGCGACAGAACCGACGGCTGACCGTCAGCGCGACGGCGGTTCGAGCTCGTCGAAGTCGTCGTCCCAGGGGAGGGCGACGCCGATCACCTTGCCCTCGGGGGTGAACCGGAGCTTCGGCTCGATGCGCGGCGGGTCGTCGATGGCGGCGGCGGCGGTCAGCGCGTCGGCCACCGACGCATGGCCGGCCAGCCATTTCAGGTTGAACACGGTGGGCGGCATCATCGTGAGGCGGCCGTCGCCGAACATCGCGACGGCCTCGGCAGGGCGGACCCACAGACTGTCGACGGTCTCGGAATCGTCGTGGACGAGCACCTGATCGGGCGGCACCTCGCCGAGGAAGAAGCGCGTGTCGAACCGGCGCCGCTCGCCGAGCGGGGTGACCCAGTGGTCGATGTAGTGCAGCCGGGAGAGATCGATCACCAACCCGCGACGGGCACACAGATCGACGACCGCGAGCGAGCCATCGTGCACGCGGTGACGCTCGTCCGGATCGAGCGTCATCGGACCGCCGTCGATCCGTTCGGCGAGCAGTACCCCCGCCTCCTCGAACGCTTCGCGTACCGCCGCGATCCAGAACGCCAGCCCACCCGATTCCAGGCCGAGCCGCTTCGACGCGGCGACGTCGTCGAGGCCGCGCACGCAGGCCTCGGCCTCGATCGCACCGTCGATCGCGTCGACCCGTCCACCGGGGAACACGAACATGCCGGCGCCGAACGCCGCGTTCGCCGTGCGGCGGAGCATGAACACCTCGACGCCGCTCGGTCCTTCGGGCGCGTCACGCAGCAACATCACGGTCGCCGCCATGTGGATCGGCACATCGGCAGCGACGAACTCGGCGCGGTTGCTCATCGGTGCCTGACCGTACCGACGCGGATCGACCCCGGCCGAGTCGCAGCGCGCGTACGGTGGCGCATGCACTTCATCGAGGCGCCGAACGCCGCGACCGACGTGGTCGATCACCTGTCGCCGGGCACCCACCTGATCGTGCCGCTCGCCAACGGCGAGCCGACGGCGGTGCTCGACGCGGTCGAAGCCGCGGCGGCCGAGCCGACCTCACGCCTCGACGGGCTCGTCGTCCACCAGATGCACGCGATCCACGATCGGCCGTACCTCGCCGGCGCGTACGCGGACCGCCTGCAGCACGTGTCCTACTTCCTGTCGCACGTGACCCGCCCGCACTTCAACGCCGGCACGATCGGTCTGGTGCCCGCGCACTTCTCCGAGGTGTACCAGTTGATGCAGATGCGCACCGACGACCCGATCGTGCTGGCCGCCGCGTCGCCGCCCGACCGCCACGGCTACTTCTCGCTCGGGGTGTCCGCCGACTACACCGCGAGCTTCATCGGGCGCGCCCGGTTCTTCCTCGAGGTGACCGATGCCATGCCGCGGACGTTCGGCCGCAACCAGATCCACCGCTCGCAGGTCGTCGGTTGGTGCCGGAGCGATCGACCGCTGGTGGAGGTGGCGCCGAAGCAGCCGGGCGACGCCGACCAGCGGATCGCCGAGTTCGTGGCCGAACGGATCCCGAACGGAGCGACGATCCAAACCGGCATCGGTGCCATTCCGAACGCCATCATGGATTCGTTGCGCGACCACCGTGACCTCGGGGTGCACACCGAGTTGTTGTCCGACGGCGTGGTCGACCTCATCGAGTCGGGCGTCGTCAACGGCGTCCGCAAGCGACTGAATCGAACCAAGGCCGTCGGCACGTTCGCCCTCGGGACGAACCGGCTGCACGATTTCCTCCACGAGAACACCGCGATCGAGTTGCACGCCGTGCGCTATGTGAACGACCCCCGGATCATCGCCACCGAGACGAACTTCGTGTCGGTGAACGCGACGCTCACGGTCGACTTCCTGGGGCAGTGTGCGTCCGAGACGATCGATGGCAAGTACTTCTCGTCGTCGGGCGGTCAGAACGACTTCGCCCGCGGGTCGATGTACTCCGAGGGCGGGCAGGGATTCGTCGTGCTGCGCTCGACCACGTCGGGCGGGATGTCGCGGATCGTGCCGCAGCTGGCCGCCGGCGACGTGGTGACCACGCCGAAGAACACCGTCGACAAGGTGGTCACCGAGTGGGGCGTGGCGGAACTGCGCGGGCGCACGATCCGTGAGCGCACCCGCAACCTCATCGCCATCGCCCACCCCGACCATCGCGAGCAGTTGGCCGACGCGGCCCGCTCGATCGACTACCTCTGAGCGTCGGGACTCAACGATCGATCGGCACGGAAGGTCGTGCATCGGTGCCAGGCACCGATGCACGACCTTCGCCGTCCGTGCGCGGGGCGGAGCCAGACGTAGGCGACGGCCGACGGCACGATCGAGCCCAGCACGATGCCGACCGCCTGCCAGTGGTCGTTGAGGAACACGGTCGCCTGCGCCTGCCGGTCGAGCGCCCAGTCGGTGACCGGGTCGCCGACCTCGCGGATGTCGACCCAGTAGAAGTACCAGAGCAGGTACGCCCCGGAGATCATGACGAAGACCGCGGCGATCGTGTCGACGTAGGGCATCGACGAGCGCAGCATCTTGAGCAACCCGGTGTTGGCGAACGCGAGCGCGATGGTGAGCGCACTCACCACCAGCGCCATGCCCGCGCCGTAGGCGACGATGTTGCCGACGCCTGTCGCCAGGCCGTCGCGAGCGGAGGCGCTGAAGACCGTGGCGATGAACAACCCGATCGTGCACCCGATCGACGCGACGGCGTAGGCGATGCCGAACACGAACATCGCCCGCACGGTGCGCTTCGTCGAGTCACCGGTGCGGATGTTCGGGGTGGTGAACGGGAGCTTGTAGCCGAAGAGCATCGCGACGCCGAGCACCAGCAGCGCGGCACCGATCACGACCGAGGCGTACTTCGAGTTCTCGTTGATCCAGTTGGTGAAGTTGTACGAGACGACGCCGGCCACGAAGAACACGGCCATGAACCCCGCCGACAACGCCGCGCTCGACGAGCACCGCCCGGCGCATCGTGGCCCGCTGGGTTCCCGGCGTGTGTCCCTCGAGCCCGAGGAAGAACATCAGGTAGGTGGGCAGCAGGATGAAGCCGCACGGATTCACCGCGGCGACGAGACCGCGGATGAACGACAGGCTCACAACAGCAGCTCCGCAGCCCGCAGTTCGGCAACCTTCTCACGCAGCTCGTCGGCGTCGATCGGGCCGGTCTGTTCGATGATCGTGCCGTCGGAGGTGACGAAGAGGGTGATCGGGAACGCGACCGCCTGGATGCCGTCGACGAGGTCGGCGTGGTGATCGCGCAGCAGTTCGTACTCGACACCGCGCTCGCCGGCGAACCGCTCCATCTCCTCGACGGAGTCGCGGGTGTTCACCCCGACGAAGCGCACGTCGTCGACTTCGGCGTCGACGGTGGCGAAGTCCGGCAGCTCCTTGGCGCACGGCGCACACGAGCTGTACCAGAAGTTGACGACCATGGGTTCGCCGAGCAGTTCGGCCGAGGTGATCTCGTTGCCGTCCCGGTCGAGGAGGGACGCCTCCGGAAAGGTCTCGCCCTCCACCGCACCGTTCGTCAACCCGTCGGTCGGATACGTCACGACCGACTGGGGGTCGGCCAGCACGGCGTCGTACGCCGCGTCGTCGGTGCCGTCATCCGCATTCGCCTGGACCCAGGCGTAGCCGCCGATCACCACCACCGCGGCGACCATCGACCCCACGAGGAGTCGTGGGCGGGCGAGGTTCATCCGTCAAATCGTACCGACGACATCCGGATGGGCGAGATCGCGGCCTGGCTGCCTGGTGCCGGCGGGGGGACCGGCACCAGGCAGCGATCGGTCGACGTCCAGCCACGCCGAGCACAGACGCCGATCAATGATGCCGATCAGGCGAGGACGCTGACGGGGCCCAACTCGTCGATCACCATCTCGGGGCGGGGACGGGTCGGCGGACGCCCACAGGCACGCTTGTTGGCGATGATCCGCCCACCGGAGAGGAGCTCGCCGCCCCAGACGCCCCATGGCTCCTCGCGCTCGAGGGCATCGGACAGACACGACGCCTTCAGCGGGCAGAGACCGCACATGGCCTTGGCCCGGGCGATGTCGATGATGTTGTCGGAGAAGAACAGTCCGACCATGGTTCCGTGACCATCGGCGCAGCGGGCGACGGGTGCCTTGCGCGCGCCGGTCTGCTCGTCGAACGATCTTTCCTCGACGTCGAGACCGGGTGGACTGTCAGGTTCCTTCGGTTCGGCGAGACGCGCGAACTGCGCAGGAGCGGTCAGAAGGGCGTGCATCGGAGTGTCCTCACTGGAGAATGTCGGGCTGGAGATCTTCGGGTTGCTGGTGTTGATGAACGGTGCGGATGTCGGGGTCGTGATCGAGGTGTACATGGGTTCCTTCTCGCTGGTTTGGCTTGCTGGTTTGGTGGAGCTGGGCCCCGAATCGGGGTGGGAAAACGACGAAGGCCGCCGGGTTGGTGAACCCGGCGGCCTCAGAAGAGGTGATCTGACGTTGGTGTTACGTCAGGCCTCCTACGAGGTTGCCGGGGGTGTTTCGCTTGACGGTCGCCTTCGGGGAGTAACCCTTCGCGCCTGCGAAGGTGGCACCCGTGACGGTTGCGTCGAGAGCCGACACACCATGACCGCCAAGCCAACGACCGACGTGGCAATTGGCCATGGTGTCGATCATGTGGTCAATGACCGTGAACGACGAGCGCGCGCGACCGCTGGACATGGAGAACACGGATGCTTCAGTCATCGGTCGTCCTTTCTCGCTCGGTCTCGGTCGGGTCGCCGCGGTCGGTCCACTGCGGTCGGATCACCAGGAAACCACGATGAGGCACCTCCGGTCAAGGAGGTTTCGGCGGGATCTCGGGAATGATGCGGTCATGAGCCCGCTCGACATCGGCGCGTTCGCCGTCGGGTGGACGCTCGGCTGGCTGCTGCTCTGGCGGGGCCGGCCCCTCCCGGCCGCCGCTCCGGCGGGCCGAGCAACGAGGGCGGCGACCGCCGTGGTCGTGCCGGCTCGCAACGAGGCGGCCGCGCTCGGGCATCTCCTGCCCGCGATCCGCGTCCAGCTCCGCCCCGGCGACGAGCTGGTGGTCGTCGACGACCACTCGACCGACGACACGGCGTCGGTCGCGCGGGCGCACGGCGCGACCGTCGTCAGCGCACCGGAGCTGGCCGCGGGCTGGCTCGGCAAGCCCAACGCCTGCTGGGCCGGGGCCGGCGCAACCGTCGCGCCGACGCTGCTGTTCCTCGACGCCGACGTGGTGCCGGCGTCCGATCTGCTCGACCGCATCGCTGCGGCGATCGCCGATCACCCCGGAGCGGTCGTGTCGGTGCAACCGTGGCATCAGACCGTTGGCATCGCCGAGCAGGCGAGCCTCATGTGCAACGTGGTCGCGCTGATGGGCTCGGGTGCGTTCACGGTGGCCGGTGACCGTCTGCACCCGAACGTGGCCTTCGGCCCGGTGCTCGCGGTGAGGCGGGACGTCTATCGACGCGTCGGCGGCCACGGCGCGGTCCGCTCGATGCACACGGAGGACATCGGTCTCGCCCGGGCGATCGGCGAGACCGTGCTGTTCACGGGGCGGCCCGACACGAGGTTCCGCATGTACCCGAACGGGCTCCGACAGCTGTTCGACGGGTGGACCCGCAGCATCGCCACCGGTGCGCGGTCCACCCGTCCGTGGTGGACGATCGCGACCGCCTGTTGGGTCGCCGCCCTCGCCGGTGGGTGGCTGGCCGGCGGTTGGCCGACGAACCACCCCGTCGAATCGCTGGCGGTCTACGCGCTCAGTGGCCTGCAGGTGTGGGTGCTCGGGCGCCGCGCCGGATCGATCCATCCCCTCACCGCGCTGCTGTTCCCGATCGCGATCGCGGTGTTCGTCGTGATCGTCCTGCGCAGCGCTGCCGTCCTGATCCTGAAGCGCGACGTCACCTGGAAGGGCCGGATGGTCGCCTCGCGGGGTGGTGGCGGCAGCGAGCGAGCCGATCGACGGGGAGGCTGATTGACTGGCGAGATGTCGTCGGTTCGCAGCAGGTGGTCGCTCGTCGCGGTGGCGCTCACCGTCGTCGGCGCCGCGCTCGCCGGCGGTGCTTCCGCCTCCGCCCACGACGGCATCGCCTCCTCGGACCCGGTGTCGGGATCGGTGCTCGACGAACCGATCGATTCGGTCACGATCGACTTCGGCGCCGAGATCGGGCCGACCACGCAGATCGCCGTGCTCGGCCCCGACGGGGAACAGATCGCGTCGACCACCACCGTCACCTCGACGTCGACGGCGACGAGCGAGTTCGAGCCGCTCGACGACGAGGGCACCTACACGGTCAACTACCTGGCCACGTCGGTCGTCGACGGCCACGTGCTCGGCGGGGCGATCTCGTTCACGTACGGCGACTCGTCGGCGAACACCATGTCACCGGTCCTGTTCGGCGCGATCGCGGTGGTGATCCTCGCCATCGGCGGCTGGTTCAGCTGGCGGGCCCGCCAGCGCGGCCACGCGCAGGCGACGGCCGCCGCCGTCGACACGGTCGACGCCCCGTAAGGCCGTCTCGTTCGAAGTTGTGACGTTGGTGCCTGGCACCGACGTGACAAGTCGGGCGGGCCGCTCAGATGTCGACGAGGATCTTGCCGACGTTCGCGTTCGACTCCATGTGGCGGTGGGCGTCGGCGATGTCGGCGAGCGCATAGCGCGAGTCGACGATCGGGCGCAGCGCGCCGGCATCGAACAGGGGAATGACCTCGGCGATGAATCGCTGACAGAGCGCCAACTTGCGTTCGAGTGGACGATTCCGCAGCGTCGTTCCGATCCAGGTGATCCGCCGGCTGAGGATCAGGCCGACGTTGACCGCCGTGTTCCCGCCGCCCATCAGGCCGACCTGGACGATCGTGCCGTCGACCTTGGTCGCCTGCAGGTTGCGATCGACCTCGTCGCCGCCGATCACGTCGAGCACCACGTCGACGCCGTCGGGCAGCGCCCGGCGCAACTCCGCCAGCCAGTCGGCGGGGCTGCGCTCGAGCACCAGGTCGGCGCCGAGGTCGCGACACGCCTGCGCCTTGCCGGCCGAGCAGGTCACGACCACTCGAGCGCCGATCGCCTTGGCGATCTGGATGCCGGCGGTCCCGACGCCGGACGCGCCGGCATGGACGAGCGCCCAGCGACCCGACGTCAGGCCGCCCTGCACCACCAGTGCGTCCCAGGCGGTCAGGAAGACCTCGGCGATCGCCGCGGCATCCGCGGTGTCGACCGACGCGGGGATCGGCAGCGCCTGGCGGCTGTGGGTGACCACCCGTTCCGCGTAGCAACCACCGGCTTCGATGCCCATCACCCGATCGCCGACGGCCCAGTTCTTGACCTCGCTCCCGATGCCGGCCACCGTGCCGGCGTATTCCATCCCCGGGATCTCGACGGCGTGGCCGCGGGGGTCCGGGTACAGACCCAGCCGTTGGAGGATGTCGGCGCGGTTCAGCGCGGTGTGTTCGATGGCGACGAGGATCTCGTCGGGCCCGGGAACGGGTTCGTCGACTTCTTCGATGGTGAGGACGTCGGGCCCTCCGTGGGATCGGAGAACGACGGCGCGCATGGCCGGAACCTATCCGGCGGCGATGATCATCGACGGGTCGATCGGTGGCCGGCCGGCGGTGGCGTCGGTCGGCACGGCGGCCGGTTCGGGGATCGTCGTCGGGTCGACGAACACGTGCTCGCGGTAGTAGGCCATCTCACGGATCGACTCGCGGATGTCGTCGAGGGCTCGATGCGAGCCGTGACCGTGCGGCCGCCGGGCATCGATGCTCGGGTACCAGCGCTTCACGAGTTCCTTGACGCTCGACACGTCGATCGAGCGGTAGTGCAGGTAGTTCTCGATGTCGGGCAGGTAGGCGGCGAGGAAGCGGCGATCGGTGCCGATCGAGTTGCCGCACAGCGGCACGGTGACGGGGTCGCTCACGTGCTCCTTGATGAACGCCAGCGTGCGCGCTCCCGCCTCCTCCAGGCTGATCGTCGAGGCCTTGATCGCCTCGAGCAACCCGGAACGGGTGTGCATGTCGACGACGAACGGATCCATCCGCGCCAGCACGTCGTCGGGCTGGTGGATCACGAGGTCGGGCCCTTCGGCGATGATCGCGAGGTCGTCGTCGGTGACGATCGTGGCGATCTCGACGATCACCTCCGACGTGTGATCGAGCCCGGTCATCTCCAGATCCATCCACACCAGCATCCAGGCCAGACTACGTCGCCCGTCGCCCATCCCCCGCGAGCGTCGGGCATCATGGGTGGATGACGCCGTTCGCCGACCTGTTGGCGGCGCCGGGTGTCGAGGAGGTCGTGAGGCTCCGCGGCCGTTTCGGGTTCATGGCGTATCACGGCGGGGCGCTCGAGGCGATGACCGACGTGATCGCGGCGACCGCCGCCGAGCGTGCGGACGCGTCGCTGTACGCGGTGATCCAGCCAGACGGGATGCGCGACCACCTCGCCTCGATCAAGGTGCGTCCGGCCGAGTCGCCGGCACTCGCCGCGTTCCTCGAGCATGTCGACGTCGTGATCACGGTGCACGGGTTCGGCCAGCGTGGGCTGTTCGGCTCGCTCCTGCTCGGCGGCGGCAACCGGCCGCTCGCGGACCACGTCGGGCGAACCTTGCGCCGATGGCTGCCGGCCTACGACGTGATCACCGACCTCGACGCGATCCCTTCCCCGCTCCGGGGCCTGCACGCCGCCAACCCGGTGAACCTGCCGCGACGGCGGCGGTGTGCAGATCGAACTGCCGCCGCGGGTGCGCGGTGCCAGCCCGATGTGGTGGGACTGGGAGGGTCCCGGCCTGACCCCGCACACGCTCGCGCTCATCGATGGCCTCGTCGAAGCCGCCACATCGTGGCCGCCCGCCGAGGCCTGACCGCCGGCTCGACACCCCGATTCACCGGGCACCGACCTTCCGATTCGTTCACCTTGCTCCGAATCAATCGTTCGGAGCCTGAACACCCCGACCGAAATCCCACCGAGATCCCGACGACCGCCGATCCCGGTCGGATCTCGGTCGGATACCGGTCCGAATCCGACCGAGATCGTTCGGAGTCGTCGCCGCTTGCCGGTGCTGTCGGGTTGTGCGGTCGCACGCGCCGAGCAGCCAGGGCCGGCTTTCGGAGCAACGTGAACGAACGCCGGTTCAGATGGAGAGCGCGGCCGCGTCCTCCGAAGGCGGTCTACGGGGCGAGGCGGTCGACGTGCCAGCGCACCGGCTCGTCGCCGGCATCGGTGCCGAGGCGGCGATAGCGGAGACGATCGTGCAGGCGGCTCGGCCGGCCCTGCCAGAACTCCCATTCGAACGGCACCAGCCGCCAGCCGCCCCAGTTGGCCGGACGCGGAACGTCGACGTCGGCGAACCGTTCGTCGAACCGCGCGACCCGTTCGTCGAGCAGCGAGCGATCGGCGATGATGTCGCTCTGCGGCGACGCCCACGCACCGAGCTGGCTGGCGCGCGGACGCGAGGCGAAGTAGGCATCGCTCTCGTCAGCTCGCGACATCGCTCGACCCGGGCCCGGACACGAACCTGGCGATGCAGGTCGAGCCAGGAGAACACCATCGCCGCGACGGGCGCCGCGTCGAGTTGACGGCTCTTGGCGCCCTCGTAGTTGGTGAAGAACACGAGCCCGCGCTCGTCGGCGGTGCGCACCAGCACGATGCGGGCGTCGGGCACACCGTCGGCACCGATGGTCGCGACGGTCATCGCGTTGGGTTCGGCCACCCCGGCGTCGAGGGCGTCGTCGTGCCAGCGCTTCCACTGTTCGATCGGATCGGGGTCGAGGTCACCGATGTCGAGGCCGGCCGTCTCGTATTGCACCCGGCGGTCACGGAGCCGGTCGGCGCGACGGATCCGGGACTCGGCCCCATCGGCGCGTCGCTCACGGTCATCGCACGACGTTTCAGTGGACCGGTTCGATGCGGCGGATACCGCGCATGTAGGGCCACAGCACTTCCGGCACGTCGACCGAGCCGTCGGCGTTGCGGTAGTTCTCGATGATCGCCGCCCAGACACGGGGCACGGCCAGCGCCGAACCGTTGAGCGTGTGGACGAACTCGGTGCCCTTCAGCGGCTTGCCGTCAGCGTCGTGACGGCGGAAGCGGATGTTGCCGCGGCGGGCCTGGTAGTCGCTGAACCAACTCACCGACGACACCTCGAGCCACGTGTCGGCGCCCGGCGCGTAGACCTCGATGTCGAAGCTGCGATGGTGGCTCTGGCCCATGTCGCCGGTGCAGATCTCGATGATCCGGTACGGCAGCCCGAGGCCGGCGATCGCCCGCTCGGCGCGGGCCGTCATGTCGACGAGCAGGTCGGGTGCCTGCTCGGGGGTGGCGAACGACAGGATCTCGACCTTGTCGAACTCGTGGGCCCGCAACATGCCCCGGGTGTCTCGCCCCGCCGAACCGGCTTCGCGACGGAACGACGAGCTGTGCGCCATGACCCTGATCGGGAGCTGCGGCTCGTCGAGCACCTCGTTGGCGTAGATCGAGGTGAGGGGGACCTCGGCCGTCGGGATGCACCACAGGTCGTCGCGCTCGATCGAGTACGCGTCGTCGGCGAACTTGGGGAGCTGGCCGGTGGCGGTCAACGTGGCGCTGGTGACGAGCGACGGCGGGCCGGATCTCCTCGAACGCGTCGGCGTTGAGGTCGAGGCCGTACTGGCACAGGGCGCGGCTGAGCGTGGCGCCCGCTCCGCGCTGCATCGTGAACATCGCGCCCGAGATCTTGGTCGCCCGCTCGTTGTCGAGGATGCCGAGCGCCGTGGCCGTGTCCCAGTGCGGAACGCGCTGGTGGTCGGGGTAGTCGTCGAGCAGGCCGATCGGGCCGGTGACCAGCGGGTTGTCGTCCTCGCCGGCGCCGTCGGGAGCATCCTGGTGCGGCACGTTGGGGATGCCGAGCAGGATCAGGCGGAGCGCGGCCTCGACCTCGTCGTGTTCGGCGGCGAGGGTCTTCTCGGTCTCGCCGAGCTCCCGGCTCTCCACCTGGAGCGCCTCCGCATCGGCGACGTTGCCGTCGCGCCGCAGGGCACCGACGTCCTTCGACAGCGTGTTCACCCTGGCGCGGATGTCGTCGCGCTCCTGGGTGATCGCCCGCAGCCGCTCGTCCAGTCGGGCGGCATGCCGCACCTCGTCGAGCAGCACCGGCCGGCGCCGACGCTCCAGCGCGGCCTCCAGTCCCGCGAGGTCGGTACGCAGGAGCCGCTGGTCGATCACGACCTCGCAGGCTACCGGTCGCCCTCGCCCCGCCGCCCAGTTCCGCCCGAGTCATGAGCGAACGGCCCGACTACCGGGCCGTTGGCTCATCGCTCGCGAGACCGCACCGATGAGCGAACGGCCTGACTACCGGGCCGTTGGCTCATCGCCCGGAGGGGCGGTGGACGGCGAACTCGCGCTCGACGTCGGCGGTCGTCAGCGTGACCTCGTCGTTGCCGACGATCTCGGCGGTCGGGATCGATGCCGGCCCGTCGATAGTCGTGCTCGTTCTGGTACCCGGCGGCGAAGCGCTTGAAGAAGATGAAGATCACGATCGCCCACAGGAAGACCGACCCGCCGGTCTTCATGATCGCCCCGGCCAGCTGCTGGTCGGTGGTGATGCCGATGCCCCACAGCCGGTACTGGAGGTCGTACGCCGAGTACACGGCACCGTCGGCGAACGTCAGCCACGCCGCCGGCAACGTCGGGACGACCGACTGGAGGAACAGGTAGATGCACTTGCCGAGCGGTTGCAGATGGAACTCGCGGAACGGGCCGCACACCGGCATCCACATCAGCAGCGACAGGGTGACGACGAAGAGATGGAGCCCGTAGTGCATGGGTCCGTTGGAGACCGAGGTGTTCACCACGGTCGGGATGTGCGTGACGATGACGACCGCGTTGAACGCCACACCGGCGACGACCGGCTTGCACAGCCAGGCCAGCAGCCGATAGCCCCGACCGTTGCCGATCAGCACCCGCAACAGCCATTCCGGCGTCGCCAGCAACACCAACGGCGGCAGGAAGTACGTCAGCATCATGTGCTGCAACATGTGTGCCGAGTAGAGGTACTCCTCGGAGATGTCGTGCAACGGCCAGTCGCTCGCCGCCCACAGCATGAACATCGCGCCGACGAAGGCGACCTTGTTCCGGCGTGTCACCACCGGCGTTCCGGCGGGGACGGCGTGCGGGCCGATCACCCGGATCATGTACACGTACGCCGCGGCCAGCGAGACGACCAGCAGCACCACCTCTGGGTGCCATCGGAAGGGCAACGGGTTGGTTGCTGCGAGGTGGACGAACATGGGGACTCGGCCGTCTGGTGGAGCGCCGCGACGGAACGGCGTGCGGGACTACTCGAAGTAGTGGAACGTCAGCATCGCGACGATGTAGACGAAGAGGGCGAGGAACAGACCGGAGTAGAACAGCCGCCTGAACAGCGGGTTGTCGTACTTGAGGTGCATGAAGTACAGGATGACGGTGAAGAACTTGATCGCCATCATGACGAGCAGGATCGGCACCATGAACTTGCCGATGTCGCTGTAGCTGACGGCCACCTCGGCGGCCGTCAGGATCAGCAGCGCGATGGCGATCTTGATGTAGGTCCAGTCGGACACATCGTGGACCTGGTCGTGGCCGTGACCGTCGGTGGCGTCGTGGCCGTCGGCGGCGTGGGTGTCGGTGATGGCTGCTTCAGCGGTCATGGTCAGGCCGGAATCAGGTAGACGAGGGTGAAGATGATGATCCAGACGATGTCGACGAAGTGCCAGTACAGGCCGATCATCTCGACCGTCTCGGCCTTGTCGCCCGAGACCCTGTTGCGCAGCAACATGAACATGAGCGCCATCAGCATGATGATGCCGACCGACACGTGGACGCCGTGGAAGCCGGTGAGGGTGTAGAAGCTCGAGCCGAACAGGCTCGTCGTGTAGCCGAGACCCTCGCGGTAGAACGTCGTGAACTCGTACACCTGGCCGGCGACGAACAGGCCGCCGAGCGAGGCGGTGGCGATGAGCCACAGCCGGGTGTTGCGGTCGTCCTTGCGCTTGGCCGCCGACACGGCGAGCACCATCGTGAGCGACGACATCAGCAGACAGAAGCTCGACGCCGAGGTGAACGGGATGTCCCACAGCTGGTCGGGCCCGATCGCGTCGCCCTGGCGGTTGCGATAGAGCATGTAGGTGGCGATCAGGCCACCGAAGAGCAGGCACTCCGAACCGAGGAACAGCCACATGGCGAGCTTGGTGTTCGACAGGCCGGTCGACGTGTGGTGCGCGTGACCGATGTGGTCGAGGACGTCGTCGTCGGCCGCCGTCGTGCGCGGTCG
The DNA here is from genome assembly GCA_963772085.1 of Ilumatobacteraceae bacterium. GTDB lineage: Bacteria > Actinomycetota > Acidimicrobiia > Acidimicrobiales > Ilumatobacteraceae > Sva-07. The sequence continues at coordinate 320,912 of CAVYWH010000005.1, forward strand.
ACGGGGACGGTGGTCGCCGCCGACGACTCGTCGACGTCGGGTTCGGGACCCGGATCCGTGAGCGTGGCGTCAGACATGGAGGGCCACCTCCTTGCTCGATTCGTTGTCGGACGGTGGGTCGAAGTCGGTGTCGGGCGCCGTCGACGGCTCGAGCGCCCAACCGAACATCGAGCCGACCGCCATCGCCGCACCGACGACGATCAGCAGCGTGTGGTAGATCACGCCGTAGGCCATGATCGGCAGGCTGAGCGCCAGCAGGATCGGCCAGTACGACGGTGACGGCAGGTGGATGTGCGCATCGGCGTGCGCGGTCTCCTCGGCGACCACTTGCTCGCCGGTCATGACCTGCTTGTACTCGTGGCTGTCGCCGGTGCCGACGTCTTCGTACTTGCGATGGAAGAACTCGTCGAGTGCGTGCACGGTCGGGGTGCGGTCGAAGTTGTGCACCTTCGGCGGGCTGGTGGTGATCCACTCGAGGCTGCGGGCGTCCCACGGGTCGAGCCGGCGCCGGCGGTGCCTTGCGGGTGACCCAGACGTTGATGAAGAAGAACAGGATGCCGACGCCGAGCACGAGCGTGCCGATCGACGAGACGAGGTTCCAGAAGCCGAGGTTGAAGAATCCCTCACCGGCGCGGGCTTCGGTCCAGACGTACATGCGTCGCGGCTGACCCTGCAGGCCGAGGATGTGCATCGGCCCGAACGTCAGGTTCATGCCGATGATCATCAACCAGAAGTTGATCTTGCCGAGCTTCTCGCTGAGCATCTTGCCGAACACCTTCGGCCACCAGTAGTAGAGGCCGGCGAACAGGCCGAGCACGCCGCCGCCGAAGATCACGTAGTGGAAGTGGGCGACGATGTAGTACGTGTCGGTCTGCTGCGTGTCGGACGGGGCCACCGAGTGGGTGACGCCGGAGAGACCGCCGATCGTGAACTCGATGATCAGGCCGATGGCGAACAGCATCGCCGTGGTGAACTTCAGCTTGCCGCCCCACATGGTGAGGGTCCAGTTGACGATCTTGACGCCGGTCGGGATGGCGATGGCCATCGTGGCGACGGCGAACACCGACACCGAGATCGGGCCGAGGCCGGAGGCGAACATGTGGTGGGCCCACACACCCCAGCCGACGAAGCCGATGGCGGCACCCGAGAACACCACGAACGGGTAGCCGAACAGCGGCTTGCGGGAGAACACCGGGAGCACCTCGGACACGATGCCGAAGGCCGGCAGCACGATGATGTACACCTCGGGGTGGCCGAAGATCCAGAACAGGTGCTGCCACAGCAACGGGTCGGCGCCGTCGGCCACGGAGAAGAACGTGGCGCCGTAGTTTCGTTGGAACAGCAGCAGGAACAGGGCGACCGTGATGACCGGCATGGCGAACAGCAGCAGGAACTGCGTGATGAGCGCCATCCAGGTGAAGATCGGCATGCGCATCATCGTCATGCCCGGTGCCCGCATGTTGAGCACGGTGACGATCAGGTTGACGGCACCGACGAGCGACGCGACACCGGTGATCAGCAGGCCGAGCGTCCAGAAGTTCACGCCGTCGGACGGCGAGAACGGCGTGGAGCTGTTCGGGGCGTACATGAACCAGCCGCCGTCGGCACCGCCGCCGAGGAACCACGACGTGTTGATGAAGATGCCACCGGCGAGGAAGGTCCAGAAGCTGAGCGCGTTGAGTCGGGGGAAGGCGACGTCACGTGCCCCGATCTGCAGCGGGATCATGTAGTTGGCGAACGCGGCCGCCATCGGCATCACGAAGAGGAACACCATGGTGGTGGCGTGCATCGTGAACATCTGGTTGTACTTGTCGGCCGACAGGATCGTGCCGTCGGCCTGCGCGAGCTGGGCTCGGATCAGGCTCGCTTCGAGGCCGCCGACGACGAAGAACGCCATCGCCACGACGCCGTACATGATGCCGATCTTCTTGTGGTCGACCGTGAAGGCCCAGGCGCGCCAGCCGGTCGTCTCGACCGGGCGTCGGAAGTAGCCGAACGACGACGAGGGGGTGGCGACGACACTCGGACCACCGGCGGTGGTGACGGCGGGGGTGTCGACGGGGCGTTCGATGATGGCCATGCGTTATCGGGTTCCCATCACTTGCGTTCGAGCAGGTAGGCCACGAGGACGTCGATCTGGTCCTCGCTGAGGGCGAGGTACGGCATGCCGCGGTACAGGCCGTCGGTCGCTTCGAGCTTCTCGGGGTCGGCGTACATCGGCTTGGTCGCCGGGGCGTCGCGCAGCCATTCGCGCAGCTTCACCGAGTTGAGACATTCAGGCGTGACGCCTTCGAGGTAGGCCGCGCCGACCTCGTCGGGTGGGGCATCCCACACTTCCGCCTTGCACTGGGGGATCAGCAGGTCGAAGGTGGCGCCGGCGAACGTGTTGCGCGTCATCAGGTTCGTCAGGTTCGGCGCGGCACCGGCGTACTCGTACACGTCGGGACGGGAGACGATCGGGAGGCCGTCGGCGTCTTCGAGGCCGTTGACCTGGTGGCATCGCGAGCACTGCGAGATGAACTCCGCTTCGCCCGCGGCGCCGGGGGTGCCCTCTACCGGTGGGGTGTAGGCCTCGAGCTGGTTCGCCTTCCAGGCCTCGAAGTCGTCGGGGTACATGGCGATGACTTCCATGCGCATGTTGGCATGGGAGAGACCGCAGAACTCGGTGCACTGACCGGCGTAGATGCCCGGCTCGTCGGCCTGGATGCGGTTGGTCTGCACCCGGCCCGGGACCATGTCGCGCTTGCCGTTCAGCCGGGGGATCCACCACGAGTGGATGACGTCGCGGCTCGTGCCGCGCACCAGCACCGGCGTGTCGACCGGGATGACCATCTGGCCGGAGGTGACGATGACGCCGGAGACGCCGCCGCAACCGTCCTGGACGGGGTAGTCGACTTCCCACCACCACTGCTGGCCGGTGACGTTGATGACGCACTCGGTGTCGCTCGTCTTGTTGAGCGCCATCAGCGTGCCGACGGTGGGGATGGCGACGCCGATGAGGATCAGCGCGGGGAGGATCGTCAGCGCGATCTCGAGGGCCGGCTTGCCGTGCGTCTGCTCGGGGATCGCCTGGCCGCGGTCACGGAAGCGCCAGACGATGAAACCGACGGCGGCGAACACGATGAGGCCGACGACACCGGCGATGATGAACACCGGGTACTGCAGGTTCTGGATCTTCTGGGCGTTCGGCCCGGCCGGCTGCCACGTGTCCTGGGGAGCGTCGTTCGCGCATCCGGCGGCGGCGAAGGCGAGCAGCGCGACGAGCGCGAGACCGCCTCGTCGAGTCGCGGATCGGCCTGGTCGGGTCACGGGGTTGACCGTAGTCGTAGACATCGTCGAAGGCATTTTCGTCCTGGGATGACTCACGGCACAACCAGTTCGAGGTCGGGCGGTTTCCACGCCGGGCACGAAGAAGAAGTTGCCCGTCGGGGAAGACGTAGCTGGGCTGTGAGATGTTGAGGGTGATGAGTTGCTCGCCGTCGGTGTCGACGAGGGTGGTGCAGACCTGGTTCGGGACGACCTCGACCCCGTCGGGGTCCTCGGGGTCGGGCATCGTCCCCAGGTCGGCCGAGAGTCGACGGTGTTCACCGGACTCGTTGATGAACAGCACGTTGTTCGGGCTGGAACGGGGCAGCGTGATGGTGTCGTCCGCGCCCTGCGGGTTCGGACCGTTGACTTCGTACGACAGCGTGCCGTCCTCGGCCAGGATGATCCGTGCGGCGACGCTGGCGGTGGCGGCGACGCTCTGCGATGCCTTCTCGTCGACGTGGGTCTCGTCGGGGTCCTCGCACAGAGCCCTCGAGTGCGCCGGCCTCGGCGGTCTCGTGTTGTTCGATCTCGCGCTCACCGCTGATGCCGGCGGCCGCGCCACCGGCGACGAGGCCGATGGCGCCGATCACGATGACGCTCACCACCGCCCGGTGCTTGATCGACGGGACGGTAGGCGAACAGGAAGGCGAAGGTCAGGAAGACCAGCGCCAGGATGCCGAAGGCGAGCACGGTGTTGGTCTTGGAGAGCCACAGCATGATGCGGCTGAACGAGTAGACGATGATGCCGATGGCGATGGCGCCGGCGATCGGGAACTCGAACGGGTTGGCGATCCGGCTGCGCACCTCGGAGTTGTGCGCGTTGTCGGCCGAGGCCCGTTCGGACCAGGCCTGGGTCATCCACTCGGCCCCGGCCGCGAGCAGCAGGAGGAGTCCGATGACGGTGATCGCCTGGTACGTGACGAGCCCGACGACGATCGTGACGGCGGCGATGGCGAACACGAACGGCCAGAGGCTGAACGACGGAGCGACCCTCGCGGCTGCGGTGCGCTCGGGGGCGAGGTCGGGCGTGACCAACACGTTGGAGTCACGGGTGTAGATGTTGACGCCGGCCAGGAAGGCCAGGGCGAGCGCCGCCGAGACCAGCCCGACGGTGCCCATGATGCCGCCGTCCTGGGTGATCCCGTAGGCGAGCGCGGCGATGCTCGCGACGACGGTCGAGCCGATGAGGAACTTGGTGCCGGTGGTGAACATGTCAGTGGCTCACTTGGTGACGTAGACGACGAACCAGATCGCCGTGAACACGGCGCCCATGGTGTACCAGTACATGGCGTGGGCGGCGAGGATCTCGTAGTCCTCGCGACCACCGGAACAGCGGAACGCGGCGACGGCGGAGAACAGGATGCCGACGACCATCAGGACCATGAACACGCCCGTGACGCCGTAGAACATGGCCGGATAGAGCCCGTCGGCGATGCCGAGGTCCATCTGGGAGTAGATGTAGGCCTGCGCGTTGATGATCAGCAGCGCGACGAGCACGGTGGCCGCCGAGGGCGAACACCGTGTGGCCGCGGTCGCCGTGCTTGGCCGACCACAGCGCCCACTGGGCGAACACGCACAGGCCGACGAACGCGATCAGGATGATGTTCGACGGGCACCTCGGGGATGACGACCCCGCTCGGGAGCCACACTTCACCGGCATCGCGGAGCTCGGAGCGCTTGAACAGCCAGACGGCGAGCATCCCACCCATGAGCATGACGATCCCGACGGTGGCGAACGCCGCGCCGACGAGCGTCTGGCGGCGGGGAGCGTCGATGGGGCCGGGGGGTAGGGCGTACATCAGTTGCTGCTCCCGTCGTTCGTGGCGGTGGCGGAGTCGCGGGCGGCCTTGAGGTCGAGCATCGGCTCGGCCGAGTGCACGACCGGCACATCGACGAAGTTGTCGCCGGGCGCCGGGGACGTGGTGGCCCACTCGAGCGTCTGGCCGTCCCACGGATCGTCGCCGATCGTGTCGTGTTCGCCGTCGCGTGACCGATTGGCGGACAGGACCAGCCCGATGAAGGCCAGCACGGTCAGGCCCATGAGCAGCATGGCCGACGAGCACGAGGACGTTCCAGATGACGAAGTCGTCGTTGTCGTACAGCGGCCCCGCGGGCTGGTCGAGGAATCCGGCGATGTAGTGCGGGAACGACGCCAGCACGGTGGCGAGCACGCCGAGCAGCGCGATCGGAGCGACCTTGGCGGCCGACGGAGCGTTGCCCCACAGCTTCGGCGCCCAGTAGACGACGCCGCCCATCACGCCGAGCACGGCGCCGTAGACGATGTAGATCAGGGTGGCTTCTTCGAACACCGTGCCCTGGAGGGCGAGGTCGTCGACGGCGTAGAGCACGGTGCCGAGCATCCCGACGAACACCATGCCGTACCCGAACAGGGCGAAGGCGAAGCCGGGGTTGAGGTTCGGTCGCACGCCCTTCTGCGGCTTGGCGAGCACGAGACCCATCAGGATGACGATCAACATGCCGAGCAGCGGGAGCAGGTTGAAGAAGGCGTAGGGGACGAGGTCCTCGAGCCTTGGTGCCGAGGTCGTCGAGGTTGAGCTCGCTGCCCGACCACGGGAGGCGTTGGACGTTCTGCTGGGTGACGGCGGCGAGGGCGGCGACGCTGATCAGGCCGAGCCCGGCGATCATCACGCCGCGGGCCGGGGTGCGCTTGCGGAACGTGACCGGCAGGAGTTCGGCGAGCACGCCGATGGCCGGAATCGCGAACAGGTAGGTCGCCGGCTGGGTGAACAGCCATCCGGCCCAGGTGTAGAAGCCGGCGTTGCCGCCGAAACCGGCGCGGGCGTTGCGGTGGTCGAGGAACAGGTAGATCAGCGTGCCGATGAAGACGGGCAGCACGAGCACGAGGGCGAGCGACGTGATCAGCGCCGACCAGGAGAAGAACGGCACGCGCCGCATCGTCATGCCAGGCGCCCTGGTGGTGAGCACCGTGGTGCCGATCGCCACCGCGGCGGCGATGGCGCCCAGCGCCATCAAGGCGAGGCTGGCGATGAACAGGTCGACCATGTCGCTGCTGCCGCCGAGCGAACCGCCGTTGGCGATCAGCGAGACGATGTTCAGGATCAGGCCGCCGAGCCAGAGCCAGAAGCCGAGCGCGGCGAGGCGGGGGAAGGCGATCGAGCGGGAGCCGAGCTGCAGCGGCACGATCGCCACGCACAGCGCGAGGGCGAGCGGGATGCGCCGCACCGAAGACGAGACCGACACGCTGGGCATCGAACAGCTGGAAGATTCCGTCGTCGATCGTGAGGGAATCGCCGTCGAACCGCTCGATGCCGATCAGCACGTTGACGGCGACCGTGGCGAGCAACCCGAGCAGGCCGCCGAACAGGTACAGCTGGCCGATGATCTTGTGGTCGGTCGACGACAACCACCTGGGCGGCTGCACCGTGACCGTGCCGCGGTGACTTGTCACGTTGGTGCCAGGCACCGGCGCGACAACTTCAGCGTCGGTGGCGGCCGGTTCTGCGGTTTCGAGAGTGGTCATACGAAGTGGGAACTCGCTTGTGTGAGTACGAGGCTGACGTCTGCACGAGGCAGGCCATGACGGCCAGAGACTACTTGCACGGCATCGTTTCGGCGGAATTCCCGGCGGGTCGATTCGTCGACGATCAGGCGGCGAGGCAATTCACAAATTCACCAGCCGTACTGGACGAACACGTCGAGCGTCATCGCTCCGAAGAGCAGGGTGACGTAGGTGATGGAGTAGCCGAAGAGCCGCATGCTGGCGGCCGGCGTGGGGCGCAGGCGGAGCGCAAGGGTGCCGGCGATGAAGATCGCCCCGAGCACGGCGGCCGAGATCCCGTAGATCCAGCCGAGATCGGCGACGGGGATCAGCACCAGCGTGGTGACCACGAGGGCGATCGTGTAGCCGATCATCTGGCGCACGACCGTCTCGATCGGAGCCACCGCCGGCAGCATCGGGACGTCGGCCGCCCGGTAGTCGTCGGCGTACTTCACGGCGAGGGCCCAGAAGTGCGGGGGTGTCCACAGGAACATGGCCAGGAACAGCAGGATCGGCGACCAGGCGAGCGAATCCTGCACGGCGGCCCATCCGACCAGCACCGGGACGGCCCCGGCGGCGCCGCCGATCACGATGTTCTGTCGGCTCGTGCGCTTCAACCAGAGCGTGTACACACCGACGTAGAAGGCGGCCGCGCTGAAGGCGAGTACGGCGGACAGCAGGTTGGCGCCCGCCCAGAGCACCGCGAACGCCAGCGCCTGCAGCACGAGGGCGAACACGAGCGCGTTGCGTGCCGGGATGACGCCGGTGACGAGCGGACGCCCCTGGGTGCGGGCCATCAGGGCGTCGATGTCGCGGTCGACGTACATGTTGACGGCGTTGGCGCCGCCGGCGGCGAGCGTGCCGCCGAGCAGCGTGATCAGCACCAGCGACGTGGCGCGGCCAGCCCTTTTCGGCGAGCACCATGGTCGGCACGGTCGTGATCAGCAGGAGTTCGATGATCCGCGGCTTGGTGAGGGCGATGTACGCACCGATCACCGTGGTCGGGGTGTGCCGGACGCCGTGCGCCATGCCGCCGGGCGCGAGCCGGGACGGTACGAGGGGGCGACTGCCGACGGCCATGACGGCCCCATCGTACGGTCGCGGGGAGAACCGACCAACGCCGTGCGGATGATCTGGCGTGATGAACCGACCCGTGTGAACCACGGCACAATGGGGCCATGCCGACGACGCTCGAATCCGTGGAGGTGATGGAGCCGGACATCGAGCTGAACGACGACACCGTGAACGCGCTCAGCCGCCCCTGGATCGTGCTCGTGTGGAACGACCCGGTGAACCTGATGAGCTACGTCACCTACGTGTTCCAGAAGCTGTTCGGCTTCTCGTTGGAGAAGGCCACCGAACTGATGCTCGACGTGCACGAGAAGGGCCGCGCGGTCGTCGCCTCCGGCACCCGCGAGGAGGCCGAGATGCACGTGTTCCGGCTCCACGAGCACAGCCTGTGGGCCACGATGGAACACGACGGGTCGACGTGACGAGCGGTCTCGCGATGGCTGCCCGTGGCTAGGTGGAGGTTCGGGCGCCAGGAGTTCATCCCGCCGGTCGTCGCCGTCGACGGCGGTTGGCGGCTGACCCTCGACGTCGACGAGCGGGCGCTGATCATCCGGTTGATGGGTGAGCTGCGTCGCCCTGCTCGAGGGGCCCGACGACAACGCGCTGCTCGACCGGCTCTTCCCGACGGCCTATCCCGACGACGAGGAGAAGGAAGCCGAGTACCAGCGCCTGATGCGCGAGGAACTCGTCGCCAGCCGGGTGGCGGCGATCGAATCGGTGTCCGAGCTGCTCGCCCCGAGCGATCCGGCCCTCGTCGACGGCGGTCTGGGACGAGGGTCAGACGATCGCGTTCATGCAGTCGATCAACGCGATCCGGCTCGTGCTCGGCTCGTTGCTGGGCATCGACGACGACGACTCGGCCGACGACGCCGACAACGCCGCCCCGCCCGAGTACCAGCTCTACGACTTCCTGAGCTGGCTCCTCGAGTGGACGGTCCGCGCCCTGTCCCCCGACCAATAGCCCGCGCGTGGGGTCAGGCACCGCGCGCCGACCTTTCCGCTTCGTCACGCTCGGCGCCCACGTTCCGGCGTGCAGGAACACGAGGCATCGCCAACGTCGCCACCACCCGGACGCGCGCCCTCGCGCGACGAACTACTCTCGCCGTCCATCTCCCGGCGGGCACGACGGTCTGGGAGGCGCCAGTGGGGGTTCGGACATCCAGGGGCACGGCCGTGATCTCGGCCGCCAGGACATGACGTCGCCGCGCGAGGTGCCTCCGAGTGGTCGTCGGTGCTCGGGTGTTGGGCGTCGGCGTCGGTCGGTGGTCCGGCTCGGCTGTGTGCTGGCGACCGCGATCGCGCTCATCGCGTCGATCACCGGTGCGATTCCGATCGCCTCCGGGTTGGCGATCGCGACGCTGATGCCCGCCGTCCTGACCGACACCCAGGTGCGCCGGCTCCCCGACGTGTGGATCGCGTCCGCCGGGATCGTGCTGCTCGTCGGCGTCGGCGTGTCGTGGAGCACCGGTTCGACATCGACGTCGATCGCCGGCCTCGCCGCCGGTGCACTGCTGATGTCGGTGCCGATCCTGCTCCTGCACCTCGCGTCGCCGGCATCGATGGGGTTCGGTGACGTCAAGCTGGCGATCGTGCTCGGTGCCGCGGTCGGGGCGCTCGACTGGAACCTGGCCATCCCGGCGCTGGCGCTCGCCGCGGGGTCGACCGCCACGGTCGGGGTGTGCACCCGCGCCCGCCACATCGCCTTCGGCCCCGGCCTGGTGGCCGGCGCCCTCGTCGCGCTCCTCGCCCAGGATCTCGCTGACCGGCGGCTGATCCCGATGACGAAGCGACCAGCCGACGACGTCCAACGGCGAGGGTTCGCTCCGGCCGCACGTCGCCGCAACCGCATCGCGGCCGGCGTCGCGTTGGCCGCGCTCGCCATCGGCGGCAATCTGCTCGTCTATGCGTCGCTCGATTCCTCCGAACCGGCGGTGCAGGCGGTCGTCGACGTGCCGGCCGGCGAGCAGATCAGCGCCGACATGCTGCGCACGGTCGACGTCGACGTCGACCCGTCGGTCAACGTCGTCGCCGGTGCGGACCTGTCGACCGTTGTCGGCCAGTACGCCAAGGTCCGGATCGTGTCGGGCTCGTTGGTCAGCGAACAATCGTTGCAAGCGGCACCGCTCGTCGAGCCGGGCCATGCCGTCGTCGCCATCGAGGTGAACGAGGGGTCGCTGCCCGTCGGGCTCCGCGAACGGGTCCCGGTGCAACTCGTGATCCCGGCCGCTCCGGCCCTCGCTGGACCGAACGTCGGCGCCGATCCCGACGTCATCGCCGGGGTCGTGGTCGCGCTCCCGATCACGCCGACCAACGCCATCGGAACGCAGTCGCTCTCGGTGGAGGTCGCGGTCGCCGATGCACCGCGGGTGGCGGCCGCCGACGACGTGCGGGTGGTGCTCACGGAACCGACCGTCGCCGCCGCGACCAACGACGGCGGCAGCGAGGACTGAGGCCGGCGTGTCGCTCATCGCGCTCATCGGCGACTGCACGACGACGACGGCGATCGCGGTGGCCGCCGCGTGGCCGGTCGAGCGGGATGTCGTCGTGCTCGAGGCGGACCGGACCGGCGGGTCGTTGGCCGGCTGGCTCGACACGCCGCCGACCCCGTCGCTCACGACCCTGGTGGCAGCGCGACGGTCCCACCCCGACACGCGACGACCGGTGGCGGCGGTCCGGGGGTCGATCGCCGAGGCATCGATGCCGGCACGCCCGACGACGGTGCGTCCCGCTGGGCCGACGTCTCCTACGCGGTCCAGAGCTCGCCGTCCGGCGTGCGCTTCCTCGCCGCTCCGGTGCGCTCGCGCGAGGCGTCCTTGGCCATCGCGGAAGCCGAGCGGACGCTGATCCCGATGCTCGACGCGCTCGACACACCGACGGTGATCGCCGACGTCGGTCACCACGCCGCGGCAGATCCGCTCCCTGGCGCCGTGCTCGACGCGACCGCCGTCGTCGTCCTCCACCGGCAGGAACCGTCCTCGGTGGGCGCCGAAGCGGTCCGTCTCGACCGGCTCGTGGAGGTGTTGGAGCAGCTCGCCACGACCCGCGGACGGGTCGTGCTCGGGGTGATCGGCGACGAGCCCTTCGATGTCGCGGAGATCGCCGACTATGTGGGGTCCAAGACCGCCACCACGATCGCTGCCGCGCATCCGATCGCCCTCGACCCGCTCTCGGCGTCGGTGCTCGCCGGCCGCTCCGGCGTGTCGGCCAAGCGGCTGGCTCGTCTGCCGCTGGCCCGGTCGATCGCCGCGCTCACCACCGATCTGCTCGCCTTCGACGCACCCGCGACCGTCGGAGCCCGTGGATGACCACGTTCCCGGTCGACCGGATCGACTCGGCAACGCTCGGCCACGACGCCGACGAGGGCGCGTTGGTCGCGCTCGTGACCGAGCGCGTGTCCACCCGACTGATCGACGCCGTCGAACGCGAGGCGGCCGACGGCACCGTCGGCGGCGCCGACACGCTCGCCGGAGATCACCGGCGTCAGCAGTTGCTCGTCGGCGCGTGGATCAGCGACGAGGTCGGCGCGGTCAACGAATCGCTGTTGCGGGACGGGTTCCGGCCGCTCGAGCAACGAGCCGAGCAGCGGCTGCGCGCCCGGGTGGTCGCCGAGATCACCGGGTCCGGCCCGCTCGAGCCGTTCCTGAGCGACTCCCACGTGGAGGAGGTCGACGTCAACAGCCACCTGTCGACGTGGGTCACCTACACCGATGGCCGCAAGGTCGACGTCGGCCAACTGTGGGCGAGTGCCGTCGAGCTCACGGCGTTCCAGAAGCGGATGGCGTTGCGGATGACCAGGACCGGCGAAGGTCGGCTCGACACGTCGTCGCCGATGCTGACGTTGCAGTCCACGGACGGGTCGCGTGTCGTGATGGTGCTCGGCGGCAGCCACGAGCACGGCATCTCCAGCCATCCACGGTTGGCGATCCGTCGGTTCGTCGTCCAGCAGGTGGGCCTCGAGGGCCTGGCCGACCTCGGTCTGTTCCCGCACCGCATCGTCGATCAGCTGCGAGCCCTGGTCCGCTGCGGCTTCACGATCCTCGTGTCCGGACCGCCCGGCGCCGGCAAGACGACGTTGCTGACCGAGTTGCTCGGTGCGGTCTCGCCGCTCGAGCGCATCATCACCGTCGAGAAGAACCTGTTGGAGCTCCGGTTGGAGGACGACCCCCGGCATCCGGACGCGCCGGCCCTGTTCACCCGCCATTCCAACGCCGAGGGCGAGGGCGAGATCACGACACGCCAGCTGGTCGAACTCACGCGGCGCCTCAACCCCGATCGGGTGGTCGTGGGCGAACTCGTCGAGGACGAGGCGCTCGACATGCTCGACGTCGCGTCGATGTGCAAGCGCGGTTCGCTGGCCACCATCCATGCCCACGCCGCCGACGTCGTGCTCCACCGCCTCGCCTACTACGTGTCGAAGTCGAACACGAGCCTGCCGGAGTTCGCGGTGTGGAGCCTGATCGCCCAGACCGTCGACTTCATCGTGCACATCGATCTCGTGCGCAACGCGGTCGCCGACGAGACGCCGGTGCGACGGGTCACCTCGATCATCGAGGTCGGCGGCCTCGGTGAAGGCGGCGGCGTGGCGAGCACCGAGGTGTGGGGCGTCGGCGACACGAACGAACCGGGCCAGGCCGAGCTCCACCAGGTCGCGCCGCTGTCGCCGCGCCACCTGCGCCGACTGCGGTTGGCCGGGTACCCGGCCGACGAGTTCGCGGTGGACGGGTGGTCACGTTGAGCTCGGCAGTGGTGGTGCTGATCGCGTCGACCGTCGCCGCCGTGTTCGCCGTGGTGCTGCTGGCCTCGCCGCCGCCGGAAGGACCGCGCCGCCGATCGGAGATCCGTCCGGGAGCCGGCCAACGCCTGGCGGGAGCCATCGTCGCCGGTGGGCTGGTCGTCGCCTTCTCCGGGTGGCTGGTGCCGGCACTCGTCGTCGCGGTCGGCACCTGGACCGCGGTGGGCGTGTGGCAGCGGCGGGATCGACGCTCGGAGACCGACGTCGAACGCACGGATGCCCTCGCCTCGTGGATCGAGAACCTGCGCGACGTGCTCATCGCCGGCGATCAGCCGATCGGTGCGATCAGCGCCACGGTCGCCACGTGCGGTCCGTCGATCCGCCCCCAGGTGCGCCGGCTCGCCGCCGGGCTCGGGCACCAGGACCCCGACACGGTGTTCCGCCGGTTCGCCGACGAGATCGACGATCCGCTCGGCGACCTCGTCGCGGCCGGGCTGTTGATCGCGGTGCAACGGGGCGCCCGCACCGTCGCCGTGCTCGACTCGCTCGCCCAACAGGCACGGCACCAGGCCGATCGGCGACGGCTGGTCGAGGCCGAACGGGCGCCGGTGCAGCGCGAGGTCACCGTGCTGAGCGTGATCATGGGCGGCCTGATCCTGGGCCTCCTCGTGTTCGGCCGCGCCGAGTACCTCGAGCCGTACGACACCGTCGAAGGGCAGGCGTTCCTCGCGGTCGTGCTGGCGATCTACGCCGCGCTGCTGATCAGGGTCCAGCGTCTGGCGAGGTATCCCCGACCGAGCCGGTTCCTGACTGGGCACGGTTCGGCGGCCGACGCATCTCGCCCCGTGGCGGCCCGATGAGGCCGACCGGCATGATCCTCGCGAGCAGCGTCGCCATGGTCGCGGCGACGTGGCTGATCGTCACCGGCTGGCGGCAGCCGCGCCCGCGCCTGGTCGATGCCATGCAGCACCTGCGTCGCCAGCCCGTCGACTTCGGGACGACCGGTGGAAGCGGGAGCCCGGCCGGCTTCGACCGTGTCGGCCGGGCGGTGATCGGCTCGCGCACGAGCCTGCGGACCGCCGCCTGGGATCGGCCGCTGCATCTCATCGGGCGCACCGTCGACGTCCACGTCGGCATGCTCGTCACCGCCGCGGTCGCCGGCCTGCTGGTGCCGAGCGCGCTGCTCGCGGTGGCCCATCTGGTCGGCCTCGCGTCCATCGGGTGGTTCGTCCCGGCGTTCATCTCGCTGGCCGCCGCCGTGCTGGCACCGATGATCGTGCACAGCGACGCGATGAGCCGAGCCGATGCCGTCCGGCTCGACCTGCGCCATCAACTCGGCGCGTTCATCGACATGGTGACGATGCTGCTCGCCGGCAACACCGGCTACGAGGGTGCGCTCGACCAGGCAGCCCGCGCCGGGGACGGCCTGCTGTTCCGCCAACTCCGACGCCGGATGCGCGAGGTGGGCACGACCGGCCGGAGCCTCGTCGAGGCGCTGTCGCTCGTGGCCGACGAGTTCGGCATCGTCGAGCTCGAGCAGGTCGCGGCGACGGCCACGGTTGTCCGCCAACGAAGGCGCTCCGGTCGCACGGAGTCTGGCGGCGAAGTGTTCGACGCTGCGCAACACGCTCGCCGCCGACGAGGAGGCGAGCGCCCGGATCCGCAACGACAAGGTCACCCCACCGCTCGTCGGTATGGCGCTGTTGTTCATGGCGCTCATCATCTACCCGGCCCTCGATCTCAGCTGACGCGCACGACCGACTCGACCGGCACCGCCCACCGACCCATCCCATCGACCCACTCCGACAGAACCGGGAGACACCGCCATGACCGATGCAGCGCTCACTTTCACCGCCGTGTTCCACGTCGTGTTCGCCCGACTGCACGAGCGCGTCAGATCGACGCAACCCGTCGACGCGGCAGGGCCAGACCGTGGTGCGGTCTCCATCGAGCACGTGCTCTGGTACGCAGCGGCCGCGGTGAGTGTCGCCGTCGTCGCGGCGATCATCTGGAGCCAGGTCCGCACCACGGCCAGCACGCCGGTGCAGTCTCCCTCGGCGCCGTAACCCATCGACGGCCGTGCACGAACGCGAGGCGTCGTCGGTGGTCTGGGCGCGATCACCCTCGGACATCGACCGGAATCGCGCCCAGATGGGTCCGCGGGTGTCGGGCGATTCCGGTGCGGCGACGTCGCTGTCGATCGCGTTGCTGACGCCGCTGTTCGTCGTGCTGGCGTTCGCCGCCGTGCAGGCCGCGATGTGGAGCCACGCCAAGACCGAGGCACGGGTGATCGCCCGCGACACCGCCGCGCTGGTGGCGCGGTCGGGGGTCACCGCCACCGACGCGAGGTCCTCGGCGAGCGCGATCCTCGAGGCCGACACGTCGCTGAGCGATGTCGTCGTCGGGGTGAGCCGTGACCGGCGGCGTGGTGGTCGTCACGGTTCAGCGCGTCGGCGCCCGGCATCATCCGCGGTACCGCATCGGAGTTCGAGGTCACGGCGGCGATCCCGGTCGAGGAACTCACGTCGCCATGATCATCGTGCGGCGCTCACCGACGGTCCGCACGGGACGCGACTGCGGGTCGGCCGATGCATTGGGCGCTGCGCTGCTGGCACCCGCGGCGATCGGATTGGCGCTCGTGATCCTGTTCCTCGGCCGGGGGGTCGACGGCCGGGCGACCGTGCAGAGCGCGGCCGAGTCGGCTGCGCAGGCGGCCGCACAGGAGCGGACCCCCGCGGACGCGGACCGCGCCGCCCGCGAGGTCGGAGCGGCGATGCTCGTCGATGCCACCTCGTGTTCGAACCCGTCGGTCAGCGTCGACACCAGCGCGTTCGGCCCGGGTGGCCAGGTCGCGGTGACCGTGTCGTGCTCGGTCTCGTCGGCTGGCCTCGAGTTGATCGATCCGCCGGCATCGACGGCGACGGCGACGGCGTTCGCCACGATCGATCCGTACCGAGCGACGGGAGATGCGCCGTGAACAGCCGATCGATCGACCGCCTGGGCGGCGACCGTGGCTCGGGATTCGTCGCGGGCATCGCGCTGATCTTCGCGTTCACGTTTCTCGGGTTGGTGTGGTTGGCGCGCGATGTCGATCGCAGCGTGTCGAACCGTTCGACCGCACAGTCGATCGCGTTCCAGGCGGCACGCGTCGGGTGCGCAGGCTGCCCTGGTGCCCGAGCTGCGCACGGGCTCGGGCGTCGTCGGTGTCGACGAGGCGGCGGCGCGGTCGGCCGCCACGTCCACCGCAGCCGCATTGTTCGCCAGCTACGACGTGGCCGGGTCGATCACGTCGATCGACGTGCAAGTCGATGCCGTCACGGTGTCGTTGACCATCACCGACGCCGGGATCACCGTGACCGGCCTCGGCACCGTCCGGTCGGAGCGCGCCCCGTGAATCGGGATCACGTTTCCCGTTCCCGGTTCTCGCCTCCCACGATCGCGAGTGAGGAGGAGCACACCATGACCAATCGGCGGCGCATCGACATCGGGCGGTTCGTCGCTTCCGTCATCGCGCTGGTCACGGTGGTGGTCGTCGCACCGGTCGTTCTCGGTCGGGTCGCGTCCGTGCGGTTCGGTTCGGCGAACCCGCTGCACGGGGTGCGTGCGGCGTGGGACTGGAGCGCCGCGGAGGCGGCGGACGCGCTCGGCGATCCCTTGAGCGACGACACGGTCATCGATGCGCTGATCCGGATCTGCCTGTGTGTGGCATGGGTCGCGATCGCGGTCGTCGTCGTGACGACGGTCGTCGAGGTCGTGCACATGGTCCGCCATCGCGGCCTGGCGATGCCGACGATGCGCGGCGTCGGGTGGGCGCAGGGGATCGCCCGGTACATCGCGGTCGGGCTCCTCGTGGTCGTGCCGCTGGCATCGGCGAAGCCCTCGCTCGCCGCCACACGGTCGCCCTCGATCGGTCTCGGACCGGACGTCGCCGCAGCTCGTCGTGGCACCACGCGGAGACCCAACCGCCGGAGCTCGCACCACAGCCACCCGCCCAGACGTCGTACACCGTGCAACGCGGCGACTCGGTCTTCTCGATCGCGGCCGAACTGGTGGGTCACGACGAGCGCCGCACGATGGACGTCGCGAATGACATCCTCGACGCCAACCTCGGCACGCTGATGTCGGACGGCCAGCGATTCACGAACCCCGCCTACGTGGAACCGGGATGGGTCCTGATGCTGCCCGTGGGCGTCGCCCATGGTGCCCGCGTCCCCGGTGAGCCCGAATGGACCGACGTCCGTACGTGGTCGAGCAGGGCGACACGCTGTGGAACATCGCCGACGAGGAATTGGGGTCCGGCACCGAGTGGGTCGACATCTGGGAGGAGAACGCCGGCGACGACATGGGCGGCGGGCGGACGTTCGACGATCCGAACCGGATTCTCCCGGGGTGGGAACTCGAGCTCCCCGACGACCCCGCGCCGACGCCACTCGACGCTCCGCCCGGCGTGCTCGTCGACGCTCCCGTCGACGCCGTCGCCGACCGGCCGCCGACGACGTTGCGCCGTCCACGACCGCCACGGCCGACCCGACACCGGGCGCTGCGCCGACGACCGCGCCGCGAGCGCACGCTGCCGTGCCGCGTCGGGCGTCCCGTCCCGGTCGTCCCGGTCTCGACCGTCGCCGTCGCATCGACGACATCGACGACGGCCGTCCCGGCCGGCGCGACGGAGCAGCCGACCGAACCGCCGACCGCGCGTGGCGTCGCCCCCGATGCGCCGTCGCCGATCCGCATCGAACACGCGGCGATGCTGGCGGCGGGCATCCTGGCGCTCGTCGGTGTCCGGCGGCGGCAACGGCTGCGTGCCGCTCGGCCGCGCAGTCGTGTGCCTGAGCCGCGGCCTGACGTGATCGAGACCGAACTGCTCCTCCGACGGATCGACCCCGGAGAACGGGGCGCCCGCATCGACGTCGCGTGCCGCTCGGCGGCGTTCGCGCTGATCGACACCGACGTGCAGATCGTCGTGGTCCAGGCCTCGCCGGAGGGCGACGTCGTGCTCACACTCTCCGGAGCCGCGCCGGCGCCGAGCCCCTGGACGCCGATGGGCGCCGAGCCCGCATCCACGATGTGGGCGTTGGCAGCCGGGATCCCGATCGAGCTGTTGACCGACCAGGCCCGACGGGTCGGCATGCCGTGCGTGGCGCTCGCACAACTCGGCATCGACGAAGGCGGCAACGACGTCCTGGTCGATCTCGAGGCGTGCGGCATCCTGGCCATCGAGGCCCATCCGGCGCAGGCCGACGCGGTCGTTCGGGCGTTGGCCGCCGGGCTGGCGACGTCGCCGTACGCGGAGGTGGCGCACCTCATCACGGTGTCGCTGTCCGACGACGTGCTGCTCGGCCACCGCAACGCCCACCGCACCGACTCGATCGACGCCGCGTTCGACCTCGCCGCGTCGCTCGTCGGCTCCACGTCGACCAACGAACGATCGTCGTTCGAATTGCGTTCCCTCCGCACGGGTGGCGAGATGTGGGAGCCGGCGGTGATCCTCCTCCGCGACGCCGACCGGGCGGGCACGGCGTTGGCGCCCGGCCAACAACCTTCCCCCGGTCAGGGGATCGCCCTCGTCGCTGCGGTCGGGCCGGGCGAGTTGCAGGGTGCGCCCGCCCGCCTGACCGGACAACGCTGACCGCTGGACGCTCGCCGTGGTGGGCCAGACGATCCCGATGACGCCGATCGGCCTCGATCGTGCCGATGTCGACGCCGTGGTGGCCATCCTCCACGACGCCGAGCAGCCCCTGATCTGGCTCGACGACCTGACCGATTCGGGCGATGCCGGCGATCCGGTGCACGCGGTCGACACACCCGCCGAGGACGCCGTCGTCGAGGGCGGGCCGGCCGACGGCGAGCCTCGGGACCGGATCCACGACGGCAGCCCGTTCGAGCCGATGGACCACGCGATCGTGGTGAAGCTGCTGGGCGGGGTCGACGTCACCGACGTGAACGGTGTTCCGGGGCAGTTCGAGCGCTCGAAGACGGTCGAGTTGATCGCCTGGCTGGCGACGCATCGTGCCCACTCCACCCGGACGCGCGGCCCGCACGGCGTTGTGGGAGTTGGACGTGCGCGACGCCACGTTCGCCAACGTGGTGTCGGAGGCCCGGCGGGCGCTCGGCCGGTTGGTGCCGCCACCGGCCGGCGAGGAGTGGTTGGCACGGACGCTCACCGCTCAGCTGCCGCTGCACCCATTGGTCGTGACCGATGCCCAGCTGATCGACGAACGGCTGGAAAGGTCCCGGCTCGAACCACCGACCCGCGCGATCGAAACGCTGCGACCGGCCGTCGAGATGGTCACCGGCATGCCGTTCGCCGATACGAGCTATCTGTGGCCGGATGCCGAAGGCATCACCTCGAGCCTCGTCCTGCTCGCCATCAGCGCTGTCGGCCGAAGTCGCGGGCCATGCGCTCTCGATCGGCGACACCGAGTTGGTGTTCTGGGCGACCGCGCGAGGACTGGCGGTGCTGCCCGGGCACGAGGAACTGATCGCACTGCGGATGCGAGCCCATGCCCGAACCGGTGACCTGGCCGCCGTGCGCCAGGAGTGGGAGTCGTACGAACGGGTGATCGTCGCCGACCCGTGGTCCGACGGCGAACCCGCGGCCAAACTGTTGGACCTGCGTCGGGAACTGCTGCACCGGATACGTCGGGACGATCGACCGTTGCGCAGCGGAGCACGGGTCCGTTCGCATGATTCGCTACTCTCCCGCTCGGGCCCTCGTCGGTCACATGTGCTGATGAGTCTTCCGTCGTGATCTTCGTCCTGGTCGTGGCCGGTCTGGTGATCGGCTCGTTCCTGACGGTCGTGGTGGATCGTGTACCGCGCGGCGAGTCGGTGGTGGCACCGCCGAGTCGGTGTGGTTCGTGCGGGCTCCGCCTCGGCCCGCTCGATCTGGTGCCCGTCGTGAGCTGGGTCGCTCTGCGGGGCAGGTGCCGTCAGTGCCGCGCTCCGATCGGCATCGAGCCGATCGTCATCGAGCTCGCGACCGCTGGCATCTTCGTGTTGTTCGCAGTGAAGTTCGAGGACATCGCTCCGCTTGCCGCGTACTGCATCCTCGGCGCCGTGCTCGTCGCCCAGACGTGGATCGACCTGCACACCCAGCGGTTGCCCCGTGAGATCACCTACACCGGCATGGTCCTCGGTGGCGTCGCCTTGACGGTCGCGGCGATCGTGATCGAGGAGCCGGAACGCATCTGGATGATGGCGCTCGGAGCGCTCATCGCGCTCGCGGCCATGTGGTTGATCTACGTCGCCAGCCGAGGAGGGATGGGTGAGGGCGACGTGCGCCTGGCCCCGCTGCTCGGCATGTACCTCGGTTGGTTGAACCCCGGCATCGTGTTGCCCGGTCTGTTCTTCGGCTTCATCGCCGGCGCCGTCGTCAGGTGTCGCCATGATGGCGGGCACCAAAGCGGGACGACGCACGGCCGTACCGTTCGGGCCCTTCCTGGCGCTCGGCACCGTGGTGGCGATCTTCTACGGACAACAATTTGTCGACCTCGTGCTCGCCCGCTGACGAAGCGACCGGCATGTTTCGTCACACCATCGTCATGTTGCGCGGCGCACGTGTCCGGTATTGTCCGCGCGCATGGTGGGTAACGGTGGACCTCCCGTGGTGCGTCGCAACCGGCGCCGTTGATCGCGGCGTTGCTCGTCGCCGCCGCCACGCTCGTCCCGAGCGTCGCGGCCCAGGCCCAGGTCGTCGACGACACCACGACGACCACGACGACGACCACGACCCACGACCACGACGCACCACGACCACGGCGCCACCCGACGACACCACACCCCCGCCGACCAGCCCACCCGCCACGGCGCCACCCGAGACCCCACCCCCGCCGACCAGCCCACCCGCCACGGCGCCACCCGAGACCCACACCCCCGGCCGACGACGCCGCCGGCGCCGGTCGCCGACCACCTCGGACCGCTGCCGCTCGGCGGTTGCGCGATCAGCACGAACGTGAAGGTCAACACCCGCAGCCGCGATGTCATCTGCGTCGAGCGGGTCCTGGCCGGGCTCGGCTACTCGTTCGACGGACCCGACGAGTTCTTCAGCGTCGCCAGCGCCAACTCGATCAAGGATTGGCAGCGCGGCCACGGCCTCCGCGCCGACGGCATCGTCGGCCCGGCGACGGGCCGCCGGCTCGGGATCTGGCTCACGGCGACCCCGGCTTCCGGCGCGCCCGCCCCTGGCGGGTCGGGGACGTACCTCGGACCGCTCCCGCTCGGTGGCTGCGCCATCACGTCCGTGGTCCGGCGGAACACGACCGGTCCCGACGTGATCTGCGTGGAGCAGGTCCTGGCCGGGCTCGGCTACTCGTTCGACGGGATCGACCAGTTCTTCAGCGTGCACAGTGCCAACGCACTGAAGAAGTGGCAGCGGGGCCAGCGCCTCCGCGCCGACGGCATCGTCGGCCCGATCACCGGGGCCCGGCTCGGGATCTGGGCACGTGGCGACACCGCCCCCCGCGGCGGCCGCAGCGCCGGCGCCGGCCGCACCGCAGGCGGGCGCTCAGGGGCTGCCCGCCAACTCCGGCTCGGGCCGCCGGGTCGTCTACTCGAGGTCCCAGCAGCGGGTGTGGGCCGTCGAGGCGGACGGCACCGTCGTCAAGACCCATGCCGTGTCGGGCCGCACCCGCGAGCCGTACGCCGGCACGTACTCCGTCTACTCCCGCTCGCTGTACACGTACTCGACCGACAACCCGGCCATCAGGTGGCGCTACATGATCCGCTTCGCCTACGGACCCGGGCGGGGGGCGGATCGGCTTCCACGAGATCCCCAACAAGCAGGGCGTCGCCCTGCAGTCCGAGGGACAGCTCGGCCAGCCACTCTCCGGCGGGTGCGTGCGCCAGTCGACCGCCGACGCGCACTGGATGTGGAACTGGGCCGGCGTCGGCACCAAAGTCGTCGTGCTCTGACTGGTCCGCTGCTCGGCCTGTACCTCGGTTGGTCGTACGCCAGCACGCCGTGAGCGACACATCTCATGGGCAGTGTGGATGGTCGTAGGGTTGCGCGTCATGCGTGTCCATCTGGTCGACGGGACCTACGAACTCTTTCGTCAGCACTTCGGGATGGCCGCCCGGCACGCCGACCGTCACCCGTACGCGGCGGCGGCCGGCGTGGTCGCGTCGTCGCTCGCGCTCGTCCAGGAAGGAGCGACCCATGTCGGGGTGGCGTCCGATCACGTCATCGAGAGCTTCCGCAACGATCTGTGGGCCGGGTACAAGACCAGCGCCGGGATGGATCCGGAGATCCTCGAACAGATCCCGGTCGTGGAGCGGGCGCTGGCCGCCGCCGGCTTCGTCGTCTGGCCGATGGTCGAACACGAGGCCGACGACGCGTTGGGGGCGGCGGCCGCGCTCGCCGGACGCCGACGAGCGGGTCGAACAGGTGCTGATCGTCACCGCCGACAAGGACCTCGGCCAGTGCGTCGTCGGGCGCAGGGTGGTGCAGTACGACCGTCGCAAGCGCGAGCTCATCGATGCCGACGGGGTCCGCGCGAAGTTCGGTGTCGGACCGGAGTCGATCCCCGACTACCTCGGCCTGGTGGGCGACACCGCCGACGGATTCCCCGGGCTCGCCGGCTGGGGTTCGAAGAGCGCCGCGCTCGTGCTGGCCAAGTACATCCACATCGAGGGCATCCCGGCCTCGGCCGGCCAGTGGGACGTTCCCGGCCTGCGCGGCGCCCCGAAACTCTCGGCGACGCTGCAGGCGAACATGGCCGAGGCACTCCTCTTCCGACGGATCGCCACGGTCGAGACCGATCTCGACGTCGGCACGGTCGATTCCTGGAGGTGGGCCGGCCCGACCGACACGTTCGCCGACGTCGCCGCGGAGATCGGCTCGCCGGATCTCGCCGCCCTCGCCAGGCGGCTGGCTCCGAACTCCTGAGCCCGGGCGCTCGACGGATCCCGTCGACTGAGGTGACGACCAGGCGGTCTGCGGCACACGAGCGATGCCGATGAAGGCTGCTACCTTCCGGTCCTGACCTGGTTCACGGGCGCCCATTGCACAGGACCCGGTCGCCACCTCACTCGACGGGATCAACCCGTCGAGCAGGGATCGTACCCGATGCGAGCTAGCCTTCACGCTCGGTCATCCAGCCGCTGAACGTGCGACCGGGCGACCCGAATCCCTGGAGGGATGCGAGAGCGGCCGAATCGGCACGCTTGGAAAGCGTGTGAAGGGCAACCTTCCGTGGGTTCGAATCCCACTCCCTCCGCCATGTCGGTGCCGGTGCCACTGTCCGACGACGCGCATCTCCGAACTCGAGGCGATGCAGCGAGCGCTCGCGGAGGCCCACGAAGCGCTGCTCCACGACGACGTCCCGGTCGGAGCCGTCGTGGTCCATCGCGGTGCGGTGATCGCCGCTCGACACAACGAGCGTGAACTCCGCCACGACCCCGTCGCGCACGCCGAGGTCCTGGCGCTCCAGGACGCGGCGGCTCACCTCGGGCAATGGCGACTCGACGAGTGCACGCTGTACGTGACGCTCGAGCCGTGCGCGATGTGCGCCGGAGCGATGGTCAACGCCCGGCTCGGGCAGCTCGTGTACGCGGCGAACGATCCGAAGGCCGGGGCCGCGCGCAGCGTGTACGAGTTGCTCGACGGTGACCGGTTGAACCACCGCGTCGAGATCGCGACAGGCCCGCTCGCCGCGGAGTCGGGCGAACTCCTCCGCGCCTTCTTCCGCGCCCGCCGCTGACGGCGCGGTTCAGAGTCGCCGACGCGGGCGGTCAGCGGTCCTTGCGACGAAGGCCGCCGATGAGCCGGTGGAGCGTCGAGGTGCGCTCGTCTCGGCATCGTCGGCTCGTCGGCACGACGTCGTCCACCGACGCACGTCGGCATCGCATCGACCGGCGCGTCGGTTCCCACGGCATCTCCACTCGGCGGCGGCCTCGGCTTCCATCTGTGCGGCCGCCCGTGCGTAGATCGCCTCCACGCTCACGTCGATCGTCGGCGGCGCGAAGATCCGGCGAATGCCGGGATCGGCGCACGACCGGGGCGTTGCCGTCGTCGAACTCCGACGGTTGCAGGATCGGGGCCGCGACCGGGCGTCTCCTGGGTGATGCGCTCGAGCGCGGCGATCGCCCGTTGGACGGCATTGGTCACGTCGGCCGGCACGTCGACCATGATCGCTTCGTTCCAGATCTCGTTGGACGTCACCGACAGGTCCCGGCGGACCCTCGGCGATTCCTCGATGACGCGTCGTCGTTGGCGTCGGCGCCGTCGTCACGTCGTCCGCACCGCTCGGCCACATCACCATGAACTCGTCATCGGGCGCACGGTCAGGGCCGTCGGACAGGCTCGACGCGTCGTACGCCTGAACGGCGAAGTCGGTGGAGCGTCGTCGAACACGTCGAACGGATGCGCCTCGAACGATGGGTGTCGAGGGTGCTTCGAAGTCGTGGACGTCCAGAATTCGATCTCCACGGTGGTGATCTCCGACGGCCCGGTCGATCTCGACCACGTCGTCGGACTCGACGACGTCGTACTGCATCGCCGACTCGTCGAGCATCGCCTGGAGCAACGACTCGTCGAACTCGTCGATCTGCGGCGCCTCCTCGACCGGGCGTGCGTCACCGATGACCGGCTCGTCCCATTCGATGCAGAGCCGATCGGCGAGTGTCTGCTTCCGTCACGAGCGGGAGGCGGGGGTTGTCGTCGATGACGCTGCGTCTCGAGCGATGAAGCCCACCGAAGCGACGGTCGGTGCGGGGTCGAACGGCGGCGTGCGAACCAGCGGTGCAGGCCGGACGGATGATGGCGATACGCGGTCGACCGCACCGTGCAGAACGCGCTCGTTGGCGATCTCGGCGACGAGGGCCTCGGTCGCGGCCTCGGTGGCGACGAGGACCGCGTCGCGATCGACGGAGGCGTCACGATCGAAGAGGCGACCGAGATGCTCGACATCGCCGACTGCGGACCGTTCCACGCTCGAGCTGCTGCGTGGTCGAGGAGGCCGGCCTCGACGAGCCGCCGTGCCAAGCGCGACATCGGTCGCCCGCTCGGCGTAGTAGACGACGCCGTTGTCGAGGTACGCCGCGCACCTCGGGTTCGGTCTCGAAGACGATCTCCCCGTGAACGAGCGCTCACGGGCGTCGTTGAGTGTCATCCAGCCCGGTGCGGCCCGCGGGCGACGGGACACGCAGGGGCTGCTCCACGCGGGCCGAGGGCCCGGAAGATCCTCGACCGCTTCCATACGTTGGTATCGGTCGATCCTGCTCCAGCTTGAGGACGTTCCGACACTTCCGTCGATCGGGGCGACGGTCCGTGCCCCGATCGGCTTGGTGCGTTGGTGCCGGCACCAACGCACCAACTCGTGGTGGCGGAAGGCGTGGGATTCGAACCCACGGAGGCCCAGAAGACCTCAACAGTTTTCGAGACTGTCCCATTCGTCCGCTCTGGCAGCCTTCCGCCCGGCAGGCTATCGGCGCTCACCGGACACGTCTACGACGAGATTCGGGGAGATCGAGGTGCCCGCTATGCGCAGATGGTCTCGTCGGCTGGGGCGACGAGGTTGACCAGGTAGTCCTCGACCAGGTCGTTGACACACGCGTTCACGCCATAGCCCGTGTGCTGGTTGGCCTCGACGATCACGAACCGACCGTCTTCGAGCGCGTCGGCCATCGCCCGGCTGCTCTCCAGCGGCGTGCTGGGATCGCCCGTCGTACCGATGACGACGATCGGCCCGGCGCCGACACCGGTGATCTCGATCCGTGGGTCGGGTGCGGGCGGGAAGAACGTGCAGGTGTAGGAACCGGTCGTGTAGGGGAACAGGCGCGGGGCGACGCCGATCAACTGCTCGGCGTCGAGCGTCGGACTGCTCGACGGTCGGCCGCGTCGGCGTCGTCGATGCAGGAGATCGCCTGGAACGATTCGATGAGGTTGCCGTACGAGCCGTCGGGCTGCCGTTGGTAGTAGGCGTCGTTGAGCTGCGAGCAGTCCGGCCCCGTCGCCGGCCTGGGCATCCTCGAGCGCCCGTTCGAGGGCCGGCCAGTAGCGGTCGGAGTACATCGACTGGACGACCGCCGTCGTCGCCACGTCACGGTTCACGGCAGCTCGACCGTTCGCGCTCGGCAGGGGTGACGCGTCGAGTTGCGCCATCAGCGCGTCGAAGGCTCCCTCGGCGTCACCGTCGTTGTTGAAGGCGCAATCGCTGTCGGCGCTGCACTCGGCGAGGAACGTGTCGAGAGCGGCCTCGAAACCGACCCATTGATCGCGGGCCCGCTCGGTCGGGGTCACGTCGGGATCGGTCGCTCCGTCGAACACGGCCGCCCGCACGGTCGTCGGGAACATGGTCGTCCAGACGCCGCCGAGTTCGCTGCCGTAGCTGAAGCCGAAGTACGACAGTTGCTCCTCGCCGAGCGCCTGGCGGATCGCGTCGAGGTCGCGGGCGGTGTTGTTCGTTCCGATGTACACCAGGTCGTCGACACGTTCGACGCACCGCGCGGCGAACTCCTCGGCGAGGTCGATCACGTCCTGCCGTTCGGCGTCGTCGTCGGGAGTGAGATCGGCCTCGGCGAAGAAGCGGTCGTACTCCTCGTTGTCGATGCAGTCGACCGAACCGCCCGATGCACCCGTGCCCCTCGGGTCCCACGACACGATGTCGAATCGATCGGTGATCTCCGACGGGAACCACGCCGTTGCGTTCTCGGCCATCGTGCTGGCCGCCGAACCGGGCCCACCGTTGTTCGTCGCGAGCACGACCGATCCGGATGTCCGCCGGCGCCTTGTGCCGGGCGACCTCGAGTTCCATCGTCGGGCCCTGCGGATCGGCGTAGTCGACGGGAACGGTCAGACGTCCCCGGTCGGTCTGTTCGTCGATCGCCTCCCACACGATGGAGTAGTCGAGCGGCGGAGGCGCCGAGCGTGGTGCTCGCGGACACGTCGGGCTGCGTCGTGGTCACGTCGCTGACGTCACGGGTGACGGGCGGCGGGACGGCCTCCTCCTGCGAGATCGTGCAGCCCGCCAGACCCATCGCCGCCACGACACCGGCCGAGACGATCCACCGCCGAGATGCGCCGCGTGGCAGGCGCAGGATCGGCGACATCCGGCTCAAGCGTACGGCCGATCAGCCCGGCTGCGGAGCGCACGATTCCCCGAGACGCTGCACGTAGCGTGACCGCATGCGAATGCCGCCACATTCGATGATGCAGGGTGACGTCGACGCCGTGAAGGGTGTCCAGCTGCAGGACGGCACCCTTCGGCGCGTCTGGACGTTCGCCCGCCCGTACAAGAAGACGATCGCGCTGTTCCTCGCGTCGATCTTCGCCGCGGCGATGCTCGCCCTCGTCGCTCCGCTTCGTGTTCAGGGCGATCATCGACACCGCGATCCCGCAGGGCGACAAGCGACAGATCGTCATCCTGGCCTCGATCGCGGTCGCCGCGGCGGTGGCCGACGCGGGCCTGGCCATCGTGCAGCGCTGGTGCAGCGCCCGCGTCGGCGAAGGGCTGATCTTCGACCTGCGTCGTTCGCTGTTCGCCAAGGTGCAGCGCATGCCGATCGCGTTCTTCACCCGCACGCCGACCGGCTCGATCACGTCACGCCTCAACAACGACGTGATCGGTGCGCAGACGGCGGTGACGAGCACGCTCGGCAGCGTCGTGAGCAACGTGATCGTGTTGCTCACCACCCTCGGAGCGATGCTCGCGCTCGAGTGGCGGCTCACGCTGCTCACCTTGGTGGTGCTGCCGGTGTTCATCATCCCGGCTCGGCGCGTCGGGCGGCGTCTGCAGGGCATCTCGCGACAGCAGATGGCGCACAACGCGGCGATGAACACCCAGATGACCGAACGCTTCAACGTGTCGGGCGCGACGCTCGTGAAGCTGTTCGGTTCGGGTGGGCGCGAGCAGGCCGGCTTCGAATCGCACGCCGCCGGTGTACGCGACACCGGGATCAGCCTCCGCGCTCTACGGCCGCGTGTTCTTCGTCGCGCTCGGGCTCGTCGGTGCGCTCGGTACCGCGGCGGTCTACGGCGTCGGCGCGATCATGGTGGTCGACGGGGGCATCTCGACCGGCACGCTCGTGGCGCTGGCTGCGCTGGTGACGCGGGTCTACCAACCGTTGACCGGCCTGACGAACGCACGCGTCGACCTGATGACGTCGATGGTCAGCTTCGAGCGGGTCTTCGAAGTGCTCGATGCGCCGGAGTCGATCAAGGAACGGCCCGGCGCGATCGATCTGGTCGATCCGATCGGTGCCGTCGAGTTCGACCAGGTCGTGTTCCGGTACCCGCCGGCGAGCGCGACCTCGGTGCCATCGATGGAGCAGAACGCCGGGCTCGCCATCGACACCGACCCGGACGTCGACGTGCTGACCGGCATGTCGCTGACGATCGCTCCTGGCGAAACCGTCGCCCTCGTCGGAGCGTCGGGCGCCGGCAAGTCGACGACGATCTCGCTGATCCCGCGCCTGTACGACGTCACCGGCGGGGCTGTTCGCATCGACGGCCACGACGTCCGCGACCTGACGCTGACGTCGTTGCGGGCGGCGATCGGTGTGGTGTCGCAGGACCCGCACCTGTTCCACGAGTCGATCATCTCCAACCTGCGCTACGCCGATCCCGACGCCTCGTACGAAGACGTGATCGCCGCCGCCAAGGCGGCCCGCATCCACGACACGATCGCCGCGCTGCCCGACGGGTACGCCACCATCGTCGGCGAACGCGGGTACCGGCTGTCGGGTGGCGAGAAGCAGCGGCTGGCCATCGCCCGATTGCTGCTGAAGAACCCGGCGATCATGGTGCTCGACGAGGCGACCAGCCATCTCGACAACGACAACGAGGCCCACATCCAGTCGGCCCTCGAAACCGCGATGGAGAATCGCACCGCGCTCGTGATCGCCCACCGTCTGTCGACGATCCGCAGCGCCGACCGCATCGCG
Organism: Ilumatobacteraceae bacterium; assembly: GCA_963772085.1. Classification (GTDB taxonomy): domain Bacteria; phylum Actinomycetota; class Acidimicrobiia; order Acidimicrobiales; family Ilumatobacteraceae; genus Sva-07. The sequence goes on from CAVYWH010000005.1 coordinate 349,426, forward strand.
TTCGTCGAACACGGGCGCATCGTCGAACTCGGCACCCACGAGGAACTCCTCGCGGCCAACGGGCGCTATGCCCATCAACTCAATGCCGGCGAGCTCGTGCTCCCCGGCTGAGTTGCTCCCGTTCGACGGCCGTCCGCGACGCTCGACCCGGTGTGCGGCGCATTCTGATGGCGGTGCGGAGGCGATCGTCCGCTCGGATGTAACAATCGCACGGTGATCGACGCCGCACTCCGGGCCGCCGCGATGCCGCCGTTCCACGCCATGGCGATGGGGCGGGCGGCGAGCGAACTCGAAGCGGCGGGCCGCCGCATCCTGCACCTCGAGGTCGGTCAGCCCTCGACGGCGCTCCCCCGGGCCGCCGCCGATGCCGTGCGCGCCGCCCTCGATCAGCCCCTCGGCTACACGAATGCCGCCGGGTTGTACGACCTGCGGGTGCGGATCGCCGAGCGTTACGACGACGTCGACGCCCGACGGGTGATCGTGGTCGCCGGCGCGTCGGCCGGGTTCACGCTGGCGTTCCTCACGCTGTTCGAGCCGGGGCAGCCGGGTCGGCATCTTCGAGCCCGGATACCCCTGCTACCGCAACGTGCTGGCCGCGCTCGGGATCGACCCGATCGCGATCCCGGTCGACCCGAAGCACCGCTGGGCGCCGACGATCGAGCAACTCGAAGCGGTGGGGCAGCTCGACGGACTCGTGATCGCGTCGCCGGCCAACCCGACCGGAACGGTCTACGACGACGCGACGCTGGCGATGATCACCGGGTACTGCCGACGTGCGGGCATCGCCGTGATCGCCGACGAGATCTACCACGGCATCGTGTACGGCTCACCGGCCGCCCAGATCCTGACCCACGAACCCGACGCGTTCGTGGTCAACAGCTTCTCGAAGTACTGGTCGATGACCGGGTGGCGCGTCGGCTGGGTCGTCGTGCCCGACGCGCTCGTCGACATCGTCGAGCGGCTGCAGCAGAACATGTACATCTGCGCCCCCCACGTGTCGCAGGTGGCCGCCCTCGCCGCACTCGACGCGACCGAGGAACTCGACGGGCACGTCGAGCGGTACCGCACGAACCGCTCGGCGCTGATCGCCGGGTTGGCGGGTTCCGGCCTGACCGACATCGCCCCGGCCGATGGCGCGTTCTACGTCTACGCCCACGCTCCCCACCTGACCACCGAACTCGAGATCGACTCGCTCACCCTGTGCCGGCGGTGGATGAACGAGATCGGTGTCGCCGCGACGTCCGGCATCGACTTCGATCTGCGGCGTGGCCACGAGTACGTGCGCTTCTCCTACGCCGGCCACCTCGACCACATCGAGGAGGCGTGCGAGCTGCTCGCCGGCTGGCGACCATGAGCGACACCACACCCGTCGCGCCCGGTCCGCTCGCCGGGCTGCGCGTCATCGACATGTCGACCGTGCTCGCCGGCCCGAACTGTGCGCGCTACCTGGCCGACTTCGGTGCCGACGTGATCAAGGTCGAGCGCCCGAGCGGCGACAGCCTCCGCAACATGGCCTGGCGCGACCCGCGCGACGGCGCCGGCCTGTGGTGGAAGCTGGTCAACCGCAACAAGCGCACCGATCGTGCTCGACGTCAAGCTCGATGCCGACCGCACGGTGCTGTTGTCGCTGCTCGACGACGCGCACGTGCTCGTCGAGAACTCGCGCCCGGGAACGCTCGAACGGCTCGGGATCGGTCCCGACGTGCTGCTCGCACGCAACGCGGCGCTGATCATCACGCGGGTCTCGGGGTTCGGCCAGGACGGGCCGTACGCCTCACGGGCGGGGTTCGCCACCATCGCCGAAGGCATGTCCGGCCTGGCGGCGCTGACCGGCGAGCCCGACGGCAAGCCGCTGCTCCCCCCGATCGCGCTGACCGACGAGGTCACCGGCGTGGCGGCGGCGTTCGCGACGATGGTCGCGCTGTACTCCGGCATCGGCCAGGTCGTCGACGTCAACCTGCTCGAGACGATGTTCCAGCTGATGGGCCCGCTGGCCTCGCTGTTCGCCGTCACCGGCGAGCAGCAGGCGCGCCTCGGTGCCGGCCTGCCCTACAGCGTGCCGCGCGGCACGTACCAGTGCCGCGACGGCAAGTGGGTGGCGCTGTCGACGTCCAGCGACTCGGTGGCCGCTCGGGTCATGGTGCTGCTCGGCGTTGCCGACGACGCCCGGTTCGCGGGCTTCGCCGGCCGGGCCGAGCATCGCGACGAACTCGAAGCGATCATGACCGAGTGGTGTGCGCAGCGTCCGCAATCGGACGTCATCGCCGCATTCACCGCCGCCGAGGCCGCCATCGGGCCGGTGATGGACATGGCCGACATCGCCGCCGATCCCCACTTCCTCGCCCGCGAGGTGATCACGCCCGTCGACGGCACGCCGATGCAGGCCCTCATCGCCCGCCTGTCGGCGACGCCCGGTGCGCTGCGCTGGGCGGGACGCCCGCTGGATGACGACGGCGACCAGATCCGCGCCACCGGCTGGATCTGACCCGACGCACCGCTCGGCCGGCCCACGGGTTGGTCGCGCGCGGTGCCTGACCCCACGCGCCAGCCGGATCGGTACGGTGACGGCGATGAGCGATTCGACCTCCGCCGCCGCGTTCATGATCCGGCCGATGACTCCGTCGGACTTCGACGCGGTGCTCGCGATCAACGAAGCGAACGTGCCGGAGGTCAGCTCGTTCGACCTCGAGCGACTCGCGTTCCTGGTCGGCGAGAGCGCCATGGCACTCGTGGTCGACGTCGACGGCGCGGTCGCCGGCTTCTGCCTCGTGCTCGGGCCGGGATCGACGTACGAATCGGTCAACTACCGCTGGTTCATGGATCGCTACGACGACGCGATGTACCTCGACCGTGTCGCCTTCGACGCGACGTTCCAGGGTCGGGGGCTCGGCACGGCGCTCTACTCCGAGGTGCACGACCGTGTGTGCGCGATCGACGGGATGCGTCGATGGACCCTCGAGGTCAACGCCGATCCCCCGAACGTGCCGTCGCTGGCGTTCCACGCCGCCCGCGGCTTCGTCGAGGTCGGCCAGCAGCACACCCCCTACGGCATCACCGTCTCGCTGATGGAGCGGACCACCCAGCCGAAGGCGTGAACACCGTGCGGCGCAGGTGCGCACAATGTTCACGCCTTCGCGGGGATCACCGGATCGATCAGCGGCGGTCTTGGAGGAAGCGGAAGTGGTCGCGGGTCGACGCGACGTGCTCGGTGTCGATGTCGGCGAACAGGATCGTCTCGCCGCCGGCACCGGTCGCCAGGATCTCGCCGAGCGGATCGATGATCGCACTGTCGCCGGAGTAGTCGAGTTCGCCGCCCTTGCCGACGCGGTTCACCCCGACGACGTACGCCTGGTTCTCGATCGCTCGGGCCCGCAACAGGGTCGACCAGTGCAGTCGACGTTTCGCCGGCCAGTTGGCCACCACCAGATAGGCGTCGGTCGACGTCGCGCGTCCCCAGAACTCGTCGGCGAAGCGCAGGTCGTAACAGACGAACAGGGTGACTCGCACGCCGTCGACCTCGACCGTGACGAACTCGGTGCCGGGGCGCACGTACCGCTCCTCACCGGCGTGGGAGAACGGGTGGATCTTGCGGTAGCGATGAACCGTCCCGTCGGGCCCGGCCAGCACGAACACGTTGGAGGGTCGGCGATCGTCGGCGGTCGCATCGCCGGCGATCTCCGGACACGACCCTCCGACCCATGCGCCGTGGGTCGCGGCCATCGCCTGGAGAAACGTCGACGAGGGGCCATCTTCGGTCTCGCCGATGCCCGGCGTGTCGAACGAGAACCCGGTGGAGAAGGTCTCGGTGAGCAGGATCAGACCCGCCCCCGCGGCCGCGGCGGCACCGACCATCGGTGCCAGCCGGGCGAAGTTCGCCTCGCGGTCGTGCCACACGATGTCGTGCTGCACGGCGGCCACCCGCAACACGCTCATGCGTAGCCCCGTCGCCAATCGCCTCGCCGCCTCGTCGATCACGCTCGGCTGTTTGCAGCAGGCGAACCGCACCAGGTGCCGTCCGTGCTCGGGGCGGGCGTAGAACACCTCACTGGGGACGGCCACGACCCCGCATCGCTCCGGCAGCGCACGGCAGAACGCCATGCCGTCCCCCGCCGGATCGACCGAGCGGATGTCGATCGTCGCGAAGTAGGTCGCCTCGGGCACGAAGGTCGTGAAACCGGCCGCGGTCAGTCCCTCGACCAGACGGTCGCGGGTCGCCTGCAGCCTGCTCGCGAGCCCCGTGAAGTACGTGTCGGGGAGGCCGAGACCGACGGCGATCGCCGGCTGGAACGGGGCGCCGTTGACGTACGTGAGGAACTGCTTGGCCGTCCGGGCCGCCGTCACCAGCGGTTCCGGCCCCGTCATCCAGCCGATCTTCCAACCGGTCGTGCTGAACGTCTTGCCGGCGGACGAGATCGTCAACGTCCGCTCGGCCATTCCGGGCAGCGTGGAGATCGGGACGTGTCGACGTCCGTCGAACAGCAGGTGCTCGTACACCTCGTCGGTCACCACGATGAGATCTCGCTCGATCGCCAGCTCGGCGATGCGTGCGAGCTCTGCGCCGTCGAAGACCTTGCCGGTCGGGTTGTGCGGGGTGTTCAGCAGGATCAGTTTGGTCCTGGCGCGTGACCGCGCGTGCGAGATCGTCGGGATCGAACCCGTAGGTGCCATCGGCTCGCGGGGCGAGCAGCACCGGTACCGCCACGGCGTCGGCGAGCGCGATGCACGCCTGGTAGCTGTCGTACATCGGCTCGAAGACCACGACCTCGTCGCCGCGGTCGAGCATCCCGAGCAATGCGCCGGCGAGCGCCTCGGTCGCGCCCGCGGTGACGACGACCTGACTGTCGGGATCGAGCTCGATGCCGTACCAGCGCCGTTGGTGTTCGGCGATCGCCAGGCGCAGCTCGGGCGCGCCGATACCCGGCGGGTACTGGTTGACCCCCCGACGGATCGCCGCGATCGCCTCGTCGAGCACCTCCGCCGGGCCGTCGGTGTCGGGGAAACCCTGACCGAGATTGATCGCCCCGGTGCGGACCGCGAGCGCGGACATCTCCGCGAAGATCGTCGTGCCGAAGCCGGCGAGCCGGGATGTCATCACCGCGTCGGCCGAGAACACCACGTCAGTGTACGGCCACGCATTCGAGCGGGATCGGCTGTTGCGTCGGTCGGGGCTAGCCGACGCGGTCGGCGTCCGACGCCGGCCGAGTGGCGACGGCGGTCGGGTCCGCGATACGAGTCGGACACGGTCTCGCGGGCGAGGTCGACCGCGAGCGAGTCGGCGATGCGATGGGTGACCCCGCTCGACTTCGCTTCGTACATCGCGATGTCGGCGGCGCGCACCAGGTCGTCGAGCGCGTCGCCGTGGCGCGGATAGAGCGCAGCACCGATCGCACCGGAAATGGAGACGTCGCCGACGACCGGCGCCGAACTCAGCCGGCCGGCGATCCGCTCGGCACTGCGCCGCACCGCCGTGCCGTCTTCGAGGCCGGGCAGCAGGATGACGAACTCGTCGCCGCCCCAACGACCGACGAGGTCGGTGTCGCGCACGGCGCCCGTGAGGCGGTGTGCACACTCCTCCAGCACGAGGTCGCCGAACTGGTGACCGAGCGTGTCGTTGATCTGCTTGAAGCCGTTGAGGTCGACGAGCATGACGCAGAGCCCCATGTTGAACCGGTCGCAGTCGAGGATCGCCTCCTGGGTGAGCCGTTCGAACTCGCGGCGGTTGACCAGCCCGGTGAGCTCATCGGTGGTCGCCCGGCGCTCGAGCGACTTGCGTTCGGCGAGGAACGTCCAACCGGCCAGGGCGATGAGCACGGTGCCGAAGCCGAGCAATGCGGCGTACAGGGCGAGTTGGTCGCCGAACAGCCCCACATCGTCGGCGACGCTCGAGCTGACGACGACCAATCCGCCATTGCCGGCCAGCGGCACCGACGTGGTGACGACCACGGAGCCGTCGACCGTCTCCGGGCCGACCACTCCGGCGTCGCCGCTCTCGGCGACGGTGACGGTGGCGGATGCATCCAACGCATCGATCGAGGCGACGGCTTCCGGCGACACGAGGTGGTCGGCCGGAACCTGGAGGGCCACGGTGTCGGCCCCCGCGGCGACGACCACCACGGCGTCCGTCGACTCGTCGACCACCGCCGCGGCACCGCCTTCGTTGTCGATCGACGCCCGCTGCGCTCGCTCGTACGCGGCGCTGGCGAGCAGCGTGCCGCCGGTGCACTGCTGGACCGCCGAGGTGACCACACAGGCGGTGGCGCCGTCGAACGACTTCGTGAGCGCGTCGAGGGTGGCGTCGACCGATGCGGCATCGGTCGAGCCGCCGGAGTCGTCGGGCGACGCCGATGCGACGTCGACGACCGCGAGAGCACGTTCGATGGTCGCCTGCGCGGACTGGGTGGCGACGAATGCGGCGGCGTCGGCACGCGCGTCCTGATCGCTGCGGAGTTCGGACTGCTTGTTGATCATCGTGATCGACGTGGCGACCAGGAGGACAATGCTGCCGAAGAGCGCGCCGAGTCGGACGAGCTTCATGGATGGCCATCGGCAGACGGCTGCCATGACTTGAGGAAATCCAGAAGAATTCTCGGCGACCGCCGTACGCCACCGTCCGGGACCGTCAGCGCGCCCGGAAACAACGAGACCCCCGGCTCACAAGTGAGCTGGGGGTCCACATGGTGCGCCCGGAGAGAGTCGAACTCCCAACCGCTTGATCCGTAATCAAGTGCTCTATCCATTGAGCTACGAGCGCAGTGTTGCGATCAGCGAGTCTAGGGTGGATCTTGCAGGATCCGCACAGGTTTCAGGTCCAGGGACCCCATCCGCCGGCGCGCTGATACAGCGTGTAGGCGGCTCGTGCGTTGACCGTCGGGTCGAACAATTGCTGCGGGGTGGTGATGCCGAGGCCGCTCAACCAGCTCTGGTGCGCCGTCCAGTGCATCTGGAAGATGCCGTAACAGCACGAGTTCTGGGCGGTCACCACGAAATTGCTCTCCCGATCGGCGATCTGGATGGCCCGCTCTTCGAGGTCGTCGGGCCAGACGTCACGGATGATCTGCTGCACGGCGGCCGCTGAGTAATTCGGGTACGTGACAACCGGCGGGGCAGTGGGCGGCGCGGTCGCTGGGGGCGCGGTCGCCGGCGGCGCGGTCGTCGGCGGTGTCGTCGCGACCGGCCTCGCGGTCGTGGGAGGAATCGTGGCCGGTGCGGCGGTGGTGGGCGGGGACGGGACCGATGCGCCCTGGGGCAGACAGATGACCGAGCCCGGGAAGAGCGGCGTGTCCGACGTGGCGTCGTTCGCGTCGAGCAGCTGCGCCATCGGGACGCCGGCGGCGTCGGACAAGCGGATCCAGAAATCGCCGGCCACGACGGTGTAGTCGATGGCGCAGCTCTGCTCGACCCGCTCGGCGGCGACGCGGCTCGCGCTGGCAGCCGGGGCGACGGCGGCCTCGGCCGGTTCGGGCTCGTCCGCGGCGACGGCCGGAGCCGCTGTCTCGGGCGTCGCCGTGACGGTGGCAGCCACCGTCGTGGCGATCGCGGTCGCGGTCGTCTCCGCAGCCGACGACGGCGCCGCCGCCACCACTGCAGCCGGTGTCGGCGCGGGTGCGGTGCTGGCGATGTCGTCGGCAGCGCTGAGCGTGACGGTCGACTGTTCGCTGTCGGCGCCCGCCGTGGGCTCGTCGTCGCCCGAGCCGAAGCCGAGGACGAGCGGGACGAGCAGCGTGAGGACGATGGCCGCACCGCCGATCCTGGCCAGCAGCGGGTCGATGCCAGGACGCGGTGCCGGAGCCGGCGCGACCTCCCAGTCGGCGTCCCAGGCATCGTCGGCATCATCGCTCGATGCTTCCGCCGGCGCTTCGGCCGGGGTGCGCTGCGCGCCGAGAGCTGCCGGCGGGGTCCGGCGAGCCGGATCGGTCGGGGGGTCGGCCGGGGCGCGGTGCACCACGGGGTGCTCGCCGCTGTGCCTGATGCTCAACGGTTCGTCGTCGAGGTCCTCGACCGGTGCGTTCGAGTGCGATCCACCGTGCGCCCGATTCGCGGTGCTGCCACCGGACACCGCCTTGTTCCACCAACGGGAGACGGTCTTGCCCGCACCAGCTCGCGGCTCGCGCCGTCCACCCTCGGCGACCTCGGGCCAATCGGCCTGGTCGCCCCAGAAATCGTCGTTCTTCGTCGTCATCGTTTGGTCACTTCTTTCGCAGAGCCCATGGCGGTCCATCGGCTCCGATCGGGATGTGACACCGAACGCCTGACGGGGCGACCCGATGTCAGGTCACGTGTCTATCTCATTCGTCATGGAACCGCAACATCAGCGTCATCCAAACGACATGTGTGTCATTCGAACGACACACGCGGGCGGTGCCACGGGCCGACTCCGCGGGACCCCTCCACGGCCGAACGGGCACGAGGGAGGTCGCCGTCGAGGGTGGAACCGGCGGGCGGACGGCGCGCCGCCCGGACCTTCGCGACACGCGATGTGGGCACAACGCGCGCCGGCGACTGGCGGAGAGGGTGGGATTTGAACCCACGGATCACATTGCTGCGATCAACGCCTTAGCAGGGCGCCCCATTCGGCCGCTCTGGCACCTCTCCTGGGAGCGATGGAGTGTAGCCCGGCAAACCTCGATCCCGGAAGGCCGCGGAGTGGTCTGCCCCGCCTCGCCGTTCACCCGCGGCCACCGACGTCGACGCTCACCCTGCTCCTTCGCCCAGCGCGGCGACCGCGCCGGCGACGGCGACGAGGCGGCGGCCCTGATGTCTGGCCGTGGCGAGGGCGGGTTCGTCGGGCGCCGAGCCCTTGCGGGAGACGAACGACGCGCCGTAGGGATTGCCGGTCTCCTTCACGCTGACATCGGTGTAACCGAGTGGAAGTACGACCGAACCCCAGTGGTACGCGGTATTGAGCATCGCCAACACCGTCGACTCCAGGCCGCCGTGTCCGGTGGACGCCGAGGTGAATGCGGTGACCACCTTGTTGACCAGGCGATCCCGGTACCAGAGCCCACCGGTCTGATCGAGGAAGTTCTTGAGCTGGGCGGCCGGCAGTCCGAATCGTGTCGGCGACCCGAGCGCGATGCCATCGGCCCAGTCCAGGTCGTCGAGGGTCGCCAACTCGACATGTTCCTCCGCCCACGCGAGGTGGTCGACCCATCGGGGGTTCTGGGCGATCGACTCGGGTGGGGCGAGTTCGCCGACCCGCCGCACGCGGACTTCCGCGCCCGACTCGGCCGCACCCTCGGCCATGGCCGCCGCCATCTTGTGCAGATTGCCGGTGGCGCTGTAGTAGATGATGCTGATCTTCGTCATGGCGCGGTGCCGTTTCTTTCGATGAGGTGTGGGGAGTGGTCGATCTCACCGATCCGCTGCCGAACGAAACGGCGGACATCGCGTGATGGTGTCCGTCCGAGAATGCCACACAGGCGGCGATGTCGATCAGCCCCGCATCTGGGGTCGCCGCTCGACGGCCAGAGGTACTCTCGCCCTCGATGACCGACTTCCTTGGCCAGTCCGCGCCCACCTCGTCACTGTCGGCGCTCCTCGATCGCGCCACTAGCGAGCGCCGGCCGCTCGTGGTTCCCGGCTGCTACGACGCGCTCGAGTGCCCGCCTCGTCGAGCAGGCCGGGTTCGACGCCGCCTACATGACGGGATTCGGGACCACGGCGTCGCTGCTCGGACGACCCGACGTCGGCCTGCTCGGGCTCGCCGAGATGGTCGACAACGCACGCCGGATCACCGCGACGATCAGCGTGCCGCTGGTCGCCGACGCGGACACCGGTTACGGCAACCCGATCAACGTGATCCGCACGGTGCGCGAGTACGAACGAGCAGGCGTCGCGGCGCTGCACATCGAGGACCAGGTCATGCCGAAGCGCTGCGGCCACATGGAGAACAAGCAGGTCATCGACACGGCGTCGATGACGGCCAAGATCCGCGCTGCGGTCGCCGCCCGCGACAACGACGAGTTCCTCGTGATCGCCCGCACGGACTCGCGGGCGACCCACGGCCTCGACGAGGCGCTGCGACGGGCGAGCGCGTTCGCCGATGCCGGTGCCGACATCTTGTTCGTCGAGGCGTTGCTCGGCGAGGACGAGATCGAGCGAGTGGCGAACGGAGTTCACCGGGTTCCCGCTGCTCTTCAACTGGGCCGAAGGCGGCAAGACGCCACCCCTGACCTACGACGAGATCGCCGCGCTCGGATTCGCCATGATCATCATGCCGATCGGCACGTTGCTCGCCGCCACCGCGGCGATGCAACAGTTCCTGGGCAAGCTCAAGGAATCCGGCACGCCGGCGCCGTTCGTCGACGAGCTGATGGCGTTCGACGAGTTCACGAACATCGTCGGGCTGCCCGATGTCGTGGCACTCGACGCTGGCTTCACCGCCTGATCCGAGTCGGCCGCGCCCATATATGCGGCGTCGTACCGTCGCGCCGGGGCGAACGTTCATCGACCGGCGGACCTGGGAGCGATCGAGCGTGGCCCGGTAACCTCGATTCCGGAACGGTGGCAGAGTGGACGAATGCAGCCGCCTTGAAAGCGGCCGGCCGCAAGGCTCGGGGGTTCGAATCCCTCCCGTTCCGCCAAACGGCGCTATCTACCAGGACTATACGCGTGTACCAGGCGGGGCATGTGCACTACCGAGCACTATCTCGCGAACCGCTGGCGCAGCGCCTCCAGCTCGAGGCCGAATCCGCCATACTCGAGAACTTCGTCCGGACGATCAACGCTGGCGCTCTCCGGGGCGTGAACGCGGTGCTACTAGCCCTCCCGTTCGAGCGGAGCCGGCATTAGCCACGATGGTGGGACCAAGCCATACAACGCACAGATCCAATCCACACGGAGGGGCTCGCCGCCTCACGGTGTCCAGTCGATGCCGCGCATGGTAAACGCCCATTGCTCGGCGATCCGGCCGGCCTCGATTCGTTGGATGAGAATCCACGTGACCACAGCAATTTCCCCAGTCTCCCTGTTCAGCCCGCTGGCTGGTCGCACGCGTCCACACCTTGTCCGCCTTCACCACCCTGTCGTCGATCGTCGTCTCGGGTCGACACAGCGTGCGCTGAATGTCGACGAGCACCCTCCGGTACTCGTGACGAGAAAGCACGGCTGACCCGACACTCGAGTGTCGCACGAATGGATCCTGCAGCAGTTCGTCGACAGCGTCCATGTTTCCGTCGCGCCAGATCTCTTCCCACCACCGATCCGAGATCTGCCAGTTGCCCGTCGTCCACGCCGACAAGGTAGAGCGGGAGGCCCCAGATCGACGCATCCATGTACGCCGTCCGGCCGATCCCGTCGGCCGGTGTTGCATCGAGCCACGATCGCGCCCACTAACCCCGAATGTGGAGCGGCGGAGCACACGTGTACTCAATTTGGACCTCCAACATATAAGAGATTACAATCTTCACATGGCAGCAGACCGCAGATCGACGGTGCGGGCATCTGCGAGGTCGTATGGAAACCCACCGGTGAATGCCTTGACCGGAGCCGGATGGTTCGAACTCGCCGAGACGTTCGCGCCGCGGGCGGACGCGACGACCCGTGTCGTCGTACTCCGCGCGGAGGGCCGGGGCTTCAACGCCGGGGTCGACATCAAGGAGATCCAGGCCGACCCGGATTCGGCGCGCTCGTCGCAGCCAATCGAGGATGCTTCGAAGCCTTTCGCCGCGGTGTACGAGTGCGAGGTCCCCGTCATCGCCGCCGTGCACGGCTACTGCCTCGGCGGCGGCATCGGCCTGGTCGGCAATGCCGACATCATGGTCGCCTCCGACGACGCTACTTCGGCCTGCCCGAGGTCGACCGGGGCGCGCTCGGCGCCGCGACCCACCTGTCCCGTCTCGTGCCGCAGCACCGGATGCGCGCCATGGTCTACACCGCAGCGACGATCACCGCCAGCGAACTCCACACTTCGGCTCGGTGCTGCACGTCGTCCCGGCCGACGAGCTCGCGCGACCGCAGCACTCGAGGTCGGCGGCCAGATCGCCGACGAAGTCGCCGGCCGTCATCCGGGCGGCGAAACAGTCGCTCAACGGGATCGACCTCTGGGACGTGCAACCGCAGCTACCGCTACGAGCAGGGCTTCACGTTCGAGCTCAACCTGTCGGGCGTGGCCGACGAGCACCGCAGCGCCTTCGTGGACGGTCGGCCGACGGACGTCAGCCGATGACCGCCGACAAGCGCGCCGACCTCGACGACGTCGTTGCCGAGTTGAGATCGGGGATGACGATCGCGCATCGGCGGCTGGGGCATCGCGCCGCAAGCCGATGGCGCATCGTGCGAGCGATCCTGCGCAGCGACCTCGACCGACCTCACGATCGTCAGCTGGGGCGGCCCGGATCTCGGGCTGCTCTGCGCCGCCGGCAAGGTGCGCCGGGCCGTCTACGCGTTCTGCGTCGCTCGACTCGATCGCCACTGGACCCCCACTTCCGCACGGCCCGTCAGACCGGGGCCATCGAGCGACGAGCCGTACGACGAGGGGCTGTTCCACCTCGGGCTGCAGGCCGCGGCGTGGCGGGTGCCGTTCCTGCCGGCGCGCGCCGGGCTCGGCAGCGACCTCTTCCGGGACAACGCCCGTCTGCGCACCGTGACCTCGCCGTACGACGACCAGGAGGAATTCGTCGCCGCGCCGGCGTTCGAGCTCGACGCCGGCCGTCTGCCACCTCAATCGCGCCGACCGGCGGGGCAACGCAAGTTCCTCGGGCCCGACCTGTTCTGGGACGACATGATGCTCGCGGCCGCGCCGACCGGCAAGCGCTTCGTGTCGACCGAGCGGATCGTGCCAACCGACGACACTGCTCGGTCGACGGCTGCGTCCACCAGCTCCGCATCCCGCGGATGCCGTCGACGGCGTCGTCGAGGCACCCGCTCGGCGCGCACTTCACCTCGTGCGATCCCGACTACGGCCGCGACGAGGAGTTCCAGCGCGAGTACGCCGCAGAGCGCCGGGTCGACCCGGAGCCTGGGCCGGAGTTCCGGGCGGCCTGGATCGACGTCGACCGAGGCCGAATACCGAGCGGGTCGGCGAGGAGGCGACCGATGACGCGCCACCCGCGCCGAGATCTGCGTCGTCGCGGTCGCCGAGTGTTCCGGGGCGACGGCGAGATCCTGGCCAACCCGATCGGGACGATCCCGATGATCGGCGGGCGGCTCGCCCGGGCGACGTTCGAGCCCGATCTGATGATGACCGACGGCGAGGCGGCGCTGATCGCCAACGACGAGGCTACGCCCGCGCGCCGACGGCCGGGTGGTCGAGTACTGGAACCCGTACCGATCGATGTTCGACTGGGTCTGGTCGGGCCGCCGTCACGTGATGATGGGCGCCACCCAGGTCGACCGCTTCGGCAACCAGAACATCGCCGCCATCGGCGACACCAGCAGCCGAAGGCGCAGCTGCTCGGCTACCGGGGCGCGCCGGGCAACACGATCAACGACACCACGAGCTACTGGGTGCCCGAAGCACGCGCCAAGGTGTTCGTCGAGCGGTCGACACCGTCTCCGGCATCGGATGGGACCGGGCCGCGGCACTCGGCGCCGACGGCGGCCCGCTTCGTCGAGGTCCGCAGGGTCGTCACGCGACCTCGCCGTGTTCGACTTCGAGACGCCCGATCACTCGATGCGCGTGCGCTCGGTCCACCCCGGTGTCGACCGTCGACGAGGTCGTCGCGGCCACCGGGTTCGAGCTGGTCGTCGACGACCGGGTCGAGACCCACCGCCGGCCGACCGACGAGGAGCTGCGCCTCATCCGCACCGTGATCGATCCCGACGACCAGCGATCGCCGAGGTCCCCGAGCGGTGACCGTGTCGCATCCGATCCATCGAGTCCTCGCGACACGGTTCACCGAACTCGTCGGGTGTCCGGCTGCCCGTCGTGCAGACCGGCATGGGCTGGGTGTCGGGCGTCTCGCTGACCGCGGCCACGTCGGCCGCCGGCGGGTTCGGCATCCTCGCCGCGGCGACGATGGACCGCGAGCCAGCTCGCGCTCGTGCGCTCGCGACCTGCGCGACACGGACCGATGCGCCGTTCGGCGTCAATTTCCGCGCCGACCAACCCGACCTCGAACGAGCAGCTCGAGTCGCGTCATCGACGCGGGCGTCCGGCTGATCTCGTTCGCCGGCCCGCCGTCGCAGTCCGTGGTCGACGGCGTCCACGACGCCGGCCTGCTCGTGATGCCGACGGTCGGCGCCCGCGCGGCACGCCGAGAAGATGCCGCGATCTCGGCGTCGACGCGGTCATCGCTCAGGGAGCCGAAGGCGGTGGGCACACCGGCCAGTGTCCCGACGAGCGTGCTGCTGCCCGAGGTCGTCGATGCCGTCGGCGCGACATCCCGGTGCTCGCTGCCGGCGGCTTCCACGACGGCCGCGGGTCTCGCCGCCGCGCTCACCTGCGCGCCGACGGCGTCGCCATGGGCACGCGGTTCCTGCTCACCGCCGAGATCCCGGGTGCCCGACGGCGGTCAAGCAGCGCTACCTCGATGCCTCGACGGCCGACACGGTCGTCACGACGGCGATCGACGGCATGCCGCAGCGGGTGATCCGCACGCGAGTTCGTCGAGGCGTTGACGACCGCCGGACGTGTCCACCGCGCTGCAAGTCGGCGTGTCGCCGCGCGCCAGCGTGTTGCGCACGCTTCACCGGCACGAGTGGACGCGACCTGCCCGCGAAGGCGTGGCGATGCGGCGCGCACAGGGACGCACGCTGGATGCAGATGCTGCTCGCCGCCGACGCCCCGATGTTGATCCGCGCCGCGCTCGTCGAGGGCGACCTCGACGCGGGCATCCTGCCGTCCGGTCAGGTCGTCGGCGTGATCGACGACCTGCCGACGGTCGCCGACCTGTTGACCGAGATCGAGCGCGAGCGCACGAGGCGAGCGCTCGCTGCCACGAGAGAAGGCCAGATGACCGACACCGACACACGCACACCGATCCCGCGGTCGACGGGTGGTTCCACGTCGAACCGCCCGGCACTGCTCGGCCGCCGGTGCAGCGCGTGCGGCGACGTCGTGTTCCCCCCCCGAACGATGCGACCTTCTGCCCCAACCCGGGGTGCGCGAGCGTACGCCATTCGAGCCGCACCGGCTGGCGACCGGAGCGGCACGATCTGGTCCTACACCGACGCCCAATACCAACCGCCGCCGCCCTACATCCCGGCGACCGACCCGTTCGTGCCGTTCGCCATCGCCGCCGTCGAGCTCGCCGAAGAGGCTCGTCGTCCTCGGCCAGGTCGTCGAGGGGTACGGCGTCGACGATCTCGACGGTCGGGCATGCGAGGTCGAGCCCTCGTCGATCGAGGCGCTGCTACAGCGACGATGGACGGCCACCACCTCATCTGGCGCTGGCAACCGCGGAGCGAGGCGCAGCCATGAAGCAGCGACGACGTCGTGATCATCGGTGTCGGCATGCACCCGTGGGGCAAGTGGGGCGACACTTCGTGCACGTACGGCGTCGCCGCCGCCCGGGCCGCCCTCGCCGACGCCGGCGTCGACTGGACCGACGTCGACTTCGTGGTCGGCGGCGAGACCGTCCGCAACGGCTACCCCGGCTACGTCGCCGGCGCGACGTTCGCCCAGGCCCTCGGCTGGTCCGGGGCGCGGGTGGCCACCGCCTACGCGGCGTGCGCCTCGGGCGCACAGGCGCTCGACGCGGCGCGCGACCCGGATCCTCGCCGGGCTCTCCGACGTCGCGCTCGTCGTCGGCGCCGACACCACGCCCAAGGGCTTCCTCGCCCCCGACGTCGGCGAGCGTTGGGACGATCCCGACTGGCTGCGCTTCCGCCTGCTCGGGGCGACCAACCCGACGTACTTCGGGCTGTACGCCCGCCGCCGCATGGACGTGCTACGGAGCCACCGTCGACGACTTCGCCCAGGTCAAGGTGAAGAACGCCCGGCACGGGCTCGACAACCCCATCGCCCGGTACCGCAAGGTCGTGACCGTCGAGGAGGTCGGCGCCTCGCCGTGGTCGCCGACCCGCTGCGGCTGCTCGACATCTGCGCCACGAGCGACGGCGGCGCCGCCGCTCGTGCGTGTGCTCAGCCGACTACGCCCGGCGCCACGGACGCGCCGGCCCGGTGCGGGTCGCGGGCGATCTCGACGGTGACGCCGACGCTACCCCAACACGGTGCATCGAGATGCCCAACTTCGCCACCGACTCGACCGCCGCGGTCGGCCCGCCGCCGACGCTGCGTTCCGCGACTCGATCGGCCGCGGCCGCCTACGAGGAGGCCGGGCATCGGCCCCGAGGACGTGTCCGTCGCCGAGGTGTACGACCTGTCCACCGCGCTCGAGCTCGACTGGTACGAGAACCTCGGCTTCTGCGCCGACGGGCGAGGCCGAGCGTTGCTGCGCAACGGCGGCGACACGACGATCGGCGGCCGCATCCCGGTCAACCCGTCGGGCGGCCTGGCGTGCTTCGGCGAGGCGGTGCCGGCCCAGGCGCTGGCCCAGGTGTGCGAGATCACGTGGCAGCTCCGTGGCGAGGCCGGCCGGCCGCCAGGTCGAGGGGCCCGGGTCGGCATCAGCCGCCAACCAGGGCCTGTTCGGCCACGGCTCCTCCGTCATCGTGTCGGTCGTAGCGAGCGTGGACCTCACGCTGGACCACCGAGCAGCAGGCGTTCCGGGCCGAGGCGCGGGCGTGGCTCGGCGAGCACGTCGCCGCGTGGCGGGCCCGCAACACGCCCCTGCACTCGGGCGACACGAGAGCGAGGGTTCGCCCAGCACCTCGAGTGGGAGCGCAAGCTCCACGCGCGGCGGGTGGGCGGCCGTCTCCTGGCCCGAGGACCTCGGCGGCCGCGACGCGCTCGCTCTGGGAGTGGCTGATCTTCGAGGAGGAGTACTACCGCGCCGGCGCCCGCAGCGGGTCACCCAGAACGGCATCTTCCTGCTCGCGCCGACGGTGTTCGAGTTCGGCAACGCCGACGCAGCAGGACCACATCCTCCCGCGCATGGCGGCCGCCGAGGACCTGTGGTGCCAGGGCTGGTCCGAGCCGAACGCCGGGTCAGCGACCTCGCCGGCATCGCGTCGCGCGGCGCGCGACGACGTCGACGGCGGCTGGCGGCTCGACGGCCAGAAGACGTGGACGACGCGGGGCGCGTTCTGCACGCACCTGTTCGGGCTGTTCCGCACCGACCCCGAGCGCGAGCGCCACCGCGGGCCTGACCTACTTCCTCGTCCCCCTCGACGCTGCCGGGCGTCACCGTGCGCGGGTTCGGGCGGCTCGACGGCGACGAGGGCTTCGCCGAGGTGTTCTTCGACGACGCGTTCGTCGCCGACGACGCCGATCCCCGGGGGCGTCGTGCTCGGCGAGGTCGACGAGGGCTGGGCGGTGGCCATGGCGACGACCGGGTCCGAGCGCGGGCTGACGCTGCGCTCGCCCGGCCGCTTCACCGGCGACGGCCGACCGGCTGATCGAGCTGGCCCGACGTGCCGACCGGCCCGAGCGTCATCGATCGCGCTCGTCGACGGCTGGATGCAGGCCGAGGCGTACCGCTGTTCACGCTCGCAGACGGTCACCGCGCTCGCCGAGCGGCGACGCGGCCGGCGCCGAGTCGTCGCTGAACAAGATCTGGTGGTCCGAGCTCGACGTCGAGCTGCACGACGTCGCGCTCGACCTGCTCGGTCCCGACGGCCGAGCTCGAGGGCCGTGGTCGAAGGGCTGGCAGTTCGCCCTGTCCGGGCCGATCTACGCGGGGACCAACGAGATCCAGCGCAACATCGCCGCCGAGCGTCTCGCTCGGCCTGCCCAGGAAGTGACTGCATGGGTTCTCGTTCGACGACGACCAGCGGGCGTTCGCCGCGACGACGCGAGCGAGCTGCTGGCGGCGCAGTGCGGACCCCGACGTGGTCCGCGCGGCCTGGGAGTCGGCCGCGCCCGCTCGACTCGATCGGAGGTCGTGGGACGACCTCGTCGAGCTCGGCGTGCCGCTGCGCTGCTCGTGCCGAGCGACGACGGCGGCCTCGGGCTCGACGAGACGCTGGCTCGTCCTCGTGCTCGAGGAGGTCGGCCGGCGCCGCCCTCCCCCACCCGCTCGTCGAGACCGCGCTCGTCGCCCCGCCGTCATCGGATCCGACGTGCGTCGGGGGCGATCGATCGCCACCGACCTCGGCGGGCCGTACATTGCCGTGCGCCGCCGACGCCGACGCTGCTGCTCGCTCGACGACGGCCGGCGCCCTCCACCTCGTCGACCCGGGACGACGTGGAGATCGAGCCGGTCGACGGCGTCGACCGGGCCCGTCGGCTCGGGCCGTCACGTGGACGCCGTCAGCGGCACGCCGCTGGTCACCGACGACATCGCGCGACGATCGAGCGGGCCCTGCGACCGCGGGGCGTTCGGCACGGCGGCGATTCTCCTCGGCCTCGGCGGCCGCGATGCTCGACATGACCGTCGACTACGTCCGGGAACGTCATCAGTTCGGCGTGCCGGTCGGCTCGTTCCAGGCGGTCAAGCACCAGCTCGCCGACACGCCCTTGCAGCTGTCGTTCGCCCGCCCGGCCGTCCACCGGGCCGCCTGGTCGCTGGCGCATCGACGAGCCGACCCGCGGACCGCGACGTGTCGATGGCCAAGGCGATGGCATCCGACGCGGCGGTCCCGTCGCCGGACGCCGGCCCTGCAGTGCCACGGGGCGATCGGCTACACCGTCGAGCACGACCTCCACCTGTACCTCAAGCGGGCGGTCGCCCTGTCCAGGTCGTGGGGCACCGCCGACGAACATCGGCGCCGCGTCGCGGCGTCGCTGACCGCCGTCGAATCCTGCGAGGATGCGCCGTGACCTTCCTGGCGACGATCGCGAGCGCCGCAGCAAATCGCAACGGCGATCGTCCAGCGATCATCACGCCAGCCGGATGGAACGTTTCGTTCCGCGACCTCGACCGGTTGTCGGACGAAGCGGCCGGGTCGTTCGCACATCGCGGGATCGGCGCCGGCGACCCGGTGGCCGTGTCGCTCGCCTCCGGGCCCGAGTATGCGATTGCGTACCTCGCCCTCGCCAAGCTGGGAGCGATCACGGCCGGCATCAATCCGTTGTTGACCCGAACCGAGCACGCCCCAGCTCGTCGAGATCTCAGGGGCGCGAGCGGCCGTCACCACGGCCGATATCGCCGGCGAGCTGCCCACCGGCGTGGATGCGATCGTCGTCGAACCCGCCGAGCGGCTCGAGGACGTGATGGCTCGCCATCGGGTCGACGGCTACGTTCCCGATCTGCTCCCGCACGACGACGCCCGCACCGTGGCGATCGTTTTCACATCAGGCACCACCGGCGTTCCCAAGGGTGCGTCGTTCGGTGAGCGACAGTTGCGTGCCGTACTGGAGTCGGAGCTCGGCGATGCCTGGGCGGCCGATGGACACATCCTTTCCGGCACCCAGTTCGCTCACGTCGGATTCATGCTCCGGCTTCACACGTATCTCGCCATGAACACGACGCTGTGCCTGATGGACCGGTGGCGGGCGGCGGACGCCCTCGCCCTCATCGAGCGCTACGCGATGCCGGCGGTCAACGGCGTGTCCGCGCAGATCGCGCTGATGCTGCAGGTTCCAGAGTTCGACGATTTCGACCTGTCGTCAGTTCGACGGATCGTGACGGGAGGCGGCCCGTCCACTCCGGATCTCGTCGACGAGGCCATGCGTCGATTCGGTGCGCCGTACACCACCCGGTACTCGATGACCGAGTCAGGCGGCATGGGAACCGCGACCGGCATCGACGCGTCCGACACCGAGCGCTATCACACCGTCGGGCGCCCCCGCCCCGGTCTCGAGCTGCGCATCGGACGGCACGACGAGTCCATCTCCCCCGGCGACATCGGCGAGGTCTGCGTCCGCGGTCCTTCGGTGATGTCCGGCTACTGGGCCGACCGGGCGAGCACTGATGAAACCATCATCGCCGGCTGGTTGCACACCGGCGACCTCGGCAGGATCGACGAGCAGGGCTGCCTCCGGCTCGCGGGTCGAAGCAAGGAGATGTACATCCGCGGTGGGTACAACGTGTATCCGCAGGAGGTCGAAGCGGTGCTCAGTACTCACCCGGCGGTCCGAGCGATCGTGATCGTCCCCCGGTCCGACCCGTGATCGGGCGAGATCGGCGTCGCCGTGGTCGTTCCGACGACCCCAGACGTCGTCCTCACCCTTGACGACCTCCGCCGGTTCGGTGAACATCACCTCACCCACTTCAAGCTGCCCGAGGCGCTGCGCATCACCGACGCATTCCCCGTCACCGCGATGCAGAAGATCGACCGTCGGTTGATGGTCGCCCAGGTCGGCGACCCGGCCGGCGATAGCACAACGGCACCGATGACGCCGACTCGGCCGTTCGCACCTGACGTCACAGCACCGGCGGGCCCACCAGCTTCGAGTTGTCCCAGGTGAGCTCCCGGTGGTCTGGGACCCCGGTAATACACCGACGGATCCGCGTAGTGCTGCATCGTCCGCGTCGGCACTCCGTCGGGCACGCCAAGGTCCCGGTACTTCGCGTTCAGCATCTCTTCGACGAAGGCCGCGTCGGCCTCGATGACATGCTCGAGCGTGCCACTGATGACCACCGCGGCGAGGTCGACCCAGGCGGCACCGGTGTCGACGACGAAGCACGGCCCGCCGATCGTGCTCGATGCGTGTCGCCTTGCTCGCCGACGCACGGGTACGGAGTGGACATCGCCGTCGATCACGACGAACCACATCGGCAACGACACGGGACTGCCGTCGCGTCGCAACGTCGTCAGGATGCCCGTGTCCGCTCCGTCGAGAAACGCCTCACGTTCGGCGGCTGTCATTCGTACGCTCACGAAAGGACCCAGCCACGCCGTCGTATCGGCCCAGGACCGTGTGCAATTGGCGAGGTGAGACGTTCCATCTCTATAATGATAGCGATGTTACCGCCGCTGATCTCCGCGACCAAGGGCGGTCCACCATGACCGTCGGCGTCACGGTTCCATTCGGCGACCTCCGCCTCCACGAGCATCGCGCCACGATCGTGGAGTTGGCCGACCTCGGTGTCCGTCACGTCTGGGCTGGTGAAGCCAATGGTCTCGATGCCGTGGTCCCGCTCGCCGCGACCGCGGCGTGGGAGCCGCGGATGCACATCGGTACGAGCATCCTTCCGGCGTTCACACGTGGTCCCGGGGTGCTGGCCACGACAGCCGCCGGCCTCGCCGAACTCGCTCCGAATCGCGTGACGATCGGGATCGGAGCGTCGTCGCCCGTCGTGGTCGGCGACTGGAACGCGCTGGATTTCATTCAGCCGTACCAGCGCACCGCTGACGTACTCGACTTTCTGCGGACCGCGCTCAGCGGACAACGGGTGTCGAGGACCTACGAGACCTTCGACGTCACCGGCTTCCAACTCGCCCGTCCACCGGCAGTGCCCCCGTCGATCCTGCTCGCCGCCCTCCGCCCCCGGATGCTGTCCCTCGCGGCTCGCGTCGCGGACGGGGCGATCACCACATGGGTCGCGCCGTCGCACACCGCGCAGATCGCAGACGAACTGCGGAGGAACGCGGCGCCCGGAACGACTCCCCGTCTTGTCGTTTGGGTGACGGTCGCGCCGACGACCGACGCGGAACTCGTT
Source organism: Ilumatobacteraceae bacterium (assembly GCA_963772085.1). Taxonomy (GTDB): domain Bacteria; phylum Actinomycetota; class Acidimicrobiia; order Acidimicrobiales; family Ilumatobacteraceae; genus Sva-07. The sequence goes on from CAVYWH010000005.1 coordinate 370,974, forward strand.
CGCCGGCGCGCTCGTCCGCTGATCACCTCGTACCTCAACGTTCCGGCCTACGCCGACTTCCATCGCTGGCTCGGCAACGAGAAGTTGCTCGAACCGATGTGGGAGGAGTGGGCAGCGGGGAACCGTCGTGCCGCACTTGACGCCGTCGGCGACGAACTCGTCGACCAGCTCATCGTCCACGGTCCACCCGAGCACTGCATCGAGCAGATCGTTGCCCACCTCGACGCCGGCGCCACCGACGTGGCCTTGACCGTCCAGTCCGGCAGTGCCGACCCGCTGGGCGACCTACGCCGACTCGCCGGGGTGTTCGACCGATGACTGGATCGTCACCTTTCTCGCACGTTCCGTGTACGACATCCCGAATGGAGCCACGCCGATGGACCTGACCTACCCACCCGAGGCCGAGGACTTCCGGTCCGTCGTCAAGGACTGGCTGCGCGCCGACCTTCCCGCCGGCTGGTTCGAGGGAGACCGCCCCACCGGCGATGCCTGGGCGCGCTTCTGCGACGACTGGAACGCGCACATCCACACGACGGGCTGGGCGACGCCCACCTGGCCGAAGGAGTACGGCGGGCGCGGACTGACCCAACTCGAAGCGATCGTGCTCGCCGAGGAACTGGCGAACAGCGGCGTTCCGATCCAGCCTCCCGCCGGTGGTGAGATCCTGCTCGGACCCACGATCCTGCACTGGGGAACGCCCGAACAGAAGGAGCGCTTCCTGCCACCCATCGCACGTGGCGAGGAGATCTGGTGCCAAGGGTTCTCGGAACCCGGCTCGGGTTCGGATCTGGCGTCGCTGCGCACGTCAGCCGTCCGCGACGGCTCCGACTGGCGCGTCGATGGGCACAAGATCTGGACGAGCCAAGCCCAGGATTCCGACTACTGCTTCATGCTCGTGCGCAGTGAACCCGACTCGTCACGCCACCACGGCATCTCGTACATCCTGATGCCGATGGACCAACCGGGTGTGGAGGTCCGCACGATCGTGCAACCCGACGGGACCGCCGGATTCGCCGAGGTGTTCTTCGACGGAGCGGTCTGCCCGATCGACAACACCGTCGGACCGCAGGGCGAAGGGTGGCGCGTCGCCATGTCGACACTCGGATTCGAACGTGGGACCTCGGCGACGTCCAGCTGGCAACGTTACGCCCGTGACCTCGAGGCGATGATCGCCCGGGCCGGCGAACGCCGGCCTCCCGAGTGCCCCCCTCGTCCGCCAAGCGCTCGCCCGCGCCCACACCGAGATCGAACTCATGCGGATCGGCGGCCTTCGCGTGTTGACGAGCGTGCTGCATCCGGAGCACCAGGGATCGACGGCGGCGCTCGAGGCCGGCACCAAGATCGGATGGACCGAGGCGCAGCAACGACTCACCAACCTGGCGATCGACCTGATGGGCGCGGACGGCCAGATCCTGTCCGGCGGCGGCGAGCCCGCCGTCGGGGTCGGGCTCGGTCACCGGGCGGTCGTGCACGACTACCCGGCCGGTGCCGTGCAGAGCGCCTTCCTGTTCGCGCTCGCCGGAACCATCTTCGGTGGGACGAGCGAGATCCAACGCAACATCGTCGCCGAGCGGGTGCTCGGGTTGCCTTCGCGAACCTCGCTGACCCGGCTCAGCGTGTTGCGGTGGCGCGCAGCCACCGATGGTCGAGCTTTCCCGACGGACTGCGCACGACCTCGTCCACGACGACGAGACGACGGGGCGCCTTGTACCCGGCGAGCGCGGACTTCACGTGATCCCGCAACGCCTCGAGGTCGAGCGTCATGCCGGGCCGCAACGCCACGACGGCGGCGACGGCCTCGCCGAACCGGTCGTCTGGCACGCCGATGCACGCCGCGTCGTCCACGGCCGGATGACGGCGCACGACCTCGTCGACCTCCTCGGGGTAGATCTTCTCGCCCCCGGAATTGATGCACGACGAGCCCCGACCGAGCAGGTGCAGGGTGCCGTCGGCGGCGACCCGAGCGTGATCGCCAGGCACGGCGTACCGCTCGCCGTCGATCATGCGGAAGGTCCGTGCCGTCTTGCCCGGATCGTTGTGATACCCCACCGGGAGCGTGCCACGCAGCACGACGAGGCCTTCACCGACCTCGCCGTCCGCGAGAAACCGGCCGTCGTCGGTGAGCAGACGGGCCCGCGGGCCGAGTGCGAAGTCGGCCGTGTCGCGCACATCGCCGCGACGCGAGACGTTGATGCCGATCCCCGACGCCTCCGACGATCCGAATGCATCGACGATCGATATGTCCGGGAGGTGTTCGAGCAGGCGCTCCTTGACCGGTCGACTGAACGTCGCTCCCGACGACACGATCGCCACGAGGCGCCCAAGGTCGAGACGGTCACCGTTCGCATCGAGTGCGTCGGCGATCGGCCGGGCCATCGAGTCGCCCACGATGACGAGCAGCGTGACTCCGTGGCGTGCCGCCGTTGCCAGCACCACGTCGGCATCGAAGGCGGCACCGGGCGCGACGACGCAGGTTCCTCCCGCTGCCAGGGTCATCAACTGGTTGAAGAGTCCAGTCGCGTGCATGGATGGACACGCCGCGAGGTCGATGGGCCCCGGCCGCGATGTCGCAGATGCCACGAGGTGCTTCAGCGAGGTCGGTGCCGGCAGGTCGCGTAGGGCGTTGCCGTTCGCGAGCAGGTTCGTGAAGAGGTCGTGCTGACGCCAGATCACCCCCTTCGGGAGCCCAGTCGTGCCCCCGGTGTAGAGCAGGATCGGATCATCGCCCCGCGGCTCGGCCGGTGCCAGCCTCGCAAACTGCGTCGCTGCGAGCGACGTCGCCACGACGCGTCGGTGGTCGGTCGCCCATGCGGGAGGGTCTCCCCGGTCCCGTCGGGCACCTCGATCCAGATCGCCACCTCGGGCGTCTCTTGCCGGACCGCGTCGATCACGTTCCGGAACGCTGCGTGGTAGACGACGGCACGAGCGCCCGAATCGCCGATCAGGTACTTCGTCTCGTCGGCGCCGTAGCGGTAATTGACGTTGACGGGCACCAGGCCGGCGATGAACGACGCCACGTACGTCTCGAGGAAGATCGAGGAGTTGCGCATGAACACGGCGACCGCGTCGGGACGGGACAGACCCTGGTCGACGAGCGTCGCGGCCATCGATCGCGCCCCGTGCATGAAGCGGGTCCAGGTGACGGTCGAACCGTCCGCCTCGACGAAGGCCGGACGGTCACCGATCCACGCGGCGATGCCCTCGAAGACGGGAGCGAACGTCCATTCCTCCGGCCCCGCGTGCCCTGCCGACGGCGTCACCATCCGACGAAACCGGGAGACCGCTTCTCGAGGAATGCGTTGACGCCCTCCGCCGCATCGACGGTCGCCATGTTCATGTCCTGCGCGAGCGCTTCGACGCGAGTGAATCGTCCCGTCCGAGGTCGAGCGAGCGGTTCACGAGCGACTTGCAGAGCGCGATCGTCCGCGTCGGAGCCGCCGCCAGTTCCGTCGCCCAGGCGACGACGGCTTCGTCGAACGCGTCGTCGGCGACCACCCGGTTGACGAGGCCGAGGCGCTCGGCGTCGACGGCACCGATGGACTTGCCGAAGAACAAGAGTTCCTTCGCCTTCTGCGGGCCGATCAGGCGACCGAGGAGGTACGGCCCACCCGAATCGGGCACCACACCGCGGCGCACGAAGATCTCGTGGAACACCGTGCTCTCGCTCGCGATCACCAGATCGCACGCCAGCGCCATGTGCACGCCCATGCCGGCCGCGACCCCGTTCACGGCGGCGATCACGGGCTTCTCGCAATCCATGATCGCACCGATCAGTCGATGGGCGTTCAGCCGCATCCCCGTCGCCACTTCGCCGACGACCCGATCGGGGGCGCCAACCGGACGCTCGGCCCGCCGAGCACCGCACCGAGATCGGCGCCGGTGCAGAACGACCCGCCGCTCCCGGTGAGCACCACCACGCGGATGTCCAGCCGGCTGCGACGCATCGTCGAGGAGTTCGATGATCCGCAGGCGTTGGACGCGGGTGATGGCGTTGCGGCGATGCGGTCGGTTCAACGTGATCCGGCTGACGCCATCGACCACCTCGTGCAGCACCTCCTCGACGTCGTCCCCGTGGTCGTCTGTCGTGTCGCGGCCCATGTCCCCCTCCGAACATCTCTATCTTTTGCATGTTAGTCGCGACGGGCGTGAGATCGAGTGTCGGTGCGAACTCACCCGTTCGCGCGCACGGTCGCAGACATCGCGGGCGCATCGCGTTCGACCACGATGACGTCGGCACTGATCGTGGTCGTCCCGGCCTGTGCCACCGTGGACACACGCACTTCGAGCGTCTCACCGGGGAACACGATTCCGGTGAAGGTGGCGCGGTAGTCCCGGATCGCGTCGACGTCGCCGCACAGACACCCGTCGACCACGGCCTTGGCGACCAGCCCCCACGTGCACAGACCCTGCAGCGTCGGCCGATCGAGCCCCATCGCCCGTGCGGTCGCCGGGTCGATGTGGGCTGCGGTGCGATCGCTGGACAGTCGGAATATCGCGCCTGTTGCGGAAGCGTCGGCACCACCATGACGTGGTCGACGGTGGCCGCCGGCGGCGTCGTCGGACGGTCGCGGATCGTCGGTACAACCGCCGCCCCCGTCGGGTGCAGCACGAGGAGGCGGAAGGTGTTCCGTGCCAGCAGCACCTCTCCGTCGACGCGGGTCTCCACCGCGACGGCGAGCGACGTACCACGTCGATGCGCGGCGATCGACTCGACGACCGCCGTGTTGGTGGCCTCGGCCGCGGCCGGCACATGGCCGAACAGCTCGAGGTGCTGCTCGACATGGAGGACCCGGCGAAGGTCGAGATCGAGTCCGGGCCCCTCGAGCACACGAGTCGAGGCGGTCGACGCCGGCACCGACACGAACGTTGGCAACGTGAGCAGCGTCTCCTCGTGGACGTAGCGCACCTCCCGCGCATCGTCGGGCCCGCGCCCGCGCCGAGCCCGAGTTGATAGAGGATCACGTCGTCGGCGGTCCAGGCGCAGGCGACCTTCGTCTCGGGAGCGCTGAGGGCAATGGCGCGATCGATCGAGTGTCGGCCGGACACGCTCACGGTGCGACCGCGAACGACTCCCTCGGTACCACCGGGGCGAGTTCCTCGGTCTGCCATTCCCGGAGGACGGGAAGGACCTCGTTCGCGAACAACGTGAGGCTGTCATGGGCGACGTCGGATGGCATATCGGCGAAGTTGAACGACGGATTGAATGCCGCCATGCCCACCAGATCACGCAGGCTCGACAACTTCTCGAGCACCTGGTCCGGCGTTCCCCACGGCATGAGGTTCACGTAGTCGGCGGCGGCACCGTCCATGCCCTGGCGGGCGACGTGCTTGCCGATGCCGGCGTAGAACTCGTAGCCACGGACGCCCCGCATGGGCGTTCTCGTTGAACCCGTAGTGCTCGATCACCGAGTGGTAGTAGCCCCCGATGTATCGGTGGGCGAGCTCCTCGGCACGGTGGCGGCGTCGGCGTGCACCACGATGTTGCCGGCACAGAGGGGGGCCGGTGCCGGAACGTCGGCGCCGTGACACGCGGTCCAGGCGGCGCGGTAGGTGTCGAGGTCCTCACCGACGATCGCCCAGTCCTTCTGTGGGACCACGAGCACACCGACACCGAGCTGCGCCATGATCGGCATCGCTTCGGGCGACATCGACGCGGCATAGGCGCGTCCTCGGAACGAGTGTGTCGGACGGGGCCGGATCTCACGCCGGGGCTGGGTGATGAACTCGCCGTCGGCTTCCACCACTCCGGTCTCGAGTCCGTCGAGGATCAACTCGGCGTACTCCACGAACCGCTCGCGCGAGGTGTTCATGTCGACACGGAAACCCTCGTACTCGACCGTGCCCAGCCCCCGACCGATCCCGAGGATCATGCGCCCGTGGAGAGGTTGTCGAGCAGCGTGATCTGCTCGGCACACCGCACGGGATCGTGCCACGGGAGCACGATGACCCCGGTGCCGAGACGGACGTTCGGGTATCGCGCGGCGCACCACGTGAGGAACTGGACCGGGTCGGGCGAGAGGAAGTAGTCGGTGAAGTGGTGCTCGACGACCCAGATCGAGTCGAAGCCCGACTCGACGGCGACGTCGATCAATGCGATCTCGGCTGCGTAGACGTCGGCGTCGGACGTGCGCTCGGCCGGGTTCTGGAACGACACGGCGTAGCCAACATGCATACGGATACCTTCTCTCTGGTCAACAACCAAGCGCTCGCTTGGTCTTGCCAGCTTGCACGAAACGCGCCATAGATGCAAGTCGGCGTCCGGGCGCCTATGAGGCAGTGACGCCCCCGAGGAACAGCGTCGTCAGATCCTCAGCCACAGCACCCAGGTTCTTGCCCTTCGCCGGGACGTACCACGAGATGATGCCGAGGATGGCGTCGCGGACGAACCGGTATGTCATGGCAGGCTCGATCGAGTCGCGGATCGTGCCGTCCGCGATGCCGTCTCCGAGCGCATCGAGCCAGTGCCTTTCCACCTCGGCGTTGAACTCGACCAGGTAGCCGAAGCGGGGCAGGTCGATCAGCTCGTCCGAGTCCGCCTGGATCATCACCAGTGCGGCCCGGTGATCCTCGATCAGCGACACCGCGTAGTGGACCATCGTCTGGAGGCGCTCCACGCCGGCTTCACCGGATGAACCGATGGCACGGTACCGCTCGAGCACCTCGTCGCAGAACGACCGGAGGATTTCATCGACCATGTCTAGTTTCGAATCGAAGTGGTGGTACAGACTTCCGGACAGGATTCCCGCCTCGGTACCGATCTGGCGGACCGTGGTGTTCTTCACGCCGCGATCGGCGAACATCTTCTTCGCGACCTCGAGGATCTCGGCTCTACGGTCGCTGCTGGTCATCGTTCCCTCTTCAGTGCTCGAGGCAAGTTACCAAGCCCCTGGTGCAGGTAAAACCAAGCGCTCGCTTGTTTGAGCCATACTTCTCGCTTAACGTCGATCCTCATGGGAACAACACCGAACACCACGGCCTCTGCCACGCCATGTGCTGTCGCCGCGACCGACCGGAATCGTCGATGACGAGCGGCCGATTCAGTGGCCGTGTCGCCATCGTCACCGGCGCCGGTTCCGGGGTCGGCCGGGCTACGGCGACGCGGCTCGCTGAGGAGGGTGCCCAAGTCCTTGCCGTCGATCTCGACGAACATGCGGCGAGGGCGGTGGTGGACCACATCGGCGAATACGGCGGGAGTGCTGAACTTGCCGTCGCCGACGTCTCCAGCGAGGACGACATCCGTGCACTCATGGAGCGGACGCGGCGTGACTTCGGGCGGCTCGACGTGCTGCACAACAACGCTGCCGCCTTGGGCGCCGACGTGTACCAGCGTGACCTCGCGATCGAGGACCTCGAGCTCTCGGTGTGGAATCGGACGATCGCCGTCAACACGACGGGCGTCCTGCTCGGGTGCAAGCACGCCGTCGGGTTGATCCGCGACAGCGGCGGCGGCTCGATCACCAACACGGCGTCTGTGGCCGCGTTCCACGGCGGCGACGATCATGCGGCGTATGGGGCCTCGAAGGCGGCCGTGACCGCGATCACACGCTACGTCGCGAGCATGTACGGACCCGATGGCATCAGATGCAACAGCGTCGCTCCCGGGCTCGTGCTCAGCGAGACCGCCCGCGCCGTGCTGTCGGAGGACGCCCTCGCGGAGTTCGCCGCGGAACGAGCTCTGCCATGGGCCGCCGAGCCCGAGGACGTCGCCAACCTGGTCGCTTGGCTGGCGACCGACGAGGCCCGCTGCATCACCGGCCAGACCATCGTGATCGACAGCGGACTTCTGGCGCGTCGACGCGCGACATGATCGGCCGCTGGGAACGTTCCCGGAGCGTCGGCTGATGAAGTTCGGCTTCATGGTGCCCCGCGAGTCAGATTTCGACGACGACGGCGATCCTTACGAACGCATCTTCGAGTACTGCCAACGCGCCGAGGAACTGGGCTTCGACTTCTGCACGTTCACCCACCATCGGTTCAGCGTCGACCGGCCGTACCTGTCGGCGCCCTTCGTGCTCATGTCCGCCATTGCCGCCCGGACGACGAGACTCGAGCTGATCACCACGATCTTCGTTCTGCCGCTCTACCATCCGCTCGACGTCGCCGAGTCGGTCGCCTCGCTCGACCTCATGTCGAACGGTCGGGTCGTGCTCGGCGTTGGCACCGGGTATCGGGAGTACGAAGCGGCGGCGGTCGGGGTGCCGTTCGAAAAGCGGGTCTCGCGGATGGTCGAGTCGATCGACATTCTGCAGCGGGCGTGGCGTGACGAGCGGATGTCCTTCGCCGGTCGACACTTCACGATCGACGACGTCGCCGTCGTTCCCAAACCGGTCGCACCCCCTCCGATCTGGATCGGTGCCCTCGAGCAGAAGCCGGTCGAACACGCCGGCCGGATCGCCGACGGGTGGATCAGCGCCGTACCTGCAGACGATCGACACGCTCACGGAGCGAGCGACGGCGTACCGGCAGGCGGCAGCCGACAGCGGCCGCGCCTCGACGATCTGCCTCGAACGGGATGTCGTCGTCAGCCACGACCGATTCACGGCCCGCGCCGCGTGGCTCCAACGCAACGAGCCACTCATCGAGTACTACCGCTCCAATGGAGCGTCGCTCCCGGACTTCCCAGCGGCGAGGGCCGGTTCGTTCGAGGCCGCAGCGTTGGCTGCGCGATCGCCGGGACCCCTGACGACTGCATCGAGGAACTGCGCCGCTGCGAAACGCTTCTGGGTTGCGAGTACCTGTCGCTGATGAACATCGGCGATGGCCCGGGCTCCGGCCATGCCCGCAACTACGCCGCCGAACGGTCAGCGCTGGAGCTCTTCGGCCGGAAGTCATCCCCGCCTTCCGCTGATTCGACGACCTCACCGCACACGTTGACAATCAACGCAAAGATATGTACATTAACCCGAGCATGCGCTTGGTTGGTGGGAGCGGCACTCGCTTCCACTCCTGTACGGCGTGGCGGGGTGTCATGTCCGCGACCCGGCGTGACCCCCCACTGTCGGAGGGTCGTCTTCGATCTCAGGGAGTTCCAACGATGCGCCACCGATCCAAACTGCTCACCGCCGCCGCAACGTTTGCGCTCGTGGCGACGGTGACCGCCTGCGGCAGTGACGACGACACGACGTCTACGTCCGCCGCGACCGACTCTGCCGCTTCAGCGCCGGTGACCGAACCGGCACCGGAGGTCACGGATGCCGAGCCTGCCACGACGCCCGGTACGGCGAACGTCGAAACCACTGAACCGTCCACCACCGAGTCCGCTGAGGATCTTCTCGCCCCAACCGCTCGACCAGCGCGCGGCGCTGAAGGTCGGCATCGCCGCCAACGTCGAGGTGTTCGCGCCGCTGCTGCTGGCCGACACGTTGGGCGAGTTCGAGAAGGAGAACATCGATGTCGAGATCTTCAACACCCTGCCTGCCGATGTGCTGCTGATGCTGAGCCAGGACCAAGCCGACGTAGCCGTGTTCGCCGCCGATGCCGGAATCTTCAACGCGGTGTC